>NZ_LXXZ01000094.1 GCF_003244875.1 Stenotrophomonas sepilia
CTTGGGATCAGATCCGTTTTCCGCAGGAAAACGGATCTGACCCCGGATTCATTCGATATCTGACAGATGTGTCGGCCAAGGTCGACACCTACCAACAGCCGCCGGAATCTGTCAGAGGTGGGGCGGTGTCGGAGTGCGGGGTGTCAGCCGCATGGATGCGGCTGCCAAGCCTACATGGACGTACTTGCGGCGTCCCCCGCGAACCCATGCCTCCCCGCCAAACCCACAGTCCCGCTCTTGCCGTTGCTCCGGCTTCAAAGGCGGGTGCAGGGCCGCAGGCCCTGCAATGCAGAAAACCTCACTTACCCCGCAGACGGCTGTGCCTGAAGCCGTAGCAGAAATAGATCACGAAACCGACGAAGGTCCAGACGCCCATCAGCATCCAGTTGTGCATCGTCATCGCCGACAGCAGGGCAAGGCAACTCAGCACGCCCAGGCTGCAGATCAGCCAGGCCATCGGCATGCGGAACGGGCGCGGCAGGTCCGGCTGGGTGCGGCGCAGGATCAGCACGCCGGCACACACCGCCGCGAACGCGATCAGCGTGCCCATCGAGGTCAGCTCGCCAAGGATGTCCAGCGGAAACAGCGCCGCCAGCAGCGCGATGCCGATGCCGGTGATCACCGTGTTGATGTGCGGGGTGCGGTACTTGGGGTGGATCCTGGTGAACACCGGCGGCAGCAGGCCGTCGCGCCCCATGATCATGAAGATGCGCGGCTGGCCGATGATCATCACCAGTACCACCGAGGACAGGCCGACCAGCGCGCCGACCTCGACCACCCAGCGCAGCCAACCCAGCTGCGGATGCGCGGCCACCGCGGTCACCACCGGTTCGTCGGTGCCCAGCAGCTGGAACGGCACCAGGCCGGTCATCACCGCCGCCATCGCGATGTAGAGCACGGTGCAGACCACCAGCGACAGCATCATGCCGATCGGCATGTCGCGCTGCGGATTCTTCGATTCCTGCGCCGCCACCGACACCGCCTCGAAGCCGATGTAGGCGAAGAACACCATCGCCGCGCCACGCAGTACGCCTTCCATGCCGTACTTGCCGGGGCCTTCGTTGGCGGGAATGAACGGGGTCCAGTTGCTGGTGTCCACATACTTCCAGCCGACCACGATGACCAGCAGGATCAGGCCGGTCTTGAGCACGACCATCGCCATGTTCATTGCCGATGACTTGCTGATGCCGACGTAGCACAGCCAGGTCAGCAGCAGTACCAGCGCAGCGGCCGGCAGGTTGGCGATCGCGCCGGTGGGGCGCAGCTGTGCATCGAGTGGGGCACTGACCAGCGCCGCCGGTAGATGGATGTCGAACTGGCTGAGCAGGCTGAGGAAATAGCCGGTCCAGCTGACCGCCACCGCCGACGCAGAGACGCCGTATTCGAGCACCAGCATCCAGCCGATGAACCAGGCCGACAGTTCGCCGAAGGTGGCGTAGGTATAGGTATAGGCGCTGCCGGAGACCGGCACCATCGAGGCGAACTCGGCGTAGGCCAGCGCGCAGAAGGCGCAGCAGATGGCGGCCAGCACGAACGACAGCATGATCGCGGGGCCGGCGTGGTTGGCGGCGGCCTGGCCGGTGATGACGAAGATGCCGCCGCCGATCACGGCACCGATGCCGAGGGCGGTCAGGCCCCAGGGGCCGAGGTGGCGGCGCAGGCTCAGGCCGTTGGCGTCTTCATGGGCGGCATGCGGGTGCTTGGTGGCCCACAGTTGCTTGAACATGTGTGGTGGTCTTGTCGAAGCGCGCCGTGTCTGGCGCGCGGGGAAAACGGACGGGCCGGCACAGGGCCGGCCCGTAGGCGGATCAGGGTGACTTGGCCAGCTTGCTGTTGCGCATGCCATAGCCGAGATAGATCAGCATGCCCAGCACGGTCCAGCCGACGAACAGGTGCCAGTGCACCACGAACGCCTGCCAGAACAGGAACAGGCAGGCCGCAGCGCCAAGCGGGCAGATGATCCACACCGCCGGCACGCGGAACGGGCGATGGATCTCCGGCTTGGTATAGCGCAGCACCAGCACGCCGATGCAGACCGTGGCGAAAGCCAGCAGGGTACCCATCGAGACCAGTTCGCCCAGCACGTTCAGCGGCACCAGGCCGGCCAGTGCGGCGGCGATCACGCCGACCACGATCGTGGCCCAATAGGGCGTGCGGAAACGAGCGTGGACCTTGCCGAAGAACTTCGGCAGCAGGCCGTCGCGGGAAATGGTGTAGGCGATGCGGGTCTGGCCCATCATCATCACCAGCACCACCGAGGACAGGCCGGCGATGGCGCCGATCTCGACCAGGGTCTTCAGCCAGGACAGGGTCGGGTAGGGCTCCAGCGCGGTGGCCACCGGCTTGTCGGTGCCCAGCAGGTGGTACGGCATCATGCCAGTCAGCACCGCGCAGACGATGATGTAGACGATGGTGCACACGGCCAGCGAGCCGAGCAGGCCGATCGGCATGTTGCGCTGGGGATCCTTGGTTTCGCCGGCGGCGGTGGAGACCGCATCGAAACCAATGTAGGCGAAGAAGACGATGGTGGCCGCGCGGAAGATGCCGCTCCAGCCGAACTCACCCGGCACGCCGGTGTTTTCCGGAATGAAGGGCTGCCAGTTGGCCGGATCGATGTGGGCCGCGCCGATGCCGATGAACAGGCAGATGACGGTGACCTTGATCGCCACGATGATGGCGTTGACGAACGCCGACTGGGTCACGCCCACGTACAGCAGGCCGGACACCGCCGCCACGATCAGCACCGCCGGCAGGTTGAACAGCTTGCCGGAGGAGACGAACTCGCTGCCGGTCCAGGCGATGGGCGCGGCGCTGAGCAGGTCCGGGAAGGGCATGTGCAGCGTGGTGGTGATGAAGCTGATCAGGTAGGCCGACCAGCCCACCGCGACCGACGCCGAGGCGAACAGGTACTCCAGCACCAGGCACCAGCCGATGAACCAGGCCATGCCTTCGCCGAGGGTGGCATACGAATAGGAGTAGGCACTGCCGGAGACCGGCATCATCGCCGCGAACTCGGCGTAGCACAGGCCCGCCAGGGCGCAGGCGAAGCCGGCCAGCACGAACGACAGCATCACCGCCGGGCCGGCGTGGTTGGCCGCGGCCTGGCCGGTCAGCACGAAGATACCAGCGCCGATCACCGCACCCACGCCAAGCAGGATGAGGTGTTTAGCCGTGAGGGTCCGTTTCAGCGTGGCTTCGCCGTCCAGGCTGCCTTCGATGGGTTCGCCGGCATCGACGTGCCCGGCCGGCTGGACCGGCTTGACCCTCAACAGAGCTTTCAGCATGCAGTACTTCCTAATGATCGGATGGGGTGGGCCGCCGATACGTTGCCGGCAACCTTGAACGGTGAAGGCCGTGCGAACGGCCCGCTGTACCTTAGCCAAAGCTGAAGCCAACGCACAAGCGCAATCGCAACAATGAACGGCGATAATGAGCAGTATTTTTCCGAACCGCCCCCATTCATGCGCCAGACCGCCGAAACCCTTGCCGTGCTTGACGATCGCCTACGCGGCCTGTTGCGGGACTATGCCCGCCGCGAGCCCGCCCACGACGCACTGGCTGCCGAATTCGGCACATTGCTGGACGATCCAGAAGATCCGTTCCGTCGCGAACGGCTGGCCGGGCATTTCACCGCCAGCTGCTGGCTGGTCAGTGCCGACGGCCAGCGCCTGCTGCTCACCCATCACCGAAAGCTGCAGCGCTGGCTGCAGCTGGGCGGTCACGCCGACGGCGACCGTGATCTGGCGCAGGTGGCGCTGAAGGAAGCCGAGGAGGAGTCCGGCCTGAGCGGCCTGGTACTGGAAGACCCGGCCATCTTCGATCTGGACAAGCACTGGATTCCCGAGCGCAAGGACGTGCCGGGGCACTGGCACTACGACGTGCGTTTCGTGATCCGGGCGCTGGGTGGCGAGGCCTTCGTGCTCAGCGAGGAATCGCTCGACCTGGCCTGGCGGGCGGTGACCGAAGTCGCGGCCGACCCCGAATCGGATGAATCCATGCAACGCATGGCGCGCCGGTGGTTGGCGCGCTAGCAACCTGTAGAGCCGAGCCGATGCTCGGCTCGATGCAGGCCGGAACCGCAGCCGAGCATGGGCTCGGCTCTACACGTGCAAGGCGGGACGCGCGTCAATACAGCGCGCGTCAATACAGGATGCGCGTACGCAACGTTCCTGGAATGCCGGCCAGCTCGTCGCGCACGGCGGCGGCCTGTGCCTCGCTGGCGGTGATGTCGATCACCACGTAGCCCACCTTCGGGTCGGTACGCAGGAACTGGCCGTCGATGTTGACGTTGTGGCGCGAGAAGATCTCGTTGACCCTGGACAGCACGCCCGGCACGTTCTGGTGGATGTGCAGCAGGCGCAGGCTGTCCTCGTGTTCGGGCAGGGTCACTTCCGGGAAGTTGACCGCCGACAGGGTGCTGCCATTGTCGCTGTAGCGCACCAGCTTGGCCGCCACTTCCACGCCGATGTTGTCCTGCGCTTCCAGCGTGCTGCCGCCCACGTGCGGGGTCAGGATCACGTTGTCGTGGCGGGTCAGCGGCGACTCGAAGATATCGCCGTTGCCCTTCGGTTCAACCGGGAACACGTCCAGCGCGGCACCACCGACGTGGCCGCTGGCCAGCGCAGCGTCCAGCGCATCGATGTCGACCACGGTGCCGCGGGCGGCGTTGATCAGGTGCGCGCCCTTGCGCATCTTCGCCAGCTCGGTGCTGCCGATCATCCACTGCGTGGCCGGCGTCTCCGGCACGTGCAGGGTGACGATGTCGGCGCGTGCCAGCAGGTCGTCCAGGCTGGCCGCTGCACGCGCATTGCCCAGCGCCAGCTTGGTTTCCACGTCGTGGAAGATCACCTGCATGCCCAGCGATTCGGCAAGCACGCCGACCTGGGTGCCGATGTGGCCATAACCGATGATGCCCAGCGTCTTGCCGCGCACTTCATGGCTGCCGCTGGCTGACTTCGACCAGCCGCCGCGATGGCATTCGGCGTTCTTCTGCGGGATGCCGCGGGTCAGCATGATCGCCTCGGCGATCACCAGCTCGGCCACGCTGCGGGTGTTGGAATAGGGCGCATTGAACACCGGGATGCCGGCCAGTTCGGCCGCATCCAGGTCGACCTGGTTGGTGCCGATGCAGAAGCAGCCCACCGCGATCAGTCGCTTGGCCTCGGCCAGCACCTCGGCGCTGAGCTGGGTGCGTGAGCGGATGCCGACGATGTGCGCCTCGGCGATGCGTGCCTTCAATTCGTCCTCGGGCAGCGCCTTGGTGTGCGCTTCGATCTGGCTGTAGCCGGCGGCGCTGAACACCTCCACGGCGGTCTGGCTGACCCCCTCCAGCAACAGCACGCGGATATCCTGCTTCGGGAACGAGGTCTTCTTCGGCGACATGGGGCAACACGGCCAGTGGGACAGGGGCTGACCACTATGCCAGATCACGGCGCTCATGGTGCAGTGCGCAATTGGTTGCATCCGTAGCTATCGGCCCGGCTGCGGGGCTGGACGCTGGCGCGTGCCGCTGGCACGCTTGCCCGTTCTTCACGCCCCGCGCTGGACCGTCATGACCGATTCCCGCATTGCCTCGCTGCAGCAGGCCTGTCCCGGCCTGAAGCTGAAGACCGACCCGGCCGACCTGGAGCATTACGGGCGCGACTGGACCCGGCGCTGGACGCCTGCGCCGTTGGCGGTCGCACTGCCGGCCACGGTCGAGGAGGTACAGGCGGTGATGCGCTGGAGTGCCGCCGAGGGCGTGGCGGTGGTGCCGTCGGGCGGCCGCACCGGCCTCTCGGGTGGCGCGGTGGCGGCCAACGGCGAGCTGGTGCTCAGCCTGGAGAGGATGAACAAGGCACTGGCCTACGACGCGGTCGACCGCACCCTGGTGGTGCAGGCCGGCATGCCGCTGGAAGCCGTGCACAACGCCGCGCTGGACCACGGCCTGATCTACCCGGTGGATTTCGCCGCGCGCGGCTCGTGCACGATCGGCGGCAACATCGCCACCAATGCCGGCGGCATCCGCGTGATCCGCTACGGCAACACCCGCGAGTGGATCGCCGGGCTGAAGGTGGTCACCGCCAGTGGCGAACTGCTCGAGCTCAACAAGGGCCTGATCAAGAACTCCAGCGGCTATGACTTCCGCCAGCTGCTGATTGGTTCGGAAGGTACGTTGGGGGTGATCGTCGAGGCGACGGTGAAGCTGACCGATCCGCCGCCGGCCAGCAACGTGATGCTGCTGGCCGTACCCAGCTTCGAAGTGCTGATGCAGGTGTTCGCCGCGTTCCGCGCGCGCCTGCAGCTGCAGGCCTTCGAGTTCTTCACCGACCGCGCGCTGGAACATGTGCTGGCGCACGGCGCGCAGGCGCCGTTCGACGAGGTGCACCCGTACTACGTGGTCACCGAGTTCGCCGCCAACGACGAAGCGCAGGAAGCGGCGGCGATGGCGGCCTTCGAGGACTGCATGGGCAACGGCTGGGTCAGCGACGGGGTGATCAGTGCCAGCGACGCCCAGGCCGCCCAGCTGTGGCGCCTGCGCGAAGGCATCACCGAATCGCTGGCGCGCTACAAACCCTACAAGAACGACGTCTCGGTACGGATCTCGGCGATGCCGGCGTTCCTGGCCGAGACCCAGGCGCTGATCGGGCAAGCCTACCCGCACTTCGACGTGGTCTGGTTCGGCCACATCGGCGACGGCAACCTGCATATCAACGTGCTCAAGCCCGACGACACCAGTGACGCCGATTTCGTGGCGCAGTGCGAGCACGTCACCAAGCTGCTGGCGCAGGTGCTGGCGCGTTTCGATGGCAGCATCTCGGCCGAGCATGGCATCGGCCTGGTCAAGAAGGGCTACCTGGACAGCACCCGCGGCCCGGCCGAAATCGCGCTGATGAAGGCGGTCAAACGCGCGTTCGATCCCCAAGCGCGGCTGAATCCCGGCAAGCTGTTTGACGCCTGAGCCGGGCAAATCCTTCACCCACCCGTTACGCTCCACCCATCCTCACAACCGGCTTCGAACCGATGACCCGTCCGCTTCTGCTGCTCGCCCTGCTGTCCCTGCCGCTGGCCGGCTTTGCTTCCAGCTTCGCCGGCACCTCGGCCGGTTCTGCCACCGGTGCTTCCTCCGGCTCCTCGGGCAGCAGCTCGGGTGACGACAAGGTGGTGCTGGCCGCGCGCGACGATGCCGCTGCGTTCGTTGCCAGCGACGGCCAGATCCGTGGCGCCCGCCTGCAGGCCGCACTGGCCCACCTGCGTGAGCAGAGCGCCGCCGCGCAGCAGCAGAGCGACCTGGAACTGGCCCGCACACTGCTGGCGCGTTGATCCGGCCTTCGGGTAGTGCCGGCCGCTGGCCGGCAATTCCATGACATCTGCACGGAACGCCGCCACGCTTGGCGTGGCTCTACTGCTGACCGCCCACGTCGCGTCTGCAGCTGATCGCCTGCAGCTTGATCCGTCCGGTCTCGATCCGGCGCAGCAGCGGCTCGCCAGCCAGACCCTGGCCGACGTGCAGTCACTATTGCCGGACGGCCTGCTGGCTGCGTTGCCGGCGCAGGTACGGGTGCGCTGGACGGATGACCTGCCGGCCGATGTGCATGGCCGCACCTTCGCTGGCCGTATCGCGCTGCGCCGGAGTCTGCTGGGCGACAGTGCGCCGGGCGCCCGGCGCGCACGCCGCAGCGCGCTGGTACACGAACTGACGCACGTCGCCGACCGTGGCGGTGCGAACTGGTCGCAGAGCATGCGATGGCGTGACCTCGCGGGTTGGCAGCGCAAGCCCTGGCATCTCGGCCGTGGCGACAACGACTTCCGTGACCGCAGCCCCGATGCGTATGAACTGAAGGACCCGGCCGAGTACCTGGCAGTGAACGCCGAGCATTTCGTGCTCGACAGCGAGTTCGCCTGCCGGCGCCCGGCACTGGCGCGGTGGTACCAGGCCCATTTCGGAACCCCGCCATCGCTGCCGCAGTCGCACTGCGCGACCGCGTTGCCATTGCTGCAGGCCGAATCGGAAGAGGGGGCGGCATCGCTGCTGCAGCTCGACCCCGCGCGTGTCTACGCCGTGGATTACCTGTTCGCCGAAGGCAGCGCGCAGCCGATGAGCCGCTGGGGCCACAGCATGCTGCGATTGGTGATCTGCAGGCCCGGGCGCGCACCGGGGCCGGACTGCAGGCTGGATCTCGAACACCACCGCGTGCTGTCCTTCCGCGCGTTCGTGGGCGACGTGCAGATATCCAACTGGCGCGGCTTGACCGGCGGCTACCCGTCGCGGCTGTTCGTGCTGCCGCTGCAGCAGGTGGTGGACGAGTACACCAAGGTCGAACTGCGCGGCCTGCAGTCGCTGCCATTGCGGCTGCAGCGCGATGAGATCGCCAGCCTGCTCGAGCGCACCGCCCAGGTGCACTGGAGCTATGACGGGCGCTATTACTTCGTCAGCAACAACTGTGCGGTGGAGACCGCCAAGCTGCTGCAGGCCGGAGTGCCGCGGCTGGGCGAGGCCGGGCTGGCCCAGCTGAGCCCGCGCGGCCTCAAGCGCCGGCTGGCGCGGCTGGGGATGCTCGACGAGCGGGTACTCACGGACCGCAACGCCGCGCAGGCACAGGGCTATTACTTCGCTTCCGCGCGCGACCACTATCAGCAGTTGTTCACAGTGGCAGCGACCCAGCTGAGCTTGCCCGCGCGCGATGTGCGCGGCTGGTTGAAGCTGCCGGCAGAACAACGGGCACCGTGGCTGCTGAAGGGCGACCTGCGCGCCAGTGCCGGCCTGCTGTTGCTGGAACAGGCCGCACAGCGGCGTGCCGAGCTGCGGGCACGCGATGTGCTCAAGCGGCAGCTGCTGGCTGCTGCCAACAGCGCGGAAACCCGCAGCCTGCGCGGCCTGCTGGCGCAGAGTGGGCAGTGGTTGCGCCCGGGGACGCTGCTGCAGGACGGCGGCTATGGGTTGCCGCTGGGCGACGAGCAGGTACTGCTGTCTGCGGCCGTGGCCACTGCCAGTGCGCACGCGGTACCGGCATGGCAGGCATTGCGTGTGCAGCTTCGCCAGCAGTTGCCGGCGCAGCAGCGTGAGGAAATGGATGCGATCGACGCCAATCTGGCCGCGCTGGGAGCACACCTGCGCACGCAGGCCGCTGGTCCGGCTACTGGCGCGGCAGTTCGATGACGAAACGGCTGCCGCCGCAGCTGCCGGGCGTGCAGTAAGCATGGCCACCATGTGCATCGGCGATGGCCTTGACCACCGCCAGGCCGAGCCCGCTGCCACCGCCCTGGCGCGAACGTGAGCCGTCGGCGCGCATGAACGGAGTGAAGATGTCGGCATGCAGTCCGGGATCGATGCCCGGGCCTTCATCCTCGATGGCCACCTGCACATGGCCCGGCGTGTTATGCACGGCGATCCGCACCTTGCCTGGGCTGGCATAGCGACGCGCGTTTTCCAGCAGCGCCAGCAGCGCCTGGCGCAGGCGCGTGGGATCACAGTGCGCGTTGTGTTCCTCGCGGCTGGTTTCCAGTTCCAGCACGAAGCCCGCAGCGCGGAACTGCGGGTCGACCAGCGTCATCACCGAATGCACCTCGGCCACCACGTCGGTGCGTGCGCGACGCACGTCCAGCCGCGCATTGTCGGACAGGCTCAGCACGCGCAGATCTTCGATCAGTCGCGACAGCCCTTCGACCTGGGCGAGCAGGCTGCGGAACTGCGACTCGTCCGGCTGGAACACGCCCTCGGCCAGTCCCTGCAGGCGGCCGCGCAGGATCGTCACCGGAGTACGCAGCTCATGTGCGATGGCCGCATGCCACATCGCGCGCTCGCTCTCCATGTGCTGCAGGCGGCGCGCCATCGCATTGAAGTCCTCAACCAGGGTTGCCACTTCGCCCGGAGAATTCTCCTCGACGCTGGCGCGCGCCCCAAGGTCACCGCTGGCGAGCGCACGCACGCTGTCCACCAGCGAATTCAACGGCGACAGGATGCGGTGGGCGAGGCGGAACGAGGCGGCGATGGCCAGCGCCAGGCCGGTCAGGATCACGCCCACCATCCATGCCAGCTCCGGCCCGGTCGGCAGCCAGCTTTCCGGCTCTTCGGTACTTCCGGGGAAGAACTCGACCAGCACCGCGTACAGCAGCCACGACGACAGGATCATCATCACGATGACGCCGATCACCATCAGCGACATCGAGACGATGATGTGGCGGCTGAGCCCGGAACGGCGCAGTCGGGCCATCAGCGGTCAGCCATCAACCGGTAGCCGACGCCGCGCACACTGGCCGGAACATTGACCATGCCCACTTCGTCCAGCTTGCGGCGCAGCTTGCTGACATGGCTGTCGACAGTGCGCTCCAGCGCTTCGCTTTCCGGCAGGCATTCGTGCATCAGCTCGCTGCGGCTGAAGATGCGGGTCGGTGCCAGCGCCATGCAGTGCAGCAGCTTGAACTCGGTGAGCGTGAGCAGCACTTCGTGACTATAGCCTTCGCCCTCCACGTGCACGGCGTGGGTGGCCGAGTCGATCAGCAGCGGGCCGACGCGCAGCGCAGTGGGCGCGTCCACGCGCGAGGCGCGCAGCGTACGCCGCAGCACCGCGCGCACGCGCGCCGCCACCTCGGCCGGGTTGAACGGCTTGACCACGTAGTCGTCGGCACCCATGCGCAGCGCGGTCAGCTTGTCCAGGTCCTGGTCCAGCGCGGTCAGCATGATCACCGGCGTCTCACCACGCTGGCGCAGCTGGGTCAGCACGCTCCAGCCATCCAGGCGTGGCAGCTGTACATCGAGCAGGACCAGGTCGGGGCGGGCGCTGCGATGCAGGTCCAGTGCGCTATGGCCATCGGCCGCGCGCAGCGTGCGCAGTCCTTCGCGTTCCAGGTAGGCGCTGAGAATATCGGCGATCTCGGCCTCATCCTCGACGATCAGGACCAGGGCGGCGAGGGCGGGGGAGGCATGCATGCAGGGGCGGGGCCGTAAGGTGCTTGCCTCCATCGTATCTCCACAGTTCCTCCATCGAAACCCCATCATTGCCACGCACACTGCGCGCTTCAGAACCTATCCGCCGCCTGCGCGGCATTGTGCACAGCAATGAGAACCTTCAGGACTCCGGTCGCGTTGATCGCGGCCCTCGCCCTGGCCATGACGGCCTGCTCAACCCCCGAAGCCACTCCCGAAGCCGCACCGCGTGTCAGCGTGGTCACCGTCGGCCCGCAGGTGGTACAGCGCGATGACGAACTGCCCGGCCGCGTGGCTGCCGTGCGCACCGCACAGATCCGTGCCCAGGTGGGCGGCATCGTGCAGCGCCGCCTGTTCGACCAGGGCGCAGAAGTGAGCGCCGGCCAGGCCCTGTTCCAGATCGATCCGGCGGCGTTCCGTGCAGATGTTGATTCGGCACTGGCAGCCCTTCAGCGCAGCGAAGCGGCGCTGGGCCGCAGCCGCGTGCAGTCGCAGCGCCTGCATGCACTGGCCGCCGCACAGGCCGTCAGCCAGCAGCATCGCGACGATGCCAGTGCCGAGTACGAACAGGCCCGTGCCGCGGTGAACGAAGCGCGCGCGATCCTGGCCCGTCGCCAGCTCGACCTGCGCTATGCCACGGTCAGTGCGCCGATTGCCGGCCGTATCGACCAGGCGCTGGTGACCGAAGGTGCGCTGGTCGGCGTGGCCGATGCCGAGCCGATGGCGGTGGTGCAGCAGATCGACCAGGTCTACGTCGATGTGCGCCAACCGGCGGCGCAGCTGGAGTCTCTGCAGCGCAGTGCCGCCGGTGGCGGCGAGCTGCCGGTGACGATCATCGGTGCCAGCGGCAAGCCACTGCCCGAACGCGGCCAGCTGCTGTTCTCCGGCATCAATGTCGATGCGCGAACCGGTGATGTCATCCTGCGCATCCTGGTCGACAACCCGCAGCGGCAGCTGCTGCCCGGTATGTACGTGCGCGCGAGGGTGCCACGTGGCGCGCCGGCCAGTGCATTGACCGTGCCACAGCAGGCGGTGCTGCGCAGCGCCGGTGGCCAGGCCTATGCCTGGGTGATCGGCGCGGACGGCAAGGCGGTGATCCGCACGCTGGAAGTGGACGGCAGTGTCGATCGCCAGTGGCTGGTGCGCACGGGCCTGAAGGCCGGCGAGAAGGTGGTGGTCGAGGGCCAGGAGCGCCTGCAGGAAGGTGTGGTGGTCGATGCGCGCGACTGGCAGATGCCGGTCGCCAGCGCCGGTGCAGTGCAGGCCGGCAGCAAGGGCTGAGCCTTTCCGGGGCCGGTCCCTCCAGGGAAATCCAACATGGCACGTTTCTTCATCGATCGCCCGGTGTTCGCCTGGGTGCTGGCGATCTTCATCATCCTGGCCGGCGTGCTGGCGATCCCGCGGCTGGCGGTGGAGCGCTATCCAGCAGTCGCCCCGCCCAGCGTCAGCATCTATGCCAGCTACCCGGGTGCCAGCCCGCAGACGCTGAATGATGCCGTGGTTGGCCTGATCGAGCGCGAGCTGTCCAGCGTCAAGCACCTGCTGTACTTCGAGTCGTCGGTGGACACGTCCGGCGAAGCGTCGATCACTGCCACCTTCAAGCCCGGCACCAATCCGGAGCTGGCGCAGGTGGACGTGCAGAACCGGATCAAGGCGATCGAACCGCGGCTGCCGCGCAGCGTGCGCCAGAACGGCCTGTTCGTGGAGGCCGCTGATTCCGGCTTCCTGATGCTGGTCGGCCTGCGTTCGCCCGATGCCAGCGTCAGCGAGGCCGCGCTGGGCGATTTCATGGCGCGCAACATCATCGAAGAGCTGCGCCGTATCGATGGCGTCGGCCGCGTGCAGTTGTTCGGTGCCGAGCAGGCGATGCGCGTGTGGCTGGACCCGACCCGGTTGACCGGCTACGGCCTGACCATGGGCGATGTGGCAACCGCCATCGAACAGCAGAACCTGGAGATTTCGCCAGGACGCATTGGTGATTCGCCGGGTGTTCCAGGCCAGCGCATCACCGTGCCGCTCAGTGCCGACGGCCAGTTGTCCACGCCGGAACAGTTCGCGGCGATCGTACTGCGTGCCGGCGCCGACGGTTCACGGGTGGTGCTGGGTGATGTCGCCCGCGTCGAGCTGGGCGCGCAGAGCTATGCCTGGGGCACCCGCGAGGACGGCCATCCAGCCACCGCCGCCGGCGTGCAGCTGCGCCCGGGCGCGAACGCGGTGCGTACCGCTGCGGCGGTGCGTGAGCGCATGGCTGAGCTGGCGCCGCTGCTGCCGCGCGGGGTGGAAGCGAGCATCCCGTTCGACACCGCGCCGTTCGTGAAGATATCGATCCAGAAGGTGGTGCAGACCCTGCTGGAGGCGATGCTGCTGGTGTTCGCGGTGATGTACCTGTTCCTGCAGAACTGGCGTTACACGCTGATCCCGGCGCTGGTCGCACCGATCGCGCTGCTGGGTACGTTCGCGGTGATGCTGGCGCTGGGCTTCTCGATCAACGTGCTGACCATGTTCGGCATGGTGCTGGCCATCGGCATCATCGTCGACGACGCGATCGTGGTGGTCGAGGGCGTGGAGCGGATCATGGCCGAGGAGGGCCTGCCGCCGCGCGAGGCCACCATCAAGGCGATGCGTGAACTGACCGGCGCAGTGATCGGCATTACCCTGGTGCTGACCGCGGTGTTCATCCCGATGGCGTTCGCCAGCGGTTCGGTGGGCGCGATCTACCGTCAGTTCACCGTGGCGATGGCGGTGTCGATCCTGTTCTCGGCGCTGCTGGCCCTGAGCCTGACGCCGGCGCTGTGCGCGACCCTGCTGCGCCAGGCCAACCACGGCCATCACGGTCGCGGCGGGCTGTTCGGCGCCTTCAACCGGGGCTTCGAGCGGATGACCGGGCATTACCAGCGTGGTGTGGCGACGGTGCTGCAGCGGAGCGGGCGGGTGATGGGCGTGTTCGCCGCACTGGTGGCGGCGTTGCTGCTGGGCCTGCACTGGCTGCCGGGCGCATTCCTGCCGGAAGAAGACCAGGGCTATTTCATGACCTCGATCCAGCTGCCGGCCGAGGCGACGGCCGAGCGTACGCTGGCCGTGGTCGAAGCCTACGAACGGCACGTGGCCTCGCGTCCGGGCATCGGCTCCAACCAGTCGATCCTCGGCTACAGCTTTTCCGGTTCCGGCCCGAGTGCGGCGCTGACCTACACCATGCTGAAGGACTGGGGTGAGCGCGCAGGCGCAACCGCGGCCGGTGAGGTGGAGGCCGCGCAGCAGGCGATGGCCACGATTGCCGAGGGCGAGGTGATGAGCGTGATGCCGCCGGCCATCGACAGCCTGGGACGTTCGTCCGGCTTCTCGCTGGCGCTGCAGGCGCGCACCGGGCAGGGCCAGGCCGAACTGCGCGCGGCCCTGCAGCAGCTGCTGAAGCTGGCCGAAGCCAGCCCGCTGCTGTCGGAGGTGCATGCCGATGGCCTGCCGGCCGGCACCAGCGTGCGGCTGGACATCGACCGGGCCAAGGCCGAGGCAATGGGCGTGGGCTTCGAGCAGATCAGCAGCACGCTGTCGGCAGCCATGGGCTCGCAGTACGTCAACGACTTCCCCAACAAGGGACGGCTGCAGCAGGTGATCCTGCAGGCCGATGCGCCGCACCGGATGGAGCTGGAAGACGTGCTGAAGCTGTACGTGCGCAACAGCGAGGGCGGCATGGTGGCGTTGTCCGAGCTGGTCACCCCGCACTGGACCGAAGCGCCGTTGCAGCTTCAGCGCTATCTTGGCTTCCCGGCGCTGAACCTGTCCGGCGCCCCGGCCTCTGGCGTGTCGACCGGCCAGGCCATGGCGGAGATGGAGCGGTTGGCCGAAAAGCTGCCGTCCGGTTTTGCCCTGCAGTGGACCAGCCAGTCGCTGCAGGAGCGTGAGTCGGGGGCGCAGGCGCCGTGGCTGCTGTTGTTGTCGATGCTGGTGGTGTTCCTGGTGCTTGCCGCGCTGTACGAGAGCTGGTCGATTCCGTTGGCGGTGCTGCTGGTGGTGCCACTGGGCCTGCTTGGCGCGGTCGCCGCGGTGCTGTTGCGCGGCATGCCCAACGACGTGTTCTTCAAGGTCGGCATGATCACCGTGATCGGGCTGTCGGCGAAGAACGCGATCCTCATCGTCGAATTCGCGCGCCAGCTGCAGCAGCAGGGGCGCGGTCTGGTTGAAGCAGCGCTGGAGGCGGCGCGGCTGCGCCTGCGCCCGATCGTGATGACCTCGCTGGCGTTCGCGCTGGGCGTGGTGCCGCTGATGCTGGCGCAGGGCGCGTCGAAGGAAACCCAGCAGGCGATTGGAACCGGTGTGTTCGGCGGCATGGTCAGTGCGACCGTGCTGGCGGTGTTCTTCGTGCCGGTCTTCTATGTAGTGGTGCAGGGCGCGCGGCAGTGGATCGCGCAGCGCCTGCGCAGGCGCCGGCCGATGCCGGGAGGAACCGTGGATGGAACGGAACATCGTTGAAGATCTGCATGAGCAGCAGTTGTTGGCGCTGGAGCAGCGCCTGTGCGCAGCGCTGCTGGAGAACAATCACGATGCGTTGAACGCGCTGGTATCGCCAGCCTTGTTCATGATGGACGGCCACGGTGGCCGCATGCTCGATCTGCCGTGGCTGGGTGATTGGTTGGCGGGTAGCCTGCAGGTGCGAGGCCTGCAGCTGCACGCCGTTGAAACGCTGCTGTGTGGTCGGCTGGCACTGCTGTCCAGCAACGTGCGGATGTCGGTCTGGCAGCAGGGCCGCGAGCGCGAACTGAAGCTGCGCCTGTTGCGGGTCTGGACCTGCAGTTCCGGCGGCAGTGGCGCGCAGCTGCTGTCGATGGCGGTGCTGGCCGCATGAGTGCGGTCAGGCCGTTTTCAGGCCCCGCTCACCGCGAGGTGGTAGGGTCGAGCATTCCTGTAGTGTCGACAAGGAGTCGAGCCATGCGTGTAGTTCCCAGTCTGTTGGCAGCGTCCCTGGGGTTGGTCCTGGCCGCGTGCCAGCCGGCCCAGGCACCCGCGGCGGGCAGCAATGACGCCTCGCCTGCCACGCTGCAGCCGAGCGCCAACACGGAAGGTGGCAGCGAGACCGCCTACCAGTGTGGTGATCTGAGTGTGGGCGCGACCTTCAATGGCGAGGATGCTGCCACGCTGGTGATCGGCGAGCGTCGCTTCGCCATGACCTCCGAGCGCGCGGCATCCGGCGCCAAGTACAGCGATGGCCTTGGCAACAGCTTCTGGACCAAGGGCAGCGATGATGGCCTGCTGAGCCTGAAGGGCGAGCCGGATCGCGAGTGCCATGCGGTGGAAGCCACCGAAGGCGATGGCAGCGCCGGCAATGCCGCGTTCCGTGCCACCGGCAATGAACCTGGATGGCTAGCAGTCGTCGATGGCGATATGCCGGGCCTGCAGGTGGAAGTTGACTACGGCGAGCGCCGCTTTGACGTGGCCAGGCCCACCCAGGGCGCTGATGGATGGAGCGGCAAGGCGTCCGACGGCACCGACGTCAAGCTCAGCTTCCAGCGCACCACCTGCCAGGATGACATGAGCGGCGAGGCATTCGAGGCCAAGGCGATGCTGACTGTCGGTACCCGCCAGTACCATGGCTGCGGCAACTTCGGTGCGAAACAGCCGTAAGTTTCCTGTAGAGCCGAGCCCACGCTCGGCTGCAGCACCTGTCCAACCCACCGCAGCCGAGCGCGGGCTCGGCTCTACACAACTGCTGTCAGCGATGCGCCGCTTGCTGCCTGCGGCGAACTTGCCGCAGGCAGCGATCGGCAGACGATCGGCGCAGGGTGCTTAGTCGGCACGGCCGGCGAATTCGCCGGTGGCGGTGTTCACCAGCACGCGCTCGCCGTTGACGATGTACTCCGGCACCATGATCTCGATGCCGGTGTTGAGCTTGGCCGGCTTCGGGCGCTTGGTGGCGGTGCCACCCTTCAGTTCCGGCGGCGTCTCGATCACTTCCAGCACCACGGAGGCCGGCAGCTGGATCGCCACCGGCTGCTCGTCGATCACCTGCACGTAGATGCCGGTCAGGCCGTCGGTGATGTAACCGGCGTCGTCGCCGATCACGTCCGCGTCCAGGGTGTACGGGGTGTAGTCCTCGTCATCGAGGAACACGAAGGCATCGCCGTCCTTGTACGAATAGGTGGACTGGCGGCGCAGCAGTTCGACCTCGACCAGGTTGTCGTCGGCATCGAAGCTGGCGTCGAGCTTGTTGCCGCCCGGCACGCTGTACATGATGAAGCGGAAGCGGACGTTGCCGCCGCGACCCTGCGGCGAGCTGCGCTCGATGTCGCGGATCTGGTACACGCCGTTGTTGTACTCGACGACGTTGCCCTTCTTGATGTCGTTGGCTTTCATGGTGATCTAGGTCGTTGGGGGAGGGCGCCGTCCCGGCGCCCGGGGGAATCACTTCGGAGCGAGGCGGGTAGCGCCGTCCAGGCGGATGGTCTCGCCGTTGAGGTAGGTGTTGCCAAGGATGAAGCCGACCAGGCTGGCGAAGTCTTCCGGCTTGCCCAGGCGCGACGGGAACGGGATCGAGGCGGCCAGCGACTGCTGCACGGCTTCGGGCATGCCATCGACCATCGGCGTCCAGAACACGCCCGGGGCGATGGTATTGACGCGGATCCCGAAGCGCGACAGTTCGCGTGCCATCGGCAGCGTCATCGACACCACGCCGCCCTTGCTGGCGGCATACGCGGCCTGGCCGATCTGGCCTTCATAGGCGGCGATGCTGGCGGTGTTGATGATCACCCCGCGCTCGCCATCGATGCCGGCCTCGTTGTGCTGCATGCGGTTGGCCGCGGCCTTGGCGACATTGAAGCTGCCGACCAGATTGACCATCACCGTGCCCTGGAAGCCGGCCAGCGGCATCGGGCCGTCCTTGCCCAGCACGCGGCCGGCGCCGAGGATGCCGGCGCAGTTCATTGCCACGTTCAGGCCGCCGAGGAAATCGTGGGCCTGGTCGATGGCCGCAGCCACGGCGGCCTCATCGCTGACGTTGACGTTGAAATAGCGGGCGTTGTCGGCACCCAGCCCGGCAACGGCGGTCGCACCCTTGTCGTCGTTGAGATCGAACAGGGCCACCTTGCCGCCCTGGGCGACGAGGTGCTGGGCCACGGCCAGGCCGAGGCCGGAGACGCCACCAGTGATCACGGCACGTACGGAAGACAGCTGCATTGAACGGTCCTGCAGGTTCGAGAACCGCCGATTCTAACGGAAGCCGCGACCGTCGCTGTTGTGCACTGCGCCGCCGCAGCAGGGCGGCGCAGTGCGGCGGTCAACCTGCGGCGGCCAGCGCCTGCCCGGTGCGGCTGGCGGTGGCGCGACCGAGCAGGCCGGCCAGCCAGCGGCCGGTCTCGGCCAGTGCCGGCAGGTCCACGCCGCTGTCCAGGCCCAGGCCCTGCAGCAGGTAGACCACGTCTTCGCTGGCCACATTGCCGCTGGCGCCCTTCGCATACGGGCAGCCACCGGCGCCGGAGACGGCACTGTCGACCACGCGCACGCCTTCTTCCAGGCAGGTGGCGATGTTGGCGATGGCCTGGCCGTAGGTGTCGTGGAAGTGCACGGCCAGTGCCGTCATCGGAATCTCGGCCGCCACCGCCTGCAGCATCGCCCGTGCCTTGCGCGGGGTGCCGACGCCGATGGTGTCGCCCAGCGAGATTTCGTAACAGCCCATCTGGTGCAGCGCGCGCGCCACGCGCACCACGTCGGCCAGCGGCACCTCGCCCTGGTAGGGGCAGCCGAGCACGGTGGAGACGTAGCCGCGCACGCGCACGCCATCGGCGGCGGCGCGGCGCAGGATGGGCTCGAACCGGGCGAGCGACTCGTCGATGCCGGCATTGGTATTGGTGCGGTTGAACGCCTCGGACGCGGCAGTGAACACCGCCACCTCCTCGACGCCGACCGCACGGGCGCGGTCGTAGCCCTGTTCGTTCGGTACCAGCACCGGGTAGTGGACACCCGGCCTGCGCTGGATGCCGGCATAGACCTCGGCGGCGTCGGCCAGTTGCGGGATCCACTTCGGGCTGACGAAGCTGGTCGCCTCGATGCTGCGCAGGCCGGTGGCCGACAGGCGGTTGATCAGTTCGATCTTGTCGGCGGTGGACACCGACTGCTTTTCGTTCTGCAGGCCGTCACGCGGGCCGACCTCGACGATGCGGACGTAATCGCTCATGCGGCTGCCCCATCGGCGGGGCGGTGGCAGACCGCTTCGATGTTGTTGCCGTCCGGGTCGAGCACGAAGGCCGCGTAGTAATCCGGGTGATACCACGGGCGCAGGCCCGGCGCGCCGTTGTCGCGGCCGCCGGCGGCGAGCGCGGCGGCATGGAAGGCATCCACCTGCGCACGGCTGGCGCAGGCGAAGGCCACGTGTACGCCGTGACTGGCGGTGCCGCCATTGCCGAGCCAGAAGAACGGCTTGCCGTCGCTGCCGAAGCCGACGTGGTCGTGGTCGCCGGTCTGTTCGGCGGTCACTTCCATCACCACGCCGATCTGCAGCGGCGCCAGTGCCTGCAGGAAGAAGGTCCTGCTGCGCGCCAGGTCGGCGCTGGTCAAACCAAGATGATCGAGCATGTTCAGGCTTCCGTGACCCAGTGGGGGGCGCGCTTGTCGAGGAAGGCGCCCAGGCCTTCCTGGCCCTCGGCGGAGACCCGCAGGCGCGCGATCAGGGCCGCATTATCGCGATCCAGTGCGTCGCGGTCATGGCTGTCGCGGACCTGCCGCACCAGCTGCTTGGCGGTGGACGAGGCGATCGGGCCGGCCTTGTCGAGCAGGGCCAGCTGGCGTTCCAGCGCCTCGTCCAGGCGCTCGGGTTCGACCAGTTGATGGACCAGGCCGATGCGCAGCGCGGTGTCGGCATCGAAGTGCTCGCCGGTGGCGAACCAGCGACGGGCCTGGCGCGGGCCGATGGCCTCGATCACGTAGGGCGAGATGACGGCGGGCAGCAGGCCCAGGCGGCTTTCGGTCAGGCCGAAGCGGGCCGCGGTGCTGGCGATGGCAATGTCGCAGCAGGCAACCAGGCCGACGCCGCCACCGAAGGCCGCGCCGTGGACCCGGGCCAGGGTCGGCTTGGGCAGCTCGTCCAGGGTGCGCATCAGCCGCGCCAGGGCAAGCGAGTCCTCGCGGTTGTCGGCCTCGCTGGCCGCGGCCATGCCACGCATCCACTGCATGTCGGCACCGGCCGAGAAGGAAGCGCCGTGACCGGCGACCACCACGGCCCGGACCGAATCATCGCCGCCGGCGGCTTCCAGTGCGGCAGTCAGCCGGGCGATCAGGCTGGCGTCAAAGGCGTTGTGCAGCTCCGGCCGGTTCAGCCAGAGGGTGAGGACAGCGCCACGGCGCTCGATCTGCAAAGCATCGTTCATGGGATTCCAGGGTCACTCCATACCTGTATGGATCATAGCGGGCCATTGGTCATGGGCCATGACGCGACGCGGGAATGTTAGAATCGAGAACCATTTACATCCAGCAGAGAGCACGCTAGATGACGCTGTCCGAACTGCCGCTGCACACCTCGGCCGTGGTCGAGTCCGTGCAGGACCTGCATGCCAACGATGCCATTGCCCGCCGCCTGCGCGAGCTGGGTTTCGTGAATGGCGAGGAAGTACGCTTGGTGGCCAAGGGCCCGGTGGGGGGCGAGCCGCTGCTGGTGCAGGTCGGGTTCACCCGGTTCGCGCTGCGGATCAGTGAAGCCAAGCGCGTCGTGGTCGACGCCGTCAGTCAGGAACGACGCGCATGACCGCCATTGTCTCCGCCTCACCGCTGCGCATCGCGCTGGTCGGCAACCCCAACAGCGGCAAGACCGCGCTGTTCAACCAGCTGACCGGCAGCCGGCAGAAGGTCGCCAACTACACCGGCGTCACCGTCGAGCGCAAGGAAGGCCGCCTGCGTGCGCCGTCCGGCCGCGAATTCGCCGTGCTCGACCTGCCGGGCGCCTACAGCCTGCATCCGGCCAGCCTGGACGAGGCGATTACCCGTGACCTGTGCCGGGGCTTCTACCCGGGCGAAGCTGCGCCGGACGTGCTGCTGTGCGTGATCGACGCCACCAACCTGCGCCTGCACCTGCGCTTCGCGCTGGAGCTGCGTGAGCTGGGCAAGCCGATGGTGGTCGCCCTGAACATGGTCGATGCGGCCCAGCGCCGTGGCATCCAGGTGGACGTGGCCGCGCTGGAGCGCGAGCTGGGCGTACCGGTGGTGGAGACCGTGGCGGTGCGCAAGCAGGGTGCCAAGGCCCTGGTCGAGCGCCTCGATGCGATGGTGCCGCACCTGGATGCGCCGGTGCCGGGTCCGGAAGGTGGCATCGATTACCACGGCAAGGTGCGCGAGATCCTGTCGGTCGCCGTGCGGATGCCGGCGCGGACCGCGAAGATCGACGACGCGCTGGACCGCTGGCTGCTGCACCCGGTGTTCGGGCTGATCAGCCTTGCAGTGGTGATGTTCCTGATCTTCCAGGCGGTGTACGCCTGGGCGACGCCGTTGATGGATGGCATCGAGGCTGGCTTCGCCTGGCTCGGTGCTCTCGTTGGCAGCGTGTTGCCGGAGGGCCCCCTGGCCAGCCTGCTGACCGACGGCATCATCGCCGGCGTCGGTGGCGTGGTGGTGTTCCTACCGCAGATCCTGATCCTGTTCTTCTTCATCCTGGTGCTGGAGGAATCCGGCTACCTGCCACGTGCGGCGTTCCTGCTCGACCGCATGATGGCCGCCGCCGGCCTGTCCGGCCGCTCATTCATCCCGCTGCTGTCCAGCTTCGCCTGCGCGGTGCCGGGCATCATGTCCACGCGCAGCATCCAGGACCCGCGTGACCGCCTGGCCACCATCCTGGTCGCTCCGCTGATGACCTGCTCGGCGCGCCTGCCGGTGTACGCCCTGCTGATCGGTGCATTCATTCCGCAGAAGACGGTGTGGGGGGTATTCAACCAGCAGGGCCTGGTCCTGTTCGGCCTGTACGCCGCCGGCATCCTCAGTGCGCTGGCGATGTCGTGGATCATGAAGAAGTGGCGCCGCGACAAGAGCGAGCATCCGCTGATGCTGGAGCTGCCGTCGTACCGCCTGCCCCATGTGCGTGACCTGGCGGTGGGCCTGTATGAGCGCGGCATGATCTTCCTCAAGCGTGTCGGCGGCATCATCCTGGCGCTGACCATCCTGCTGTGGGTGCTGCTGTCGTTCCCGGCGGCCCCGGCCGATGCCACGATGCCGGCCATCGACTACAGCTACGCCGGCCGGATCGGCCATGCGATGGCGGTGTTCTTCGCACCGCTGGGCTTCAACTGGCAGATCTGCATCGCGCTGATCCCGGGCCTGGCCGCGCGTGAGGTGGCGGTATCTTCGCTGGCCACCGTGTATGCGCTGTCGGCCGCCGATGACGATGCCGCCAGCCAGGCGCTGACCCCGTTGATCAGCGATGGCTGGTCGCTGGCCACGGCCCTGTCGCTGCTGGTCTGGTACATCTACGCCCCGATGTGCATCTCGACGCTGGCGACCATCAAACGCGAGACCAACTCGTGGAAGCAGATGGGCTTTGCCGCGTTCTACCTGTTTGCCGCGGCTTACGTGGCCGCGCTGATCACCTATCAGGTGACCAAGGCGCTGGGAGGCGGCTGATGGATACCGGGCTGCTGATCCAGTACCTGATCATCGCGGTGGCCGTGCTGGTCAGTGCCTGGGTGGTACTGAAGAAGCAGTTCCCGGGTACCGTGCGCACGCTGCGCGGGGCCTTGGCGCTGGCCCTGCTGAAGCCGGGTCGCGCGGCCTGGCTGCAGGCGCTGGGGCGGAAGATCGCGCCGCCGGCCAGCGGTGGTGGCGGTGCCTGTGGGGGGTGCGACAGCTGCGGGCCGACCAAGAAGTAGCGTCCAGCCATGCTCGACCGCGGCTGTCCGGAGGGTGCGAACTTTCGACCCGCACGCTTTCCAGGGTTCAGACCTCTCTGCGGATGATCGCGCGGAAGTTCCCGTCCTGATTCAATCGCCGCACCGATTCGCGGTTTCCATGGGCTGCTGCGAAACCCGCCACGTCGGCCAGGGCATCGAGCAGCAGGGCCTTCAACGCGTCGCGGTTGCCGGCCTCCAGCAGATCTTCAAGGTCCTGCTGGATGAAGGTCCGGCGCAGGCCTGGCGTTTCTTCGATCCGCCAGTCGACATGGGGCGTGGGAATGCTGGAGCGGTACCGGAAAGCCGTTTCAAGATCGTCAGGTGCGAGGGGATACGCGAGCAGCTCTGGAAAGTAGAGTCCAGCATTCACATAGAAGCCCCGGCTTTCGCTGGCGCGCTGGTGATTAACGACAAGCAGGGCGGCATCCAGCAAGCGGTAGCGCGTGGTCGACGTCCCGGCATAACCGGTCTTCCTGGCGCATTTGCTGAAGACGGTCGAGGATTTCATGGGTTTTGCCCGGGCTGAGGGAAGGGCCACAGACTTGAAGGGGAGCGTTGCCGCGTCCAGTGGCAAACCCGTCACCGCAGGGGCAAGCAGCATCGCAGCGATGGCGCTTGCCGGAGCGGGCGTGCTGCCGCTAGCCTGCAGGCATGAACCAGACTCCCCTGCGATTGCTCATTCACGGTGCCTCCGGGCGCATGGGCCAAGCCCTGCTGCGGCTGGCCGCCGAACATTCCGAAACCCTGCAGATCGTGGCCGCCGTGACCGGTCGCGCGCCGGCCCAGCGCGTAGTCGACGGCGTGCCGTTCTTCGCGGCCAGCGAACTGCCCGGTGCGCCGGTGTTCGACGTGGCCATTGACTTCAGCCTGCCGGAGGGCTTCGACCCGCTGCTGGCGCTGTGCGTGGATCGCGGGGCAGGACTGGTGTCGGGTACCACCGGCATTTCCAGCACGCAGCGCCAGGCGTTGGATGCGGCAGCGGCGAAGATCCCGCTGGTATGGGCCTCGAACTTCAGCCTGGGCGTGGCCGTACTGGACGAACTGGTGGAGCGCGCGGCGCAGGCGCTGGCCGGCTGGGACTGCGACATCGTCGAATCGCACCACACCCAGAAGAAGGACGCGCCATCGGGCACTGCACTGACCCTGGGCGCGGCCGCCCAGCGGGGTGGGGCGGAACCGCATTACGCCAGCCTGCGCGCCGGCGACATCGTCGGCGAGCACCTGGTGCAGTTCACCGGGCTGGGCGAGCGCATCGAGCTGGTACACCGGGCCACCAACCGCGACATCTTCGCCCGCGGCGCCCTGTTCGCCGCCCGCCAGCTGCAGGGCCGGGCCCCGGGCAGCTACCGGGTGCGGGACCTGCTGGCGTAAGGCGGTAGTGCCGGCCGCTGGCCGGCAACCTTGGGTGACGGGAGCCAATGGGGTTGCCGGCCAGCGGCCGGCACTACCGGGTGGCGGGTGCCGCATACCCGGCCAGATCGAAATGAATGCGCAATCGCCTGTTCATGAAGCGCGATAACCGCTGGCGCGAGCGCCCCGGCAGCGCTACAATTCGCACTCGCCGAATCACGAAAGCCGGACCGGTCCCAGACCGTACGTCCGCGCTTTTTTGCAACCGGATTTCCGTGAAGCGCAGGCGTGACTTCGGCAGCCCCCTCGGTAGCCAAAGTGAGATTCCCGTGACCCAAGCCGCAATCCTCGTCCTCGAAGACGGCACCGTATTCGAGGGCGAATCCGTAGGCGCGCCCGGCCTGTCCATCGGTGAGGTGGTGTTCAACACCGCCATGACCGGCTATCAGGAAGTGTTGACCGACCCGTCCTACGCCCGGCAGATGGTCACGCTGACCTATCCGCATATCGGCAACACCGGCATGACCGACCAGGACGACGAAGCGTCCAAGGTGTGGTCGGCCGGCCTGATCGTGCGCGACGTTCCGCGCCGCCCCAGCAACTGGCGCAGCCAGGTGTCGCTGCAGGACTGGCTGATCCAGCGCGGCGTGGTCGCCATCGCCGGCATCGACACCCGCAAGCTGACCCGCATCCTGCGCGAGAAGGGTGCGCAGAACGGTGCGCTGATGGCCGGCGACATCGACGTGGAAAAGGCACTGGAAGCCGCCCGCAAGTTCCCGGGGCTGAAGGGCATGGATCTGGCCAAGGTCGTCACTACCGAGAAGACCTACACCTGGACCGAGGGCCAGCTGGACCTGGATGCCAACGCCTTCGTCAGCGTGCCAGCCCGGTTCAAGGTCGTGGCCTACGACTTCGGCGTGAAGACCAACATCCTGCGCATGCTGGCCGAGCGCGGCTGCGAAGTGACCGTGGTGCCGGCGCAGACCCCGGCCGCCGAGGTGCTGGCACTGAAGCCGGACGGCGTGTTCCTGTCCAACGGCCCAGGTGACCCGGAGCCGTGCGACTACGCCATCGAAGCGATCAAGACCTTCATCGACGTGAAGGTCCCGACCTTCGGCATCTGCCTGGGCCACCAGCTGCTCGGCCTGGCCTCGGGCGCGCAGACCATGAAGATGGGCCACGGCCACCACGGTGCCAACCACCCGGTGCAGGACCTGGACAGCGGCCGGGTGATGATCACCTCGCAGAACCACGGTTTCGCGATCGATGAAGCAACCCTGCCGCCGACCCTGCGCGTGACCCACCGTTCGCTGTTCGACGGCACCAACCAGGGCGTCGCCCGCACCGACGTGCCGGCGTTCTCGTTCCAGGGCCACCCGGAAGCATCGCCGGGCCCGCACGACGTCGGTCCGCTGTTCGACCGTTTCGTGGCGCTGATGGAGCAGGCCAAGGCGTGATCAGTACGCCGCCGGCCCCCCGGTGGCGTCGCGATGGACCGTAAACCCCGCATCGCTGCTGCCACTGGCGCGGCGCTGCGGATCAAGATTCCTGATCGACAGCGTGCGATCACTCCCCCTTGTCACGCTGTACTGACTTAGAGAAGAAAATGCCCAAGCGCACTGACCTCAAGACCATCCTCATCATCGGTGCTGGCCCGATCGTCATCGGCCAGGCCTGCGAGTTCGACTACTCCGGTGCCCAGGCCTGCAAGGCCCTGCGTGACGAGGGTTACCGCGTGGTGCTGGTCAACAGCAACCCGGCCACGATCATGACCGACCCGGAGATGGCCGACGCCGTCTACATCGAGCCGATCAACTGGCAGACGGTCGAGAAGATCATCGCCAAGGAAAAGCCCGATGCGCTGCTGCCGACCATGGGTGGCCAGACCGCGCTGAACTGCGCGCTGGACCTGGCCGACAACGGCGTGCTGGAGAAGTACAACGTCGAGCTGATCGGCGCCAAGCGCGAAGCGATCCGCATGGCCGAAGACCGCGAGCTGTTCCGCGTGGCCATGGGTGAGATCGGCCTGGAGTGCCCGACCGCCGCCGTCGCCCACACCCTGGACGAAGCGCTGGAAATCCAGACCCGCGTCGGCTATCCGACCATCATCCGCCCCAGCTTCACCCTGGGCGGCAGCGGTGGCGGCATCGCCTACAACCGCGAAGAGCTGGTCGAGATCGTCAGCCGCGGCCTGGAGCTGTCGCCGACCACCGAAGTGCTGGTGGAAGAGTCGGTGCTGGGCTGGAAGGAATTCGAGATGGAAGTGGTCCGCGATACCGCGGACAACTGCATCATCGTCTGCTCGATCGAGAACCTGGATCCGATGGGCGTGCACACCGGTGACTCGATCACCGTGGCGCCGGCGCAGACCCTGACCGACAAGGAGTATCAGCGCCTGCGCGATGCCTCCATCGCCGTGCTGCGCAAGATCGGCGTCGACACCGGCGGCTCAAACGTGCAGTTCGGCATCAACCCGAAGACCGGCCGCGTGGTCGTCATCGAGATGAACCCGCGTGTGTCGCGTTCCTCGGCGCTGGCCTCCAAGGCCACCGGCTTCCCGATCGCCAAGGTCGCCGCCAAGCTGGCCGTGGGTTACACCCTGGACGAACTGAAGAACGAAATCACCGGTGGCCTGACCCCGGCCTCGTTCGAGCCGTCGATCGACTACGTCGTCACCAAGATCCCGCGCTTCGCCTTCGAGAAGTTCCCGGCCGCCGATGCCCGCTTGACCACCCAGATGAAGTCGGTGGGCGAGGTGATGGCGATGGGCCGCACCTTCCAGGAGTCGGTGCAGAAGGCCCTGCGTGGCCTGGAAACCGGCAAGGTCGGCTTCGACCCGACCGGCCTGGACCTGGGCAACGAAGATGACCTGCAGACCCTGCGCCGCGAACTGAAGGCACCGGGTCCGGAGCGCCTGTTCTTCGTCGCCGACGCCTTCCGTGCCGGCATGAGCGTGGAAGAGATCTACGCGCTGTCCTTCATCGACCACTGGTTCCTGGACCAGATCGAGGAAATCATCGCGGCCGAAGGCGAAGTCGCCGCCGGTGGCATCGACGCACTGGACGCTGCGCGCCTGCGCAAGCTGAAGCGCGCCGGTTTCTCCGACGCGCGCCTGGCGCAGCTGACCGGCACCAACGAAGCCGCCATCCGCGCGCTGCGTCGTGCGCACAAGGTGCGCCCGGTCTACAAGCGCGTGGACTCCTGTGCCGGTGAATTCTCCACCGGTACCGCCTACCTGTACTCGACCTACGAGGACGAGTGCGAGGCCGCGCCGAGCAACCGCGACAAGATCATGATCCTGGGCGGTGGCCCGAACCGCATCGGCCAGGGCATCGAGTTCGACTACTGCTGCGTGCACGCGGCGCTGGCGCTGCGCGAGGATGGCTATGAAACCATCATGGTCAACTGCAACCCGGAAACCGTGTCGACCGACTACGACACCTCCGACCGCCTGTACTTCGAGCCGCTGACCCTGGAAGACGTGCTGGAGATCGTCGAACTGGAACAGCCGAAGGGCGTGATCGTGCAGTACGGCGGCCAGACCCCGCTGAAGCTGGCGCGCGCGCTGGAAGCCAACGGCGTGCCGGTGATCGGCACCAGCCCGGACTCGATCGACCTGGCCGAAGACCGCGAGCGCTTCCAGCAGCTGGTCGACACGCTGGGGCTGAAGCAGCCGCCGAACCGCATCGCCCGTAATGATCAGGAAGCCCTGCTGCTGGCCCGCGAGATCGGCTACCCGCTGGTGGTGCGCCCGAGCTACGTGCTGGGCGGCCGTGCCATGGAAATCGTCTACGGCGAAGCCGACCTGGCCCGCTACGTGCGCGACGCGGTGAAGGTGTCCAATGATTCGCCGGTGCTGCTGGACCGCTTCCTCGACAACGCCGTGGAGTGCGACGTCGACATCATCGCCGACAAGGATGGCAACGTCCTGATCGGTGGCGTGATGGAGCACATCGAAGAAGCCGGCGTGCACTCGGGCGATTCCTCCTGCTCGCTGCCGCCGTACTCGCTGTCGGCTGAAACCCAGGCCGAACTGCGCCGCCAGGTGGTGGAGCTGGCCAAGGCCCTGAACGTGGTCGGCCTGATGAACACCCAGTTCGCGATCCAGACCAGCGACGAAGGTGCCGACACCATCTACCTGCTGGAAGTGAACCCGCGTGCCTCGCGCACCGTGCCGTTCGTGTCCAAGGCCACCGGCATGCCGCTGGCCAAGATCGCCGCCCGCTGCATGGCTGGCAAGACGCTGGCCGAGCAGGGCGCGACCAAGGAAATCGTGCCGGACTACTACTCGGTGAAGGAAGCGATCTTCCCGTTCGCCAAGTTCCAGGGCGTCGACCCGATCCTCGGGCCGGAGATGCGCTCCACCGGCGAGGTGATGGGCGTGGGCCGCAGCTTCAACGCCGCCTTCGCGCGTGCGCAGGAAGCCGGCGGCATCAAGGCACCGCCGGTCGGCAAGGCCTTCGTTTCGGTCCGCGATCCGGACAAGAAGCGCGTGCTGCCGGTGGCCAAGGCGCTGCTGGCGCGTGGCTACAGTCTGGTCGCGACGCGTGGCACCGCCGCGTGGCTGCAGCAGCACGGCATGGACTGCGAGATCATCAACAAGGTGGTCGAAGGCCGTCCGCACATCGTCGACTCGATCAAGAACGGCGAGATCGTCTACATCGTCAACACGACCGAAGGTCGTTCGGCGATCAACGACTCGTTCTCGATCCGTCGCGAGGCGCTGCAGCATCGCGTCACCTACTCGACCACCATTGCCGGCGCCAAGGCGCTGGTGGATTCACTGGAATTCCGCGGCACCGGCCCCGTCTGGTCGCTGCAGGAGCTGCACAAGGAGTTGAATGCATGAGAGCCCCCATCACGATGAAGGGCGCGCAGAAGCTGCGCGACGAACTGGATCACCTGAAGTCGGTCAAGCGCCCGAAGGTGATCGCGGCCATCGCCGAAGCACGTGAGCATGGCGACCTGAAGGAGAACGCCGAGTACCACGCCGCGCGCGAGGAACAGGGCTTCATCGAAGGCCGCATCAAGCAGCTCGAAGGCGAGCTGTCGCACGCCGAGATCATCGACGTGAGCAAGCTCAATGCCGGCTCCAAGGTGGTGTTCGGTGCCAGCGTGACCCTGGCCGACGTGGAAACCGACGAAGAGAAGAAGTACCAGATCGTTGGTGACCTGGAGGCGGACATCAAGCAGGGCCTGATCGCGATTTCCTCGCCGGTGGCGCGCGCGATGATCGGCAAGCTGGAAGGTGATTCGATCGTGATCGACGCCCCGGCCGGCCAACGCGAGTACGAGATCGTCAGCGTCAGCTACGTGGACTGACCCGGTGGCAACGGCGACCCTGCTGTTGCCGGCACGCAGCCGCTTTGCCGCGGCTGCGCTGCCGGACGATGTGGCACGCGCGCTCGGTCGTGCCACGACGGTGCAGGTCGTCCCGGGCGAGCGCGCGCAGCTGACACGCCATTTCTCGGTTGCCGCGCCGCACTGGCCGGTGGCCGCGTTGACCCGCCAGCGCGACGTCGGCGATGCCGCCGGCGCCAGCTGGCTGCGTGCCGATCCGGCCTGCATGGTGCCGGACATGCACGGCGCGCGGATGATGGCCTACGGCGAAACACTGCGGCCGACGCTGGCCGACAGCCTCGCCCTGCTGCCAGTGCTGCAGCCGCTGTTTGCCGATGCCGGCTTCGTGCTCGACGCACCCGATCCCTCGCGCTGGTACCTGCGCCTGCCGATCGACCTGGCCCTGCCGGACTTCGACAGTCCGGAAGAGGTGCTCGGCGATGACCTGTTCTCGCACCTGCCGGAAGGCGAGGGCGGCCGCCGCTGGCGGGCGCTGATGACCGAGGCGCAGGTACTGCTGCACAACCATTCCTGGAACCAGCAGCGCGCCGCGCAAGGACAACAGCCGATCAATTCGCTGTGGTTCTGGGGCGGTGGCGTGATGCCGGTATCGGTCAGCACGCCGCACGCACAGGTGCGCAGCCGCGATGCCCTGCTGCAGGGCCTGGCCCTGGCGGCCGGTGTGGCCGTGGATGGCGAACAAGCGGTGGATGCACTCGTTGATCTGCGCCAGCTGCGTTCGCTGCAGCAGCTCGGCAACGATGCGATCCGGCCGCTGCTGGCCGCGCTCAAGCGTGGCGAACTGCAGCGGCTGGTACTGGACTTCGAGGATGGCCTGCAGTTCCAGCTGGACCGTGGCCAGCGCTGGCAGTTCTGGAAGAAGCCGCGCCAGCTTCACGACTGACCGGGGTCGGATCCGTTCTCCATCGGAAAACGGCTCTGACCCCCCAGGGTTTGTCGGGGTTGCCGGCCAGCGGCCGGCACTACCGCAGATAGCGGCGCCTCAACGGACCTCGCTCACCACCGTTGGCAGCGTCCAGTGCCCGCCCGCGACGCCCCGGCACTGCCCGGTAGTGAACTCGCTGCTCTTCACGAATCGCGCGCCATCCCAAGCCCAGTCGTGGCCGGAGAAGCAGTCACCGATGCCGCGCCCACGGAAGCGCCCGCGTAGCGTCGCGTCATCGCGATCAAAGTCCTCCGCGTTGGAGGTCACGAACTTCGCCTGGTACGGTGCTTTGTCCTGCACTACCCAGTAGCCGCTGCTGAAGTTGTAGGCACCCACGAAGCAGCTGGTGCTTGCCAGCACATGCTGGGCGTCCAGTCGCTGGATCTCGATCTCATCTGTCCCGCCATCGCTCAGGCGGCCGCACTCATCCGGCTTCGGTAGGCTGGCGATCAGTGCCTTGCGCAGGCCCGGTGCGATCGCCAGTGCCGCGTCGGAGGCGCGCGGTGCCACCAGCGTGCCGCGCATGATCACTGGCACCGGCAACGCCGCAGGCACGCTCGCTTCAGCCTTGTCTCCACGCCGCACCAGCGCACCGGGCGTGCCCAGCCGGCCTTGGGCCTCGTCCATCTTCAGCAGTACGGCCGCTGCACCGCTGTCGGAGATCGGCCACGCCTTGGCCTTGCCGTCGATAATCTCGATGCATGCCTGGCGCGGCAGTGCGGCGACCAGTGCATCGGTCTGTGCCTGCTGCAACAACACTGTGTCCCCGTCGCCGGTGTCGCGCACCGGGCCCAGGTCCTTGCCGTTCAGGTGCAGGCGCAGCGCCCCGGTCGGCGTCGGGCTTTCGCCATCCTCGCCATTGCGCAGCCGCGCGAGCACCTTCGTACCCGGGCCGCCGGCGCGCTCCAGCATCAGGCTGAGCAGGTTGCCCGCAGCTTGCGGGCTGTAGCCAGCCGCGCGGCAGGTGCGGGTGTTGTCACAGGCCAACGACCAGTCGTTGTGTTCGAATTCGACCCCGGGCCTGGGTTCAGGCGTCGCGGAGTGAGCGGCCGGGGCCACGGCGAGTGCCATCAGCGCGGTCAGCAGGGTGCGGGTCATGGATGGAAGTCCGTTCCAGGGCAGGCAAGCATGGAAGATGCGGTCGTGAAATCCAAATGCTGCTGGCCGAAGAGCCAAGGGGCCTCGTCAGCGGCGGCAGCCGACCGGGGGAGCGGTGCACGTTATGATGTGCGGGTCTTTTGTAACCGGCGATGCCGATGTCCCTTGCCGCCGATGCTGCGCAGCCGCCCTCTGATATACCGCTGATCCGCCGCCGCGATGCGGTCGTGCCCGGCAGCTGGCCAGAGGGCACGCTGCCATTGCTGGCGCGACTCTATGCCAGCCGCGGTGCGGGTACACCAGAGCTGGCGCTGCCGAAACTGGGCAGCCTCCACGCGCCCGAGCTGCTGACCGGTATCGATGATGCAGTGGGCCTGCTGATCGAGGCCATCGCCAACGACAAGCGCATCCTGGTGGTTGGCGATTTCGATTGCGATGGCGCCACCGCCTGTGCGGTCGGCGTGCGTGGCCTGCGCATGCTCGGCGCGCAACACGTCTTCCACGCGGTACCGAACCGCATGGTGCATGGCTATGGCCTGTCGCCGTCGCTGGTGGAGGAGCTGGCCGCGCTGCAGCCGGACCTGCTGGTGACCGTCGATCACGGCATCGCCTGCCATGCGGGCGTGACCGCGGCCAAGGCGCGCGGCTGGCAGGTGCTGGTCACCGACCATCACCTGCCCGGGCCGCAGTTGCCGCCGGCCGATGTCATCGTCGATCCCAATCTCGACGGTGATGCCTTCCCCAGCAAGTCACTGGCCGGCGTCGGCGTGATCTTCTACGTGCTGATGGCGCTGCGCCGGCAGATGCGCGAGGCCGGTGTCTTTGCCGATGGCAAGGGGCCAGACCTCACCACGCTGCTGGATCTGGTGGCGGTGGGCACCGTTGCGGACCTGGTAGCGCTGGACCCGAACAACCGTGCGCTGGTCAGCGCAGGCTTGCGCCGTCTGCGCGCAGGGCAGGGCTGTGTCGGCCTGCGTGCGCTGATCGAAGCCAGCGGCCGTGATGCCGCGCGGCTCACTGCCACCGACATCGGCTTCGCACTCGGCCCGCGCCTGAATGCCGCAGGCCGGCTGGAAGACATGGCGCTGGGCATCGCGCTGCTGTTGACCGAAGACCCGCGCCAGGCGCGCGAGATCGCGCAGACGCTGGAGCAGATCAACTCAGACCGCCGCGCGGTGCAGCAGTCGATGACCGATGACGCCGAGCAGGCATTGACCCGGGTAGTGCTGGACATGGCCGGTCAGCGACCGGTGGCCGCCTGCCTGTTTGATGCCGACTGGCATCCCGGTGTGGTCGGCCTGGTCGCTTCGAAGATGAAGGATCGCCTGCATCGCCCGGTGATCGCCTTCGCCCCGGCCGAACCCGGCGCCGATACCCTGCGCGGGTCTGCGCGCTCGATTCCCGGGCTGCACATCCGTGACGCCCTGGCGCTGGTCGATGCGCGCCATCCGGGCCTGATCGAACGCTTCGGCGGCCACGCCATGGCGGCTGGGCTCAGCCTGCGGCGTGACCACGTTGATGACTTCAAGGCCGCCTTCGTCGCGGTGGTGCTGGAGATGCTCGATCCGGCGGCACTGCAGCAGCAGGTGCTAAGTGACGGCGAGTTGGCGGCGGACGAGCTGGACCATCGCCACGCCGATGCGTTGCGCCTGGCCGGCCCGTGGGGCCAGGGTTTCCCCGAGCCCCTGTTCGACGGCCACTTTGAAGTAGCCAACTGGCGCGTTTTGAAGGAGCGTCACCTGAAGCTGGAACTGCGCCTGCCCGGCGTACCCGGCACCATCAACGCCATCCATTTCGGCGGCTGGCACGGCAACGCGCCGAGTCGCCACGTGCATCTCGCCTATCGGCTCGCCTGCGACGACTATCGCGGCGGCAGCGCCATCCAGCTGATCGTCGAGCACTGCCTGCCCGCCTGAGAAAAAGGGGACGGAGGGGATTAAGTCGCTTGTGCCTTGTTTGCCAGTTGCGACTTAATCCCCTCCGTCCCCTTTTTGGGTCTCCCAACCCCGTTACGGCTGCTGGTGCGTTCAACGATCCACGATCCCACTGGAGTCCGGTCATGGTCTTCGCCCGTTGCTGCACTGTGTTGTTGCTGGCCCTTGCGGCCTGGCCCGCTGGCGCGCAGTTGCCGCCGATCTCCCGGCCGCAGGCCGCCACCCCGCTGCTGATCGCACCGGCGGCTGAGCAGGCGGTCCAACTGCGACACGCCCGCATCGAGGGCGAGATCCAGGCCGGCATCGCCCAGACCCGGATCACCCTGGAATTCCACAACCCGAACCGGCGCGTGCTGGAGGGCGAGCTGCAGTTCCCGCTGGCCGAGGGCCAGCAGATCAGCGGCTTTGCGCTGGATATCAACGGCGAGATGCGTGACGCGGTGCCGGTGCCGAAGGACCGCGGCCGCCAGGTGTTCGAGGAGATTGCCCGCCGCGGCGTTGACCCGGGCCTGCTGGAACAGACCGCCGGCAATCAGTTCCGGCTGCGCATCTACCCGCTGCCGGCCGGTGGTAGCCGGCGCGTGCAGCTGGTGATCCGCGAGCCATTGGCCTTCGCCGGCCAAGGCTGGCAGTGGACGCTGCCGCTGCAGTTTGCCGCCGGTGCAGCCTCGGTTGAACTGAAACTGCAGGCACCTGGCACGACCACCGCAGGTACGGCGCCATTCCGCATCAGCGCGGGCCAGCTGCAGTGGCAGGGCGAGGGGGCGCAGCTGCCGAAGCAGCTGCAGTGGGATCTGCCGGCGACCCGCCAGGCACAGGTGCAGGTGGCGCCCTGGCAGGATGGCCACTATCTACTGGCGCAGCTGCCGGTGGCGGCCAGCAGCACGCCGCGCAGACTGCCGAGCGAAATCGGCCTGCTGTGGGACGGCTCCGGTTCGGCGGGACAGCGCGAACGCACGCGCGAGTTCGCCCTGCTGGATCGCTATTTCGCCGCGCTGGGTGACGGCACCGTGGCCTTGACCGTGCTGCGCGATCGCGCCGAGCCGGTGCGTCGCTTCCGCATCCGCGCCGGCAACTGGAGTGAACTGCGCGCAGCCCTGCAGGCCGTGCGCCCGGACGGTGCCAGCGCGCTGGCACAGTGGCAGCCGCAGCCGGGCGTGAAGGAATACCTGCTGGTCAGCGATGGCCTGCTGACCTATGGGCCGGAACAGCTGCCGGCGATGGCGTCGGATCAGCGCCTGTTTGCGATCAGCAGTGCCGGTGCGCGCACTGATGCCGTGCGGCTGCGTGGTTGGAGTGAGGCGCATGGCGGTCGCTTCGTTGCGCTGGGCAAGGATGTCGATTCGGCGGCGCGCGCGCTGCTGTCGTCGCCGCTGGATGTGCAGGTCGATGCGGGGCGCGGCGTGCAGGACGTGGTGATCGATCGTCGCAGTGAAGCCCAGGGCTGGCTGTGGCTGCATGCACGACTGGCGGCCGACGGTGTGCCGATGCGGGTGCGCGTGGGTGGCGGCGAATGGCAGGCGCTGCCCGCCACGCAGAAGAGCGACGACGGAGAGCTGCTGTCCGGCCTGTGGGCGCAGGCGCGCCTGCAGCAGCTGGCCGCCGACCGCCGTGGCAACCGCGAGGCGATGCAGCGCCTGTCCCAGCAGTTTGGCCTGGTGGGGCCGGATACCTCGCTGATCGTGCTGGAGACGTTGGAGGACTACCTGCGCTATGCGATCCGCCCTTCGGACACGCTGCGCGCGGAGTACGACGCCAGGTTTGCAGTGCAGGTCAGGGATCGCGCCGCTGCTGATCGCCAGCGCCTGGATGAAGTGGCCGCCCGCTGGAAGGAGCGCCAGCAGTGGTGGAACCGCAGCTGGCCGAAGGGTGCGCCGCCGCGGGCCAGGGAAGCAGCGCTGGACGTTGCTTCGGCCGACTATCCTGCCGAGTCAGCGCCGATGGCGATGCTCGTCGCACCGGCGCCCGCGGCACCGCCCGCGCCTGCACCGATGGCCGCGGCGGCAGAACAGCGCATGCAGGCCAGCAGCGCACGCGCGCGTCGTCCGGCGCCCGCGTCGGAGAATGCACTGGATTCGATTGTGGTCACCGGCGGCTCGGTCGATGCCGCTGCAGCCGCCAACGATGGCCAGCTCGGCATCCAGCTGGCGGCCTGGCAGCCGGACTCGGCCGTCGCCCGGCGCCTGCGCCAGGGGCCGCCATCGCAGCTTTATGACCGCTATCTGGCCGAGCGCGATGCCCACGCCGACAGCAGCGCCTTCTTCCTCGATGTGGCCGACCTGCTGCTGGAGCAGGGCCAGCGCGAGCTGGCACTGCGGGTGCTGTCGAACCTGGCCGAAATGGATCTGGACAACCGCCACCTGCTGCGCGTGCTCGGTTACCGACTGATGCAGGCCGATGCTCCCGCACTGGCGGTGCCGGTGTTCGAGCAGGTGCTGGCGATGGGCCAGGAAGAACCGCAGAGCTTCCGCGACCTGGGCTTGGCGCTGGCAGCGGCCGGCAAGCCACAGCAGGCACTGGCGCCGCTGTACCAGGTGGTGGTGCGGCCGTGGGACAGCCGCTTCGATGGCATCGCCCTGATCGCGCTGGATGAGCTGACCAACCTGGTGGCCGGCAGCACGCCCCGGCTGGATACCACCGGCATCGACCCGCGCCTGTTGCAGGCGATGCCGCTGGACCTGCGCGTGGTGCTGTCGTGGGACGCCGACAACAGCGACATGGACCTGTGGGTGACCGACCCGAACGGCGAGCGCGCCTACTACGGCAACCGGATGACCTACCAGGGCGGGCAGATGTCGCAGGACTTCACCGGCGGCTATGGCCCCGAGCAGTTCTCGCTGCGCAACGCCAAGCCGGGCAAGTACAAGGTGGAGGCGAACTACTTTGGCAGCCGCCAACAGCTGGTGACCGGTGCGACAACCCTGATGCTGCGGCTGACCACCCACTGGGGCACGCCGAAGCAGAAGGATCAGATGGTGACGATGCGGCTGAAGGACCGTGCTGAGACCGTGCTGGTGGGTGATTTCGAGGTGAAGTAGTCAACTGCCCCAAGTGGCCGTCCGAGGGTGGGCCAAGGAAGACCCTCGTCGACGCCGCTCTGGGCAAGGAGGTCCTGTGTGGGGTCGGCCGCGGCCCGGCCGGCTCCCCGCGCCAAGGCGGGCATCGCCTGCCTGAATGCAGCGCCAGTGCATCATGCTGGAGCCCCGGCGCAGGCCCAGGCCCTCATTCCGGGCATCCCCGGCCTGCGGTATCATTACCAGTCATCTTTTGAATGCATAACCGCCGACATGATCGAACTGAATCCTGTCCGCCAGCGCATCACCGATCTGACCGATCGCGTGCTGTCGCTTCGGGGGTATCTTTGACTACGACGCCAAGAAAGAGCGTCTTGAAGAAGTAACGCGGGAGCTGGAAAGCCCCGACGTCTGGAACAACGCCGAGTACGCCCAGAACCTGGGCCGCGAGCGTTCCAGCCTGGAAAAGACCGTGGGCGGCATCGCCTCGGTGCTCGATGGCCTGAACGACGCCACTGAACTGCTGGAGCTGGCCGAGTCCGAGCAGGACGAGGAGACCGCACTGGCGGTGGTCGCCGACCTCGACAAGCACCAGGCGCACGTGGAGAAGCTGGAGTTCCAGCGCATGTTCTCCGGCGAGATGGACAATGCGGCCGCGTTCGTCGACATCCAGGCCGGTGCCGGTGGCACCGAAGCCCAGGACTGGGCCGAGATCCTGCTGCGCATGTACCTGCGCTGGTGCGAGTCGCGCGGCTGGAAGACCGAACTGATGGAAGTCTCCGGTGGCGACGTCGCCGGCATCAAGTCGGCCACGCTGCGCGTGGAAGGCGACTATGCCTACGGCTGGCTGAAGACCGAGACCGGCGTCCACCGCCTGGTGCGCAAGTCGCCGTTCGACTCGGACAACCGCCGCCACACCAGCTTCACCTCGGTGTTCGTGTCGCCGGAAATCGATGACAACATCGACATCACCATCAACCCGGCCGACCTGCGTACCGACGTGTACCGTTCGTCCGGTGCCGGTGGTCAGCACGTGAACAAGACCGAGTCGGCGGTGCGTATCACCCACATCCCGACCAACATCGTTGTGGCCTGCCAGACCGGCCGCAGCCAGCACCAGAACCGCGACAACGCGATGAAGATGCTGGCCGCCAAGCTGTATGAACTGGAGATCCAGAAGCGCAACGCCGAGAAGGACGCGGTGGAAGCCACCAAGTCCGACATTGGCTGGGGCAGCCAGATCCGCAACTACGTGCTGGACCAGAGCCGTATCAAGGACCTGCGTACCGGCATCGAGCGTTCAGATACGCAGAAGGTGCTGGACGGCGACCTGGACGAGTTCGTCGAGGCCAGCCTGAAGGCCGGTTTGGCCGTGGGCTCCAAGCGCGCCGATGCCTGATCGACGCGCCTGCGCGTATTTCGTCACCCTCGTGCGCAACGCCGAGGGTGGCTGATCACGCTTCCGGTAGAGCCGAGCCCATGCTCGGCTGCTGTTGGCGCAGTAGCAGACGCGTCGAGCATGGCTCAACGCTACAACTACAAAGGGTAGGACGGGCCGATGATGCGCAGCGAAAGTGAACGCAAGGAACTCGGCGGCTTCCTCAAGGCCTGCCGCGCCCGTGTCGACCCTGCCACGCTCGGCCTCCCGGCCGGGCGCCGGCGCACCCCGGGCCTGAAGCGCGAGGAAGTGGCGCTGGCGATCGGGGTCAGCGTCAGCTGGTATACCTGGATCGAACAGGGCCGTGAAGTGCGCGCCTCGCCCGAAGTGCTTGAGCGCCTGGCACAGGTGCTGCGCATGAGTGACGACGAACGCGCCTACGCGTTCGCGCTGTCCGGCTACGGCGTGCCGCTGGAATCGCCGGACGAGAGCGTGACCGATGGCCTGCGCCAGCTGGTGGAGGCGATGCAGCCGATCCCGGCCTACGTACGCAATACCCGCTTCGACATCCTGGCCTGGAACCCGGCCATCGCCGATCTTTTCGTGGACTACAGCCAGCTGGCGCCGCATGAGCGCAACACGCTGCGGCTGATGTTCCTGTACCCGCCGTACCGCACGCTGATCCTCAACTGGGAAGAAATGACCCGCGGCCTGCTGGCCGGCTTCCGCGCGGCGATGGCACAGGCGCCGGACAAGGCGCCGTTCCTGGCGCTGGTGGAGGACATCGCCGCGCACAGCGAAGAGTTTCGCCAATGGTGGCCGGAGCACGACGTGCGTCGGTTCGATGAAGGTGCGAAGAAGCTCAACCATCCCACGCGGGGGTTGCTGGACCTGCAGTACGTGGCGCTGGTGCCGGAGAGCCGGCACGACCTGTCCCTGGTGACCTACCTGCCGCGAGGGTAGGGGTTTACGGCAGGGCTTGCAGCCCTGCACCTGCTCAACGCAACGGCCAGAGCCAGAGCTGGATTCCGTGGTTTGGCGGGGCGGTGTCGGGGTGCGGGGACGCCGCAAGTA
>NZ_LXXZ01000095.1 GCF_003244875.1 Stenotrophomonas sepilia
ATGTAGTTGAGGTTGGCGACCACGCCCCCGCCGACCACCCCGCCTCCGGCCAAGCCGCAGGAGCCGGCCTTCGACGCGCACCTGTCCGTGACCAATGCGCGTGCCGCACAGGCCGCTGGCCTGACCGGGCAGGGGGTGCGCATCGGCATCGTCGATTCGGGCGTGCAGCGCAACGCAGTGGCGCTGAACGGGCGCGTGGTCGCCAACCTCAACTACATCGACCCCGCCCGCAACAACCTGCAGGTGGACGACGTGGTGGGCCACGGCACGGCGGTGGCCAGCCTGGCCGCGGGTGCTCCGGTGGGGTCCTGGCCGGGCGGCATCGCCCCTGGCGCACAGATCGTTTCGGCGCGGATCATCGCCGACAAGCCGCCCGTCGATGACGGCAGCGGCAAGGGCAATTCCTTCAGCGGCCCACTGGGCGTGGCGCAGGTCCACCAGGACCTGATCAGCTACAACGTGAAGGTGATGAACAATTCGTGGGGCGGCCTGTACTGGACCGACCTGCCGACCACCGCGCAGGTGGCGGCCGAGTACCGGCCGTTCGTCATCAATCATGGCGGCCTGGTGTTGTTCGCGGCCGGCAACGATGCGCGCCCCGAGCCGAGCAGCCTGGCCGCGCTGCCCAGCCAGCTGGGCGTTGCCGGCTCGCTGCCAGCGGCCGATCTGGAGCGCGGCTGGCTGGTGGCCACTGCGGTGGATCCGTATGCACCGGGCACGCTGGCCAGCTACGCCAATGCCTGCGGCCAGGCCGCGCGCTACTGCCTGGCGGCGCCGGGCAGCGCGGTCTATCCCGATGCCAACGGCGGCAGCTATTACTGGAACTACGGCACGTCCTTCGCCGCCCCGCTGATTTCCGGCGCCGCCGCCCTGGTCTGGCAGCGCTACCCGTACTTCGACAACAACCTGGTGCGGCAGACCCTGCTGGGCACCGCCAAGGACATCGGTGCGCCCGGCGTGGATGCGGTGTTCGGCTACGGCCTGCTCGACATCTCGCGGGCGATCAAGGGGCCGGGGCGCTTCGACTGGGGCGACGTGGTGGCCAATGTCGATGCGCCATCGAGTGGCTCGCTGTGGAGCAATGACATCGTCGGCAGCGGTGGCCTGGTCAAGCAGGGCGGGGGAACCCTGGTGCTGGGGGGCAACAACAGCTACAGCGGTGCCACCCGCATCGAGCGCGGCATCCTGTCACTGCAGAACGGCAGCGTGATCCGCTCCAACGTGACGATCCTGGCGCAGCCCGATCCGGATTCGACCGGCCTGCAGTTCAATGGCGGTACGCCGCGCGTGATCGGCAATGTGGTCAACGGCAGCAGCGTGTTGCTGACCACCGATAGCACCACCGGCACCATCGAGGGCAACTACACCCAGCAGGCCGGCGCGCAGCTGATGATCGCGCTCGGTGCCAATGCGCTGCAGGTCACCGGCAACGCCACGATCAACGGGGGCGTGCGCGTACACGGCTTCGTCTCCGGCTATGTGCCGCAGAACGGCAGCCGCCAGGACCTGATCCACGCCGCCGGCGGCCTCAGCGGCACCTTCAGCAGCCCGGCCACCTCCAGCGGCCTGCAGGGCCTGTCGCTGCTGCAGAGCAGCTATGGCTATGACAGCAACAACGCTTGGTTGAACCTGACCCAGGTCAGCGTCACGGCGGCAGCGACCGGCCTCACGGCCTCGGCGCAGTCGGCTGCGCAACGCGTGGACAGTGCGTTCAGCGCGCTTGATGGCGATACGACGCTGCAGGGCTCGGCCTTCGGTACGGCCGCCGGTGCGCTGCAGTGGACTGGCGGTGGCAGCAAAGGCCTCGAGGCCAGTTTGCAGAGCCTGTCCGGACAGGCGCATGCGCGGGCCGAGTCGGCCACCTTCGACAGCATCGACATGTCACGCCGCGCGATCGCCGAGCGCTTTGATCGCGTGCAGGCGGCGCCGCGCCTGCGCGGGGCCTGGCAGAGCGCGCTCGGCGAAGCCGGGCAGGGCAGTTTCGCCGGCAATGCCGCCGACAGCCGCGGTTGGATGGCCGGCCAGGACCTGCCGCTGGGCAGCAATGGGCTGATGGGCGTGGCCTTTGGCGAAACCCGCAGCAATGGTGGCAGCGGCTTCGGCGGTGATCGTGGGCGTGATCGCCAGGCGCAGGCGCAGCTGTACGCCGGCTGGAACCTGGGCCGGGGCTATGCGCTGGCGCAGGTCGGCAGCGGCCAGTTCACCCGGGCGCTGGATCGCCAGTTGCTGCTGGGCGCCGGCGCCTACGGTGTCTCTGCACGTTACGGCGGACGTTTCAGCAGTGCCAGTGTCGAAGGCGGCTATCGCTTCGGCAACGCGGGTGCGTCGTTGACACCGTATCTGGGCGCAAGCACGACGCGCGTGGATACCGATGCCTTCAACGAACTGGGCGGGTTCGGCTTCGGCCTGCGTGGCGATGCCAACCGCGTACAGCGCAGCCAGATGCTGGCCGGTATCCGCGGCGAACGTGGCTGGGGGCGCTGGACCCTGCGCGGGCATGCCGAATGGCAGCAGCGGCTCGATGGTGCCGATGCGGACTGGCAGGCCAGTTTCGTCGGCGTTGATGCATGGGCGCCACTGGCGGGCTGGAACGCCCCGCGCGGCAGTGCGTTGTTCGGCGTGGCGCTGGAGTCGTGGTGGGGCCGCAACGGCCGCCTGAGCCTGGGCTTCGACCAGCGCGTCGGCGGCGAAGGCGCGCGCCAGGCGGCGTTGCGCTACAGCACCGGCTTCTGAACGGGCGGTCGCGCCGGGTCGAAAGGCCCGGCGCGACATCGGCAGGCTCAGCCGCCGCGCAGGTTGCCCAGGCGCGGGGTGCTGCGGCCCAGCGGCATCTTCAGCTTGCCGATCGACAGGATACGGCTTTCGGCGATGCGGTCGGCTGCCCGCTGCGGCGCGATGTTCTCGCGTTGCGACAGTTCGAAGATGCGGGTGAGGTTGTGGTAGATGCTGCGGATCAGGCGCATCGCGCGTTCGCGGTTGTAGCCATCGATCTCCAGCGACACGTTCATCACGCCGCCCGCGTTGACCGCGTAGTCAGGTGCATACAGGATGCCGCGCGCATGCAGTTCGTCGCCGATTTCCAGGCTCGCCAGCTGGTTGTTGGCGGTACCGCAGATGATCTTCGCCTTGATCCGCGGCAGGGTGTCGGCGTTGATCGCGCCTTCCAGCGCGCACGGTGCGAACACATCGGCGTTCACTTCGTGGATCTCGTCCGGCTTGACCGCTTCGGCGCCGAAATCGCTGACCGCGCGATCAATCAGCGCGCTGTCCAGGTCGGTGACATACAGTTTGGCGCCGCGGTCGCGCAGCAGCTTGACCAGCTCCATGCCGATGTGGCCCAGGCCTTGCACTGCGATGCTGGTCTTGCCCACTTCCTCATGGCCGAACTTGAAGCGCATCGCCGCCATCAGCGCCTGCAGCGCACCGTAGGCGGTGAACGGGGCCGGATCGCCGGAGCCGCCATGGACCTGGTGCACGCCGGTCACGAACTGGCTCTCCAGGTAGATGTTCTCCATGTCGTTGACGTCGGTACCGACGTCCTCGGCGGTGATGTAGCGCCCTCCCAGCGAGTCGACATAACGGCCGAAGGCGCGGAACAGTACTTCAGTCTTGTCCACCTTCGGGTCGCCGATGATCACCGCCTTGCCACCACCGACGTTGAGGCCGGCCAGCGCATTCTTGTAGGTCATCGTCCGGCTCAGCCGCAGCACGTCGGCCAGCGCCTCGTCGGTGCTGGCATACGGACGCATGCGCACGCCGCCCAGGGCCGGGCCCAGGGTGGTGTTGTGGATGGCGATGATCGCCTGCAGGCCGGCATCGTGGTTGTGGCAGAACACCACTTGTTCGTGGCCGGTGGTGGCGAGGGTTTCGAATAGCATGGCGTCTCCGATGGCGCGAACAGCGGCGAACTGCAGCGAACGGCCAGTGAACGGTAGGGTCCCAAAACAAAAAAAGCGACGTCGTCATGGCTGGGGGACGGGTCGCGCGGCGCCATTCTAGTCCATTCCCCCGGCCGGTGCCGTCGACATCGCATGCCTTGCAGTTAAAGAAGATGAAAATGCGGCCGATGCTGCGACGACGGCGGGTGGCCGGATTCGCGTGAAGAGGCAGGCGGTCAGTGACGGCAAGGGCACCACAACGACAGGGCAGGCGGCGATGACAGCGGCCTGGTGGCGATCGCTGCGCGCCTGGCTGGCGCGTTCGACCGGGGCGGCACCGTCGCGGCTGGTTGCTGCGTCCCGCCAGGCGGTGGCCGCCGCAGCGGCGAGCCTGCAGGGCGAGGCGCTGCCCCCGGCCGAGATCGCTGCACATCTGCAACGTGGCCTGCATGCCCTGGCCCTGTACCCGCGTCTGGCCGGTGAATCCACGCCGGTGCAGGCCGCAGGGCTGGGCGAGGCGGTGGCGCGCGCGCTGCAGGACCGCAACTGGGCGGCCAGGCAGCTGCCCCGCCGGCCGCAACTGCTGCCGCAGCTGATCCAGACCGTCAACGACGATGCCGCCTCAGCGCGGGTGATGGCCGCGATCATCGGCCAGGACCCGGTACTGACCGGCAACCTGCTGCGCATCGCCAACAGCCCGGCCTACAAGGTGCATGAGCGCCCGGTCGAAAGCCTGCAGCGGGCGGTGACACTGGTGGGTACCGAAGGCGTGCGGCAGATCATCAGCGCGGTACTGGTGCAGCCGGTGATGCAGGTGCAGTGCGAAGTGTTCCCGCAGTTCAGCGCGATCATCTGGGAGCACGCGCTGCTGGCCTCGCGCGCGGCCGCCGATCACGCACGTACGGTCACCTTCGGTGATGCCTTCGCTGCGCAGTGGCTGGGCCTGGTGCAGGGACTGGGCGCGTCACTGGTAATGCGCCAGCTGCTGCAGGAAGCGCAGGCCCGCGGCGAGGCCGTGGAGCCGGCGTTGGCCCTGCAGCTGCTGCAGCAGTGGTCGTTACCGTTGGCGCAGCGGGTCGCCGCCGCATGGGAGCTGCCTGAACCGGTTCACCAGGCCCTGGCGGTGGATGCAGAAGGGGCGCTGGCCGACAGCCTGCGCCTGGCCAGCGCCGCCGCAGCGGCCAGCCTGTTGTGCCGCCATGGGCATGCCAGCCAGAGCCGCATGCTGGCGCTGCTGGAGCAACTGCCTTCAGCGCCGCCGCATGCATTGCGCTGGATCTGGCGGCGCCTGCATGGGCGCAGCGTGGAAACGCTGGATGAGGCCGGACAGGACCAGGCCGGCCCGGCCGCCTGAGTGCTACAGCTGCGATTCGACAGGCAGCCAGCTGATGGCCCGCGACAACCAGCGTTTGCGCGCCGTTGCCCCTGGCTCGGCCTCGACCCAGTGCGGTGGCGGCTCGCGCTCCAGCCAGCGCAACCGGCCACGGTCGTCCAGCGCCAGCCACCAGCTATGCCTGGGGTCTGCCAGGCGCAGGTACTCATCGCGCAGCCGCGCCCCCAGCACCGGGTCGTCGAACAGTACGCCCATTTCGGTGTTGAGGTAGGCCGAGCGCGGGTCGAGGTTGAACGAGCCGACGAAGCCGCGGCGGTCGTCGACCACGAACGCCTTGGTGTGCAGGCTCGCGCCGCTGCTGCCGAACATGCCGGCATCGCCGGACTGCCCCTGCGCCTTCAGTTCGTACAGGTGGACGCCCGCTTCGAGCAACGGCACGCGGTAGCTCATGTAGCCGCCGTGCACGGCGGCGACGTCGTTGGCAGCCAGTGAGTTGGTCACCACGCCGACCTGCACGCCCCGCCCGGCCATGGCCGAAAAGCCATCCAGGCCTTCGTCGCCTGGCACGAAGTAGGGCGAAATCAACAACGTTTTGTGCCGGGCGGCCTGCAGCTCGCTGATCAGGGTCGACACCAGCCAGGCAGCGCGATCATCCCTGCGATGCTTCATCGGCGGGTCCGAGACGATGCGCACTGCACTGCTCCAGTGCAATGGCTCGGGACTCGGGCGTTGCCGCTGGCGCGATTCGGCCACGCGCGCAAGGTAGGGCCGGGCCACGTCCCGCTGCGCCTCATGATCCGATTCGCGCACCAGCAGGCGCAGCTGCGAATCGGTATGGAAGGCAAGCGCGGATACCGGAATGGCGGCCTCGCTGTTCCAGTAGTCGTCGAAGATCCGGTTGGCCTGCTCCACGGCAGGGCCGGCGACCAGCAGGTCCAGATCCTGGAAGTTCACATCGGTGCGCGCGCTGAAGTACTCCTCGCCGATGTTGCGGCCGCCGACGATCGCGACGCGGCCATCGGCGATCCAGCTCTTGTTGTGCATGCGGTGGTTCACGCTGAAGAAGCGTTGCACCATCTCCACCATGCGCAGGATGCCGGTCCGGTTGCGGAACGGGTTGTAGAGGCGGATTTCAATGTTGGGGTGCCGGTCCAGCGCCATCATCAGCGCGTCCTTGTCCTTGGCATTCATGTCATCGAGCAGGATGCGCACGCGCACACCGCGCTCGGCGGCGTCATGCAGCGCCTTGGCCATCAGGTGGCCGATCAGGTCGTCGTGCCAGATGTAGTACTGCAGGTCCAGGCTGCGGCCAGCGTGCGCGGTGATCATCGCGCGCGCGGCGAAGGCATCCATGCCATCACCGAGGAACGCTACGCCTGATTGCCCGGGATGCGCGTCCTGCAGCGGCACGATCTGCTGGTCGATGCGGGTCTGCGCCGGCTGCAATGGCAGTACATGCGAGGGCGCGCCCTGTGCCTGTGGCGTGAGATGGTCGGCCAGCAGCAGCCCGGACAGGACCAGCAGCAACAGCGCGGCGAGGATGATTGCAGCGACGCGCAACAGGCGTCGCCACAGGGGCATGGGCAGGCTCATACCTCGATGGTAGATCCACGCCCTGCGTGAAGGAATGCCTGCAGGATCGATAGGGCGTCAGCGCGCTTGCCTTCGGCAACGGATCCGACCCCGGGGCGTCAGGATGGGGGCGGACCCGTTTCCGCAGGAAAGGGCCCTGACCCGCAGGCCTCAGAACCGCTCGTCGCTGCCCAGGTAACGCCACTGCGCCGGCGGCAGCGGCCCCAATGCCACGCGGCCGATGCGCAGTCGGCGCACGGCCAGCACCTGCAGCCCGGCGGCAGTCACCGCCACGCGCAGCCCCTTGGCGGTCAGCCCCTTGCCGGCAAAGCGCAGGCGCTGCTCGCTTTGCCAGCTGACCTTGGCGCCGCCGGATTCCTGCTGCAGCCGCGCCAGCAGCCACGGTCCTCGCTCGGGGCCGCCTTCGGCCACTTCGATCAGGTATTCCTGTTCGGTGCGGCCCAGATTGCGCTGTAGATGGGCCAGCGTGGCCGGGTCCTGGCTGACCACCACCAGGCCGCTGTCGCTGGCCGGAAGGGCAGCGGCCAGTTGCAGACCGTGGAAATGGCGCTGCAACGGACGGATGTCGCTGGCATCAAGTTCGCTGCGGCTGTCACTGCTGACCAGGGCACACAGGGTCTCAGCAGCAACGCCGGCTGGCTTGTGCAGCAGCATGCTGACCCGCTCGGCCTTTTCATCGCTGGCCTGCTCGGCGACCACGATCTGCGCGGCTTCATCAACCGGGCGCTGTGGTTGTTCCACCACTTCGCCGTCGACCGTTACCCAGCCGCCTTCGATATAGCGCCGCGCTTCGCCGCGGGGGATGCCGAGCAGGGCGGACAGGCGTTTGTCGAGACGGATCGGTTCCATGGCGGGCAGGTCGGGCAGGGGGCGCGCAGTGTAGCTGCTGCGGCCGGTCAGCGCTGGCTGCGGTTGGCCAGCTCGGTCAGGTACAGACGGGTATCGAACTCCAGCTGCAGGTAATCCGGTTCCATGTGCTGGCACAGCTGGTAGAAGGCCTTGTTGTGGTCGGCTTCCTTCAGGTGGGCCAGCTCATGCACCACGATCATGCGCAGGAACGCCGCGGGTGCCTGGCGGAATACGGTAGCGATGCGGATCTCGCGGCTGGCCTTGAGGCGGCTGCCGTGCACGCGGGAAATGGCGGTATGCGTACCCAGCGCGTGCTTGATCACTTCCAGGGTGTTGTCGTAGCAGACCTTGTTGAGCGGCACCGACTTGCGCAGGTAACGGTCCTTCAGCGCCTGGGTGTAGTCGTACAGCTGGCGGTCGCTGCGGACCTCGTGCGGGTCGGGATAGCGCTGCTGCAGCCAGGGGCCGAGCTTGCCCTGCGCCAGCAGTTCGCTGACCTGGGCGACCAGGGGTTCGGGGTAGCCGGTGAGGTACTTCAGGACTGCCATGCAGGGGCGGCGGGGCGTCGGTAGAATGGAAGCATCCAAGATTACACGCGGTACGTACCGACCATGGCAAAGCCCAACGCGCTGCAGGAACAATTGCTCAAGGCCGGTCTGGCCAAGAAATCGCAGGCCAGCGCCGCCGCGCGGGAGCAGGCCAAGGCCCGCCAGGGCAAGGCCGAATCGGCCTCGGCCGAGGTCCAGCGTGAGGCTGAACGTGCCCGTGCCGAGAAGGTCGAGCGCGACCGTGCGCTGGCCGCCGAGCGCAATGCCCAGGCCAGGCAGGCGGAACAGAAGGCGCAGGCGAAGCAGATCATCGCGGCCCATGCCGTGCCCCACAAGGGCGATGACGAGTATCGCTTCAGCGATGGCGCGGCGATCCGCACCCTGCTGATCGACCCCAAGCTGCGCAAGGCGCTGTCGGTGGGCGTGCTGGTCATCGTCGCCAATGGCGAGGGTTACGCCCTGCTGCCGCGCGCCGCCGCCGAGAAAGTGCGCGAGCGGGCTCCGGAGGCGATCATCGTCGACCACGGCCAGCCGGGCTCGACCGCCGAGATCTCCACCGGCAACGCCGAGGACGACGCCTACTACGCCCAGTTCCAGGTGCCGGACGACCTGATCTGGTAAGCAAAAAAGGGGACGGAGGGGATTAAGTCGCGATCGACCTGATTGGATCCGTTGGCGTTCTGCTCAGCTTGCTGAAGGCGCACCGGGCACGGCTCGGCGCAACACAGGCCTGCTCCTTTGTGCGCGGGTGTATCGTCCCCATATCAGGCGACACACCTGCGGAGGAAGGCCATGGCCACTGGTTGGGCGGGAGATGGCGCGGTCCAGGACCAGATCGACGCCACCGTCGACGATGCGATCGCCCGCGCGCGAGGCCAGCTGCGGCAGGGCCCGGGCCTTGAACACTGTGAGGAATGTGACGCGCCGATTCCGTTGGCGCGACGTCGTGCTGTGCCGGGAGTTCGCCTGTGCGTGGCGTGCCAGCAGGCGCATGACGAAGAAGCGCAGGCGCATGCCGGTTACAACCGGCGCGGCAGCAAGGACAGCCAGTTGAGGTAAGGGGTGTTGGGCAGGGCTGCGCCCTGCACCTGCTTGGAGCAACGGCAACGGCAACGGCAAAAGCGTGCTATCCGTGGGATGGCGGGGGGGGGGCCGATTGAGGGGGACGCTGCAAGTCCCCCTCCGGGGCCCGGCCCAGCCGCTGGCGGCTG
>NZ_LXXZ01000096.1 GCF_003244875.1 Stenotrophomonas sepilia
CCTGCCCCCCCCCCTCCCCCTCGACCCCGCCGCCTGCGACCGCGCCCGCCTGGCCCGCGACGCACGCTTCGACGGCGTGTTCTTCACCGCCGTGCGCAGCACCGGCATCTATTGCCGCCCGGTGTGCCCGGCACCGCCACCGAAGCCGCGCAACATTACCTACTTTCCGACCGCCGCGGCCGCCGCGGCCGCTGGGTACCGTCCCTGCCTGCGCTGCCGCCCGGAATTGGCACCGCAGGCCCAGCAGGCCCTGGCCGGACAGACCGTGCAGCGGGCACTGGCGCTGATCCAGGGAGGCTTCCTGCAGGAGCAGCCGGTGGCCGATCTTGCAACGAAGCTCGGCCTCAGCGCGCGCCAACTGCAGCGCCTGTTCGTCGAATATCTCGGCGCGACGCCCGGGCAGATCCACGCAACCCATCGCCTGTTGCTGGCCAAACAGTTGCTGACCGAAACCACGCTGGCGGTGACCGACGTCGCGCTGGCTGCCGGCTACAACAGCCTGCGCCGCTTCAATACCGCGTTCCTGCAGGGCTGTGGGATGGCGCCGACCGCCCTGCGTCGCCAGCATCAACCGTTGGCTGCAGATGATGGCGGCCTGGTGCTGCGCCTGGGCTACCGTCCACCACTGGACTTCCCACGCATGCTGGCCTTCCTGCGCAAACGCAGCCTGCCCGGCATCGAACTGATCGGCGAAGACAGCTACCAGCGCGTACTGGGCACGCCCGAGCGCCCCACCCTGCTGCGCGTCACCGCCGATTCGAAGCGGCCGGAACTGCGCCTGCAATTGGGCGCGGTGGATCCGCGCCTGATCCCCGACATCGTGCGCCGCGTGCGTCGGGTGTTTGATCTGGATGCCGACCTGCAGCAGGTCCATGCCGCGCTGGGCGAAGAACCGCTGCTCGCGCGTGGCATCGCCGAACGCCCCGGACTGCGCGTGCCCGGCGGCTGGGATGGCTTCGAGGTGGGCGTACGCGCGGTACTCGGGCAGCAGGTCAGCGTGGCCGCGGCCACCACCTTCGCGCGGCGCCTGGTCGATGCCTACGGCGCACACCTGCCGGGCATGCCATCGGAATTCGATCGCCAGTTCCCCGCGCCCGAGGTACTGGCCGAGGCACCATTGGAATCCATCGGCCTGCCGCGCAGCCGCGCGGCCACCGTGCGCGCCCTGGCCGCCGCCTGCGCCAGCGGCCGGCTCGACTTCGGGCCCGGCCAGGCCTTGGAGGAATTCGTGGCCCGCTGCGTTGCACTGCCCGGCATCGGCCCCTGGACCGCTCAGTACATTGCCCTGCGCGGACTCGGCCAGCCCGATGCCTTCCCGGCCGGCGATCTTGTACTGCAGCAGGTGCTCGGCCACGCCCAGGGCCAGCGCCTGAGCGAACGTGCGACCGAAGCGCGCTCGCAACCGTGGCGCCCGTGGCGCGCCTACGCGGTGCTGCACCTGTGGCACCTGTCCGGCACGTTCGTTGGAGAACCGACATGACCCTGTTGTTCGATCGTTTCGACAGCCCGATCGGCGTATTGACCATCGCCGGTGACGAGCGTGGTCTTGCGCACGTGCTATTCCCCGAGAACCGCCACCCCGCACGCGGGCGCGACGGCTGGCATCACGCGCCGGGTGCATTGCCGGAAGCGCGCGAACAGCTGCTGCAGTTCCTGCACGGTGAACGCAGCCGGTTCGACCTGCAGCTGGCACCACGAGGCACGCCTTTCCAGCTGCGCGTGTGGCAGGCGCTAGCGTTGATTCCGTTCGGCCAGACCTGGAGCTATCTGCAGTTGGCGCAGCACCTGGGCCAGCCCAGCGCGACGCGCGCGGTGGGCGCGGCCAATGGCCGCAATCCATTGCCGATCATCCTGCCCTGCCACCGCGTGATCGGCAGCAACGGTGCACTGACCGGCTTCGGCGGCGGCCTGGAAACCAAGGCCGCGCTGCTGCGGCTGGAACAGCGCCAGGCACCGCTGTTCGCCTGAGAGGGCTGGCCGGGCTGCGCCCGGCACCCGCAGAGGCTAGAGCAACAGCAACTGCAACAGCGGGCTTGTTGCGGGGAGGCGGGGCGGCTGGTAGGTGTCGACATTGGTCGACACGGTAAATCCACGCCATGCGTGGATGGAAGCATCAGGAATACGTCTGGAGAAAAGCCCCCTGCTTGTTGAAGGGGGGCGCCGACAGGCGCGGGGATAAGGAAAAATGCGCGGAGACGGCGCGCGATAGTGCGCCGTGTCTTGGGCGCGTCATTACCTCGCACTATCATGCGCGGATGACTTCCGTACGCCTGACCTGCGCGCTGGCGCTGCTGCTGCCCTTGGCCGCCTGCACCACCGCGCCTGCCCCTTCCGCCTCCGTTCCCACACCCGTCGCTGCGGCGGCACCGCCCAAGCTGCTGCTGATCTCCATCGATGGCCTGCGTGCCGACGCGCTGGATCGCGGCCTGACCCCGAACCTGCAGCGACTGATCGACGGCGGCGTGCGTGCACGCTGGATGACCCCGTCCTATCCGTCACTGACCTTCCCCAACCACTACACCCTCGTTACCGGCCTGCGCCCGGACCACCACGGCATCGTCAACAACAGCATGGACGATGAAGCACTGGGCCGGTTCGAGCTGAGCAATCGCGAAGCGGTGACCACCAGTGGCTGGTGGGGCGGTGAACCGATCTGGGTCGGCGCCGAGAATGCCTGCGTTCGGTCGGCCACCACCTCATGGCCGGGCAGTGAATCGGAAATCCGCGGCGTCCGCCCCAGCCAGTGGCGTGTGTACGATGGCAACGAACCACTTGAGCAACGCGCCGGCATCGTGCTCGATTGGCTTGCACAGACCGACGCCGATGCCCCCCGCCTGACCACGCTGTACATGGAACACGTGGACAAGGCCGGCCACAACTACGGCCCCGAATCGAAACAGTATGCCGACGCCATCGTGCGCGCCGACCAGATCGTCGGCCAAGTGCTCGATGGACTGCAGCAGCGCGGCCTGGCCGCGACCACCAACGTGATCGTGGTCTCTGACCATGGCATGGCCAGCGTGCCGGTCGGCCACGTGATCGCCACCGAATCGATGGTCGACCCGGCGATTGCGCGCAATGTCAGCCAGGGCCAGTCGGTCGGCTTCGCACCAGTGGTCGGCCATGAAGCCGCCGCCGAACGCGCTCTGCTCGGCCGCCACGCGCACTACGAATGCTGGAAGAAAGAAAAACTGCCGGCGCGCCTGCACTACGGCACCCATCCGCGCATTCCCGCCATTGTCTGCATGATGGATGAAGGCTGGGATGCCCTGCATCAGGAAAAGATCGCCAAGCGCGAACAGCAGGACCGCGGCTCGCACGGCTACGACCACGCGCTGCCGTCCATGCGCGCGGTGTTCGTGGCCAGTGGCCCGTCGTTCCGCCAGGGCCTGGTGATCGATGGCTTCGACAATGTCGATGTCTATCCACTGCTGGCACACCTGCTGCAGGTGCCGGCCGCGCCGAACGACGGCAACCCGGAAACGCTGAAGCAGACGCTGCGCTGATCCGGTTGTAGAGCCGAGCCCACGCTCGGCTCACCGGACAGGCATAAAAAAACGCGGCGCCAGGCGCCGCGTTTTCTTTAGACCGGTCGTTCGGCCGGATCAGGCCTTGGCGACGGCCTTCTTCGCCACGGCCTTCTTCGCCGGAGCCTTGGCCACGGTCTTCTTGGCAACCGGGGCGGCGGCGCCTACGGCGACCTTGCTCGCGGTATGCGAACGGGCGTTGCCGTAGCTGGCGTTGTAGCGCTTGCCCTTGGCGGTCTTGCGGTCACCCTTACCCATGTCTTCAACTCCTCAAGTGTGAAATCTGGTTACCCCGTACTGACACGGGTTCGGCGGGGCCGCCTTGCTGGGCGCCCCCGCGCACGATCGAAAATCCTATCACGGAGCGCCTAGTGCGCGCAGCTGGCGTCGTGTACGTGGCCGTGGTTCAGGCGCAGGTTGACCAGATGGGCAACGCCCACCAGCAGGCCACCGATGGTCATCACCACCGCATGCGGCACGGCGTTGTGATGCAGCGGCTCGTACAGCACGCCGGCCCACAGCGCGACCAGGCCGGGGATCAGGAAGCCCAGCGCACGCAGCGCGCCGTGGCGGCGGTAACCCCAGACCAGGCTGAACAGCCCAAGCAGGGTCACGAACAGCACCAGCGCCTGTTCGACGCCGTCGCTCAGCCAGAACGACAGGCCCAGCGAGGGCGCTGCCGCCAGCAGCACCGGGATGACTGCGCAATGCACCGCGCACAGCATCGAACCGGTGGCACCGAAACGGTCGAGCAGGTGGCGCAGGCGTGGGGACAAGGACATGACTTCCAGCAGGGTCGGCGAATCGCTATGGAATAATATAACATCCCTCTCCGACCCGCACGCTTTCCCTCCCCCTGTCCCATCGACGGGATTCGTGCGCCCCGCGATTGATACAGTGTAACAAAGGACCCATCCATGCCCGCCCACACCGCACGGCTCAAGCCGCATTCCCTGGCCCTGGCCCTCGCCGCCCTGCTGCCGTCCGTCGCCTTTGCAGCCGGTCAGGACACCGCCCATCGTGACCGCCACCTGACCGAGCTGTCCTCGGTGCAGGTCACCGCGTCGCCGCTGCAGGGCGATGCCGAATCCCTTGCGCGCCCGGTGGAGGTGCTGGCCGGTGAGCGCCTGGACGAACAGAAGGCCGGCACCCTCGGCGATACCGTGGCCAAGCTGCCCGGCGTGCAGAGCACCTTCTTCGGCCCCGGCGTCGGCCGCCCGATCATCCGTGGCCAGGAAGGCCCGCGCGTGGCCGTGCTGTCCAACGGCATGGGCAACATGGATGCGTCCACGGTCAGCGCCGACCACGCCACCAGCATCGAACCGTTCCTGGCCGACCAGATCGAAGTGCTGAAGGGCCCGGCCACGCTGCTGTTCGGCAGCGGTGCCATCGGTGGGGCGGTCAACGTGGTCGATGGCCGCATCGCGCGCGAGCTGCCCGAGCGCCCGCTCAGCGGCCGCGCCGAGCTGCGTGGCAATTCGGTGAACAACGAGCGCAGCGGCATGTTCCGCCTCGATGGCGTCAGCGGCAATGTCGTGCTTCATGTGGACGGCCTGGTGCGCAATGGCGACGACTACCGCATTCCCGGCTATGCGGTGATCGACAGCCTGGAAGACCACCACGACGACCACGACCATGATCACGCGGGCGAGGAAGTCGAAGAGCCGCGTCGCGGCCGCCTCGAGAACAGCTCCATCCGCACCCGCGCCGGCGGCGTCGGCGCAACCTGGCTGGGCGACGGCGGCTACTTCGGCGTGTCGGCCAGCACCTACCGCACCAACTATGGCATTCCCAACGGCGCGCACGTGCACGCCGACGGTGATGATCATGGGCATGACCATGGTCACGACCATGGTGATGAAGAGGAAGGCGGTGACGAACACGACGTGCGCATCGACATGGTGCAGAACCGCTTCGAGACCAAGGCCGGCATCTACGACCCGGTCTCGTTCCTGAAGAACATCAACGCGCGCGTGGCCTACACCGACTACGGGCACGTGGAGCTGGAGGCCGGCACACCGTCCACCCGCTTCACCAACCGCGGCATCGAGGCACGCCTGGAAGCGGTACAGCAGCAGATCGGCGGCTGGGACGGCGCCTTCGGCCTGCAGTTCGGCAACAGTGATTTCGGTGCCAAGGGCGAAGAGGCGTTCGTTCCGGATACCGGCACGAAGAACATCGGCCTGTTCGTACTGCAGGAAAAGCACTTTGGCCCGTTCAAGCTGGAACTGGGTGGCCGCCACGACCAGGTCAAGCTGGACCCGACCGGTGACTACCGTCGCCGCACCTTCGGCGCCACCAACCTGTCTGCCGCTGGCATCTGGAAGCTCAACGATGCGGTTGACCTGCGCATCGGCGTGGACAGCTCCGAACGTGCACCGACCAACGAGGAGCTGTATGCCGCCGGCGCGCACATCGCCACCCGCTCGCTGGAAATCGGCGATGCCAACCTGAAGACCGAGCGCGGCCAGCGCGTGGAACTGGGTATCCACACCCACAGCGAACGCCTGGACTTCTCCGCCTCGGTCTACCAGACGAAGTTCAAGGACTTCATCTACCTGGCCGACACCGGCGTTACCGAGGGGCTGCCGGTGCGCGCCTGGACCCAGCAGGACGCGGTGTTCCGCGGCGCCGAGGCCGAAGCGCTGGTGCACCTGTTCGAGGGCGGCGCCGGTGACTGGGACCTGCGCGTGTTCGGTGACTACGTGAAAGCCAAGCTGGATGGCAGCGGCAGCCGCAACCTGGACATCGCCGTGCCGCACGGCGACCACAACCACAATTACAACGTGGAACTGGCCAACACCGGCTACCTGCCGCGCATCGCCCCGGCCCGCGTCGGCGCCGACCTGCGCTGGTCGAAGGACGGCTGGCGCGCCTCGGTCGGTGCGGTGCGCTACAGCCGCCAGAAGGACGTGGCGCAGAACGAGGAGCCGAGCGATGGCTACACCCTGGTCGATGCGCACCTGGCCTATCGTTGGGACCGCAACGCCAGCAACAGCTACGAAGTCTTCCTGGATGGCAGCAACCTGACCAACCGCGAAGTGCGCCCGCATACCTCGCTGCTGCGCGACTACTCGCCGCTGCCGGGCCGTGGGGTCGCATTCGGCATCCGCGCGTTCTTCTGATCGGATGCAGGGGGGCGGATCCCTTTCCGCGGGAAAGGGCTCTGCCCCCACTCGCCCTTCAACGCATGGCGGGGCCGCACCACGAATACCACTCTCTCTCCCCGGGGGGCCGTCTGGCCCCCCGTTCCTTTGTGCGTGAGCGAGGTCGCGGCGCCCCCGCTCACACACCCGTCACAAAGATGTGCGTACCACAACAAGCGGACAATCCCGTCACCCAATGTCTCGCCAATCGGACACTTTTGTCCGAAAATAATTCCATGACTGCCCAACGTGCCGATGCCGCTGCCCGCCGTGCCCTCATCCTCGACGCCGCCGATCATGTGTTCGGCCAACACGGTGTCACTGCCCCACTGGACCTGGTGGTCGAACGCGCCCAGGTGGGCCGCGCCACCCTGTACCGCAACTTCCCCGACCGCACCGCGCTGATCCAGGCGCTGCTGCAGCGCACGGTTGATCGCATCCGGCGCCAGGTCGAACAGCTCGGTGACCGCGACGACGCCCTGTTCGAGGTGTTCGAGGGCATGGCCCAGCGCATCATCGATTCGCCCGCACTGGCCGATTACTGGCGCGCGGTCGATTCGGACGTGCCGGCCATGCGCGCGGCGCGCGAGACCGTGCGCGACCTGCTGGAGGAACCGATCGCCCGCGCCAAGGCCGCCGGACTGTGCCGTGCCGACCTGGAAAAGACGGATATTTCACTGATCTCGGGCATGCTGGGTGCGGCCCTGCGCGGCAAGACCCGCGACGAGCGCGCCCACCTCGCCGGGCGCGCCCTGCAGCTGCTGCGCGGGGGTCTCCAGGGAGCAACCAGCGAGGCGCGCTGATGGTCCAGCCGTATCTGAAGCCGGTTCCGGATTGGGAGGAGCACGAGAAGCCGACCATGCCCGGCTCGGCGTCGATGCCCTGGCACCCGCCGTACCGGCGTGCGGCCTATGCGCTGGTATCGTTGCTGGTAGCGATCACCGGCGGCCTCGGCAATGCGCTGGTCACCGCCAACCTGCCGTTCCTGCAGGGCCAGCTGGCGCTGACCCCGACCCAGGGCAGCTGGCTGGTGGCGGCCTATGCCATGGTCAACGTCACCGCCAACCTGCTGGCCTTCAAGTTCCGCCAGCAGTACGGCATCCGCCTGTTCGCCGAGATCGGGCTGGGCCTGTATGCGGCGCTGGCGGTGCTGCACCTGTTCGTCGGCAGCTTCGAGACCACGATGCTAACCCGTGCCGCCAGCGGCTTCGCCGGCGCGGCCTGTTCGACACTGGGCACGCTGTACATGCTGCAGGCGCTGCCGCGGCGCTTCACCGGCAATCTGCTGGTGGTCGGCGTCGGCCTTTCGCAGCTGGCGGTGCCGATCGCCTGGATCGTTTCACCAGGCTTGGTGGATACCGGCCAATGGCACCAGCTCTATTCGTTTGAAGCCGGGCTGGCGCTGTGTGCGTTCGCCGCCGTGGTGGTGTTGAAGCTGCCGCCGGGCATCCAGGTGAAGGCGTTCGAGCCACTGGACTTCCTCACGTTCGCGCTGCTCGCCCCGGCCGTCGCCCTGCTGGTGATCGTGCTGGCGCAGGGCTACACGCGCTGGTGGCTCAACACAGCGTGGCTGGGCTGGGCGCTGATCGCCTCGATCGTGCTGTCCACCACCGCCTTGATCATCGAGCACTACCGGCGCAATCCACTGCTGCAGATCCGCTGGCTGTCGACGCTGCCGGTGCTGCATTTCATCGTCGGCGCCTTCCTGATCCGCTTCCTGACCACCGAGCAGTCCTATGGCGTGGTCAACCTGATGCGCACGCTCGGCATGGGGCCTGACCAGATGCGGCCGCTGTTCGTGGTGATCCTGGCCGGGGTGATCGTGGGCATCGCCGGTGCCTCGCTGACCTTCGGCCCGAAGCGGCTGATCGCCCAGCTGCTGATGGCGATCCTGCTGCTGGGCGCTGCCGCCTTCTTCGACCAGCACCGCACCAGCATGGATCGGCCGCACGATTTCTACGCCAGCCAGTTCCTGGCCTCGGTCGGCGCCGGCATGTTCATGGGCCCGTTGATCATGCTCGGCATTTCGGCGGCGTTGAAGCAGGGGGTGGACCACATCGTCACCTTCCTGGTGACGCTGTCGATCACGCAGACGCTGGGCGGCCTGGCCGGCTCGGCGGTGCTGGGCACCTTCCAGCTGCATCGCGAGCAACTGTACTCCAGCGCGCTGACCAGCCAGCTCGACCCCGCCGATCCGGTGGTGGCACAACGCCTGCGCATCCAGCAACAGCTGTACAGCGCACAGATCACCGACCCGGTGCTGCGCAGCGCGCAGGGCAGCGCGCAGCTGGCGCAGACCACGCGCCGCGAAGCCAATGTGCGCGGCTTCAATGATGTGTTCACCCTGAGCGGTTGGCTGGCGATCGGTTTCCTGTGCTGGTTGCTGCTGCTGTCGCTGCGCACCGCCGTGCTCAAGCAATGGCGCAAGCGCCACCCCACTTCACCCGTTGCGGCCACACCGGCCGCACACCGCTGAGTCCTCCGCCATGCCCCCCGTTCCGCCCCGATCCGACGACGCCGACAATGTGACTCCACCGCCGCCGACCGACGCGGCACCTGCGCCCACGCCCGTTGAACCGGCAGTCGCGCCGAAGTATCTCAAGCCCAGCGCGCGCAGCGTGGTGGTGATGGTGGTGGTGGCCCTGCTGGGCATTGCGCTGATCCTGCGCGCCTGGCATCTGTGGCCGTTCACCAGCAGCGTGATGGTGACCGACAACGCCTATGTGCGCGGCCAGATCACCGTGATGGCGCCACAGGTCAACGGCTATGTGACCGAAGTGCTGGTGAAGGATTTCCAGCATGTGAGGCAGGGCGAGCCGCTGCTGCGCATCGATGACCGCATCTATGCCCAACGCGTCGCCCAGGCGCAGGCGACGCTCGACAGTGCGCGCGCGGCGCTGGCCAACTCCGACCAGTCGCAGGCGCAGAACCGTGCGCAGATCGCCTCCGCGCGCGCCACGCTCTCGGCCGGGCAGGCCGAACTGCAGCGCTCGCGCAACGAGCTGAAGCGCTACGAGGAACTGGCCGCGCAGCAGCTGGTGTCGATCAATGACCGCGACAAGTTCCGCACCAGCCAAGCCTCGGCGCAGGCCAGCGTGCAGCAGTCGCAGGCGCAGATCCGCATCGCCGAGGAAACACTGGTGTCGACCCAGGTCGCGCGCAAGAGCCTGGAGGCCCAGGTGGAAAGCGCACAGGCGCAGCTGGAACTGGCCCGCATCGACCTGGCCAACACGGTGATCCACGCACCGCGCGACGGCCAGATCAGTGAAGCCAGCGTGCGCGTGGGCCAGTATGTCGCCGCCGGTTCGCAGCTGCTGTTCCTGGTACCTGACACACTGTGGGTGGTGGCCAACTACAAGGAAGGCCAGACCTGGGGAATGGCGATCGGCCAGCCGGCCACGTTCTCGGTCGACGCGTTCCAGGGCCAGGTGCTGAGGGGCCGCGTGCAGGAGATCGCGCCCGCCACCGGATCGGAGTTCAGCGTGTTGCGCCCGGACAATGCCAGCGGCAACTTCACCAAGGTGGTGCAGCGGCTGCCGGTGCGGATATCGATCGATGAAGGCCAGAAGCTGGCCGCGCAGCTGCGGCCCGGCATGTCGGTGATCGTGCGGGTGGATACCGCAGGCAAACCGAAGGACTAGCCCTTGTCATGAAACGGGGTCAGATCCCTTTGCCAATGGCAAAGGGATCTGACCCCACTCAGGATGCCGGCCAGCGGCCGGCACTACCATTGCGTTACCCCGCGCAGCGCGCGCAGAGACCGTGGACTTCCAGCGTCTGCGCCTGCGGCTGGAAACCCAGCTCCTTGGCGCGCTTCTCCAGCTGGCTGACGATCTCGCGGTCTTCCAGTTCCACTGCGCTGTGGCAGCTGTTGCAGATCAGGAATGGTACCGAATGCGCAGCGCTGCTTGGATGATGGCAGGCCACGAAGGCATTCACCGACTCCAGCTTGTGCACAAAGCCATTGGCCATCAGGAAGTCCAGCGCGCGGTACACGGTGGGCGGGGCATCAGCGCCCACGCCCTTGCCGTTACGCACCCATTCCAGCAGCTCGTAGGCCTTGACCGGCTTGCCGGCCTCGGCGATCAGCTTCAGCACATTGGCGCGGATCGGGGTCAGGCGCAGCCCGCGTTCGCGCGAGACACGCTCGACCACCGCCACGAAATCCGATGCGTCGTGGACGTGGTGGTGCGGGGCGGTACAGGCAGTGGCGGTCTTGGCGGGCATGCGTGTTCTCCGGTTCGGGCCTGGCAAGGATGCCTCAGGCCGTTGCTACCTTGGTGATGGCCACATCAATGCGTTTCAAGGCCTGCTCGCGGCCGGCCAGGTAAACGGTATGGGAAATGTCAGGGCTGACCTGGGTGCCGGTGATGGCCACGCGCAGCGGCTGGGCGACCTTGCCCATGCCGATTCCCAGCGCTGCGGCCGCGTCGTGCAGGGCGACGCCCACCGACTCGGCGGTCCATTCCGGCAGCGCGGCCAGCAGCTCGCGGGCCTTGCCCAGCGCCACCTCGGCACCGGCCTTGAAGTGCTTGGCCACCGCCGCTTCATCGTATTCGGTCAGCGGCTGGTACCAGACCACGGCCTTCTCGGCCATTTCCTTCAGGGTCTGCACGCGTTCACGCAGGGCGATCACCACATCCTCCGGAGCCGGGCCGGCGGCCACGTCCAGCCCCAGCTTCTGCAGCTGGTAGACCAGGTGCGGCACGATCGCGGCCACCTCCTCGGTCTTCAGGAAGTGCTGGTTGACCCAGCCCAGCTTGGCCATGTCCAGGCGCGAGGCCTTGGAATTGCAGTCCTTCACGTCAAACAGGTCGATCAGTTCCTGGCGGCTGAACAGCTCCTGGTCACCATGCGACCAGCCCAGGCGGGCCAGGTAGCTCAGCAGCGCATCGGGCAGGTAGCCGGCGTCCTTGTACTGCATCACGTCAGCCGCACCGGTGCGCTTGGACAGCTTGGCGCCCTGCTCGTCCAGGATCATCGGCATGTGGCCGAACTTGGGCACCGGCGCGCCGATGCCTTCATACAGGTTGATCTGGCGCGGGGTGTTGTTGATGTGGTCGTCGCCGCGGATGACCTCGGTGATGCCCATGTCCCAGTCGTCCACCACCACCGCGAAGTTGTAGGTGGGGTAGCCGTCCGGGCGGAAGATGACCATGTCATCCAGCTCGCTGTTGGCGATCTCGATGCGGCCCTTGATCAGGTCATCGAACACCACCGTGCCTTCCAGCGGGTTCTTGAAGCGGATGACGCGGTTCGGGTCGTCCCGGTAGGGCAGGCCCAGATCGCGCGCAGCGCCGTTGTAGCGCGGCTTTTCCTGCCTGGCCATGGCGGCCTCGCGCATGGCATCCAGCTCCTCGCGGGTCTCGTAGGCGTAGTACGCCTTGCCCTCGGCGATCAGTTGCTCGGCCACTTCCCGGTAACGGGCGACGCGGTCGGTCTGGTAGATCGGGCCTTCGTCGTAGTCCAGGCCCAGCCACTCCATCGCCTCCAGGATGGCGTCGATTGCGCCCTGGGTGCTGCGTTCGCGGTCGGTGTCCTCGATGCGCAGCACGAACTCGCCGCCGCGGTGACGGGCCTCCAGCCAGCAGTACAGCGCGGTGCGGGCACCACCGATGTGCAGGTAGCCAGTGGGACTGGGGGCGAAGCGGGTGCGGCAGGTCATGGACGGCTCGAGGAACGGGAATCCCCCGATTTTACCAGCCCACCGCCCCCGACGGAAAAAGGGGACGGAGGGGATTAAGTCGCGATTGCCCAGCCCTGGGGTGCTGTAACCGGGAAGCGGAGGGGCAGATACGACTTAATCCCCTCCGTCCCCTTTTACGGTTCTGCCTTTCGCGGGAAGGACGGCTCGCGCATTGCGGCGTTGTAGGCGAACGAAGCGACGATGGCCGCGGCCTGCTTCAGGTCTTCCGGTTCGGCGTGGTCCCAGGTGTCCAGGTGGCTGTGGTGGACGTTGGTGAAGTAGTCCAGCCGGTCCTGGATGAACTGGAAGCCCGGCAGGCCGATGCGATCGAAGCTGATGTGGTCGGTGCTGCCGGTGTTGCGGGTGGCCACGGTGGTGGCGCCCACGTCATGGAACGGCGCCAGCCAGGCTTCGAAGATCGGCATCGCCGCCAGGTTTTCCTGCGCGTAGATGCCACGGAAGCGGCCCGAGCCGTTGTCCATGTTGAAGTAGACCTGGAACTTGCTGTAATCGCGGGTCTTCTGCAGTGCACCGGTCGGCTCGCGCAGCGACGCCGGCAGCGCTTTCTGGGCCGCGTCAGTGGGGTCGGGGAAGCGACCGAAATGCTTGGCCACATAGGCCTGCGAGCCGATCAGGCCCTGCTCCTCGCCGCTCCACAGCGCCACGCGGATGGTGCGCCTGGGCTTGGCACCGGTGGCCTTGAGGATGCGCATCGCCTCCATCATCACCGCCACGCCAGCGGCGTTGTCGGCCGCACCGGTGCCGCTGTGCCACGAATCCAGGTGCGCACCGATCATCACCACTTCATCGGGCTTGCTGCTGCCGCGGATCTCGGCCAGCGTGTTGTAGCCGGGCTGGTCGGCCTCGTCGGTGAAGCGCGCCGCTACATCCACGCGCAGGCGCACCGTCTGCTTGGCCTGAAGCGCGCGCACCAGCGGATTGAAGTGTTCGCTGATCATCGCCAGTTCGGGGATGCCCACCGGCTCACCGGCCTTGCGCGAACCGCCGCCGGCAACGCGGATGATGCCGTTGTCCCAGCTGCTGATGCTGATCGAGGCCAGCGCGCCCTCTTCGACGAAGAACGCATTGACCTTGGCCGCCAGCTGCTGGCGCTCCTGGTACTCCTTGACCCGCTTGGCGCGCTCGGCGGTAGCGTCCTTGTCCTTGGGCAGGGTGAACTCCTGCAGGCCCTCCAGCGAGGTCGCGTCGTGGCGGTGCGAATCGGGCTCGGTGCCCCGCTTGTATTCGCGTGCCTCGCCCAGCAGGAGGATCTTGCCGCGCAGCTTGCCGCGGTACTTCTCGATGTCTTCGGGCTTCTTGATCTCGACCTGCACCAGCTCGCCTTCGACCGGGCCCTTCGTACCGGGGGTCCAGGCCTTGGGCAGCGCATGCAGCGGCTGCACGCGGTCACCCAGCATTTCCACGCTCGCCGAGGTGAATTCCCAGCCACGGCCGAAATCATCGAAGGCTTCGTCGTGGACGTTGTCCAGCTTCCATTCGTTGAACTTGCCGCGGGTCCACGCATTGGCGAGGCCCATCGCCGGCGAATTGCTCAGGCGCGGGCCGATGCGCTCGGTGAGATAGCTGAAGGTGTCCATCACCTGCGAACGGTGGAACGCCTCCTGGCGGATGCGGCTGACCATGTCCAGGTCCACCGTCTCGCGCTGCTGCGCCCCTGCATTGCCACCCATCACCAGCGCTGCGGCCAGCACGCCCCACTTCAACACATCGCACCCCTGCCCTTCGGCTCGATCATCAACCCATCGAGTCTAGCCAGCCGGGGCGCGGCGATACCGTCCCATCGGTCATGGGCGGCGCGGAAGCGTGCGAACCAAGGTTCGCACCCACAGGAGAGTGATTGGGTCGTACCCACAAAGCCGAATCACCCGCTCCATCCCAGCCACAACTGCGCCCGCTCCGGCAGCAACAGCAACCAGTGCCGCCGGTCGATGCTGCTGCAGCCGTACACCGCCGCGTGTGCCGGCCAGTCATCCGGAAGGCCGCCGATGCCGATCTCGGCCAATGCCTCTGCGCCGGCTTTCCATGGCCGGTAGCGCGGCACCCGGCCGGCCACCACGCCGCGTCCCTGCCGCGCACCCTGCAGCCAACGCAATCCCTGCCCCTGCAATCCTTCGCAGGTCACCGCCGCCAGCTGGAAGCGGACCAGGCCGGGGGCGATCCGCGCCCCCGGCAGGGCCGCCAGCACGCCATGTGCCTGCAGCAGTGCATCCACTTCCAGCAGGGCCGGAATGCCCTGCTGTGCCCGTTGCCGCAATCCCTGGCGCCAGCCCATGGCGTGCTCCTTACTTCAGGTCCGCGCCGAGCGCGTACCAGTCGACCCGGCGGGTCACCCACATTGCCAGCGCCAGGATCACGAACAGCAGCAGCGACCCCATCAGCAGTGCGTTGTTCTCCGACACCAGCAGGCCATACAACGCGCCGTACAGCACGGTCAGCAGGGCCGCGAAGCCGAGGCCGCGCTTCCAATGGCCGAGCACGTTGGCCAGGTACACCGCCTGCAGGCCGATACAGGCCACCGCCGAAACCAGGTAGGCCTTCCAGAACGCGATGTGTTCGGACAGGCTGATCAGCAGCAGGAAGAAGATTGCCAGCGCCAGACCGACCATCAGGTACTGCAGCGGGTGGATGCGCAGCGACTTGATCAGCTCGAACAGGATGAAGCCGACGAAGGTCAGCAGCACGAACAGCACGCCGTACTTGGACGCACGGTCGGCCTGGGTGTAGGTATCGACCGGATCGACCAGCGACACCGTAACCGCCTGCGAGTCGACCGAACCTTCATTGCGCAGCTGCCGCTGTGCGTCGGAGGCCAGCGAGGACACCGCCCAGCGCGCGTCGAATCCCTGTGCATCAACGCGCCGCTCGTTGGGCAGGAACGCACCGCTGAACGACGGATGCGGCCAGCTCGAACGCAGCGCGATGTGGGTGTCATCGCCTACCGGCACCACCGACAGCATGCGGCTGCCATCCAGGCGCAGCTCCAGTTCAACGGTGCTGGCCGCCAGCGTGCCGCCCTGATCCGCAGCGAAACCGGCCACTGGCGCATGCAGGCCACGGCCGACTTCGCTGGCCACGCCGACGCCCGGCAGCAGGCGCAGCTGCTTGCCATCCACGCGCAGGTTCGGTGTACCGACCAGGCCGCGCACATCGGAAATTCCCACCGCCACATACGGCTGGCCATACGTGCGCCCTGCCTTCACCGGATAGTCGTCAGCGGCGAAGCTCGCCTTCATCTGGCCGTTCCAGCTGTACACGGGCACCTTGAACAGGCCGACTTCGCGCTGGCTCGGCAGCATCTCGCCGCTTACCGCCAGCGACGCCGGCATCTGCAGCCAGTGCCCCTCGGTGACCTGCACCTCGGTCTTCTTGACGCCCAGCGGGTCAACCAGTTCAACCTGCTTGCGTTCCACCCACGGCACCACCCGCACCGGGCCCACCAGCTGCTGCGTGCCGGCACGGCTGTCGGCCACCCGCGCAAAGGCCTCGTCGCGGTACTGGCTGCGCTCGGTGATCACCCCGCGGATCATCATCAGCGGCACAAGCAACAACAGGATCAGCCCGCCGACAATGGCGAACCGCAGCAGCATCTTCAGGGATTTCATGGTCCATCCTCGTTGGAGAGGGCTGCAGGATGGACCGCTGCGGTGAGCAGGGTTTGTGGCGAATTTGAAGCGAGTGTGAAGTCAGCGGCGCGGGCGCTGGCCCGCAGCACCCAACGGCAGCCACAGGCTGGCCACCGTGCCACCGCCATCGCAAGCGTCGAGGCTGGCGCGTCCGTCATGCAGGCGAGCCACTTCCTGCACGAACGGCAGGCCCAGGCCGGAACTGCGCCGGCCGCTGCCGGGGCGGGCCAGCGAATAGAAGCGTTCGAACACCCGTTCGCGCGCGTAGTCGGGAATGCCGGCACCGCGATCCGCTACCTGCAGGCGCACGCCCGGCCCGTCCACCTCGGCCTGCAGCGCGATGTCCGCGCCGGGCGGTGAGAAGGCAATGGCGTTGTCGATCAGGTTGTGCAACGCCTGCCGCAGCAGATAGGCATCACCCTGCACGCGCATGTCGGGCACGCTGCCGATGCGCACCTGCACGCCGGCCGCCTGCGCGCGCACCTGCGCGGCCGCCGCTGCGTCGGCCAGCAAGGTTGGCAGCGCGATCGGATCGCGGGTCTGCAGCCAGCCGTGCTGTTCCACTTCGGCCAGCGCCAGCAGCTTGTCGATCGTCTCGGTCAGCCGCTCCTGCTGATCGACGATGCTGCGTGCGAAATGCACGCGGTCGGCCTCCGGCAGCGGCTCCTGCAGCAGCTCGGCGGCACCGCGGATCGCCGCCAACGGACTCTTCATTTCATGCGTCAGCGACTGGACGTACTGCTCGACGTAGGCCTTGCCCTCCAGCTTGCGGCGCATCGTTTCCAGGGCCTGGCCCAGGTCGCCGATCTCGTCGCGGCGCCGCCGCGGCGGTGGCACCGGTTCGCCGGCGCTGACCGCCCGTGCATAGCGGCTGAGCTGGCCAAGGCCCGTGGTGAGCCACATCGTCACCAGCACGCCGACCAGCGCCGACAATCCGATCAGCCAGGCGCCGCGCTCGATGATGGCGCGCTGGCTGGCCGCAATGAACGGATCGATGCTGCGGTTGGGCTGGGCCAGGCTGAGCACGCCGATCAGGGTGCGGCCATCGGCCGGGTCGTATACCGGCGCCGCCACATGCATCACCGTATCGCCTTCTTCGCCTGGCACTTCCGGGCTGGAGCGGGCACCGTACTCGCCACGCAGGGTGCGGTAGACATCGTTCCAGCGCGAATTGTCACGCCCCAGGTCGCGGCCCAGCGAGTCGTAAATGACGATGCCCTTGGCATCGGTGATGGTCACCCGGTAGTCCAGTGAGCGCTTGGGAAAGCGCCAGACCATCGCCTTCAGGTCACGCTGCCGCGCCTTGGCCAGGTTGCGGGTGAAGCTGCCGCTGCGGATGGTGCCGTCCTTGACATCGGCCGCCGCCATCTCGGCCAGCACGTTGGCGGCATCGACCAGGGTCGATTCCATCGCCTGGCGCACACCCGGCTTCACTTCGTTGACGAACACGCGCATCACGAAGAACGCGGCGATGCCGGTGATCAGGAAGAAGCCGAGGAACAGCTTCAGGACCAGGCGCATCGGCTAGACCTCCAGCGCGTAGCCGAGGCCACGGTGGGTGCGGATCGGGTCGTCGCTGGCACCGGCGGCGCGCAGCTTGGCGCGCAACGTCTTTACATGGGTGTCGACGGTGCGGTCGGCACTGTCGGCGCTGCTGTCCCAGCCGCGATCCATCAACTGGGCGCGACTGAGAATGGCGCCCGGCCGCTGCAGCAGCGCTTCCAGCAACGCGTACTCGTAGCGGGTCAGGTCCAGCGCGTGGCCGCGGAAGCGGATGCGCCGGCCTTCGCGGTCGATGGCGAAGGCACCATGTTCCTGCCAGCCCGCATCGGCGCCGGGGGCTGCCGCGACCGGTGCGGCGCGACGCAGGCGCGCACGCACCCGCGCCACCAGCTCACGCGGCGAGAACGGCTTGGTCATGTAATCGTCGGCGCCCAGTTCCAGGCCCAGCACGCGGTCCACTTCATCGTTGCGGGCGGTCAGGAAGATCACCGGCAGCTGGGCCGCCGGCCCGGGCTGCGCGCGCAGCCGCCGGCACACCTCGAAACCGCCCAGGTCGGGCAGGCCCACGTCCAGCACCACCACGTCGATATCCCCGGCCTGCAGGCGCTTCAGGGCCTCGCCACCGAGCAGGCAGTGGCTGGCGGCATAGCCCTCGCTGCGAAGCGCATAAAGCACGGTTTCGGCGATGGCGGCTTCGTCCTCGACGACCAGGACATGGGCAACAGGAGCTGTCATGGCGCGCAGCATAGCCGCTGCGGCCGCCGCCCCGTACACTGCCGCCCATGAACTATCGCCACGCCTTCCATGCCGGCAACCACGCCGATGTGCTCAAGCACATCGTGCAGCTGGCCCTGATCGACAGCTTCAAGCGCAAGGACAGCCCGTTCTTCGTGCTCGACACCCACGGCGGTGCCGGCCGCTACCTGCTGGCCAGCGAAGAGAGCCGCAAGACCCTGGAGGCCGAGTCCGGGATCATGCGGCTGATGGCCCAGCCCAAGCTGCCGGAGGTGGTCGAGCGCTACCTGAAGGCGGTGCAGGCCGACAATCCGGTGGGCGCGTTGACCAACTACCCGGGCTCGCCGCTGCTGAGCGCACAGGCCATGCGTGCGCAGGACCGCATGGCGGTCTGTGAGCTGCAGGAAGCCGAAACGGCCACGCTGAAGGCCCTGTTCGCCCATGACAGCCGCGTCGATGTGCGCCCCGGCGATGGCTATGCCCTGCTGCGTTCGCTGCTGCCGCCGAAGTTCAACGGCAGCAAGATCGGCCGTGGCCTGGTCCTGATCGACCCGCCGTACGAGGCCCAGGACGCCGAATACCAGAACATCCTGGCCGCCCTGGCCGAGACCCTGGCACGCTGGCCGCAGGCCACCTGTGCGGTCTGGTTCCCGATCAAGCAGCGCCGCACCATCCTGCACTTCCTGCGCAAGGCCACCGCCCTGCCGGTGAAATCGGCGATGACGATCGAGTTCCTGGTGCGCCCGGACGACTCGCCGCTGCGCCTCAACGGCAGCGGCATGCTGCTGCTCAACCCGCCGTGGCAGTTCGACCGCGTGGTCGGTCCGGCCCTGCCGGCGCTGCGCCAGCACCTGGGCGAACCCGGGGCCAGCACCCGCCTGGACTGGCTCAAAGCCCCCGAATAACGGCCTTCACGAGGCTGTACCGCCGTGAGCCTTTCGTTCACGGAACGCAGCCCCGGTGATGCCACAATCGATGGACCACCAAGGAATCACCCGGTATGGCCACTCGCAACCGCATGCCGCCCTGGCATGAGATCTTCAAGGCTCCCAGCGGCCACGAGCTGCTGATCCGCCCCATCCGCCCGGAAGATGGCGCACCGCTGCAAGCGGCATTCAGCCTGTTCGGGCCGGAAGAAATCCGTGATCGTTTCCTGCAGGCGGTGACCGAGCTGTCGCCGGAAACCACCCAGCGCCTGACCCACCCCAACCCCAAGACCGAGATCACCCTGGTCGCCGCCGAGTCCCTGCCCGCTGGCGAAGCGGTGGTCGGCGCGGTCGCCCGGGCCTCGATCATCCCCGGCACCCGTGAAGCCGAGTACGCGATCCTGATCAGCCGCTTCCTGATCGGGCAAGGCCTGGGACGGCAGCTGATGCGCAAGCTGGTGAAGTGGGGCCGTGGCAAGTACCTGGACCGCCTGTACGGCGACGTTGCCGCCGAGAACGAACCGATGAAGCAGCTGGCCGCGTCGCTGGGCTTCAAGCCTGTGCCGCACCCGACCGGCGCCGAAGGCCTGGTCCGGATGGTGCTGGAGCTGGACAACTGACGGATGCGCCGGGCCGTGCCCGGCCACGTCTCCCGGTAGTGCCAGCCGCTGGCCGGCATTCCGCTCTGCCAACGGCAGATGAGGCTGCCGGCAGCCGGCCGGCACGACGCACAGGAGCCGGATCGGGCTTCTGCTAAAATCCGGGGTCCATGTCGCGTACCTCATACCCCGCCCCGCCGCTGCCGCGCGCCGGCCAGCTCCGCGCCTGGTGGCGCGCCCCCGCCTCGCCCACCGCACTGGCCTGGTACCTGGCCCAGGCAGCGCGCGTGCACGACGCTCCGCTGCTGGTGATCGCCCGTGACAACCACGGCGCCAACCAGCTCGAAGCCGACCTGCAGACCCTGCTCGGTGGCGACCCGGCCCTGCCGGTGGTCGCCTTCCCGGACTGGGAAACCCTGCCCTACGACCGCTTCAGCCCGCATCCGGACATCATCTCGCAGCGCCTGGCTGCCCTGCACCGCCTGCCCACGCTGAAGCGTGGCCTGGTGATCGTGCCGGTGCAGACCCTGCTGCAGCAGCTGGCCCCGCGCAGCTACGTGATTGGTGGCAGCTTCGACCTGAAGGTCGGCCAGCGCCTGGATCTGGAAGCCGAGAAGCGCCGCCTGGAAAGCGCCGGCTACCGCAACGTGCCGCAGGTGATGGATCCGGGTGACTTCGCCGTGCGCGGTGGCCTGCTCGACGTGTTCCCGATGGGCGCCGACGAGCCGCTGCGGGTGGAACTGCTGGACGAGGACATCGATTCGATCCGTGCCTTCGATCCGGAAAGCCAGCGTTCGCTGGACAAGGTCGAGGCCGTGCACATGCTGCCGGGCCGCGAAGTGCCCATGGACGAGGCCAGCATCGCCCGCGTGCTGGCCACGCTGCGCGAGCGCTTCGATGTCGATACCCGGCGCAGCGCGCTGTACCAGGATCTGAAATCCGGGCTGGCGCCGGCCGGCGTCGAGTACTACCTGCCGCTGTTCTTCGAGCGCACCGCAACCCTGTTCGACTACCTGCCCAGCGGCAGCCTGCCGGTGGTCTGTGCCGGTGCCGGCGAAGCCGCCGAGGCGTTCTGGGCGCAGACCAGCGAGCGTTATGAGCAGCGCCGCCACGATGTGGAACGGCCGCTGCTGCCACCGTCGGCGCTGTACCTGTCGCCGGAGCTGCTGCGCGAGCGCCTGAACGATGCCCCGCGCATCGAGGTATGGGCCGCCGACCACGCACGCATCGCCGACGCGCACGCGCTGGGCGACCAGCCGCTGCCCCCGCTGCCGGTGGCCGCACGCGAAGCCCCCGCCGGCGATGCGCTGAAATCCTTCCTCGGCCATTATCCGGGCCGGGTACTGATCGCCGCCGATTCGCCCGGCCGCCGCGAGGCACTGCTGGAAGTGCTGCAGGCCGCCGAGCTGAAGCCGCCGGTGGTGGCCGACCTGCCCGGTTTCCTCGCTAGCGATGCGCGCTTCGCGATCGCGGTAGCGCCGCTGGAAGATGGCTTCGCGCTGGACGATCCGCGCATCGCGGTGCTGACCGAGCGCCAGCTGTTCCCCGAGCGCGCCGGCAGCACCCGCCGCACGCGCCGTGCAGGCCGCGAGCCGGAGGCGATCATCCGCGACCTCGGCGAGCTGACCGAGGGTGCGCCGATCGTGCACGAGGACCATGGCGTCGGCCGCTACCGTGGCCTGATCGCGATGGACGTCGGCGGCATGCCGGGCGAGTTCCTCGAGATCGAATATGCCAAGGGCGACCGCCTGTATGTACCGGTCGCCCAGCTGCACCTGATCAGCCGCTACTCCGGTGCTTCGGCGGAAACCGCACCGCTGCATTCGCTCGGTGGCGAGCAGTGGAGCAAGGCCAAGCGCAAGGCCGCCGAGAAGGTGCGCGATGTGGCCGCCGAACTGCTGGAGATCCAGGCCCGCCGCCAGGCGCGTGCCCGCCTGGCACTGCAGGTGGACCGCGCGATGTACGAGCCGTTCGCCGCCGGTTTCCCGTTCGAGGAAACCCCCGACCAGCTGGCCGCGATCGATGCCACCCTGCGCGACCTGGCCAGCAGCCAGCCGATGGACCGCGTGGTCTGCGGCGACGTCGGCTTCGGCAAGACCGAGGTGGCGGTGCGCGCTGCATTTGGTGCGGCCAGTGCCGGCAAGCAGGTGGCGGTGCTGGTGCCGACCACGCTGCTGGCCGAGCAGCATTACCGCAACTTCCGCGACCGTTTCGCCGATTACCCGCTGAAGGTCGAAGTGCTGTCGCGCTTCAAGACCAGCAAGGAAATCAAGGCCGAACTGGAGAAGGTGGCCGCTGGCACCATCGACGTCATCGTCGGCACCCATCGCCTGCTGCAGCCGGATGTGAAGTTCAAGGACCTGGGCATGGTCATCGTCGACGAGGAGCAGCGATTCGGCGTGCGCCAGAAGGAGGCGCTGAAGGCGCTGCGCGCCAATGTGCACCTGCTGACCCTGACCGCCACGCCGATCCCGCGCACCTTGAACATGGCCATGGCCGGCCTGCGTGACCTGTCGATCATCGCCACGCCACCGCCGAACCGGCTGGCGGTGCAGACGTTCATCACCCAGTGGGACAACGCGCTGCTGCGCGAAGCCTTCCAGCGCGAACTGGCGCGCGGTGGCCAGCTGTACTTCCTGCACAACGACGTGGAGAGCATCGGCCGCATGCAGCGCGAGCTGTCCGAGCTGGTGCCGGAGGCACGCATCGGCATCGCCCACGGGCAGATGCCCGAGCGCGAACTGGAAAAGGTGATGCTGGATTTCCAGAAGCAGCGCTTCAACGTGCTGCTGTCGACCACGATCATCGAATCGGGCATCGACATCCCCAACGCCAACACCATCATCATCAACCGTGCCGACCGTTTCGGCCTGGCCCAGCTGCACCAGCTGCGTGGCCGCGTGGGCCGTTCGCACCACCGTGCCTACGCCTACCTGATCACCCCCGACCGTCGCGCGATCACCCCCGACGCCGAGAAGCGCCTGGAAGCGATCGCCTCGATGGACGAGCTGGGCGCCGGCTTCACCCTGGCCACCCACGATCTGGAAATCCGCGGCGCCGGTGAACTGCTTGGCGAGGACCAGAGCGGGCAGATGGCCGAGGTCGGCTTCAGCCTGTATACGGAGCTGCTGGAACGCGCGGTACGCAGCATCAAGCAGGGCAAGCTGCCCGACCTGGATGCCGGTGAGGAAGTGCGCGGCGCCGAGGTCGAGCTGCATGTGCCGGCACTGATCCCGGAAGACTACCTGCCGGACGTGCACACCCGCCTGACCCTGTACAAGCGCATTTCAAGCGCGCGCGACAGCGATGCACTGCGCGAACTGCAGGTGGAGATGATTGACCGCTTCGGCCTGCTGCCGGATGCGGCAAAGCACCTGTTCGCCATCGCCGAGCTGAAGCTGAAAGCCAATACGCTGGGCATCCGCAAGCTCGACCTGGGCGAGAACGGCGGCCGCATCGTGTTCGAGTCCAAGCCGAACATCGATCCGATGGCGGTGATCCAGCTGATCCAGAAACAACCGAACCTCTATGCCATGGAAGGGCCCGACAAGCTGCGCATCAAGCACCCGCTGCCGTTGCCGGAAGACCGCTTCAATGCGGCCCGCGCCCTTCTGACCACACTTGCCCCGGGTTGATCGCCCCCCGAACACCCCGCACCGG
>NZ_LXXZ01000097.1 GCF_003244875.1 Stenotrophomonas sepilia
CGAGCACGGCTCGACTCTACAAAAGCCAGGCGCGCAACAAAAAACCCCGGCATTGGCCGGGGTTTTTCGTTGCGAAAGGCCTGACCGGTTCGATCAGAAGTTCATGTCGAAGGCGACTTCGCCCTGCACGCCGACCTGGTAGGCCGAGACGCGGCGTTCGAAGAAGTTGGTCAGTTCCTGCACGTCCTGCAGTTCCATGAACGGCAGCGGGTTGCGCACGTTGTACTTCTTTTCCATGCCCAGTTTGGCGAAGTGCTGATCGGCACAATGCTGCAGGTACTGGCGCATGTCACGGGTCGAGATGCCGGCCACGCCGCCGGACAGCACGTCCTCGGCGAACTGCACTTCGCATTCGATGGCTTCGGCCAACATGTCGTAGACCTGCTGCTTCATCTCGTCGTCGAACAGGTCCGGCTCTTCCTCACGCACCACGCGCACCGACTCGAAGGCGAACTCCATGTGCGCGCTTTCGTCGCGGAACACCCAGTTGGTGCCCGAAGCCAGGCCCGGCAGCAGGCCGCGCGAACGGAAGTAGTACACGTAGGCGAACGCAGCGAAGAAGAACAGGCCTTCGATGCAGGCGGCGAAGCAGATCTGGTTGAGCAGGAACTGGCGACGCTGTTCGCGGGTCTCGATGCGGGTCAGGTCCTGGATCGAGTCGATCCACTTGAAGCAGAAATCGGCCTTCTTCTTGATCGAGTCGATGTTCTCCACCGCCGAGAACGCCTTGGCGCGCTCTTCCGGATCCGGCAGGTAGTTGTCGAGCAGGGTCAGGTAGAACTGCACGTGCAGTGCTTCTTCATACAGCTGGCGCGACAGGTACATGCGCGCTTCCGGCGCATTCAAGTGCTGGTACAGGTTCAGCACCAGGTTGTTGGACACGATCGAATCGCCGGTGGCGAAGAACGCGACCAGGCGGTGGATCAGGTGGCGCTCACCCGGCGACATCTTGCTGTGCAGGTCGGTGATGTCGATCTGGAAATTGATCTCTTCCACCGTCCAGGTGTTCTTGATCGCATTCCGGTACATGTCATAGAACTGCGGGTAGCGCATCGGGCGCAGGGTCAGTTCAAAACCGGGATCGAGCAGCATCTGCTTGGGCTTGTCGGCCATGGGTGTTTCCTTGAATTCTCGGGTCAAAACGCCGGGCATGGCCCGGCGCTACCTTGGTGTTTCCGTGCTGCAGCCGAGCATGGCTCGGCTCTACAGGTGCGAGGTGTTCGAGTGCCGACCAACGGTCGGCACCCACCGCGCGGCGTGTTACTGGCAGGCCTCGCAGGCTTCCGGGTTTTCCAGCGAGCAGGCGATGGCTTCGTCCGGGCTGAACACCTTGGCCGGTGCGGCGGCACTCACCGTCGTCTTGGCGATCTTGGTGGCCGGGCGCGAACGCAGGTAGTAGGTGGTCTTGATGCCCTGCTTCCAGGCGTACATGTACATGGAGGACATCGCGCCGATGTTCGGGCTTTCCATGAACAGGTTGAGCGAGGCCGACTGGTCGATGAAGGCGCCACGCTCGGCGGCCATGTCGATCAGCGAACGCATCGGCAGTTCCCACGCGGTGCGGTAGACCTCGCGCAGCGTTTCCGGGATCTGCGCCACGCCGGCGATCGAGCCTTCGGCCAGCTTGATGGCATCGCGCATTTCCGGCGTCCACAGGCCCAGCTTCTTCAGCTCGTTGACCAGGTAACGGTTGACCTGCAGGAAGTCACCGGACAGGGTCTCGCGCTTGAACAGGTTGGACACCTGCGGCTCGACGCACTCGTAGCAACCGGCGATCGAGGCGATGGTCGCGGTCGGCGCGATCGCGATCATCAGCGAGTTGCGCAGGCCGTGTTCCTTGATGCGCTCACGCAGGGCATCCCAGCGCGCAGTGTCTTCCGGCACCACGTTCCAGGCGTCGAACTGCAGTTCGCCACTGGCGGCACGGGTGTCGTTGAACGACGGGTGCTTGCCGCGTTCCTGGGCCAGCTCGCAGGAGGTTTCCAGCGCGTGGAAGTAGATCGCTTCGGCGATCTTCTTCGACAGCGCGCGGGCTTCGGCGCTGTCGAACGGCAGGCGCTTGCGGAAGAACACATCCTGCAGGCCCATGCAGCCCAGGCCGACCGGACGCCAGCGCAGGTTGGCGCGGCGGGCGGTTTCGATCGGGTAGAAGTTCAGGTCGATGACGCGGTCGAGCTGGCGCACGGCCAGGCGCACGGTCTCGGCCAGCTTCTCGAAGTCGAACTCGTTGTGCTCGTCGAAGTGGTTGCCCAAGTTGATCGAACCCAGGTTGCACACTGCGGTTTCATCGTTGGAAGTGACTTCCAGGATCTCCGTGCACAGGTTGGACAGGTGGATCACGTTGCCTGGACGCAGGGTCTGGTTGCTGGCGCGGTTGCACTTGTCCTTGAAGGTCATCCAGCCGTTGCCGGTCTCGGCCAGCGTACGCATCATGCGGGCGTACAGCTTGCGCGCGGGGATGGTGCGGCTGGCCTTGCCCTGGGCTTCGGCCTGCAGGTAGGCAGCCTCGAAGGCTTCGCCAAACAGGTCGGTGAACTCCGGCACGACGCGTGGATCGAACAGCGACCATTCCTGGTCGGCCTCGACGCGCTTCATGAACAGGTCCGGCACCCAGTTGGCCAGGTTCAGGTTGTGCGCACGGCGGGCTTCGTCACCGGTGTTGTCACGCAGTTCGAGGAAGTCCTCGATGTCGGCGTGCCAGGTTTCCAGGTACACGCAGGCTGCGCCCTTGCGCTTGCCGCCCTGGTTCACCGCGGCCACGGACGAATCCATGGTCTTCAGCCACGGCACGATGCCGTTGGAGTGGCCGTTGGTCGACTTGATCAGCGAGCCACGCGAACGCACGCGGGTGTAGCTGACGCCGATGCCGCCGGAGAACTTCGACAGCTGGGCGATGTCGCCGTACTTGGCATAGATCGACTCCAGCGAGTCCTGCGGCGAGTCCAGCAGGAAGCACGAGGACAGCTGCTCGTGGGTGGTGCCGGAGTTGAACAGGGTCGGGCTGGACGGCAGGTAGTCCAGGTTGCCCATGCGCTTGTACAGCGCCAGGGTCTCGGACACGTCCTCGCTCAGCGCGCTGGCGATGCGCAGGAAGAACTGCTGCGGGGTCTCGATTACCTTGCGGGTGTGCGGATGGCGCAGCAGGTAACGGTCGTACAGGGTACGCAGGCCGAAGTAATCGAAGTTCAGATCCAGCGAGATGTCGATGGCGTCGTTGAGCTTGCGTGCATTGGTCTGCACGAAGTTCAGCAGGCGGTCGTTGATCAGGCCGACTTCATGGCCACGGCTGACCGACTGCGAGAAGGCGTAGATTTCCTGGCCCGAGACTTCCTTGGCGATGTAGTTGGCCAGCAGGCGCGCAGCCAGGCGGCCGTATTCGGGCTCTTCACCGATCAGCAGGGCGGCGGTGCGGATGGACAGTTCGTCCAGCTCGCGGGTGGTGGCGCCGTTGTACAGGCCGGAAATGGTGCGGGTGGCCACGCGCATCGGGTCAACGGCGTGCAGGCCTTCGGAGGAACGCTGCACCGCGCGCACGATCTTGTTCAGGTCCACCAGCTCGGTGGTCCCGTTGCGCTTGGTCACACTCATCGCGTTGGCCGTCGGCGGCGACGTCAACAGGAATTCGCTTTCCTTCTCGATGGTGGCGCTGGATTCGGTGCTCACGGCGTATGTCCTCTTGGCGTGATTGGGGGTGCTCGATGCATCGGGGTGACGCAGCCCGGGACATGACGGCCCAGGATGGCAGGACGGCGTCGCAGGGGATGAGACCCTGCGCCTGCCACTGCCGTTGACGATCGCCAATGGAGACTGCGGCCAACCCCCAGCCGTGGGGTTGCGGCGACCGACGGCCACAAGATAGTGGGGGTAATGGGGTCCGTCAACGCCAAATGTAGTGAAATTCGGCAATCCCTTGCGCCGCAAGGATCGTGCCATCGGCGCCCTGATCAGACGCTTCAGACCTGCCGGAACGGGCTGCGCAGTCAAGCCCGAAAGGCGTCACTGCGGTGGCACAACGCACCGCGGAAACGGAACAATGACAGCTTCACATGACAGTGATGAAACTGGCTAGGGACAACCCTGTGGATAGGTGGTGGGCATCCGGTGGACGTCGGGATCACCCGCCAGGCAGCGACGCGAGGCCGCATGTGTCGGCCGGGCCGGAGGAGTGGCCGCAGGGAAACGCCGTTGCGCCCTCCCCCCCGATCATTGCCGGCCAGCGGCCGGCACTACCGGAATTCCGGGGTGGTCGTGCCGGCCATTGGCCGGCAACGCACGCCCTCAGGCCCCCTCACGCCCGGTGCGGGGTGCCCAGGTACTCGGCGCTCTGCATCTCGATCAGGCGCGAGGCGGTGCGCTCGAACGCGCCCTGCAGGCGCTGGCCGGTGTACAGCTCGACCGGCGAGGTGCCGGCGGTGCAGACCAGGTTGACGTGGCGGTCGTACAACTCGTCGATCAGGTTGACGAAGCGGCGCGCGGCATCCTCGTTCAGGCGATCGAAGGCGGGAATGCCGCCCAGCAGCACCGTGTTGAACTCGTGCGCGATCTCGATGTAGTCCGAGGGCCCGCGCGGGCCCTCGCACAGCGCGGCGAAATCGAACCAGGCGATACTCTTGCCGCGGCCGCGGACCGGAATCTTGCGGCCCTCGATCTCGATGTTGCCGGGCTTGGCCGGTTGGCCGCCGCTCAGTTCGCTCCAGCGCGTGGCCAGCCAGTCGTCGCTGTCGGCGGCCAACGGTGCGCGGTACACCGGCGAGCGGGTCAGCGCGCGCATCCGGTAGTCCTCGGTGCCTTCTGCGTACAGCTCCACGCAGAAGCGCTGCAGCAGGCCGATGGCCGGCAGGAAGCTCTCACGCTGCAGGCCGTTGAGGTACAGGTTCTCCACTGCGGTGTTGGAGGTGGTGACCAGGGTCACGCCCTCGGCGAACAGGCGCTCCAGCAGCCGCGCCAGCAGCATCGCATCGCCGATGTCGGTGACGAAGAACTCGTCCAGCACCAGCACTCGCAGGTTGCTGCGCCATTCCTGGGCGATCTTCGCCAGCGGGTCGCTCTGGCCCTGGTGCTCGCGCAGGCGCTCATGGACGCTGCGCATGAAGCGGTGGAAATGCGTGCGGTACTTCTGCTTGATCGGCAGCCCGTCGTAGAACAGGTCGACCAGGAAGGTCTTGCCGCGGCCGACGCCGCCCCAGAAGTACAGGCCCTTCACCGGCTCGGGCTTCTTCCAGAACGCGGACAGGCGGTCCAGCCAACCGTCCTCGGCACTGTCCAGCAGGCCCAGGTGGATGCGGTCCAGCTCGGCCAGCGCTGCATGCTGGGCCGGGTCGTCCTGCCAGTCACCACGGGCGACCCCTTCCGCGTACCGCTGCGACGGGGTCAGCTCGGTTGCACTCATGCCGCCGCGCCCAGCCAGTGCTTCACGCCGTGGGTCAGCGCGCCGCGCAGGTCGATCAGCTTGCGGTGGAAGAAGTGGCTGGTCTCGGGCATGCGCACCAGCTCATGCGGGAACTCCAGCGTGTCCAGCCACTGGTAGACAGCCTGCGGGTCGACGATCTCGTCCTGCTCGCCCTGGATCACCAGCCAGCGCGCCGGCGGTACGATGCCATCGAAGTCCCAGCGGCCGGCCGGTGGCGCGATCGAGATCAGCGCCTCCGGCTGCAGCGCGGCAGCGGCCTTCAGCGAAACGAACGAACCGAAGCTGAAACCGGCCAGCCACAGCCGGTCGTGCGGGCGCTGGCTGCGCACCCAGGCGGCGACCGCCTTCAGGTCATCCTGCTCGCCCACGCCGCCATCGAAGGTACCGGCCGAAGCGCCGACGCTGCGGAAGTTGAAGCGCACCGTGGCGATGCCCAGCTCGCGCAGGGTGGTGGCGGTCATGGTGACCACCTTGTTGTGCAGGGTACCGCCTTCGGTGGACAGCGGATGGCAGACGATGGCCACGATCGGCTGCACCGGCGCGTCGGCCTTGGGCAGGTCGACGACCACTTCCAGCGGGCCGGCCGGGCCATCCAGTTGGAGACAGGCGGTTTCGCCGGGGGCGACGGGGAACGAGGGCTTGTGCATGGCACCATGATACCGTCCCCCGCCCCTGCCCTGTGCCCGCCCCATGCTCTACCTGTCTTTGGCCGTGATCTGCAGCGTGCTGGTTTCGGTGGTGTTGAAGGTGGCTGGACGCCGCCAGCTGGATGTCGCGCAGATGGTCACCTGGAACTATCTGGTGGCGGCAACGCTCACCGCCGCGGTGCTGCAGCCGCCGCTGGATGCGCTGCGCGCGCCACATGCCCCGTGGCTGTCCTTGCTGGCGCTGGCGGTGGTGCTGCCCTCGATCTTCCTGGTGCTGGGCCGCGCGGTGGCGGTGGCCGGCATCGTGCGCAGCGATGTGGCACAGCGCCTGTCGCTGCTGCTGTCACTGGCTGCCGCCTTCCTGTTCTTCGGCCAGACCGCGACGCCGTGGAAACTTGCCGGGCTCGGCCTGGGCCTGCTGGCGATGGTGGCGATCAGCCTGCGCCCGCGTGGCCCGGCGGTGGCGTCCTCGCCCGGCGGCTGGGGCTGGCTGCTGGGGGTATGGGCCGGGTTTGCGGTGGTGGACGTGCTGCTCAAGCAGGTGGCGCTGTCGGGCACGCCGTCGATGGCGGCGGTGCTGGCCAGCTTCAGCGTAGCCTTCGTGCTGATGCTGGCCCTGCAGCTGTGGCGGCATGCGCGTGGCCGCAGCCGGCTGGCCTGGCGAAACCTGGGCGCAGGCGCGCTGCTGGGCCTGCTCAATGGCGGCAACATCCTGTTCTATGTGCATGCGCACCAGTCGATGCCGGACAACCCGGCCACCGTGTTCGCAGGCATGAACATCGGCGTGGTGGTGCTGGGTGCACTGGTGGGCGTGTTTGCCTTCGGCGAGGCCACCACGAAGTGGAACCGTGCCGGTTTGGCGCTGGCGGTGCTGGCGATCGGCTTGATCGCCTGGGGGTGAGCATTGGTCGCGGCGTGCCATTTCCGCGCCCGCGGAGGGATGTCACTTTTCTTTTCGCGCGAAAAGAAAAGTGACCAAAAGAAACGCGCCGCCAGCCGCGAGCCGGTGCTGTGCACCGGTACCCTGCGATGCTCGGCTCGCTTGAAGGCGGAATGGAAGATAAAAAGCAACAGCAGGATCCGTGCCGATCAAGGTCGCTCCCAGAGCAGATCCCCGGCGAACCCTATCTGTCGAAGCCCAGCAGCAGCGGGTCGTGGTCGGAGCTGCGCCACGGGCCCTGCACGTTGCGGCCCTGGTAACCGCTGGCGTCCTGCTCATCGGCGTTGCTGTGCCATTCGGCGGCGCCGCGCAGGCGCCTGGCCATGCCCGGGCTCAGCAGCGCGTGGTCGAGGCGGCCGGTGTAGCCGTTGTAGACGTAGCTGTAGGGATGCTCGGCCTTGGCGACCTTGAACGCGTCCTGCCAGCCCAGGTCGTGCAGGGTGCGGATCGGATCTTCCATCGCGTAGGCATTGAAATCGCCGAGCAGTACCGCGTCCTTTGTACCGGTACCGGTCGGATCCGTCTGCAGCCAGGCATGCAGCTGCTGCGCCGAGGCCACGCGGGTGGCGTTCCAGCAGCCCTGGTTGTCGTTGCGATCGGCGTCGGCGCCGCTTGCGTCGCGGCAGCCCTTCGACTTGAAGTGATTGGCCACCACAACGAACGGCGCGCCCTGCTTGCCCTGGAAGGCCTGCGCCAGCGGCACGCGGCTGTGCTCGACGAACGGGCCGCCGGTCAACGTGGCCGGCGTGCCGACCGGCTGCAGGCGTGAGCTGCGGTAGATGATGCCGACCCGGATCGGGTTGTCGCCGGGGCCGTTGCCGGCATCGACGAAGCGCCAGTCGCCCTGCGCACCGCGGTCACGGTTGAGCGCATCGACCAGTTCGGCGATGGCCGACTGCGGGCCGTAGCCGTCGTTCTCCAGCTCCATCAGCGCGGCGACGTCGGCGCCCAGCGCGTTGACCGTGGCGACCAGCTTGGCCACCTGCGCCTTGTGCTCGTCCAGCGTGCGGGCGCCGCGCAGGGTCGGGAAGCCGCCGCCCTGGCCGTCACCGTTGAAGAAGTTCTCCAGGTTGAAGGCCGCCACGTGCAGGCTGCCCGGCACCGTCGGCACTGCCGGGCGCTTGAGTTCCGGCAGTTTCAGCACACCTTCGACCTGCAGGCGCGGATGGCCCTGCGCGTCCATGCGCACGATGCCCTGCACGTCACGCAGCTGCATGCCGGTGCGCAGCACCGGGCTGCCCGGCAGGTACGCCACGCTGGCGGGGTCTCGGGCATCACGGCCATCTTCCAGCACCAGGCGGCGGCGCTGGTTGTCGGCCATCACCTGCTCATAGCCGGCAGTACCCGGCGCGGCCACTTCGGTCGGCTGCCAGAGGCGACCATCGAAGGCTACGGTGAGCTGGCCGAAGCGCTCCAGGCCGTCGGTACCGGCCAGGGTCAGCGGTGCGGCGATGCGCACCCGCTGGCCATCCAGCGCGCGCCAGTCGGCCGGCGCGGCGGTCAGCACCACGGTGGCGCTGCTGCGCGCGGCGGAGGGTGGCGCGACCGGTGCGGCCTGCGGCTGGGCCTGGGCAAAGGCGCCGGCCGGCAGCAGCAGGGACAGGGCAAGGGCGAGGGAACGGCGGCGCATCAACGGGCGACTCCATGGAAGAGGCGCACAGACTAACCCTGAAATGCGAAACGCCGCCTGCGCAGCGGGGGCATATGAGCGATCAGGCCTCGGTGGGCAAAGCCGGGGGATCGTAGAGCCGAGCCCATGCTCGGCTGCACCTGGCCACACCGCGCGCAGAGCAGCCGAGCGCGGGCTCGGCTCTACAGGAAGCGGCGCGTTGCGGCGGCTATTTCAGGTTGCCCAGCATCCAGTCCACGGTGGCGTGGATCTGCTCCTCGGTCAGGGCCGGGTTGCCGCCCTTGGGCGGCATGATGCCGCCGTCGGGGCCGGTATAGCCCTCGATGGCATGCTTGTAGAGCGTGTCCTTGCCCTGCGCGATGCGCTTGTCCCAGTGCGAATGGTCCAGCGTCGGTGCCATGCCCACGCCGGTGGTGTGGCAGGCGGTGCACAGGTTGTCGAAGATCACCTTGCCATCCTTGGTGCCGCCGTAGGCCACCTGCGACGCGGCCTTGGCCAGCGCGGCGGCCTTGGCGGCAGCCTGCGCGGCGGCGCCGGTGCTGCCGGCATAGACTGCACCGGTGGGCGAGATGCGCTGTTCGGTGCGTTTGGCCGCGGTCGGCGACACCTCGGGCGGAATCCGGGTGTGGATGTAGGCGGCAAGGAGAATGAGGCCGAGGGTGATGGTCGCCAGCAGCGCGATCACCATGGAGAAGCGTTTCAGGAACTCCAGATCGTAATTCCGCACTCTTCGTTACCCCTGGCTGATAGTCGTTGGACCACGGCTGAGCGACTGCGTGATGGGCCGAGTATAGAACGCACTTTGCGTGCGACAACAGGCGTCACTGCTGATGCGGCGCAGCATGCCCACCCGGTAGTGCCGGCCGCTGGCCGGCATCACCCTCCTGCCAGATGGATCGTGCAGAAGCCGGCCAGCGGCCGGCGCTACCGGATTGCCGGGGCGCCGATCGCGCGCAGGCAGAAGCTGCAGATCGCATCCACCAGCGCGTCTTCGTCGCGGTGCGCTTCGCGGCTGGGTGCGGTCGGGCCGACCATCGCTTCGGTGAAGGCACCGACCAGGCACGCGGCGGCCACATGCGCGTCCTGCACCGGCAGCTCGCCGGCCGCTACGCCCTCCTCCACCAGCCGCAGGAACACGTCGCCGAAGGCGCGACGGCCGCGCATGCGCTCGGCTTCCACGTCCGGGTCGACCGGTTCAACGATGAAGGCGTGCGCCAGCCCCGGCCCGGCCAGGGCACGGCGGACGAAGGCGGTGATCGCCAGCCGCAGCCGCTCGCTGGCCGCCTCCGGGCCACTGGCGATGCGCTCCATGATCGCGACCTCGTGGGCGACGGCGGCATTGAGGACTTCCACGAACAGCTCTGCCTTGGACGGGAAGTGGCGATAGATCAGGCCGGTGGACACCCCGGCCTGGGTCGCCACGGCCGTCACCGGGGCATTGCGCCAGCCGCCAGTGGCGACCAGCTCGCGGGTGGCCAGCAGGATCCGTTCACGGGCGCCCGCCAGGCGTTCTTCCATCAATGCAGAGCGTTTATAAGCCATGTTCTGATTCTAGTTTCAATTTTTGAATTCGTATTCACTTCTTACCCGAACCCCGCTACGCTGGGGCCATCGCCCGTGTGGGTGGCGGTCCTGCAGACCGCCCCCCACTCCCCCGCCGGGTGCGTCCATTCCTGCCATCCCGCCGTGGAGCCACCACAATGCACGTGCCATCCCTGAACTTCGATCTTGGCGAAGACATCGACCTGCTGCGCCAGAGCGTGGCCCATTTTGCCGCCGCCGAGGTCGCTCCGCTGGCCGCCGAGGCCGATGCCAGCAACCAGTTCCCGCTGGCCCTGTGGCCGAAGCTGGGCGAACAGGGGCTGCTGGGCCTCACCGTGGAAGAAGCATACGGTGGCACCGGCATGGGCTACCTGGCCCATGTGGTGGCGATGGAAGAGATCTCGCGCGCTTCCGGCGGCATCGGCCTGTCCTATGGCGCGCACTCCAACCTGTGCGTGAACCAGCTGCGCAAGAACGGCAACGAGGAACAGAAGCAGCGCTTCCTGCCCGACCTGTGCAGCGGCGCCAGGGTGGGCGCGCTGGCGATGAGCGAACCGGGCGCCGGTTCGGACGTGGTGTCGATGAAGCTGCGCGCGGACAAGCGCGGCGACCGCTACGTGCTCAACGGCAACAAGATGTGGATCACCAACGGCCCGGATGCCGACGTGCTGGTGGTCTACGCCAAGACCGACATGGAGGCCGGCGCCAAGGGCATCACCGCGTTCCTGGTCGAGAAGGGCATGAAGGGCTTTTCCACCGCGCAGAAGCTGGACAAGCTGGGCATGCGTTCTTCGCCCACCTGCGAGCTGGTGTTCCAGGATTGCGAGATTCCTGAAGAGAACGTGCTGGGCCAGGTTGGCGGTGGCGTGCGCGTGCTGATGTCCGGCCTGGACTACGAGCGCGTGGTGCTGTCCGGTGGCCCGCTGGGCCTGATGGCCGCGGCCATGGACGTGGTGATGCCGTATGTGCACGAGCGCCACCAGTTCGGCGAGCCGATCGGCAGCTTCCAGCTGATCCAGGCCAAGATCGCCGACATGTACGTGGGCCTGGGTGCCTGCCGCGCGTATGTCTATGCCGTGGCACGCGCCTGCGACCAGGGCCGCACCACCCGCCAGGACGCCGCCGGTGCCATCCTGTACGCCGCCGAGAAGGCCACCTGGCTGACTGGCCAGGCGATCCAGATCCTGGGCGGCAACGGCTACATCAACGAATACCCGACCGGCCGCTTGTGGCGCGATGCCAAGCTGTATGAGATCGGCGCCGGCACGTCCGAGATCCGCCGCATGCTGATCGGCCGCGAACTGTTCCAGCGCACCCTGTAAGGCCACTGCGATGACCGTATTGAGCACCCAGCTGCAACCGGGCAGCGAAACGTTTGAAAGCAACCGCGCGGCCATGCAGGCCGTGGTCGACGACCTGCATGCCACCCTCGCCCGCACCGCGCTGGGTGGCAGCGAAGCCGCACGCGCCAAGCACACCGCGCGCGGCAAGCTGCTGGTGCGCGACCGCATCGACGCCCTGCTCGACCCGGGCAGCGCGTTCCTGGAAATCGCGCCGCTGGCCGCGCACGGCATGTACGAAGACACCGTGCCGGCCGCTGGCGTAGTGGCCGGCATCGGCCGCGTCAGTGGCGTGGAATGCGTGATCGTGGCCAACGATGCCACGGTCAAGGGCGGCACCTACTACCCGATGACGGTGAAGAAGCACCTGCGCGCGCAGGAGATCGCCGAGCAGAACCACCTGCCGTGCATCTACCTGGTCGATTCCGGTGGCGCGTTCCTGCCGCTGCAGGACGAAGTCTTTCCCGACCGCGACCATTTCGGCCGCATCTTCTACAACCAGGCCAACCTGTCGGCACAGGGCATTCCGCAGATCGCCTGCGTGATGGGCAGCTGCACCGCTGGTGGTGCCTATGTGCCAGCGATGAGCGACGAGACGGTGATCGTGCGCGAGCAGGGCACGATCTTCCTCGGCGGCCCGCCGCTGGTGAAGGCGGCCACCGGCGAAGTGGTGACGGCCGAGGAACTGGGTGGTGCCGATGTGCACACGCGCATCTCCGGCGTGGCTGACCACATGGCCGACAACGACCTGCAGGCACTGGCACGGGTGCGCGCGATCATCGCCCAGCTCAACTGGCGCAAGCCGGAACCGGCCATGGCGGTGCAGGCGCCCGAGGAACCGCTGCTGCCGGCACACGAACTGTACGGGGTGATCCCGGCCGATACGCGCAAGCCCTACGACGTACGCGAAGTGATCGCGCGGCTGGTCGATGGCTCACGCTTCGACGAATTCAAGCCGCGCTACGGCGCAACGCTGGTCACCGGCTTCGCCCATCTGAACGGCTACCCGATCGGCATCATCGCCAACAACGGCATCCTGTTCTCCGAGTCGGCACTGAAGGGCGCGCACTTCATCGAGCTGTGCACCCAGCGCAACATCCCGCTGGTGTTCCTGCAGAACATCACCGGCTTCATGGTCGGTCGAAAGTACGAACAGGGTGGTATCGCCAAGGACGGGGCCAAGCTGGTGATGGCGGTGGCCTGCGCCAGGGTACCCAAGTTCACCGTGGTGATCGGTGGCTCGTTCGGTGCCGGCAACTACGGCATGTGCGGCCGTGCATACTCGCCGAACTTCCTGTGGATGTGGCCGAACGCGCGCATCGGCGTGATGGGTGGCGAACAGGCCGCCAGCGTGCTGGCCACGGTCAAGCGCGATGGCATCGAGGCCAAGGGCGGCCAGTGGCCGGCAGCGGAGGAAGACGCGTTCAAGGCACCGATCCGCGATCAGTTCGAGCAGCAGGGCCACCCGTACTACGCCAGCGCACGCCTGTGGGACGACGGCGTGATCGATCCGGCCGACACCCGCCGGGTGCTGGCGCTGGCGCTGTCGGCCAGCCTCAACGCCGCCCCGCAGCAGACGCGCTTCGGCGTGTTCCGCATGTAACCCGTGCCATGACCGAGCCTGTTGCCATGTTCACCAAAGTCCTGATCGCCAACCGCGGCGAAATCGCCTGCCGCGTCATCGCCACCTGCCGCCGCCTCGGCATCGCCACCGTGGCGGTGTATTCCGATGCCGACCGCAACGCACGCCACGTACGCCTGGCCGACGAGGCCATCCACATCGGCCCGGCCGCCGCGCGTGAGAGCTACCTGCGCGGCGACGCCCTGCTCGACGCCGCACGCCTGACCGGCGCGCAGGCGATCCACCCCGGTTACGGCTTCCTGTCCGAGAATGCCGACTTCGCCGATGCCTGCGCCGCCGCCGGCGTCACCTTCATCGGGCCGCCGGCCAGCGCGATCCGCGCGATGGGTGACAAGAGCGCGGCCAAGGCGTTGATGGCCAAGGCCGGTGTGCCACTGACGCCGGGCTACCACGGCGACCAGCAGGAGCCGACGTTCCTGCGCGCGCAGGCCGATGCCATCGGCTACCCGGTACTGATCAAGGCCAGCGCCGGTGGCGGTGGCAAGGGCATGCGCAAGGTCGAACGCAGCGAGGACTTCGTCGATGCACTGGCCAGCTGCCAGCGCGAGGCCGCCTCGGCATTCGGCAACGACCATGTGCTGGTCGAGAAGTACGTCGAGCGCCCGCGCCATATCGAGATCCAGGTGTTCGGCGACAGCCACGGTGATGCGGTCTACCTGTTCGAGCGCGATTGCTCGGTGCAGCGCCGCCACCAGAAGGTGCTGGAAGAAGCGCCCGCCCCGGGCATGAGCCCCGAACGTCGTGCGGCGATGGGCAAGGCCGCGGTCGATGCCGCGCGCGCGGTGGGCTACGTCGGCGCCGGAACGGTGGAGTTCATCGCCGGCCCGGACGGCGATTTCTACTTCATGGAGATGAACACCCGCCTGCAGGTCGAGCACCCGGTGACCGAGTACATCACCGGCACCGACCTGGTGGAGTGGCAGCTGCGCGTAGCCTCGGGCCAGCCACTGCCGCTGCGCCAGGAGCAGCTGGCGATCCACGGCCACGCCATCGAGGCGCGGCTGTATGCCGAAGACGCCGACCGTGGTTTCCTGCCGTCCACCGGCCTCCTGCGCCGCCTGCGCCTGCCGGCGCCGTCGACTCATGTGCGCGTGGATACCGGTGTCGAGGAAGGCGACAGCATCACGCCGTACTACGATCCCATGATTGCCAAGCTGATCGTCTGGGACGTGGGCCGCGACGCCGCACTGCGCCGCATGAGCCAGGCCCTGGCCGACTGCCAGGTGGTGGGCGTGACCACCAATGCCGGTTTCCTGCGCCGCCTGGTGAACACCGATTCGTTTACCCACGCCAAGCTGGATACCGCGCTGATCGAGCGCGAGCAGGCCGCATTGGGCCAGGTGGGTGACAGCGATGATGCGCTGTGGCTGCTGGCGGCGGTGGCCGCCGTGGCCACTACTGCAGGTGCAGCCAGCGACGCGCGCGACCCGCATTCGCCGTGGCAGGCGCAGGACGGCTGGCGCCTTGGCGCGCCCGCGCCGCGCGTGCTGCCGCTGCAGCAGGGCGAATGCCGGCACACGCTGAAGGTGTGGGCGCAGGCCGATGGCTGGCGCGTGCAGTGCGATGACGCAGCACCCGTGCAGGTGATCGGCACCGCCGATGTGCGGGGGCTGGCGGTGCAGCTGGGCGGGCGCCGCTGGACACTGCAGCTGCTGCGCGACGGTGACCAGCTGTACCTGTTCGGCACCGACGGCCAGCACCGTTTCACCCTGCATGATCCGGTGAGCGAATCGGACCACGCCGTGGCCGATGCCGGCAGCCTGCTGGCACCGATGCCCGGGAAGATCGTGGCCACGCTGGTCGCCGCCGGTACCGAGGTCAAGCGCGGCACGCCGCTGGTGGTGTTGGAAGCGATGAAGATGGAGCACACCCTGCAGGCGCCGGCCGACGGCACGGTGAAGGGCTACCGCGCCAAGGCCGGTGACCAGGTCAACGACGGCGCGGTGCTGGTGGACTTCGAAGCGGCGTGAACGCCGGGGCGACGGTCGCTCAGCGGTCGTCGCCCGCCGTCACCCGACCAGCGGGATCGAATTCGGCCGTGTCCAGTGTGGCACTGCGCCAGCCCAGGCCGCAGATGGCCATCGCGCTCTGGCCGATGCCATCGAAGCCGAAGGCACGATCGACATCGGCATCGTTGATGGCTGCGGTGACGAAGGCGGCCAGGCCGCGCTCGGTCGCGCACAGGTACAGCAGCTGCGAGATGTGACCGACATCCAGCGTCACCGCACGGTGCGCCTTGGCGTGGTTGCGGTACTTCCAGAAGCAGCGGTCATAGCGCGGCGCCAGCACCAGCAGCGCCGGCGCATCGGCGAACCACGCCTGTCCGGACAGCATCCGCCGCGCCAGCGCCGGCAGTGCCTGCGACGGTGGCGAGGGCAGCGGCAGCACGGCGTGCTGCACCGGGTGGTAGTGATACAGGCCCGGTGCCAGTCCTTCCACGTTCTGCACCAGCAGGAAGCCTTCGGTGGGATGCAGGCCGCCACCGGAAGGCACGTTCTTCTTCAGGAACTCGGTATCGCGCTCGACCTTCTGCACCGCGTGCGCCATCAGCGTGCGCTGCAGCACCTGGGCCAGCAACGGCAGCGGCAACGCGCGCTGCGGGTCGAAATTGCGGCAGGTGGTGCGGCGCGCCAGCAGTGCGTCGAACGCGGCCTCTTCGCTGCGCGGCAGCGGCTGGTAGTCGCCCTGCATGGGCTGCACCACCGGCGGTGGCGGCCCGAGGCGCTGGCGCAGGCCGGCAGCGGTGTCCAACCCCTGCCGGCGCATGTCCTCCACGCTGTCCACGGCCTGCCAGCGTGCATGGCGATGGGCCAGTGCAGCCAGCGGCCACCACTGGCTGCGCCGCAGCGCCTCGTCGCGCAGCTGGTGCCCCACCTCGCTCGGCGGGTCGGTCAGCAGCAGGCCCTGCTCGACCAGGCGGGCCAGCATCGCCGGGGAGGCATCGGCGGGCGGTTCGCTCCAGCGGTGCGCGCTGAGCTCGCCCAGCAGCTGGCGCTCCTCGGCGTCCACCGGCAGCGGCTGGTCCAGATGCGCGGCCAGCGCCACCCAGCTGATCTGGCTGTCCATCTCGGCGTGGCCGGCCAGCATCGCGCGCAGGTCCAGGGTGACCGCCTCGCGGGGCTCGAACATCAGGCTGGCGCAGCGGCGCAGGCGCATCGGTTTCCTTCCTTCTGCCGCACAACCGGCATAGCAGCAACGACCGCGGCGCGGCCAACTTTAGCGATGTGCACAGCGCGGCCCTCAATGGCAGGCTGTCGCGGCCGATACGAGAAACTCCACTTACGGACGATCCCCATGAGCACCCATCCCCGCCTTTCCGCCGCAGACGCCAGCCTCCTGCTGGACCACCTGATCGGCAGCGACGACTTCCGCAGCCACTTCACCGCGTCGCCGGCCAAGGCCCTGGCCTCGATCGGGCTGGACGGTGCCGTTGGCGAGAACGACTGCATGAAGATCGGCACCCTGGCCTCGGTCGAAGAGCTGAGCCAGGTGCGTGACGGGCTGCAGGCCCACCTGTCCGGGTCGGTGGCGGCCATGACCGTGGTGTTCTGCTTCGAAGCCGGCAAGGTCGGCGAGCGCATCGACGGTTGACCCGCCATCAGGGCGCGCCGGCCGTGGCCGGCGATGCCCACATGGACACGTCATGCACGTTCAGTGGTTGCCAGACCTGCATGGCGGTGACCTCGGCAATGGCCTGGCCGCGATGCTGGGACAGCCAGGCCTGCTCGCGGCGTACCGCGGCTTCATTGCCCTGTGCGCGCAGCGCGAGCAGCAGCACGACGTGTGCCTGCACCGGCTCGCTGCCATCGAGCATCGGCTCGATCAGCGCGCGGGCTGCATCGGGCCGCTGCATCTGCAGTTCGTCCATGGCGCTGACGATGCGCAGCCAGCGGTCCGCGACCGGACTGCGCAGGCTGCGCAGCAGGGGCCGCTGCTCGTCCAGCCAGCGCCTGGCCAGTTCGAACTGGCCCTGCCGCTGCGCCAGGTGGACCAGTGCCAGCCATTGCAGGCCACGGGCATGCAGCATGGGATCATCACGCTCCTGCAGCATCGGCTGCAGCAGCGCCGCAATGGCCTGCAGCCCGGCACGGTCAGCGCTCGGGCACAGCGCCGCCACGCTGGCGTGCTGCAGGCGCTGCTGCACCTGCAGGTCGATCAGCGTCGGCGCCGCTGCATCTTCGCGTATCGCCTGCTGCATGGCCGCGCAATCGCGCTGCGCAGCAGCCAGCAACAACTGCGCACGCAGCTTCATCCGCTGCTGCAGGGCATCGCTGGCATGGATCTGCGGTAACAGCTTCGCTGCCTTGGCGTACTGCCCCTGGGCCACCAGCACATCCACACCGGTCTCATCGGCGTCATCACGGCCGCGCAGGACCTGCGCCTGGGCCAGTGTTTCGGCAGCGAGCTGCGGTTGGTTGGCAGCGATCTGTATCCGCACCAGATGGACCAGCGGATACAGCCGCAGCGGATCCTGCGGTACTGCGGCCGCACGCGCATAGGGTTCGGCCTCGCTGAACTGGTTGGCCTGCAGCAGGTACCAGGAGGTGTTGGACAGCCCCGCGAACGAATCCGGATAGACCTTGGCCAGCGTGCGCCATTGCTCCAGCGCCCAGCCACCCGGCTCCAGCTCGGCCATCCAGGCCTTCAGATACAGCCGCTCGCGTGGCGGCAGCCGATCCTGCAGGTCCAGCGCATGCTGCATGGCTTCGCGTGCACGCCGCCCTTCTTCGACGCGCGCATGCAGTTTGGCCACGCCCATGTAGGCCAGGGCGAAACCGGGATCGATATCGATCGCCGCCTGGTACAGGTTGCGCGCCTCCTCGAAGCGCCGCTGGCCCAGTGCACTTTCCGCCAGTGCGAATGCACGCAGTGCGCGCAGATCCTGGGTCGATGCCCGCGGCAGCGGCAACGACTGTTCCAGGCTCGCCACCGATTCGCCCAGTCCGCGACGCAGGCGCCCGACCACGTCGTCCACCGCGAACACCATCTGGTCGGATCGATCCACGGTGGCGGTGAACGTCTGGATCACCTGGCCGCTGCCGGGTGCGGCGACATCGATGGCCAGCTCGTAGCCACCGATCTTCTGCCGCACCGTCGGCAGCAGCACGGCGCGCGCGCCTTCCCGCACCGCCACGTTGGCCGCGGTATCGCGGCTGAGCCGGGTATCGCCCGAGAGCCGCGCCATTTCCAGGCTTTCGCGGATCTTGCCCTCCGACAGCACGTTCACGTAGCGCGATTGCTCCAGCGCGATCCGGATCGCGTGCCGCATCGAGTCGTCGAAGATCGGGTCGCCGGTGAGGTTGTCGACATCACCGAGCACCACCCAGTCGCGCTCGGCGAACGCGATCGCCGGTTCCGGCCGCAGCAGCAGCCAGCCGCCCAGCACCGCCACCGCCAGCACCAGGCCTTCGGCGGCCAGCACCAGCGGCTGCCGCCACAACGGCAGGTCGCGGCGGGCCTTGGCATTGGCACGCGGCATGCGCAGCGGTGCGGAGCCGATCTCGCCCACTTCGATCACTTCCTGTACCACCGGCACGCCCTTGAAGCGCCAGCGCCCGTGCGACTTCCACAACAGGCGCGTGCCGCGCTCGCCCAACGCATCGGTGGCACGGCGGGTCAGCGATTCGGCTACCGCCGACAACAGGATCTGGCCGGGCCGGGCCAGCATCATCAGGCGCGCCGCCATCGGCTTGGCCAGGCCTTCCACTTCCATCGACTTGGCGCCGGCGCGGACTGCCTCGGCACTGTTTTCCCAGGTCAGCACGTCGCCCACATGCAGGCCAGCACGCGCGCGCAGTTCAATCGCACGCTGCTGGCCCAGCGCATGCAGTTCACGCTGGTAGTCCAGGGCGAAGCCCAGGGCATCGATGGCGCGCTCGAACAGCATGAACAGGCCGTCCGAACGATCGATCAGCTGGCCATTCCAGCGGTGCTGCAGCACCAGCACCAGGCGGTCGTGTTCCTGGAACAGGCTCGCCGCCGCCACGTCGCCGATCCGCTCGACCAGCTGCAGCGAATCACACAGATCAGTGAACAGCAGGGCGCGTAGCTGTGGGCTATGCGGGGCTGACGTTCCGTTGTCGCCATTCATCGCCTGCATCTCCCTATTGGCCGTCCGGATCATCCACCCAGCGCAGGCAGTTGCCGCCATCACGCTTGGCCCGGTACAGCGCCCGATCGGCGCTGGCATACCACTCACTCCAGCCCGCGTCGGCATCCAGCAGGCTGGCTCCGATGCTGACCAGGCTTACATGCGGCGTGCCGTGACTGCGCTCGAGCAGGCCGTGCACCGCGCTGAGGATGAACTCGGCAGCGTGCTGCACGATCTCGCGGTTGCCACGGCGCAGCATCAGGCAGAACTCATCGCCGCCAAGCCGGCAGGCCAGATCCTGCTCGCCAGCCATCGAGCGCAGGATGTTGCCCATGCTCTGCAGCACGCGGTCGCCGGCCTGGTGGCCGTGGCGGTCGTTGATCTGCTTGAAGCGGTCGCAGTCGATCAGCAGCAGCGCCTGTGGCGGCCCCTCGGCACGCTCGCGGCACTCCTGCAGGTACAGGGTGAGGCCACGGCGGTTGTGCAGGCCGGTCAGTTCATCGGTACGCACCAGCTCGCGGGTGTGGGTCAGCTGGTGGGTAGTGATGTAGAGGTTGTCCAGCGCGGTTTCCAGATCGTGGTTGCGCCGGCGCAGCTGGCTGATCAAGGCCTGTTCGTTGGCCAGCACGCGCATGATCGTGCGGCGCAGGAAATAGGCCACCAGGCCCGGATTGGATTCGACCAGCCGGTGGAAATCAGCCGGCCCCAGTTCCAGCACATCGCAGTCGACCAGCGCGCGCGCGCTCGCGCTGCGCAGGTGGTCGCCGACCAGCAGGCCCAGTTCTCCGAAGAACTCATGCTGCCCGAGTGTCTTGATCACCAGGTCCTCGCCGAAGTCCAGTTCGATCTGGCCTTCGAGGATCACATACATGCGCTCGCCGCGGTGACCACGCTGGAACAGCCACTGTCCGGCACGGAGCTTGCATGCGCGGGCGAATCTGGCAAACAATGCCACCTCGGCATCTGACAACAGCGCGTGCACGATCTCGGCCATCGCCACCCGGGCGATACCTGTCGTCACATCACTGTTCTCGGCCGCACCCCTGCCGGTCATTCCCTGCACCCGCCGCCAGCGTCCCCTGGTGAGCCGCGGAGCATAGCACCGCTTTAAAGTGTGCGCCCTATCTCATTTTGACCGCTCTGCCGATCTTGATTGATGTGAAGATCGGTGGTGGCCCGTTCTGGTCACGGGCGCCCGGGCAAAACCCCTGCTGGATCAATTCGATGCCGGGTTTCACAGGGTTTCGGCCAAGTTGCCGGAACCCGGGGTGCGCCTGATTGACGCTGCCCGCTGGCTGCCCCTTGCATCGATACAACAACGCCGGCAGGTCCCCCGACCGGCCGGCGTTGCCTGGCCCTTCCCTGGCCACCCTGATCGGATTTCCAGGGCCCGGTAGAGCCGGCCGCTGGCCGGCTGCCACGCAGCGCCCGGAGCATCCCGTGATTGCCGGCCAGCGGCCGGCACTACCGGATCACGCCGCGCACCGGATCACGCCGCGCGTTCGCTGCGCCCGCCGTGGAACTGCTCTTCCTCGGTCGAGCCGGTCAGCGCGGTGGTCGACGACTGGCCCTGCTGGATCGCCTGGGTCACCGCATCGAAATAGCCGGTACCGACCTCACGCTGGTGCTTGACCGCAGTGAAACCGCGCTCGGCCGCTTCGAACTCGGCTTCCTGCAGTTCCACGAACGCACTCATCTGGCGGCGTGCGTAGCCGTGGGCCAGATTGAACATGCCGTAGTTCAACGCATGGAACCCTGCCAGGGTGATGAACTGGAACTTGTAGCCGTAGCTGCCCAGTTCGCGCTGGAACTTGGCAATGGTGGCGTCGTCCAGGTTCTTCTTCCAGTTGAAGCTGGGCGAGCAGTTGTAGGCCAGCAGCTTGCCGGGGAACTTCGCATGGATCGCCTCGGCGAATTTCCGTGCAAATTCCAGGTCCGGCTTGCCGGTCTCGCACCACACCAGGTCGGCGTAGGGCGCATAGGCCAGGCCGCGGCTGATCGCCTGGTCCAGGCCGTTGCGGGTCTTGTAGAAGCCTTCGACGGTACGCTCACCGGTGGTGAACGGCTTGTCGTTGCCGTCGATGTCACTGGTCAGCAGATCCGCAGCTTCGGCATCGGTGCGCGCGACCAGCAGGGTCGGCACGCCCATCACGTCGGCGGCCAGGCGTGCGGCGTTGAGCTTCTCGATCGCCTCGCGGGTCGGCACCAGCACCTTGCCGCCCATGTGCCCGCACTTCTTCACCGAGGCCAGCTGGTCCTCGAAGTGCACGCCGGCGGCGCCGGCCTCGATCATCGCCTTCATCAGTTCAAAGGCGTTGAGTACGCCGCCGAAGCCGGCCTCAGCATCGGCCACGATCGGCTGCAGGAAGTCGATGTCATCCTTGCCTTCGGCGTGGTGCAGCTGGTCGGCGCGCAGCAGCGTGTTGTTGATGCGCTTGACCACCGCCGGCACCGAATCTGCCGGGTACAGCGACTGGTCCGGATACATCTGGCCGGCCAGGTTGGCGTCGGCCGCCACCTGCCAACCGGACAGGTAGATCGCCTTCAGGCCGGCCTTGACCTGCTGCATGGCCTGGTTGCCGGTCAGTGCACCCAGCGCGTTGACGAACTCGCGCTCGTGCAGCGACGCCCACAGCTTCTCCGCACCCAGGCGGGCCAGCGAATGCTCGATGTGGACGGTGCCGCGCAGGCGCACCACGTCGGCGGCGCTGTAGTTGCGCTGGATGCCTTCCCAACGCGGGTTGGTATCCCAGTCGTGCTGGATCTGTTCGGCAGTGGGCAGCTTGCTCATGTCTTTCTCCAGTTCGGTTCGTGCGTGCAGCGGGGAGGGAAACGGCGGTAGACGCGGGCGGCAGTCAATCGATGCGCGCGTAGGCCGGCAGGGTCAGGAAATCGGTCAGTTCTTCGCTGCGGCTCAGTTCGCCGAGCAGGGCGATGGCCTCGCTGATGCGCGCGCCACCGGGCAGCGCGGCGGTATCGCCCAGCCGTGCCGGCAGCTGCGACAGGGTGGAATCCAGCAGGGCCAGGTCGATCGCGGTGCCATCGTCCAGCTGCTGGCCCGGCGTATGCAGCCACTGCCACAACTGGCTGCGGCTGATCTCGGCGGTGGCCGCGTCCTCCATCAGGTGATGGATCGGCACACAGCCGTTGCCATCCAGCCACGCCGCCAGGTAACGCACGCAGACTTCCACGTTGCCTTCGAAGCCGGCGCGGGTGATGGTGCCCGGCGGCCGCGCGATCAGTTCTTCGCGGCCGACGCGCACGTCCTGGCGCAGCACGCTGTGCTGGTTCGCACCGGGCATGTGCTCGTCGAAGATCGCCATCGCCACCAGAATCAGCGCCGGATGCGCGACCCAGGTGCCGTCGTGGCCGGCGCTGACTTCGCGCAGCTTGTCGGCGCGCACGCGGGCCATGGCCTGTTCGTTGGCGGCGGCATCGTTGTTGATCGGAATCTGCGCGGCCATGCCGCCCATCGCATGCGCACCGCGGCGGTGGCAGGTCTGGATCAGCAGTTCCGAATACGCCTTCAGGAACGGCTGGGTCATGGTCACCTGGCCGCGTTCGGGCAGCACGCGGTCGGCGTGGCGGCGGAAGGTCTTCAGGTACGAGAAGATGTAGTCCCAGCGCCCGCAGTTCAGGCCGACGATGCGGTCACGCAGTGCGTGCAGGATCTCGTCCATCTCGAACACCGCCGGCAGCGTTTCGATCAGCACGGTCACCTTGATCTGGCCGTGCGGCAAGCCGAGCATCCCTTCGATGTGCGACAGCGCGGTTTCCCACAGCGCCGCCTCTTCCATGCTCTGCAGCTTGGGCAGGTAGAAGTACGGGCCACGATCCTTGGCCTGCAGGGAGCGGGCGTTGTGGAAGGCGAACACCGCTGCGTCGAACAGGCCGCCGGCGAGGAACTGGCCGTCGACGCGTACGTGCTTCTCTTCCAGGTGCCAGCCACGCGGACGCACGATCAGCACCGCCTGTTCGTCGTACGGGCGCAGCGTGTAGTGCTTGCCATTTGGGGCGGTGTATTCCAGATCGCCGCGCACCGCCGCAGCCAGCGACTGCTGCCCGGCCAGCAGGTTGCGCCAGGTCGGCGAGGTCGAATCCTCGAAGTCGGCCATGAACACCTTGGCGCCGGAGTTCAGCGCGTTGATGACCATCTTCGGGTCGGTCGGGCCGGTGATCTCGACGCGGCGGTCCTGCAGCGCGGCCGGCAGCGGCGCAACGCGCCAGTCGCCGCTGCGGATCGCAGTGGTGTCTTCACGGAAGTCCGGCAGGCCGCCCTGGTCGAAGAACGCCTGGCGTTCACGGCGGGCCTGCAGCCTCGCCTGCCGGCCCGGTTCCACCGCGCGGTGCAGCGACACCAGCAGGGCCAGCAGCGGCGCCGGCAGCACGGTGTCCTGGCCGGCCACGCGGGTCGCCAGGGCGATGCCGGGGGTGGCCTTGGTGGCGGGGGGGGGAAAGGCGGAAGCGACGGCGGACATGGGGCGACTCCAGCGGGGGGGGAACGTCTCCACGGTGCCGCCCTGGCCTCAGTATTTGGCAAAACAGTTTTTGCAATGT
>NZ_LXXZ01000098.1 GCF_003244875.1 Stenotrophomonas sepilia
CCCTCCGTCCCCTTTTTTGGGTACCGTAGGCGCATGAGTACCTACCACCTGCAGTCTGTGTTCCGTCCGCAGTCGGTCGCGGTGATCGGCGGCAGTCCGCGTGAGCGTTCGGCCGGCCGCGCGGTGATGCGTAACCTGCGCGGCACCGGTTTCCCCGGCAAGGTGGCGTGGATCAACCCGCGGCATGCCGAAATCGATGGCATCCGCACGGTCAAGCGCTTGAAGGATCTGGACTGGGTACCGGACCTGGTCGTCATCACCGCACCGGCGGCGATCGTGCCGCAGGTGGTGCGTACCGCCGCCGAGCGCGGCGTGCAGGCGGCGATCATCCTCACCGCGCACCTGGGCGAAGGCCCGGGTTCGTTGTCCGCACAGGTAGAGGCGGTGGCGCGCAAGCATGGCCTGCGCATCCTCGGGCCGCACTGCCTGGGCGTGATCGCGCCGCACGCGCGACTGAATGCCAGTATCGCCGCACATTTCCCGCAGGCAGGCGACCTCGCGCTGATTTCCGAATCCTCGGCGATCGCCGCCGCGCTGGTGGAGTGGGGCGTGGCGCGCTCGGTCGGGTTCTCCGCCGTGGTCTCGCTGGGCGACACGATGGACGTCGACTTCGGCGACCTGCTCGATTACTTCGCCACCGACTACCGCACCCGCGCCATCCTGCTCTATGTCGAGCAGATCAAGGACGCGCGCAAATTCATGTCGGCCGCGCGTGCCGCCGCCCGCGCCAAGCCGGTGGTGGTGGTGAAGTCCGGCCGCGCCGAGCGCGTGCAGCCGGGCAGCCGCGACACCCATGTGCAGGCCCTGGCGCGTGCCGATGATGTGTACGGCGCGGCCTTCAACCGCGCCGGCCTGCTGCGCGTCGGCGCGCTGGACGAGCTGTTCACCGCCGCCGAATCGCTGGGGCGGCTGGGTACCTTCCCCGGTCGTCGCCTGGCCATTCTCAGCAATGGCGGCGGTGTCGGCCGCCTGGCCGTGGACCAGCTGATCGCGCTGCGTGGCACGCTGGCCACCCTGTCCGACAGCACGGTGCAGAAGCTCGATTCGGTATTGCCGCAGGGCTGGTCGCGCAGCAATCCGGTCGACATCGTGGTCGATGCCGATGGCGAGCGCTATGCCGCGGCCATCGAAGCGCTGCTGGCCGACAACGAGAACGACGCGGTGATGGTGGTCAACGTGCCAACCGCGTTCACCTCGTCCGCAGACGCTGCGCAGGCACTGACCCGCACGCTCGGCCTGCGCCCGCGCCATCATCGCGACAAGCCAGTGTTCGCGGTCTGGCTGGGCAACGATGACCAGGCCACCGCCACGCTCAACGCGGCGCGGGTGCCGACCTATCCGACCGAGGCGGAGGCCGTACGCGGCTTCCAGCATCTGGTGCGTTACCGCGAAGCGCAGAACGCCCTGATGGAAACGCCACCCAGCCTGCCGCAGGACTTCAATGTCGATGCGGCGGCCGCGCGAGCGTTGGTTGATGCTGCGCTGGCCAATGGTCAGCAGTGGTTGGACCCGCTGGCCACGCATGAGCTGCTCAAGGCCTACGGCATCCCGTCCGCGCCGGTGATGCACGCGCGTGATGCGCACGAGGCGATGGACCTGGCGCAGCCGCTGCTGGAACGCGGTGCCACGGTCGCGTTGAAGATCCTGTCACCGGACATCCCGCACAAGTCGGAAGTGGACGGCGTGCGCCTGAACCTGTCCACGCTGCCGGCGGTGCAGAGCGCGGCCAACGCGATCCTGTCGCGTGCGCGCCAGCTGCGGCCGGATGCGCGCATCGATGGCCTGCTGGTGCAGCCGACCATCGTCCGCCCGAAGGCGCGCGAACTGATTGTCGGCATCGCCGATGACGCGACGTTCGGCCCGGTGATCGTGGTCGGCCGTGGCGGCACCGCCGTCGAAGTGATCAACGACAAGGCGCTGGCCCTGCCGCCGCTGGACCTGCGCCTGGCCCACGAGCTGATCGGCCAGACCCGCGCTTCGCGCATCCTCAAGGCCTACGGCGATGTGCCCGCCGCCGACGAGCGCGCACTGGCGCTGGCGCTGGTCAAGCTGGCACAGCTGGCCGCCGATATTCCCGAAGTGCGCACGCTGGACATCAACCCGCTGCTGGTCGACAGCAAGGGCATCCTCGCCCTCGACGCGCGCGTGGCAGTGGCACCGTCGCGCATCCTGCACAAGGGCCGTGGCCATCCGCGCTTTTCGGTGTTTCCGTATCCGAAGGAGTGGGAGCGCACCATCGAACTGTCCGATGGCGGCCGGGCCTTCGTGCGCCCGGTGCGGCCGGAGGATGACGCGCTGTTCCGTGCGTTCTTCGCCCGTGTCAGCGACGAGGACCTGCGCCTGCGCTTCTTCCAGTCGGTGAAGCACTTCAGCCACGAATTCATCGCGCGCCTGACCCAGCTCGACTACGCGCGCTCGATCGCGCTGGTAGCGATCGAACCGCGCAGCGGCGAGATGCTGGGCGCAGTGCGCCTGCACGCCGATGCCGATTACCACCGTGGCGAGTACGGCATCCTGATCCGCTCGGACCTGAAGGGCCACGGCATCGGCTGGCGGCTGATGGCGATCATGATCGAGTACGCGAAGTGGCTGGGCCTGGACGTGGTCGAAGGCCAGGTGCTGCGCGAAAACAGCACCATGCTGGCGATGTGCCAGAGCCTGGGATTCAAGACCAGGCTGGACCCGGACGACCCGACGGTGATGATGGTGACCTTGCCGGTGCAGCAGGTCGAGGTGCCCGACGTGCCGCCGGTGGCGTAATTCCAGTAGAGCCGAGCCTACGCTCGGCTGCTTTTGCGTACGCTTGGCGGCTGCATCACCGCACCGGCTCTACCACCACCGCCGTGCCATAGCACAGCACTTCGGTCAGCCCGGTCATCACATCGGTGGCGTCGTAGCGCATGCCGATGATCGCGTTGGCACCCAGCTGCCGCGCGTGCTTGACCATGTCGCGGTAGGTTTCCTCGCGAGCCTGTTCGCACAGCTCGGTGTAGATGGTGATGTTGCCACCGAAGAGCGTCTGGATGCCGCCCAGGAAGTTGCCGACGATCGAACGCGAGCGCACGGTGATGCCGCGCACCACGCCGAGGTTGCGCACGACGCGATGGCCGGGCAGCTCGAAGGCGGTGGTGACCAGCGCATCGTCGAAGCGCAGTGCCGGCGGGGAAGGGGTGCCGCTGTTGTAGGGGTCTGCCATGGTCGCGTCCGTGTCGCTGCCTTCTGTAGAGTCGAGCCATGCTCGACGGGCTGTGCTGCAGTCGAGCATGGCGCGACTCTACAACGCAATCGCCCGTTGCGGCATGGTTCCGTCACCGTGCTGGCGCGACAATATCCCCATGACCGACCGTATCCCCCTGTTGCTGCTGCCCGGCCTGCTCAACGATGCCGAGCTGTGGCGCGCGCAGCTGGCCGACCTGGCCGATATCGCCGACTGCACCGTGGGCGACCAGACCCGTGGCGAGACCCTGCAGGCGGTGGCCGAAGACGTGCTGGCGCAGGCACCGGAGCGCTTTGCGCTGGCCGGGTTCTCGCTGGGCGGCTTCGTGGCCCAGCAGATCCTGCGCATCGCGCCGGAACGGGTGCTGCAGCTGGCGCTGATTGACACCTCGATCCACGCCGACTCGCCGGAGCGCGCCGAGCAGCGGCGCAGCCAGCGCGCCAGCGTGCGTCTGCCGGGGAAGTTCCACGGCTTCGGCGATGTGCTGATGCGCAGCTACATCGACGCCTCGCGGCTGGACGACTACGTGCTGGTGCAGCGCGTGCGCGACATGACCGCTCGCCTGGGCGCGGAAGTGTTCCTGCGCCAGAGCGCACTGGAACGCCGCGATGGCCATGATGTGCTGGCCGGTTATCGCGATCCGCTGCTGATCGTATGTGGCGCCAACGACCGCATTACGCCACTCGCGGTGAGCGAGGAAATGCACGCGATGGTGCCGCACTCGCAGCTGGTGGTGGTGCCCGATTGCGGGCACCTGGCGCCGATGGAGAAACCGGACGAGGTCAGTGCGGCAATGCGTCGGTGGTTGTTGCAGGGCAGGGGATGATCCCCGCGTTCTGGTAGGTGCCGACCTTGGTCGGCACGGCGTTTCATCGATCGGTCAGACGTCTGCGCCGACCAGGGTCGGCGTCTACCAGAGCAGTTGCGCGCCGTCGTTGGAATCAATCCCAGGCTGGGGCGATGCCTTCGGGGTTGGCAAGGCGATGGCCGCGGTCGAGCTTGGCGATCTGTCCCATGTCTTCGTCGGTCAGGCGGATCGCTGCTGCCTCCAGGTTGCTGGCCAGGTTCTCGCGCCTGGTCGAGGACGGAATGACCGAGAAGCCCTGCTGCAGCGCCCAGGCCAGCGCGACCTGCGCCGGCGTGGCCTGGTGGCGGCCGGCAATGGCCTGGATCACCGGGTCCTTGATTACCTCACCATAGGCCAGGCTCATGTAGGCGGTGATGTGGATGCCGTTGTCCTGCAGGAATTTCACCAGCAGGCGGTTCTGCAGGTACGGGTGGATCTCGATCTGGTTGGTGGCGATGGCGCCGGCACCCAGGATGCCGATCGCCTTGCGGGTCTGCGCGATGGTGAAGTTGGAGATGCCGATCTCCTTCGTCAGGCCCTGTGCCTTGGCCTCGGCCAGTGCGGTCAGGTACTCCTCCATCGGCACGTCGACCTTGCCGTTCGGCGACGGCCAGTGGATCAGCGTCAGGTCCACATGATCGGTACGCAGCTTTTCCAGACTGGTACGCAGGCTGGCCAGCAGCGCTTCGCGCTTGAACTCGGTGATCCAGATCTTGGTGGTCAGGTAGATCTCATCGCGCGGCACGCCGGAATCGGCGATGGCCTGGCCGACTTCGGCTTCGTTGCCGTAGATCTGCGCGGTATCGATGGCGCGGTAGCCGACCTCCAGCGCGTTGCGCACGGAATCGATCACGGTCTGGTCTTTGAGGCGGAAAGTGCCAAGACCGAAGGCGGGGACTGTCATGAGGGGCTCCAGCAGTGGGGGAGGGAGACGGGACTATCCACGAAAGGGTAGGCCAGCGGCCGTGTGCATGCCGGCAACGGTGCATTGCACTGCCGTGTACGACCACAGGCCGTAATGAGTGCGGAACGTTGGTCCGCACTGTTCATGCCGCCACCCATGTAGCGTTGGACGCTGCCGGCCAGCGGCCGGCACTACCCCAGTCCGCGCTCCACGGTGGTGCCGGCCGCTGGCCGGCAACCGGATCCCTCAGGCCGCGCGCGCCAACGCGTCCTTCGCTGTCGCCGTGGCCGACAGGTCGAACACATCGACCGCATCGATCAACCGGTTCGCCTGCTGTTCCAGGCTGCGCGCCGCGGCGCTGGCTTCCTCCACCAGCGCGGCGTTCTGCTGGGTGGTGCCGTCCATCTGGATCACCGTCTGGCTGACCTGTTCGATGCCTGCGCTCTGCTCCTGCGACGCCGCGGAGATCTCGGCCATGATGTCGGTCACGCGCTGCACCGAGGCGACGATCTCGGCCATGGTGTCACCGGCCTCGCGCACGCGCTGCGCACCCTCACCGACCTGTTCCACCGACGCCTCGATCAGCGATTTGATCTCCTTTGCCGCCGCCGCAGAGCGCTGCGCCAGGGTGCGCACTTCGCTGGCGACAACCGCGAATCCGCGGCCCTGCTCACCGGCGCGTGCCGCTTCCACCGCAGCGTTCAGCGCCAGGATGTTGGTCTGGAACGCGATGCCATCGATCACGCTGATGATCTCGGCGATCTGCCGCGACGACGTTTCGATCGCACCCATGGTCGCCACCACCTGCCCGACCACGCTGCCACCGTGTGAGGCGACACCCTGTGCACCGATCGCCAGCTGGTTGGCCTGGCGCGCGTGTTCGGCGTTCTGGCGCACGGTGGAGGTCAGCTCTTCCATGGATGCCGCGGTCTCTTCCAGATTGGCGGCCTGCTGCTCGGTACGGCGCGACAGGTCATTGTTGCCGGCGGCGATCTCCGCGGCGGCGGTGTGGATGTTGCCGGAGGCGTGCTTGATGTCGGTGACGATGGTCGCCAGCTGCGTGGCGGTGGTATTGGCATCGCCGGCGATACGCGCGAACACACCCTGGAAATCACCGTGCATGCGTGCACCGAGGCGGCCATCGGCGATCGCGCGCAGCATCGTCGAGACTTCGCCGAGGTTCAGTTCTGTGGTCTGCATCAGGCGGTTCAGGCCATCGACCATCGCGCGGAAGTCATGCTCGAAGCGCGCGCTGTCGCCGCGCTGGCTGAAGTCACCGGCGGCCGCCGCTTCGGCCAGGCGGCGGATTTCGCCGTTGATCGCCCCGAGGTTGTGCTTGACCGCATCCAGCGCTTCGGTGATCACTGCCTTCTCGCCGGGCAGGCGTTCCATGTCCTGGCTGAGGTCGCCGACGGCGTAGCGGCCCATGATCGAGATCGCGCGCATCTTCACCCGGATGTGCGCGTCGACCAGCGTGTTGCAGTCGGCCACCATGGTGCCGAACGCGCCCGGGAAGGCAGCGGCGTCCATGCGATGGCTGATGGTGCCGGCCTCGTGCGCCTGGGCCATCGCGGCCTGCGCATCCAGCACGCCGCGCAGCGTGGACTGCAACGCCTGCATCGCCTGGGCGAGGCGTCCGATCTCGTCGCGGCTGCGCACCTGTACCACGTGCTGCAGGTCGCCGGCAGCCACTGCGCGTGCAGCGGCTTCCACCGCCAGTACCGGCTGCACCACGGCGCGCCGCAGCCACCAGGACAGGCCGATCAGCAACAGCACGGCGGCCAGCACCGTCAGTGACGCGCACAGCAGCAGGGTCTGCCGCGCCTGCTGCGAACGTGCCGCCAGCGCCGCTTCGGCCACCTGCGTGGCATGCCTGCTCAATGCATCCAGTGCGGTCGCCACCGCGCGATCCTTGCCGCGCACGAGGGTGTCGCCGACGGCGGGATCGTAGCCGGCCGCGGCAAATGCCTGCAGCGCCGCGTGATAGTCCTGCTGCAGCTGCGCGTGCAGGCCGATGAACGCCTGCGCCAGTTCACGCGTGCGCGCGTCCGGGCTGGTCACCAGGCCCTTGGCCAGCCGTTCGACCAGGCGGCCTTCGTTGTCGAAGGCGTCCAGATGGCGCTGACGCAACGCGTCGTCGTGACCACGCAGCAGCACGTTCTTCCATTCCTGCACCTGGCCGCGGAACTCACGCTGCAGGCGTTCGGCGTCGCGGCTGTGCGCGACTTCGGGTGGAACCTCGGTGGACAACTTGAACCAGGCGGAGGCCAGGCCAGCCAGCGCGCACAGCAGGACCACGGCCAAGCCAACAGAAACCGCGCCGAGCAGCTTGGACTGCAGGCGCGGAGCACGGACAGACGCATTCATCGGGAAGCACTCTCGGGAAGGGGCAATGCGGTATCGACCCGCCAAGCTCCCGCTGAAGTGCGACGAACATCACATTAGCGTTTCGTTTAGTGATGTGAAGAAAGTGTTTCATAGGACAAATGTGTCCATATGGAACGAATACGGACCCTGGACAGGGGATATAAATGTAACTAATGTAGTTACATGAAATCCGCGAACCTGCTCTCTGACGCCCTGCACGTGATGGCGCACCTGGTCGGCCAGGACGGCCCGCGCACCTCCGAGCAGCTGGCGTCCTGCCTGCCGACCCATCCGGTGGTGATCCGCCGCCTGCTGGCGCAGCTGCACAGGGCGGGCCTGGTTCACAGCGCCCGTGGTCATGGCGGTGGCAGCCAGTTGGCCCGCGATGCCGCAGCCATCACCCTGCATGACGTCTACCTGGCGGTGGGCGCACCGTCGCTGGTGCAGGTCGGTACCCGTGATTCCGGCGGTGGCTGCCCGATCCAGCAGCTGGTCAACAGCGCTTTGCTGGAGGGTGCACGCGAAGCACAGCGCCTGCTCGAACAGCGCCTGCGGGCGACCACGCTGGACAAGCTCGGCGCCGACTTCGCCCGCCATCTCGCCCATCACCGTTCCCTGGAAGGTCACCATGAATCCTGATGTGCTCATCGTCGGCGGCAGCTATGCCGGCATTGCTGCGGGCCTGATCCTGGCCCGTGCCCGCCGCCCGGTCACCGTCATCGACGCCGGTTTGCCGCGCAATCGTTTCGCCAGCCATTCGCACGGGGTGATGGGGCTGGATGGCATCAGCGGTGCCGAGCTGCTGAAGGCCGCGCGCCAGCAGCTGCTGGACTACCCCAGCGTGCGCTGGGTGCATGCCGAGGCCGTGCAGGCCAACGCCAGCGCAGAGGCCGTGGAAGTACGTACCGCCGATGGCCAGGTGCTGGCCGCGCGCAAGCTGCTGCTGGCCAGCGGCATCGCCGACCAGCTGCCGGCGCTGCCGGGTCTGGCCGAGCGCTGGGGCAGCACCGTGCTGCACTGCCCCTACTGCCACGGTTACGAAGTGGGTGGCGGCGCCATCGGCCTGCTTGGTGGCCATCCGATGTCCGCCAGCAAGGCGCCGCTGTTTGCCGACTGGGGCAATGTCACCTTCTTCAGCCAGGGCCTGCCGATCACCGATGAGGAACGGGCTGCCATGCAGCAGCGCGGCGTGCAGATCGAGACGTCACCGGTGCTGCGCGTGCAGGGCGACCAGCCGACCTGGCTGGAGGTGGAGCTGGCCGACGGCCGCCGCATCGCCCAGCGGGCGCTGTTCGTGCCGGCCACCCAGGTGATGGCCACACCGCTGGTGCAGCAGCTGGGCTGCACATTGGCCGAGAGCCCGCTGGGCGAGCTGATCGAGGTCGACATGATGAAGCAGACCTCGGTGCCGAACGTGTATGCCGCAGGCGATGCGACGACGGTCGGCAACATCACCCTGGCCATGGCCGAAGGCGTGCGCGCGGGCATCGGCGTGCACCACGCGCTGGTGGCCGAAGACAGCGTCGTGCGCTGAACGTTGCACAGGTAGAGGCCGACCCTGGTCGGCGCCGTTCCATCCACGCATGGCGTGGATCTACTGCAATTGGGTGCGGTGGGTGCCGGCCTTGGCCGGCACCGCCCCATTTACCCCTTCACGCACAACACCTGGCGCAGGGTGTGCACCACGTCGACCAGGTCCAGCTGCGCGGCCATCACATCGTCGATCGACTTGTACGCGGCCGGTGACTCGTCCAGCACGCCGCTGTCCTTGCGGCATTCCACATGCGCGGTGGCCTCGCGGTGCTGGGCCAGCGTGATCTGCTGGCGCGCGGCGCCACGGCTCATCACCCGGCCGGCACCGTGACTGCAGCTGTGGAAGCTGTCCGCGTTGCCCTTGCCACGCACGATGTAGCTGCGCGTGCCCATGCTGCCGGGAATGATACCCAGCTCACCCTCGCGGGCACTGACGGCCCCCTTGCGCGTCACCAGCAGCTCCTGCCCGTGGTGCGTTTCCTTCTGCACGTAGTTGTGGTGGCAGTTCACTGCCATCGCCGCCAGCTGGAACTTCGGCAGCCGGTGGCGCATCTCGGCCAGCACGCGCGACATCATCGCCTCGCGGTTCTGCCGGGCGTAGTCCTGCGCCCACGACACGGCTTCGACGTAGTCATCGAACAGCGGCTCGCCTTCCATGAAGAACGCCAGGTCCTTGTCCGGCAGGTGGAAGCCGAGCACGCGCCGGGCCAGTTCCTCGCGCGCCTTCTCGATGAAGTAGGTACCGATCAGGTTGCCGGTGCCGCGCGACCCGCTGTGCAGCATCACCCACACCGTGTCGGTCTCGTCCAGGCACAGTTCGATGAAGTGGTTGCCACCACCCAGCGTCCCGAGCTGGCGGTCGAGCTTGTCGGTACGGATCCTGCGGTGCCTGTCCTTGATCTTCTCCAGGCCGGCGGCCAGCCCGGACTGCACCAGCCGGGTATGGATGCTGTCGGGCATGCGCTGATGCTCGCCGCCGCGCCCGTTGCCGACCGGGATGCTGCGCTCGATGCTGTTGCGCAGCTGCCGCAGGTCATCGGGCAGGTCGTTGGCGCGCAGCGTGGTGCGCACGGCCGCCATGCCGCAGCCGATGTCGACGCCGACCGCCGCCGGGATGATTGCACCGCGGGTCGGGATCACCGAGCCGACGGTCGCGCCCTTGCCCAGGTGCACGTCCGGCATCACCGCCACCCACGGCCCGACGAACGGGATCGCGGCGATGTTGCGCAGCTGCTCATGCGCCTGCGCCTCCAGTGGCACGCCGTTGACCCAGCCCTTGATCGGCGTGCTGCCCTCGGCATGCAGCCATTGATAATTGTGTTGAGTGTCCATGTCTTCGTGTATGTCCTTGATGGGCCGGCGGCGCGTCCCTGCGCCACCGCGACCCCCTACCTGATCGTCACCAGCTGCTTCAGCACGCCGTCCAGGCCGCCGAACACGGTGAGCGTGTCGATCTTCTCGGTGACCTTCTCCAGCGCCTCCAGCTCCTTCAAGCGCATCAGCACCGGGTTGTCCTCGATCAGCTTTGCGGTGTTGAGCTGCGAACGGGTGGCATTGGCCTCCTCGCGGCGGCGGATCACGCTGGCCTGGGCCTGCTTCTCGGCCAGCACCACGCCGTTGAGGATCTCCTTCATCTCGCCCGGCAGGATCACGTCCTTGATGCCCACGCCAAGCAGACGTACACCGTGGCCCTCGATCGCCGCCTGCACATGGGCGGCGATCTCACCGTCCAGTGCTGCCTTGTCGCCCAGCAGCTCGTCCAGGCTGCGCGCGGCAATCGCCTGGCGCAGGCCGAACTGCAGCTGCCGGTAGACAAACTCATCGGCATTGCTGAGCGTGCGGTGTGCCCGCACCGGGTCGACCACCTGCACGGTCGCGGCCAGGTTCACCCGCAGGGTCACCTTGTCGCGGCTGAGCAGCTCCTGGCCGGACACGTCCAGCGACCGCGCACGCAGCTCCACACGCTCCACCGACACGTTGCCGTTGAAGTTCCAGAACGCGTGCAGGCCGGCGTCCAGCGTCTGCCGCAGCGTGCCATCGATGAACAGCAGGCCCACCGACTCGCTCGGCACGCTGCTGATCACCGCCACACGCGGCAGCACGCCCAGCTGGCCCAGGCGCTGCTGCACGTCCGCCGGAATGCGCGGCTCGTCACCCAGCGCCATCACGCGCACCTGGGTGTCGACCGAACCGCGCCAGTACAGGCGACGGCTGCCCGGCGGCAGCACTTCATCGATGCGGCCATTGCGCAGCAACAGGCCAACTTCGCTGGCGCCGACGTTGGCCAGCACGAAGTGCGTCTCCAACTGCGCGCCCAGTGCTTCGATCAGGCTGTCCTGGTCGCTGCCGGTGTAGGCCGCGCCCTTCGATGCGGTGTGGATGTCCACCTGCGGGCGGCCGCCGAACGGCGACAGGCGGTGCACGCCCGGCAGCAGGATCTGCTGGAAACGACGGTTGCGATACACCAGGCCGCGCTCGCCGTCGCCGATCACGACCTTGATGGTCCAGAACATGGGAGTCTCTCCTTGTATGGCTCTGGTGGTTCGACCCGTTGCGGATGAATCACCATGACCCGGGTCGATCAGGTCGTGGCGAGGCCGCCTGCACACCACGTGCAGGCAGCGGAAGAGGGCGGCCATCGGCGGACGGTCCGCGCGCGGAGCCTTCGGTGCACCGGCAGTGCTGCCATCGTCGTTCCCGGCAGGCAGCACCGGGGCGGAACGTGGCTGGCAGTGACGGCGGGCCGAGGCCCGGCGTGCGGTCCGCTGCCTTCCACGCCCCCGCCCGAAGGCAGTGACCGTGGACGGCGACGATGGCCGCTGGGGCTTGCGCCCCGGGTGTTGCTTCAATTCATGACGTGACAGGTCATGTGGTTGGAGTGGGAGTCGAACCCACGACAGACGGAATCAGGATCCGTTGCTCTACCCGACTGAGCTATCCAGTGGTGAACCGCGCGGAATCGAACCGCGTACCGGCGAACCGGCGCCTGCCTCCAGCAGGCGATCCAGGCGATGGCTTGTCCGCGACCTCCGGCATACGCCACGGCAACGCCGCGCGCACCAGCCCGTGGTGGAAACGGGACCGTTGGAGAATCGAGGGTGCAGGCCACCGACATTATCGGCGAGCGATAATGTTTGGCTGCAATGCAGATAATGTCCAGGCGTTGCCGTGCACGCGGAGAAAATCCTCCGGCGCGGCAGAAAAACCTGGATCAGTGAGCGGCGGGTTGCCGCGCGGGGTGCAGTTCTGGCATCGCGGGTCCTTGTGCCGACGCAAACGAAAACGCCCCCGGGACTTGCGTTCCGAGGGCGTCGTCAGGCCTCGGAGATCGGGGTGGCCGATCTCCGCAGGGCGGGTATCAGGCCGTTGTCAGCTGGTCTTCCTTGCCGAACGCGCGCGCCGGCCGGTCCATGCGCAGGCATGGCAGCAGTTTGGCGATGGCGACGGAATGCGCGTTCAAGGGAAGTTTCCAGTGGGTGTTGAAACGAGGTGCGCACGATAAACCACGATTTAGTCGCGTGCAACCATTTTGTTGAATTATTTTCTTCGATGTACGTGTCATGCCGGCCAGCGGCCGGCACAACCGGGTCTCATGATTCGGCGCTGGCGGCATCCAGCTGCGCGACATCCTGCACGCTCAGCGATACGTTGGCTGCGGCCAGCAGGTCGTGCAGCTGTTCGACGCTGGTAGCGCTGACGATCGGCGCGGTGATCGACGGCCGCGCGATCTGCCAGGCCAGTGCGATCTGCGCAGCGCTGGCGCTGTGCTTGCTGGCTACGTCATCCAGCGCCTGCAGGATGCGCAGGCCGCGCGGGTTCAGATAGCGCTTCACCACCGTCTCGCCACGTGCCGGGCTCTTGGCTGCATCGGCCGGCGTGCGGTACTTGCCACTGAGGAAGCCACTGGCCAGCGCGTAGTAGCCGATCACGCCGATCTGCTCGCGCTGCACCAGCGGTTCCAGTTCCTTTTCGTAGCCGGCGCGGTCATACAGGTTGTACTCCGGTTGCAGGGTTTCGTAACGCGGCAACTTGTAGTCGGTGGACACCTTCAGCGCATCGGCCAGGCGCGTGGCGCTGTAGTTGGAAGCACCGATCGCACGCACCTTGCCGGCCTCGATCAGGCGGCCGAACGCGGCCAGCGTGGCTTCCAGCGGCGTCGACTCGTCATCCTCGTGGGCCTGGTACAGATCGATCACGTCGGTCTGCAGCCGGCGCAGCGAATCCTCGACCGCCGCATTGATGTTGTCCGGGGTCAGGCCGGGGCGTTCGGCCCACTTGGCCACCTTGGTCGCCAGCACCACCTTGTCGCGCTTGCCGCTGCGGGCGAACCACTTGCCGATCAGCGTTTCCGATTCCCCGCCCGAATTGCCCGGCACCCAGGCCGAGTAAACGTCGGCGGTGTCGACCAGGTTGAAGCCGGCATCGACGAAGGCATCGAGCAGGGCGAAGCTGGCCTTCTCATCGGCGCTCCAGCCGAACACGTTGCCACCGAAGGCGAGCGGACGTACATGCAGGCCGGAACGGCCCAGTTCGCGGGTTGCCGTCATGGGCACGGACTCCTTGGGGGAAGTGTTCCAGAATAGAACGCGATGTGTGACCGTGCTGCGGCGACGACCACAAAACAGTGTTCCGCGACGCGCACGCCGCTAACGTTTTGTGAACACCTGGGACGCTGCGACTGCTAGTCTCGCCGCATCTTCCGCTGGAGTCGTCCCGATGATGCCTGCTTCGTCCCTGCGTGGTTGCCGACTGCTGCTTGCTTCGGCCCTGCTTGCTGCTGTTCCCGCGTTCGCCGCACCGGCCACGGTGGCACCGGCGAAGATCGAGGTCTTGCCGGCCATCGACGCGGCGGTGAAGGCGCCCACCCGCGATGCCAACAACGTCAAGCGCGATGGCTTCCGCCATCCGGCGCAGACGCTGTCGTTCTTCAAGGTAGCGCCGGAAAAGACCGTCATCGAGATCACCCCCGGCAACGGATGGTATTCGGAAATCCTGGCGCCGCTGCTGCATGACAAGGGCCACTACGTCGCTGCGGTGGTCGATCCGATGGCGGTGCCCGAAGGCCGTGGCCGTGACTACCAGCAGCGCAGCCGCGACAGCCTGGAAAAGAAGTACGCCGGTGCACCCGCGCAGTTCGGCAAGACCGCCGTGGTCGCCTACGATCCGGCCAAGCCGGTGTTCGGCCCGGCCAATTCAGCCGACGTGGTGCTGACCTTCCGCAACGTGCACAACTGGCGCAAGGCCGGCCAGGCGCAGGGCATGTTCCAGGGCTTCTTCAACGTGCTCAAGCCGGGTGGCGTGCTGGGCGTGGTCGAGCATCGCGCCAAGACCGACGTGGCCGACGACGATGACACCGGCTATGTCGGCCAGCAGCAGGTGATCGCGATGGCCGAGGCCGCCGGTTTCAAGCTGGACGCGCGCAGCGAGGTCAACGCCAACCCGCGCGACACCAAGGACCACCCCAATGGCGTGTGGACGCTGCCCCCGACCAACCAGCACGACAAGGCCGATGATGCGAAGTACCAGGCGATCGGCGAAAGCGACCGCATGACCCTGCGTTTCATCAAGCCGTAAGCCGGCACGCCCTGTTGCCAGCGCGGAGTGCCCCGTAGAGCCGAGCCGATGCTCGGCTCATTGCGCGCAGCGCGACGGAGTACAACAGCAGCCGAGCGCGGGCAATGCCGGCCGTCCTGACCGGCACCCTTCGGACCGTCGCACGCGACGTTGGCAGCGGCTCCTGCCGCTGCCTCCGGTTCTACAGTTGCCTGGGCGCGAGGCGTGGGACAATGCCCCACCCGCCGCCCGCCGTGCCTGCAATGCTGATCGCCTTCAACAAGCCCTTCAACGTGCTCTGCCAGTTCACCGACCGCAGCGTGCCGCCGCGGCCGACCCTGGCCGGGTTCGGCCTGCCGCCGCGCGTGTACGCCGCTGGCCGGCTCGACCATGACAGCGAGGGCCTGCTGCTGCTGACCGACAACGGCACGCTGGCGCACAAGCTCACCGACCCCAGGCACAAGGCCGACAAGACCTACTGGGTGCAGGTGGAAGGCACGCCCAGTGACGAGCAGCTGCAACAGCTGCGCGACGGCGTGGTACTCAACGATGGGCCGACCCTGCCGGCGAAGATCGAGCGCCTCGATCCAGCACCATTGCTGTGGACGCGCGATCCGCCGGTACGCTTCCGCAAGACCGTGCCGGACAGCTGGTTGGCGATCACGATCCGCGAAGGCCGCAACCGCCAGGTGCGGCGGATGACAGCGGCAGTGAACCTGCCGACGTTGCGGCTGGTGCGGGTGTCGATGGGACCGTACCGGCTGGAGGACCTGCAGCCCGGACAGTGGCGGCAGATCGGTTGAAACAGAAAGGGCCGGATACCTCGCGGCATCCGGCCCTCATGGAGTGCCTTGGGGTCAGAGCCCTTCCTGTGGAAGGGATCCGACCCCGGCAGGCTCAGGCGTCGCTGCCGATATCGCTGTGCTCGTCCACGACGGTGTCGTTGCGGCGGTCACGCGCGCTGATGCGCTGCGCCTGCCCATTCACCACATGGCCATTGGCAGCCTTCTTCTTCTGCTGCTTGCGGTACAGCGCATAGCCGAGCAGGCCGACACCCACCGCAGCAGCGGCCACGGCCACGGCCGGATTGCGGCGCACGAACTTGGTGGCGACCTTGCCGCCGGTCTTCACTGCGCCGAGGGCGGCGCCGGTCTTGATCCAATCCGCGTTGCGCAGGCTGCCACCGGCGCTCTTCAGGCCATCGCCAGCGGTGTGGGCCAGCTCCAGGGCGCGCTCCAGAGCGCGGTCGGTGATTACGGTCAGCTTGCTCATGCGGGGGTCCTTTGCCTCGGGTCGAAGTCCAGTGTCGCGCGTTGCCCGTAAACGGTATGTCAGTCGGGGACGCACGTGGTGTGACTCTACCGCAGCCATTCAGGATCAGGCAGGGTCCCAAACCGGTAGCCGGCCGCTGGCCGGCAGTCCCGGGCACCCTGTGGAATGCATTGCCGGCCAGCGGCCGGCACTACCCGTCAGGTTCCACGCGGCTTGGCGCGGTGCGTGGCTGTCGCGGTCCACGGATCGTCCGGCCACGGATGGCGCGGGTAACGGCCCTTCATTTCCTTTTTCACTTCGGCGTAGGTGTTTTCCCAGAAGTTGCGCAGGTCCTGGGTGACCTGCAGCGGGCGGCCGCCGGGGGAGAGCAGGTGCAGGGTCAGCGGCACGCGGCCATCGGCGATGCGCGGCGTGTCGGCCAGGCCGAACAGTTCCTGCAGTTTCACCGCCAGCACTGGCGGCAGCGGATCACCACTCTCGCTGTCCAACGCGTAGGTGATCGGCCGCTCCAGCCCGGACGGCACGGTGATGCGGGTCGGCGCATTGCGCTCGACCAGCTGCCGTTGTGACCATTCCAGCGGCGACTTCAGTGCCTCGCCGAAACTGGCCTCATCCAGCGCGTCCAAGCGGCTCTTGCCGGCGAACGCGGGTTGCAGCCACTGCGTGAGATTGGCCAGCAGGGCCGCGTCGCTGCAGTCGGGCAGGTCCAGCTCCGGCATCCAGCGCCGCAGTGACTCGACGCGCGCCTGCCACTGGCGCAGGCCCTCGGTCCACGGCAGCGCCTGCAGACCGAGTTCAGCCACCGCGTCGGTCAGTGCCTGCGCGGCGTGCTGCGGATCGACCCGGCCGGCCGAGCGGCTGTCCAGCACGATGCGGTCGAAACGGGTCTCGCGCAGCGCCACCAGGGCGCGTCGTTCGCTGTCCCAGCGCACCACGTCTTCAGTGACGAAGCGCTCCGGCCACGCCTTGCGCAGCCGATCCTCGTCCACCGGTGCGGCGCGCAGCAGCAGTGCATCGCGCGCCTCGAAGCGCAGTTCGCTGGCCACCAGCCACGGCTCACCGCGCAGGTCGCTCAGCTCGTGCAGGCGCGCGCTGCGGCCATTGGCCAGCAGGTAGCGCAGAGGATCGCTGGGATGCTGGAAGCCAATCCGGTCAGGGAAGGCATGAGCGAGCAGGTCGCCCAGCTCATGGGCCTCGATGCTGGCCGGCGGCGTGGCTTCGCAGCGCAGGCGGCTACGCCACTGCTTGGCGGCGGCATCGATCGCGGCCAGCCCGCTGCGGTTGGCATCGCCCGGTGTGCGGCCATTGCGGAACGCGGCCAGTGCGCGCCAGCGGGCCGCCAGCGCGTCGCCGCCCTGGCGCAACGGGTCGCGCGCCTCCAGCAGCGCGGCCAGGTCGGCAGCCAGCGCCTGGGCGCGGGCATCGGGCGCTGCCAGCAGCATCGCCGCCATCCGTGGATGCGTGCCCAGCGCCAGCACACGCCGGCCCAGTTCGGTGATCGCGCCACTGCTGGACAGGGCGCCGAGCCGCTGCAGCAGTTCGCGCGCGGCACCCATCGGGCCGGCCGGTGGCGGATCGAGGAAGCGCAGATCGCTGCTGCCCCAGGCCGCCAGCTCCAGTGCCAGTCCGGCCAGTTCCACCTGGTCGATCTCGGCGCGGCGCTGCGGTTCCAGCCGCTGCGACTGTGGCCACAGCCGCCAGGCCACGCCCTCGGCGACGCGGCCGGCGCGGCCCGCGCGCTGGTCGGCCGATGCCTGCGCGATGGCCACCACGTCCAGCCGGGTGAAACCACTGTTGGGGTCGTAGCGCGGTTCGCGTGCCTGGCCGCTGTCGATCACCACGCGCACGCCGGGCAACGTCACCGACGACTCGGCGACGTTGGTCGCCAGCACCACGCGCCGGCGGCCATCGCTGGCCACCTGAAGTACGCGCGCCTGTTGTTCCACCGGCAGTTCACCGTGCAGCGCCAGGACCTCGACATCGCCATTGAGCGATTCCTGCAGGCCCGCCTGCACCCGCGCGATCTCGCGCTGGCCGGGCAGGAACACCAGCAGGTCACCGGGGTGCTGGGCCAGGGCCTGCTGCACCGCGCGGCGCACCTGCAGTTCCAGCGCCTCATCGCGGCGCGCCGGGAAATGGCTGATCGCCACCGGGTAGCTGCGGCCCTCGCTGCTCAGCCGCGGCGCATCGAGAAAACGTGCCAGCCGCTCGCCGTCCAGCGTGGCCGACATCACCACCAGGCGCAGGTCATCGCGCAGCTGCGCCTGCACATCCAGCGCCAGCGCCAGGCCGAGGTCGCCGCTGAGATGGCGCTCGTGGAATTCGTCGAACAGGATCGCACCGACCTCTTCCAGCATCGGGTCGTCCTGCAGCACGCGGGTCAGGATGCCTTCGGTGACGACCTCGATGCGCGTGCGCGCCGAAACCTTGTTTTCGAAGCGGATGCGGTAGCCGACCGTGCCACCGACCTCCTCGCCCAGCTGCCGCGCCATGAACAGCGCGGCGCTGCGGGCTGCGACCCGCCGTGGTTCCAGCAGGATGATCTTGCGGCCCTGCAGCCACGGTGCGTCGAGCAGTGCCAGTGGCACCTGGGTGGTCTTGCCGGCACCGGGCGGGGCCTCCAGCACCAGTCGCTGATGCGCGGCCAGATGTTGCTGGATCTGCGGCAGCAGCGGGGAAATCGGGAAGAGCGGGGCGTTCATGTGCAAAGGATAAGGGGGCACGGCGGGCGCAGGTACAATGCGCGGGCACTTTTCCCCCGCGATGACCATGCACCTGATCGATATCGGCGCCAACCTGACCCACGACTCCTTCGACCGCGACCGCGATGCCGTGCTGGACCGCGCGCGCCAGGCCGGCGTGGTGCAGATGGTCATCACCGGCGCCAGCCGCGAGCACTCGCCGCTGGCGTTGCAGCTGGCCCAGCAGCACCCCGGCTTCCTGTACGCCACCGCCGGCGTGCACCCGCACCACGCGGTGGAATACACCGAGGAATGCGATGCCGAGATGCGCGCGCTGCACGCGCATCCGGAAGTGGTGGCGGTGGGGGAGTGCGGGCTGGACTACTTCCGTGACTTCTCGCCGCGCCCGGCCCAGCACCGCGCGTTCGAGCGCCAGCTGCAGCTGGCGGCAGACAACGGCAAGCCACTGTTCCTGCACCAGCGTGATGCGCATGCCGACTTCATGGCACAGATGAAGAACTTCGAAGGTCGCATCGGTCCGGCGGTGGTGCATTGCTTCACCGGCGAACGCGGTGAGCTGTTCGATTACCTGGACCAGGATTGGTACATCGGCATCACCGGCTGGCTGTGCGACGAGCGCCGTGGCGCGCACCTGCGCGAACTGGTGAAGAACATCCCGGCCAACCGCCTGATGATCGAGACCGACGCGCCGTACCTGCTGCCGCGCACGCTGAAGCCGATGCCGAAGGACCGGCGCAACGAGCCGATGTTCCTGTCGCACATCGTGGAAGAGCTGGCACGTGACCGTGGCGAGGACGTTGCGGTGACCGCGGCCAATGCCACGGCGGCCGCCCGCGCGTTCTTCCGCCTGCCCGACGCGGGTTGATCCGTAGAGCCGAGCCCATGCTCGGCTTATCGCGCGCAGCGCGAAAGACGCAAAGAGCAGCCGAGCATGGGCTCGGCTCTACAAAGCGCTGTCCGGTAGCGCCGGGCCATGCCCGGCGAGCGAAGCGGCAAGGTCCGTCAGGCCTTCACGGTAACTCGGGAAGCGCGGCTGCCACCCCAGCGCTTCACGCGTGCCACGGCTGTCGATGCGCTTGTTGCTCTCGTAGAAGCGCCGCAGCGTCGGGCTCAGTACCGGGTCATCCCAGGCCACGGCGGGCGGCAGCGCAAACCCGCCCAGCTTCGCGGCGAAGGCCAGCACATCCTGCGGCGGCGCCGGTTCGTCGTCGCTGGGCAGGTAGAGACCCTGCCGGGCCGGGCGCCGCATTGCGGCGATGATGACGGTTGCCAGGTCATCCACGTGCAGTCGGTTGAACACCTGGCCCGGGCGAACCACGTGGCGCGCACGCCCCTGCGCCAACTGCACCAGCGCATTGCGACCCGGCCCGTACAGGCCGGGCAGGCGGAATGCCGCCGAGGCGATGCCGCGTTGTCCGGCCAGTGCGCGCCACTGGGCTTCCGCGAGCAGGCGCTGCACGCCAGCCGCTTCAGTGGCGTCGGCCGCGCTGCGCTCGTCGATCCAACCGCCGGCGCGGTCGGCATACACCGAGGTCGACGACAGATAGCCGACCCAGCGCAATGCCGGGCTGGCCTGCAGCGCGGGCAGCAGCAGGCGCAGTGCCGGGTCGCCCTCCGCGTCGGGCGGCACGCTGCACAGCACGGCATCGGCCTGCGCGATCACATCGAGCAGGGCAGGCGACGGTGGCGTGTCGGCGTGCAGCTGATGCCGTGGCAGGCCATCGTCCGGCGCGAACGAGGGATCGCGCACTGTGCCGGCCACGCCTATGCCGTGCGCCTGCAGCTGCGCGGCCAGCACGCGTCCGCTCCAGCCCAGCCCGAGAATCAGTACCCGCGCGGGCAATAGGCTGGCCTGCAAGGCGGGACTCACGCGACCCGCAGTGCCTGGTAGGCCTGCAGACTGCTGTAGGCAACCTGCAGCAGCAGGGCTTCCTGATCAGCCCTGCGCGCACGCACCAGCATGTCGCCAACAATCTGTTCGGCCTCCACCTGCTGGCCGGCCTCCAGATCACGCAGCATCGAGGCCTTCAACGCCGAGCCGGCCTGGGTCAGCGTGCCGCGCGCAGTGTCCTGCGCTGCCTCCGGAACCGGTTCACCGGCGGCTTCGGCGACGGCCAGGCACTCGTCGTAAAGGCCACGTACGATCGCCTCGCCATCATCGGTGGCGACGATGGTGCCGATATCCGCACGCAGCAGGCAGGTGGCTGCGGCCAGCGCGGTCAGGAAGGTGTACTTGATCCACTGTTCCTGGCCGATACGTTCGCTGGCAAGGTGATCAAGGTTGGCCTTCGCGCAGACCGCAGCCAAGGCGCGCACGCGCGCGGAGATCGCGCCGCCGTCGCGCTCGCCGAAGGTGAGCTTGGCCGGCTTGCCCAGATGCAGCACCGCGCCATCGGGCGCCTTGGTGGCGCTGATGAAGCACAGGCCGCCGAGCACCGCGTCGCGGCCAAAGCGCATATCCAGTGCGTTGTAGTGGTGCAGACCGTTGAGGATCGGCAGCACGGTGGTGTTCGCTCCGACTGCCGGGGCGATGGCATCGATCGAACTGTCCAGGTCGTAGGCCTTGCAGCTGAGGATGACCAGATCGAAGGGCTTCTGCGCGGCCAGTGCGGGCAGTGCATCAGCAGTGACGTGCTGAACCGGGAAACGCGCATCACCCAGTGGGCTGCGGATGACCAGGCCATCATGGTCCAGCTGCGCGGCGCGCGCGGGGCGCACGAGGAAGGTCACGTCCACGCCGGCCTGGGCCAGGCGGCCACCGAAGTAACCGCCGGTACCGCCGGCGCCGAGGATCAGGATGCGCATTGCACGTTCACCGTTTTCTGGGGGGAATCAGAACTGCGATTGTGCCGGAGATTGCAGGCAAAAAAGAGCCGAGCATAGGCTCGGCTCTACAGACTGCTGCATCCACGCATGGCGTGGATCTGGTGTTGCCGGCCAGCGGCCGGCACTACCACGCAGGTCTCAGCTGCGCATGCCCACACCACGGCGCAGCAGCCACAGGGCCAGCGCCGTCAGCACCACCACGAAACCGATCATCAGGCCGTAGGCCACCGGCAGCGGCACATCGCTGCTACCCAGCAGGCCATAGCGGAACGCGTTGACCATGTAGAAGATCGGGTTCGCGTGCGTGGCCGCTTCGGCCCAGCCCGGCAGCAGCTTCACCGAATAGAACACGCCACCCAGGTAGGTCAGCGGGGTCAGGATGAAGGTCGGCACGATCGCCACGTCATCGAACTTCTTCGCATACACCGCATTGATGAATCCGGCCAGCGAGAAGATCGTCGCGCCGAGGATCACCGTGGTCAGCATCACGATCGGATGCGGGATTCGCACCGGGGTGAAGAACATCGCGATGATCAGCACGATCACGCCGACCATCAGGCCGCGCAGCACGGCACCGGCCACGTAGCCCCACAGGATCACCCAGTTCGGCATCGGGCTGACCAGCAGTTCTTCGACGTGGCGGCCGAACTTGGCACCGAAGAACGAGGAACTGATGTTGCCGTAGCTGTTCTGGATCACGCTCATCATCACCAGGCCCGGCACGATGAACTGCATGTAGGTGTAGCCGCCCATGTCACCCACGCGCGACCCGATCAGGTTGCCGAAGATCAGGAAGTACAGGGTCATGGTGATCGCCGGCGGCACCAGGGTCTGGCCCCAGATGCGCATGATGCGGGCGACTTCGCGGCGCACGATGGTCATCAGCGCGATGCGGTTGCGCTGGCCGTCGGTCAGCTCGGTGGTGCTCATGCAGGCTTCTCCATGTTGCCGGTGAGGCGCACGAACAGCTCCTCCAGGCGGTTGCTCTTGGTACGCATCGAACGCACGCGGATACCCGCCTCGTTCAGCGTGGCGAACACGCGGTTGAGGTCCATCGCGCGTGGCATGTCGATGTCCAGCGTGTGCGGATCCGGCGCGGTCAGCGTCGCGCCCTCGATCACCGGCAGCTGCGCCGGCAGGTCACCGTCGATGTCCAGCAGGAAGCCTTCCACGTCCAGCTTGGCCAGCAGGGTGCGCATCGGCCCCTGCTCGACGATCTGGCCATGGTTGATGATCGCCAGGTGGCGGCACAGGTACTCGGCCTCTTCCAGGTAGTGGGTGGTGAGGATGATCGTGGTGCCGGCACCGTTGATCTCCTTCAGCACGCGCCACATGTCGCGGCGGATCTCGATGTCCACGCCGGCGGTGGGTTCGTCCAGGATCAGCAGCCGCGGGCGGGTCATCATCGCGCGGGCGATCATCAGCCGGCGCTTCATGCCGCCGGACAGCGTGCGGCTCATCACCTGCGCCTTTTCCCACAGGTGCGCGCGCTTCAGTTCTTCTTCGGCGCGCTGCTCGGCTTCCTCGCGCGGCACGCCGTAGAAACCGGCGTAGTTCACCAGGATGTCGAAGGGCTTTTCGAACAGGTTGAAATTGATTTCCTGCGGCACCAGGCCGATCAGGCGCATGGTGGCGCTGCGGTTCCGCACCAGGTCGCTGCCGAACACTTCCACCTGGCCCTCGCTGAGGTTGACCAGGGAGCTGATGATGCCGATCAGGGTCGACTTGCCCGCCCCGTTGGGGCCGAGCAGGGCGAAGAAGTCGCCCGGGGCCACTTCCAGGGAAACGCCCTTCAGGGCCTGGGTGCCGTTGTCATAGGTCTTGCGCAGGTCGCGCACGCGCAGGGCGGGCGCCGTATCGTTCTGGGATGCCAAGCTCGAAGCCTTCGCGCCCATGGGCTGGCGCTGGAGAGGGGCGGGGAGGGGCTATTATAGAAGACCCCGAGGGCTTGCCCCGGCTACACACTGTCCCGAAAAGTCGTGCCTGTTCAATTCCCCCTCAAGCTGGTCGGCTGCCGCATGCTGGCCCCGACCGTCGGCCATTACCAGTTCGTGCGTGACGATGGGCAGCCGCTGGATTTCCAGCCCGGCCAGTTCATCCAGGTCCATTTCAGCTACGCCGACGGCACCGAAACCAAGCGCAGCTACTCGCTGGCGACCATCCACGACCATGCGCTGGGCCCGGGCGAGGCGGTGGACATCGCGGTCAGTTTCGTGCCCGGTGGCGCCGCCACGGCCCTGTTCGAGGCACTGGAGCAGGGCAGCCAGATCAGTGCGTCCGGCCCCTATGGCCGGTTCTGCCTGAATCCCGGTGACCACAACGCCCGTTACCTGCTGATCGCCACCGGTACCGGTGTTACCCCGTACCGCTCCATGCTGCCGCTGCTGGAGAAGGCCATGGCCGAACGCGGCGTGCAGATCGTGCTGCTGCAGGGCGCGCGCAGCCCGGGCGAGCTGCTGTACAGCGAAGATTTCTACAGCTTCGCCGAAAAGCACGCGAACTTCCGCTATGTTCCGTGCCTGTCGCGTGAACTCCCGGCTGATCCGCACCCGGACGTACAGCACGGCTACGTGCAGCAGGCGCTGGCCGGCTTCACGCCGGACCCGGCCACCGACATCGCCTACCTGTGCGGCAACCCGGACATGGTCGATGCCTGCGCCGAGCTGCTGAAGGCCGCCGGCCTGGGCAACCCGCAGATCCGCCGCGAGAAGTACGTCAGCAGCAAGTAGGCGGGGCGTGCCGGCCGCTGGCCGGCAACCCCGCGAACCGGAGGCGGCACCCTGCCGCCCCCGGTGCCTGCCTCAGTACGCGACCCAGGCATCACGCCAGGCATAGCCGGTGCCCGGGCGATAGGCACCGGCATTGATGTTGCACCACGCGCCTTCCGGGAACGGGCGGCAGGCGTACAGCTTGCCGTCGGTGCCCTTCACCACGGTCTCGCCCGGCGTGTAGCTGCCGAGGCCGGCCGGATACACGAAGTCGAAATCGCCACCCGGCGGGTCGACCGGATCAACCGGGCCCGGCACTTGGGTTTCCAGCTGGAAGCGATTGCCCGGCTTCAGGTACACGCGGTTTTCGGTGGCCGAGGCGACCGGCGTGATCACGCCGTTCTTCATCACACCGACGCGGGCGTGCTGCGCACTGGCATTGACCTTGCGGGCCAGCGCCAGCGGCCACTGTGCGGGAGCGGTCTGGCCGGCCGCCAGCGTGGTCTCCACGCGCTCCAGGTCATTGCCGTTGGCATTGAACACACGCAGGGTCACGGTGCTGTCCACGTCCAGTGCACCGTTGGCGGTCACAGCGCCGGCATCCTGCCACTGCGGCGGCGGAACCACGCCATCGCCGCCTTCGAAGCGCACGTCCATGCAGGTATAGAACGCCTCCTGCGAATCCGAGCGCTGCCAGGTGTTGTAGATGATGTGCTGGCCACTGCGCTTGGGCAGCGGGCAGTCCAGCTTGTAGACACCGCCTTCGGACAGCGGCGTGTTGCCCAGCGTGCAGAATTCCTGCAGGTCGGCCCAACGCAGCGGGCTGCCCGGCTGCCAGCCATCGCGGGTGACGTAGAACTTCCATTCGTGGGTGGCGTGCGGCGCCGGCGCGCGGAACTCGAAGGTGTAACGGCCACGGGCGTCGGCGCGGATCGGCGTGGTCGGCCAGTCCGTGCGGTTCAGGTCGAGCCCGCGGTACTTGGGAATGCTGGCACTGCACAGTTCGCCGTCGCGCACCAGTTCGCGATGGTTGCCATTGGCATTGCCGTGGGCAATCGCGCTCCAGTCGTAGAACGGCTGCGAACCACCGATGGCCTTGGCGGCGGCGCAGGCCGGGTTGGTCGGGTTTTCCGGATTGCCCTCGTGGCACTGCTTCACGCGGCTGAGCGGCTTGGTCATGGTGCCGTGGGCGAAGGCGCTGCCGGACAGGGCCAGGCCGGCAACGACGGACAGTGCGAGGACTGCCCGATGGGACAGGTGCATGCAGAGACTCCTTTGCGAGGTATGGGAAACCCCATGAAGTCTTCACATGCAGACAGGCCGGCAATATCGGACAAGTTTGATTTCAGTGGCTGTCGTGCCTGATCTGCAGCACGCTGCTCAAAGCACTGCGGCTCAGGCAGAAGGCGGCGCGATGCGCACCGCCTTCTACAACGGGTCAGTAGGGCACCCAAGCATCGCGCCATGCACTGCCCATACCGGGGCGATATGCCTCGGCATTGACGTTGCACCACGCCCCTTCCGGGAACGGGCGGCAGGCGTACAGCTTGCCGTCGGTGCCCTTTACCACGGTCTGGCCGGGGACGTAGCTGCCAATGCCTGCGGGGTACACGTGGTCGAAATCACCGCCCGGCGACGGCGTGCCCGCGTCGGGCACCCGGGTGTCGAGCTGGAAGCGGTTGCCGTCCTTCAGGTACACCCGGTTGTCGGTGGCCGAGGCCGCCGGCGTGATCACGCCGTTGCTGAGCACGCCCACGCGTGCGTGCTGCGCACTGGCATTGACCTTGCGTGCCAGCACCAGCGGCCACTGTGCGGCGGCAGTCTGGCCGCTGGCCAGCGTGGCTTCCACGCGTTCGACATCATTGCCGTTGGCATTGAACACGCGCAGCGCCAACGTGGTGCCGACCGGCAGCTCGCCGCGCGCGGTGACCGGGCCGGCATCCTGCCACTGTGTTGCCGGTGCCGTTCCGCCGCCGCCCTGGAAGCGCACATCCATGCAGGTATAGAACGCCTCGGTCGAATCCGAGCGCTGCCAGGTGTTGTAGATCACATGCTGGCCGCTGCGCTGCGGCAACGTGCATTGCAGCTTGTAGGTGCCATCGGCCGACAGCGGTGTATTGCCCAGGGTGCAGAACTCCTGCAGGTCGGCCCAGCGCAGCGGGCCGCCCGGCTGCCAGCCTTCGCGGGTGACGAAGAAGCGCCAGTCACGGGTGGCGTGCGGTGCGGTCGCCTTGAACACGAAGGTGAACCTGCCATTGGCATCGGGCTGGATCGGCGTGGTCTGCCAGTCACTGCGGTTCACATCCAGCCCGCGGAAGGTCGGGTTGTTGCCGCTGCACAGCTTGCCGTCGGGTACCACGGCCTGGTGGTTGCCATTGGCGTTGGCCTGGTTGATGCCGTTCCAGTCGTAGAACGCCTGCGAACCGCCGATGGCCTTGGCGGCGGCACAGGCCGGGTTGGTCGGGTTCTCGGGGTTGCCCTGGAAACAGGCGTAGACGCGGCTGACAGGCGTGGTCATGGTGCCGTGGGCGAACGCGTTGCCGGCCAGGCACAGGCCCGCAGCCACGAACGAGGTGGCCAGCAACAGCGGTGTGGATCGGAATGACATGGCGCATCCTTGTGGTCGTCGAAAGGGAACGGTGACCGCAGGCGCTGCGCTGCGCGGCGGACTTCCGGCGGCACCACGGCGAGTATCGAGTCGCGATGCAGGCGACGGAACCATCGAAGTGCCGATCCGTGACTGCGCATGTGAAGCCCTTCCCGCAGGCTTCACGCAGGGCTGAACGGATGCGCTGTATGTCACGTGATCGGCGTGGCATCGATCACGTCATGGAGATCACGCTACGCGGTCCCGGTACCCACCCGATCTGCCTGGCATGAGAAACAGCCATGCGCCGCGTTGTGCAGCTGGACGAATGCCACCGACGGGTCGGCAAACAGTGCATCCAGATGGTCGGCCACCTCGGTGCCCGCACAGACCTGGGCACCGCACATCAGCGCGGCGTGGTCATAGGCACGCATCGAAATCATCCGGCGCTGCACATACGGGGGCACCTCGCCCGGCGTCAGCACGCAACGGGTCACGCCGCGCTGCACGAAGATCGGGCCGGCGGCGCGGTACGGCGAATGCAGCGGCAGGTGGACGTGGGACAGCAGGAGCAGCTCGCTGCCAGGCGCGGGATCGCTCAGGCTGATCCGGCAGGGATGTCCGCCGTTGGCGCCGGCCCAGCGACGCTGGATGCCGAGCGCGGCGAGCGCGCTGTCGCTCATCTCGAACAGGTGCAGGAAGGGGCGATGGTCGATGCCACCGAGGTACCACGTGTGCATGGGCGTCTCCTGGGTCTGCGGCGGATTCTGCGCGCGCGCCGGCGGCCGTGCTCGCCGTTTTCAGACCCCGCATCGCCGTCGGGCCGGGGCAATGGCCCATGGGGCGCTGCGGTCCGCCGCCGATGCCGCCCTGTGCCGGCCGAGGCCGAGGGGCGGGACCGCCTGGTCTGCGCGCCGTTGGCGGCGGATTCGTCATTGCCCATCGCCGTCGGCGCGCTGCCCGTGTAAGTTGGGTCACATCTTCCGCGGCAGCCCGTCGTGGTCGACAGGAACGTCCTCCAGGGGAAACGAGCACGATGCAAAGACACCACCTCGCGCTGGCCGGGATGCTGGCCAGCCTGATGCTTGCCGGGTGCAGCCAGCCGCCGCCGGCCGACGCCGGAAGCGCCAGCGATGCACCCAGCCGCCGCTTCGGCACGATCGACTTCCAGCCCTGCACGCTGTCTACCGAAGGCGCCAGCGCCAACGTGGAGGCGCAGTGCGCCACCCTGCAGGTGCCGGAGGACCGGGCCCAGCCCGGCGGTCGCCGGATCGGCCTGCGTATCGCCTGGCTGGAATCGGGCAGCAGCGGCGCCAGCCAGCCGGACCCGGTGTTCTTCCTGGCCGGCGGCCCCGGCCAGGCGGCCAGCGAGGTGGCGGTCATCGTCGACACTGCACTGCGCCAGGTCCGCAAACAGCGCGACGTGTTCCTGATCGACCAGCGCGGCACCGGCGGCTCCAACCCGCTCAGCTGCCTGGGCGCGGACGGCAAGCCGCTGCAGGTGGACGAGGATGCCGCGCCTTCCGAGGCAGCGTTGCGCGACTACGCCCAGCGCTGCGCCGCATCGCTGCAGGGGCGTGCCGATGCGCGCTTCTACACCACCACCGAGGCGATCGCCGATCTGGATGCGGTGCGTGCGGCGCTCGGTGTGGACCAGCTCAACCTGGTTGGCGGCTCCTACGGTACCCGCGTGGCCCAGCGCTATGCCGGGGCCTACCCGCAGCACACCCGCAGCATCGTCATCGATGGCGTGGTACCGAACGAGCTGGTGGTCGGTGGCGACTTCGCAACCACCTTCGAGGATGCGATCGCCCTGCAGTCGGCGCAGTGCCGCAAGGATGCCGCGTGCAGCAAGCGTTTCCCGACCGATACCCGCGCGCAGCTGCGCAGCGTGGTCGACTCCCTGCGCCGTGCACCGGTCTCGCTCGAGTATCGCGACCCGGGTACCAACGCACCCCGGCAGGATGTCCTGACGCCGGACAGCGTGGTCGGCCTTGCCTTCGCCTTCTCCTACGTGCCGCAGTATTCCTCGCTGCTGCCACTGGTGCTGGATGAAGCCGCACAGGGGCGCTATGCCCCGTTGGCATCGCTGGCGCGCGGCGCGAACCGCAGCATGGATTTCCAGATCAACCGCGGCATGCAATGGTCGGTGATCTGCAGCGAGGATGCGCCGCGCTACCACGCGCCGGCCGAAGATCCCGAACGCCTGTTCGGCAACGAGGTCGCCAGCGCGTTCTTCGCGGCCTGCCCGGTGTGGCCGCACCGTCCGGCGCCGGCAACCGATGCCGTGCCGCTGCGCAGCGACGTGCCGGCACTGCTGCTGTCCGGTGAGCTGGACCCGGTGACGCCGCCGCGCTACGCCGCACAGGTGCTCAAGGGCCTGCCCAACGGCCGTGCGCTGGTCGCCCGTGGCCAGGGCCATGGCACGTTGACCGCCGGCTGCATGCCGCGGCTGCTCGGACAGTTCATCGACAAGACCGATGCCAAGGCGCTGGATGCCGGCTGCCTGGACACGCTGAGCTACGTGCCGGCGTTCACCTCGTTCAACGGATGGGAACCATGATCGTCGCCGACAACCTGCACAAGGCCTTCGATACCCGCACGGGCCGCATCCAGGCGGTCGCCAACGTCGGCTTCCGCGCCGGGGATGGGCAGATCACCGGCCTGCTCGGCCCCAATGGTGCCGGCAAGACCACCACCATGCGCATGCTGTACACACTGATGACGCCCGACCAGGGCAGCATCACTGTCGATGGCATCGATGCCGCCCTCAATCCGGTGGAGGTGCGCCGCCACCTGGGCGTGCTGCCCGATGCGCGTGGCGTCTACAAGCGCCTGACCGCGCGCGAGAACATCGCCTACTTCGGCGAACTGCATGGCCTGTCTGCCGAGCGCATCCGCGAACGCATCGAGGTGCTGTCGCACGCGCTGGACATGGGGGACATCCTCGACCGGCAGACCGATGGTTTCTCGCAGGGCCAGCGCACCAAGACCGCGATTGCCCGCGCGCTGGTGCACGACCCGCGCAACGTCATCCTCGACGAACCGACCAACGGCCTGGATGTGATGACCACGCGCGCGCTGCGCCGCTTCCTGCTGGGCCTGCGCGAAGAGGGGCGCTGCGTGATCCTGTCCAGCCACATCATGCAGGAGGTGGGCGCGTTGTGTGACCACATCGTGATCATCGCCAAGGGCACGGTGATGGCTGCCGGCAGCGCCGACGAGCTGCGTGCGCAGGCCGGCGAAGCCAATCTTGAGGACGCGTTCGTGAAACTGATCGGCAGCGAAGAGGGCCTGCACGCATGAGCATGATGTCGACCCTGATGACGGTGATGCGCAAGGAACTGCGCGACCTGTCGCGTGACCGCCGCACGCTGCTGCTGACCCTGCTGTTCGGGCCGCTGCTGTACCCGGTGCTGCTGCTGGGCATGGGCAAGCTGGCCGAGAGCCGGGTACGCACCCAGATCGAAGAGCCGTTGCAGATCCCGACCATCGGCGCCGGGAACGCGCCGAACCTGGTGCGCTTCCTCGCCGCACAGGGCCTCAATGCCGCACCGGCACCGAAGGACCTGGCCGAGGCCATCCGCACCCAGGACATCGATGTGGCGCTGCGCATCAGCGATGACTTCGGCAAGGACTGGGCCGAGGGCAAGCCGGCGCTGGTGGAGGTGATCAAGGACAGCACGCGTCGCGCGGCCGAAGTACCCAGTGCACGCCTGGAAGCGGCGCTGGCCACCTACAACGGCCAGGTCGGTGCACTGCGCCTGATGGCACGCGGCATCGACGCACAGGTGGCACGCCCGCTGGACGTGGCGCGCCAGGACCTGGCCAGTGCCGAGGCCAAGCGCGGCATGATCCTGTCGATGCTGCTGCCGGTACTGCTGACGCTGACCTCGTTCATCGGTGGCGCCTACCTGGTGATGGACGCCACCGCCGGCGAGCGCGAGCGGCAGTCGCTGGAACCCCTGCTGGCCACGCCGGGTTCGCGCAGCGCGATCGTCAGCGGCAAGATCGCCGCCGCCTGCGTGGTCGGTTTCGTGTCGCTGCTGCTGACCCTGGTCGCGTTCAAGGTGAGCGCGCAGATCGCACCCGGCAACATCGGCCGCCAGTTCAACATGAACGTCGGCTCGATGCTGCAGATGCTGCTGGTGATGTTGCCGATGCTGCTGATCGGCACCTCGCTGCTGACCTTCCTGTCGGCCGCGGCCAAGAGCATGAAGGAAGCGCAGAGCCACATGACCTGGCTGATGCTGCTGCCGATGCTGCCCGGCTACGCACTGGTGGCCTATCCGCTGAAGAGCGAGCTGTGGCAGTACGCCGTGCCGTTCCTGTCGCAGAACCAGATGCTGCTGAAAGTGATCCGCCACGAGATCATCACCCCGGCGGTCTGGGCGATCTACCTTGGCGCCAGCCTCGGCCTGGCCGCCGTGCTGTGGTTCGCCGCCGTGCGCCGCTATCACAACGAGCGCCTGGCCATCTCTGGCTGACCAAAAAGGGGACGGAGGGGATTAAGTCGTTTCTGCCTCTCCCGTCCCCTGCTTGCGCGGGCGCCCTCGTCTGCGCATCACCACGGGGCGTCCCAGCGTCTGTTCCACCATCCGCAGGAATGCAGCGTCCCCCATTGGGCTTTGCCTGGCACTGTGGTTGCGGATCGCAGGTACGTCGGCGGATGCATTCACGTCGCGCAGGAACTCGGCATACAACGACGCCCTTTTCCGAGCGGTCGCTGCCAGTGCTTTGAACGCAGGATGCGGTGTCAGCATCGGATCATCGCGTCGTTGAAGGTTGCCGTGCACGCTGGACCACGGATGATCTTCGGCGCTGACCGCAATTCCGGCACGAACCGGATTGCGTTCGATGTAGCGGTATACGCTGAGAAGATAGGCATCGCTGTCGATCATCGAGGAATGGAAGCGACCCTGCCACAGCGGCCCACTGCGTCCGTGCCGCTGGTTGAACGCCTGCACGTAGTTGTTGCCCTGCATGCGCATTGCGCCCGCCAGTCCCTGCTGTGTGGACGGCGTGGCGAGCAGATGGATGTGGTTGCCCATCAGGACATAGGCATGCAGTGCGACGTGGTGCTTGAGGAATGCGCTGTGCAACAGATGCAGGAACAGTTGGCGGTCGACGTCGTCGATGAAGATCGCGCCCTTGTTCACGCCGCGCTGGATCACGTGATAGGCCTGGCCTGCCAGCATCAGGCGTGCTTGTCGGGGCATGGGATCTGGAGACTGGACGGGGTTTCAGCCTGTCATTGCGGCCGCGAAGCCGGACATCAGGCAACGCCGCGAAGCCGCGTCGGATGAGTCAGAAGCGACTTAATCCCTTCCGTCCCCTTTTGCGTCTTTTGCGTACCGCGCAGGCGTCACCCCCATCTCGCGCTTGAACACGGTGATGAACGCGCTCGGGGTGTCGTAGCCCATCGACAGCGCAACGCTGATCACCGGCTCGCCGGCCAGCAGGCGTGGCAGCGACAGCAGCACGCGCAGGCGCTGCCGCCAATGGCCCAGGGTCATGCCTGTTTCGGCCTGCCACCGGCGGGCGAGGCTGCGGCCGGACAGTCCGTTGGCGGCTGCCCACGCTTCGACGCTGCGAAGGTCGTCCGGCGACCGTGCCAGCGCCGCCGCGATCCGCCGCAACCGTCGATCCTGCGGTTGTGGCAAGGCAAGCGGCAAAGGCGTGCTGGCGGCGATCTCATCGGTGATCACGCCGGCCAGGCGTGCCTGCGCGGCGTCCAGCGCCTGATGTGGCCAACTCAGTGCGCGCATCATCGCCGCCTGCAACAGCACGTTCGGCTGGAAAATGCGCGGCACGGCGGGCAGCTCCAGACAGGCTTCGGCGTTGAAGTACAGGCTCCAGCCATCGAATGCCTCTGCCCCTACCAGGGCGTGGGGCAGCAAGGGCGGTATCCAGGCAACGTGCCCCGCCGACAGCAACCAGTGCAGATCGCCGGCCTCGATCCGCAGCAGGCCGTGGTGGGCACCCAGCACTTGGCCGCGCACGTGCTGGTGGCGCGCGGTGCGGCGCCGTCCGGGCACCCGCAGCTGCGAGGCCAGGACGAGTGGACCGCCTTCGGCGTTCGCCAATGCGGGGTCAATCAACATGGGTGATGTCTGATCTGCCATATCCAATGGCAGTTATACGGCAGAAGTGCCGCTGGCTGGGCGGCACACTGGGTTTCCGATCCCACCGGAGCATCACCCATGCAGCCACACGACATCCTTCCCGACCATCAGAACGAGGTGCAGGTGAACGGCCTCACCGTGCGCAAGGGCAGCGTCGGCGCCTTCCTCGCCAGCGTCCGTGACTGGCAGGACCCCGCCAGCGATGACGCCACCCGCGCCACCGCCGAAGCCGACCTGCGTGCGCTGCTGCCGGGCCTGCATGCGCTGGGCCTGTTCCAGGTGTTGGCCGCGCGTGATCCGGCACTGCAACGCCTGATCGACAGCCTCTCCTGAAACGAACACGGCCCGGACATGCCGGGCCGTGTGGTCATTGCGGGGCGGAAACGACTTAATCCCCTCCGTCCCCTTTTCGTGGTCAGCTGCCGCCCGGGGCGAACACCAGGGTGCGGCGGGTGGTGACCGGTGCGCTGACCGGCTCGAAGCGCCAGCGCTTGACCGCGTTCATGGCCTCGCGATCGAAGACGCGCGACGGTGTTGCGCGCAGCACACGGGCGTTGGTCACCGAACCGTCGGTGCCGACGGTGATCTCCACCAGCACCTCGCCGGAGGTGCCTGCACGCAGCGCCTCGGACGGATAGCGCGGCGCCGGTGTGCTGACCGGGCGCAGGTTGGGCGCCGCAGCGGCCGCCGGAGCCGCAGCCTGGCGTGCGGCGCTGGCCTGCTGGGCGGCAGCCTGCTGCTGCTTCTGCTCGGCTTCGCGGCGGGCCGCAGCCTGGCGCTCGGCTTCCTGGCGCTCGTTGTCGCGGCGGGCAGCGTCCTGTTGGGCAGCGATCTGCTTGGCTGCGTCGGCTTCCTTGGCACGCTGCTCGGCCAGGCGCTGCTGTTCGGTCTGCTGCTTGCTGCGGTCCTCGGCGTCCTTCTTCGCTTTCTCGGCTTCGGCCTCGGTGCGCTTGGCCGCGTTCTGCACGCCCTTGGCCAGGCCGTCCTTCAGGCGCGGCAACGCCGGCGCAGAGGCGTCCACCTTCTCGATCAGTGCCACCAGGCGCTGCGCTTCGGTGTAGTCCTCGCGGCCCAGGTGCTGTTCGGCGGCGATCAGGGTGTAGGGCAGCAGGTCGGTCAGCGCGCTCTTCACCGAGGCGTCGTCCGGCGTCTTGTCGCGCAGGGCGAGGTAGTACTCGATGGCGTTGTCGCCGGCCGGCGCGTACATGCGGTTCTCGCGCAGGGCCTGGCTGGCCGACTCACGCAGCTGCTCGGTGCCCATCGACTGCACCTTGGCGGCAACCACCGGTGCGGCCGGTGCAGCGGCGGTGGGTGCGGCGGCCGGGGCCGGTGCGGCGGTTTCCTCCTTGCCCGAGCAGGCAGCCAGTGCCAGTGCCAGGGCAACCGGCAGCCACCGGCGCGCGGCGGTGATCGTTGAGACGTGCGACATCCTGCTCCCCTCTAGAAGACGACGTGACGTAAATCATTGATATGCATGGCCGGGACCTGCGGTCCGGGCGCGGCAGGGTGACGTTTCCCGACGCCACCGCCGGCAACGGCGAGGGTGCAATCTAGCATCCCGGCCGCCGCCGCGTACAAGAGCAGTGGCCGGGATGGGCAACGGCGGCCGTGCCGTTGCCGGCGCCGACCTCAGTGGTCGTGCGCCTTGTCGTGCGACTTGCTGTGGCCGTTGGACATCAGCTTGTCGGTCCAGGCGATGCCGATCGCCGACAGGATGAACACGCAGTGGATGATGGTCTGCCACAGCACGCCTTCCTGAGTCAGCATCGAGCAGCGGGCGACACCGATGTTGGCGGCGGCCACGCTCATCTGCTCCGGCGTGCACAGCGGGATGCCATTCAGTGCGCCACTGGCGATGAAGGTCTTCAGCAGGTGGATCGAGGAGATGCCGATGATCGCCATCGCCAGCTTCACCTTCAGCACGCTGGCGTTGACGTGGCTCAGCCATTCCGGCTGGTCCGGGTGGCCTTCCAGGCGCAGGCGCGAGACGAAGGTCTCGTAGCCGCCGACGATCACCATCACCAGCAGGTTGGAGATCATCACCACGTCGATCAGGCCCAGCACGATCAGCATGATCTGCTGCTCGCCCATCGACACCGAATGCGAGATCAGGTGCCACAGTTCCTTGCCGAACAGGAACACGTAGACGCACTGCGCCACGATCAGGCCCAGGTACAGCGGCAGCTGCAGCCAGCGCGAGGCGAAGATCAGCGTGGACAACGGGGAGAGCGGCGGGCGGTTTGCACTCATGCGGGGGATGCTGCGTTTCGGGGGAGAGGCGAGGTTACCGGCCCGCCATGACGGTGCCAACCCAACTCACGCACTAGACTTCAGGTTCCTTTCCACACCCCGAGCCGACGCCATGATCGACCTGTATTACTGGCCCACCCCGAACGGCCATAAAGTGACCCTGCTGTTGGAGGAAACCGGCCTGGAATACCGCATCCACCCGGTCAACATCGGCTCGGGTGACCAGTTCAAGCCGGAATTCCTCGCCATTTCGCCCAACAACAAGATGCCGGCCATCGTCGACCACGCCCCGGCCGACGGCGGCGCCCCGCAGAGCGTGTTCGAGTCCGGTGCGATCCTGCTGTACCTGGCCGAGAAGACCGGCCGCTTCCTGCCCAGCGATCCGCGCGGCCGCGTCACCACACTGGAATGGCTGTTCTGGCAGATGGCGGGCCTGGGCCCGATGAGCGGCCAGATGGGGCATTTCAATGTGTATGCTCCGGAAAAGATCCCGTATGCGATCGAGCGCTATGACAACGAAGTGCGCCGCCTGCACGGGGTGATGGACAAGCGCCTGGCCCAGCACGCCTTCCTGGCCGGCGACGCGTACACCATCGCCGACATGGCCAGCTACCCGTGGGTCGGCGCCTACGACACGCTGCCGGTGGACTTCGCCGCGTTCCCCAACCTCAAGCGCTGGCACGAGGCCATCGCCGCGCGCCCGGCCACCCAGCGCGCCTATGCGCTGCGCCAGCAGGTGAACCCGAACGCCGGCAAGCCGCTCAGCGACGAAGAACGCAAGCACCTGTTCGGCCAGCGCTGACCCCGGCATCTGAAGGTGGGTGCCGACCGTTGGTCGGCACTCGTCCGCACCGCTTATGGGCAGAAGGTCATGCTGCCTTCCCGCACGGGCTTGGTTAGGATGAGGGACGACCGTCCCGCGCCCCGCGTGGAGGCGGACCTGCCGTTTGCCGGGATCCTCCATGCGCCATCTGTTCGCTTCGCTCGCCCTCATGCTCGCCACCAGTACCGCCGCCCACGCCGAAAAGCTGACCCTGGAAGCCATCACCGGCCCGCTGCCGCTGTCCGGCCCGACCCTGATGAAGCCCAAGGTGGCGCCGGACGGTTCGCAGGTCAGCTTCCTGCGCGGCAAGGACAGCGACCGCAACCAGCTGGACCTGTGGACCTACGACATCGGCAGCGGCCAGACCCGCCTGCTGGTTGATTCCAAGGTGGTGCTGCCCGGCACCGAGACCCTCAGCGATGAGGAAAAGGCCCGACGCGAGCGCCAGCGCATCGCCGCGATGACCGGCATCGTCGATTACCAGTGGTCGCCGGACGCGCAGCGCCTGCTGTTCCCGTTGGGCGGCGAACTCTACCTGTACGACCTCAAGCAGCAGGGCCAGGCGGCCGTGCGCCAGCTGACCCACGGTGAAGGCTTCGCCACCGACGCCAAGCTGTCGCCCAAGGGCGGTTTCGTCAGCTTCATCCGCGGCCGCAACCTGTGGGTGATCGATCTGGCCAGTGGCAAGCAGCTGCAGCTGACCCGCGACGGCAGCACCACCATCGGCAACGGCGTGGCCGAGTTCGTCGCCGACGAGGAAATGGATCGCCATACCGGTTACTGGTGGGCGCCGGATGATTCGGCCATCGCCTTCGCCCGCATCGACGAGGTGCCGGTGCCGGTGCAGAAGCGCTACGAGGTCTACGCCGACCGCACCGATGTGATCGAACAGCGTTACCCGGCCGCCGGCGACGCCAACGTTCGCGTGCAGCTGGGCGTGATCGCACCGGCCGCCGATGCGCAGCCGCGCTGGATCGACCTGGGCAAGGAACAGGACATCTACCTGGCCCGCGTCGATTGGCGCGATGCGCAGCACCTGAGTTTCCAGCGCCAGTCGCGTGACCAGAAGCAGCTGGACCTGGTCGAAGTGGCGCTCGACTCCAACCGCCAGCGCGTGCTCGTACACGAGACCAGCCCGACCTGGGTGCCGCTGCACAACAGCCTGCGCTTCCTTGAAGATGGCAGCGTGCTGTGGTCGTCCGAGCGCACCGGCTTCCAGCACCTGTACCGCATCGACAGCAAGGGCAAGGCCACTGCGCTTACCCATGGCAACTGGCCGGTGGACGAACTGCTGGCGGTCGATGAGAAGGCCGGCAAGGCCTACTTCCGTGCTGGCATCGAGACCTCGCGCGAAAGCCAGATCTACGCGGTGTCGCTGCAGGGCGGTGAGCCGCAGCGCCTGTCGAAGGCGCCGGGCATGCACAGCGCCAGCTTCGCCCGCAATGCCAGCGTCTACGTGGACAGCTGGTCCAACAGCACCACGCCGCCGCAGATCGAACTGTTCCGCGCCAACGGCGAGAAGATCGCCACGCTGGTCGAGAACGACCTGGCCGATCCCAAGCACCCGTATGCGCGCTACCGCGATGCGCAGCGCCCGGTCGAGTTCGGCACGTTGATGGCTGCCGACGGCAAGACCCCGTTGAACTACAGCCTGATCAAGCCGGCCGGCTTCGATCCGTCCAAGCGCTACCCGGTGGCGGTGTACGTCTACGGCGGCCCGGCCAGCCAGACCGTCACTGACAGCTGGCCCGGCCGTGGCGACCATCTGTTCAACCAGTACCTGGCCCAGCAGGGCTACGTGGTGTTCTCGCTGGACAACCGCGGCACCCCGCGCCGCGGCCGCGACTTCGGTGGTGCGCTGTACGGGAAGCAGGGCACGGTGGAAGTGACCGACCAGCTGCGCGGCGTGGCCTGGCTGAAGCAGCAGCCGTGGGTGGACCCGGCGCGCATCGGCGTGCAGGGCTGGTCCAACGGCGGTTACATGACCCTGATGCTGCTGGCCAAGGCATCGAACCAGTACGCCTGTGGCGTGGCCGGCGCACCGGTCACCGATTGGGGCCTGTATGACAGCCACTACACCGAACGCTACATGGACCTGCCGGCGCGCAACGAAGCGGGGTACCGCGAAGCGCGCGTGCTGACCCATATCGACGGCCTGCGTTCGCCGTTGCTGCTGATCCACGGCATGGCCGATGACAACGTGCTGTTCACCAACTCGACCAGCCTGATGAGCGCGCTGCAGAAGCGCGGGCAGCCGTTCGAGCTGATGACCTATCCGGGTGCCAAGCATGGCCTGTCCGGCGCCGATGCCCTGCATCGCTACCGTGTGGCCGAAGCCTTCCTGGGACGCTGCCTGAAGCCCTGATGCACAAACGGGAAGGAGCCCGCCGATGACACTGCCGCCGCCGATTCCCACCCATGGCCCGAAGCCTGCCGGCTGGTGGTCCCGTCACTGGCGCTGGGCGATGCCGCTGGCCGTGCTGCTGGTGTTGGCCGGTGCCGGTGGCGTGGTGGCCTGGAGCGTGCTGCGCTGGAGCGAGGCGGCACGCGAGAGCCCGCCGATGCGCGAGGCGATGCGCCGCGCCGGATGCAGCATCGAACTGGTGGAAGCCTTCGGCGAGCCGCTGCGTGCCGAATCGATGCCGCTGGGCAGCATGCAGACCGCGATCAATGGCCAGCGCGACGTCGGCCTGACCGTGGCCCTGGAAGGCCCGCGCGCGCACGGCCGGCTTTTCGTGAAGGGCACCCGCAGCGACGACGTCTGGGACTATCCGGTGATGTATGTGCTGGGCGAGAACAAGCAGACGTTCGACCTGACCGCGCTGGATGATGATGAGGCCGCGCAGGAATGCGAGCTGCAGGCCTGCCGCGAACGCGGCGAATGCCCGCTGGCCGCGGCGTTGTGACCTCCGGCCGATTGTCGCCACAGCGCTGAGCGCGTAGGGTGCGGGCAACCCTGTCCTGGAGTGCACCATGAAGCCGATCGCGTTGGCCGTTGCCCTGGCCCTGACTGCCGCCCCGCTGATGTCCGCACCGCCGGCGCTGGCGGCACCCGCCACCAAGGCCGCTACTCCGGCCAGCCCGGCCTGGGTGGCCCGCAGCAACGCATTGGCGCAGATCCTGCTCGATGCGCAGGGCCCGTTCCAGCCGGAAGAAACCGGCTTCTTCGGCGTGCCCGGCTATGACGACAAGGTGGCCGACCTCGGTGCGGACAACGGCAAGCGCTACCGCGCGGCGATGGCCAAGGCGCGCGACGAACTGAAGGCGAAGCTGGCCACCGAGCAGGATCCCAACGTCCGCCAGGACCTGGAGATCATGATCCACGCCGCCAACCAGAACATCGAAGGCAGTGAGCTCAACGAGAAGTACCTGCTGCCATGGAGTGACGCGCCGCAGACCATCTTCAGCGGCCTCAACCTGCTGCTGTCCGACCAGGTGCCGGCCGAGCGCCGGGCCAAGGCGATCGACCGCCTCAAGGCCTACGCCGGGCTGCAGCCGGGTGGCACCGCGTTCACCACGCTGGCCCGCCAGCGTTACGAAGAGCGCTTGAAGGACGGCAGCCTGCTGCAGCCGACGAAGATCGAAGTGCAGCAATCGCTGGACAACGTCGAGACGTACATCACCGGCATCGAGTCGCTGCTGAAGAAGTACCAGATCGCCGGCGCCGATGAGGCAATGAAGGCCCTAGCCGGGCAGATGAAGGATTACGCCAGCTGGACGCGCACGACCGTGCTGCCAAAGGCACGCACCGACGCGCGCCTGCCGGCGCCGCTGTACGCCTACCAGCTCAAGCAGGTCGGCATCGATATCGACCCGAAGCTGCTGATGCAGCGCGCGCAGCTGGAGTTCATGGAAACCCGCTCGGCGATGCAGCAGCTGGCGCCGCTGGTGGTGAAGGACAAGGGCCTGAAGGTGGCCGATCCGAGCGACCCGGTGGCGGTGATCCGCGCGCTGAAGGCCGACAAGATCGCCGACGACCAGCTGGAAGGCCACTACCGCAAGGTGATCGATGCGATCGATCCGCTGATCCGCGAGCATGCCATCGTCGATGTACCCAAGCGCGCCATGCAGATGCGCCTGGGTTCGGCCGCCGAGAGCGCGGCCAGCCCGGCCCCGCATTTCCTGCCGGCGCCGCTGGTCAACAACACCGGGCAGCAGGGCACCTTCGTGCTGCCGCTGGGCAACCCGGCGGCGGGCCCGGGCGCACAATACGACGATTTCAACTTCGGTGCGGCGGCGTGGACGCTGAGCGCGCATGAAGGCCGCCCCGGCCACGAGCTGCAGTTCACCGCGATGGTCGAGCGTGGTGTCTCGCTGGCGCGCACCATGTTCGCGTTCAATTCGGTGAACGTTGAAGGCTGGGCGCTGTATGCCGAGGCCGAGATGGTGCCGTACGAGCCGCTGGACGGGCAGATGATCGCCCTGCAGTTCCGCCTGCTGCGGGCCGCACGCGCAATGCTTGACCCGATGCTCAATCTCGGCCTGACCGACCGCGCCAACGGCGAGCGCGTGCTGATGGAGCAGGTCGGCCTGTCCAAGGCGATGGCCACCCAGGAACTGGACCGCTACATGGTGCGCATGCCGGGCCAGGCGGGCAGCTACTTCTATGGCTACACCCGTATCCTGGAACTGCGCATGCAGACCGAGCTGGCACTGGGCGCGAAGTTCGACCGCCTGGCGTTCAACAACTTCCTGCTCGACCAGGGCCTGCTGCCGCCGGACCAGCTGGCCGATGCGGTGAACAAGGTGTTCGTGCCGAAGTACAAGCGCTGAACCCCTCCGGTAGTGCCGGCCGCTGGCCGGCATTCCCCTGGCGTAGAGAGGATTCCTGAGGTTGCCGGCCAGCGGCCGGCACTACCCGCGGTGAGGCTGCCGCGTCACCGCTGCGGTTGCGGCGTGATCACCTGGGTCGGCAACCGTGCCGGCGGTTCCGGATTGGGTACCCAGATCGCCACGCCGGCGGCGCGCTTCTGCGTGGTCGGAATACCGATGCCGACGCCACCCCCCACATGCGAGCCAAAGGTGCCGGCACCCACCGACATGCCGACCGGCGAGCCGCTGCTGCCCACGCCCATCAGCACCACGCCATTGGCGCCCAGTGCCGCCGCTTCACGCTTCAGGCGTGCCACCGCGGCGTCGGTCTGGCCCTGCGTGCCGAAGCCCACGGCAGATGCCGATTCCAGCTGCGCGATTTCCTGCGAGCCGGCCGGTGGCGTGGAATAGATCTGCACCAGTGCCGGATCGATCGGCGCGCGGGCGCGCCCCAGCATGACCTTGGAGGTGCTGGCACAACCGGCGGCGACCAGCAGGATGGCCGCCAGCGCGGCCCAACGGATGTTCATGGCACGACCCCTGTAGGACTGGTTGCGATCTTCGGTGGGCCACTCTGAATCGGCGCCAACACCCGGGCCCGGGCACCCACGGCAGCACGCTAGCACGCGTCGGGTGACAGCCCCGCCAACGGCAGTAGGCGGCGACCGCGTGAACGACTATGGTGGACAGACAGGAACCAACTGCGGGAGAGCGGAATGGGCGTGATCAGTCTTTTGTGGGGCGTACTGGCGCTGTTGTGGATGATCCTGGCGCTGATTCCGCTGCTTGGCTGGGGCAACTGGTTCCTGATCCCGTTCGCCGCCGTCGGCGCGGTGATCGCCGCGCTGGGCATCCTGTTTACCCACCCGACCAAGCGCGGTCGGGCCTGGGCCGGGCTGGTGCTGAACGGCATCGTGGTGGTGGTCGGCATCCTGCGCCTGGGCCTGGGCGGCGGCGTGATCTGAATCCCGGCGCCGGGTGCGACAGGGCGTCGCAGGCGCACGGCCGGTGGCCGGGCAGGGGCGTACAATGAGCGGCTGCGCGAGCCCCCCGCGTGCCTGTGATTCCGCGCCTGGCGCGGCTGCCCGATGATCATCCGACCCCGTCCCCACGGCTGGCAACTGCTGTACATCCTGCGCGGCTCGATCGTCAAAGCGATCGCGCCGAAGGTGCTGGCCATCCTGATCCTGTCCATTGCCGTGGCGGCCGTGGTGGAACTGGCCCCGCCGACCGGCATCGAACGCGTGTCGGTCACGCCGTTCACCCTGCTCGGCCTGGTCCTGTCGATCTTCCTCAGCTTCCGCAACAGCGCCTGCTATGACCGCTGGTGGGAAGGCCGCAAGCTGTGGGGCCAGCTGGTCTACGAATCACGTTCGCTGGCCCGCCAGGTGCACCTGCTGCTGGCCGATGACGGCGGCCGCCGTCGCCGCATCGCGTACCTCACCACCGCGTTCGCCCATGCGCTGGCCGCGCGCCTGCGTGGACGCATCGTGGCCCTGGCCGCCTTGCCATGGCTGGACAAGCCGCAACGCGAGCAGCTGGGCCAGCGCGAGAACGTGCCGGATGCATTGCTGTCGATGATCGCTGCCGAGCTGGCCCAGGCGCTGCGCGCCGGCGAGCTCGATCCGATTCTCTACACCCAGCTGGAGGAGCGCCTGCACGCGATGTCGTCGATCCAGGCCGGCTGCGAGCGCATCCTCACCACGCCGCTGCCGTTCGCCTACACCCTACTGCTGCATCGCTGCGCGTGGATGTTCTGCGTGCTGCTGCCGTTCGGCCTGGCCAGTTCGCTGGGCTGGGGCACGCCGGTGCTGTCGGCGGTGCTGGCCTATGCCTTCTTCGGCCTGGACCAGCTGGGCGAAGAAATGGAAGACCCGTTCGGCCTGGAGCCGAACGACCTGCCGCTGGACGCGCTGGTGCGCACGATCGAGATCGACCAGCTCGACGCGCTCGGCGAACGCCCCTTGCCCGAACCCCTGCTGCCGCAGGGTTACCTGTTGCAATAGCCACTCCTCGGAGCCTGCCATGTCCCATCCGCTTTACCGCCCGCGCCGCATGCGCCACGACGAGTTCTCGCGCCGCCTGATGCGCGAGAACACGCTGACCACCGACGACCTGATCTACCCGGTGTTCGTGCACGAACTGGCGGGCCGCACCGCAGTGCCGTCGATGCCGGGCGTGGAGCGGCTGTCGATCGAAGAGCTGCTGAAGGTGGCCGAAGAAGCGCTGGAACTGGGCATTCCGGTGATCGACCTGTTCCCGGTGATCGACCCGTCGCTGAAGTCGCTGGACGCGTCGGCGGCGTGGGCCGAGGACGGCCTGGCGCAGCGTGCGATCCGCGCGCTGAAGTCGCGCTTCCCGGAACTGGGCGTGATGACCGACGTGGCGCTGGACCCGTACACCACCCACGGCCAGGACGGCATCATCGACGACAAGGGCTATGTGCTGAACGACATCACGGTCGAAGCGCTGGTCAAGCAGTCGGTGTCGCACGCCGAGGCCGGTGTGGACATCGTCTCGCCGTCGGACATGATGGACGGCCGCATCGGCGCGATCCGCCGTGCGCTGGATGCCGACAACCACATCAACGTGCGCATCATGGCCTACTCGGCCAAGTACGCCTCGGCGTTCTACGGCCCGTTCCGTGATGCGGTGGGCAGCGCGGCCAGCCTCGGCAAGGCCGACAAGAAGACCTACCAGATGGACCCGGCCAACGGCGACGAGGCCCTGCGCGAGATCGCGCTGGACCTGGAAGAGGGCGCCGACATGGTGATGGTCAAGCCGGGCATGCCGTACCTGGACCTGGTGCGCCGGGTGAAGGAGACGTTCGGCGTGCCGACCTTCGCCTACCAGGTCAGTGGCGAGTACGCGATGATGAAGGCCGCCTTCGCCAACGGCTGGCTGGACGAGCGCGCCTGCGTGCTGGAGTCGCTGCTGGGCTTCAAGCGGGCCGGTGCCGATGGCGTGCTGACCTATTTCGCGCCGCAGGTGGCGCGATGGCTGCGCGAGCGCTGACAATAGCGCCACGATAGACGGAGGACTGCGCGATGGGACCCGAACTGGGATGGATGCAATGGCTGATCTGGGGTACCGGTGTCCTGGTGTTCGGTGCCATCATCGTCGGTGTCTTCATCGCTGCCTGGCGGGCGGGCAAGCGCCCGCCGGAGCAGCTTTCCGCCGCTCGCCACGTAGCCCGTGAGCAGGCCCTGCCGGACAGCGTGCAGGCCGAGCTGGCTGCGTTGAACCAGCGCAAGGACAACGGCCAGCTGAGCGAGATGGAGTACGAGCAGTTGCGCGCCAAGGTGCTGTCGCGCTGACGGGTGGGTGCCAACCTTGGTTGGCACTTTCCCGCATGCCAACCAAGGTTGGCATCTACCAAACGATCATCCACGCGCGGCGTGGATCTACCGCACGCACCCGGCCACCGCCGCCACCTTCGGCACCGCCAACCGGTACACGTCCACGCCACCGGCGCGCGGCGCCTTTGCCGCGCTGCTGGCCACCATCATCTCGCCGGGCCTGGCGTTGTCGATCACCGGCGCGCCGGTCCAGCCGCCGGCCTGGTTGAACGATAGTCCCAGCGGCTGCAGCGCCACACCGCTCCACGCACAGCCGCTGCTCCAGACCTGCGCGGTACTGCCGTGGCCGCGGCTGAACACCACGGCGCCGTCATGGCCCAGCCAGTCGCCGTCGGTCTCGTCGTCGGCGCTGTTCAGCGCGCTCAGTGCGGTGGCCGGGCCACGCACGCCCTGCGCATCCAGCGTCGCCACGAACAGGTCCCAGCCGGCGCCATGGCCCTGCTGGCGGGCAAACAACAGCTGCTTGCCATCCGCGCTCAGGGCCGGTCCGCGCTCTTCCCGGCGCCCGCCGTCACCGGCCAGCGGCTGCGCCGGGCCCAGCCGGCCATCGGAGGCCAGCGCAGCGCGGTACAGCGCCAGCGCGCCCTCGCGACCGGCCGCGAACAGCAGCCAGCGGCCGTCACGGCTGAAGTAGGGATCGCGGGCTTCACCGGCCACGCCGACCGGCAGTGCCTGTGCCTGCTGCCAACGACCGTCGACCACGCGTGCCTCCCACAGGCTCCAGCCGGCTTCGCCGCGGCGGGCGAACACGATGCGCTGGCCATCGGCGCTGATCGCGGCGCGGCCCTCGTCGGCGCGGGTCGAGACCACGCCCATGCCTTCGATGCCGTACTCGTTCAACGCCATCGCCACGGGGGCAGAGAGTAGACTGGCGGCAAGCACCAGCAGGGGCGGGGTGATGCGCATCATCCGGTTCCATGCACGAACAGAGCATCAGTCTAGCCAGCTTGAGGATTCCATGACCGACCGTTACGCCGTCTTCGGACACCCCGTCGCCCATTCGAAGTCGCCGCAGATCCATGCGACGTTCGGTCGCCAGGAAGGCATCGCCATCGACTATCGCGCGATCGACCTGGCCCCGGAGGCGTTCCTGGCCGGCCTGGAGGCCTTCGCTGCCGAGGGCGGTGTCGGCGCCAACGTCACCCTGCCACACAAGGAAGCCGCGTTCTCGGCATGCACCACGCTGACCGCACGGGCGCGCCGCGCCGGCTCGGTCAACACGCTGCTGCGCAAGGGCGACCGCTGGCACGGCGACACCACCGATGGCATCGGCCTGGTGCGCGACCTGACCGACCGCCACGGCCTGGACCTGCGTGGCCGCCGCGTGCTGATGATCGGCGCCGGTGGCTCGGCGCGCAGCGTCGCCCCGGCGCTGCTGGATGCCGGCATCACCGAACTGGTGGTGGTGAACCGCACACCGGAGCGCGCCGATGAACTGATCGACGCGATGGGCGAGCCGGGCCGCGCGATCAGCCGCTACTGGGAAGACCTGCGCGAGCTGGGCGACTTCGAACTGATCGTCAATGCCACCTCGGCCGGCCGCGACCGCGACGTCGAGTTCAAGCTGCCGCTGTCGCTGGTCAATTCGATGACCACTGCCGTCGACCTGAACTACGGCGAGGCCGCCATCGCCTTCCTGGCCTGGGCCCGTGCGGCGCAGTGCCGTAACACCGTCGACGGCTTGGGCATGCTGGTCGAGCAGGCTGCCGAGAGCTTCCTGCAGTGGCACGGCGTACGCCCGCAGACCGACGAGGTCTACCAGGCGCTGCGCCAGGGCCCGGCTGTGTTGGCCGGCGAGGACTGATCGATGGACGGCACGACCCTGATGGTGACCGTGCTGAGCATGGTCGGTGTGCGCCTGCCGGTGCTGATCGCGCTGTGCGTCGGCCTGGTCTGGGTGGTCGGTGCGCCGCGCGATGCCACCCGCACCGGCGCGCTGGTCGGCCTGCTGCTGTTGCTGTTGTCCAGCCTGGGCGGCCTGGCCGCGGGCCTCCTGCCGATGTGGCTGGTCAGCAGTGGCAACTTCAGCGCCATCTCGGGCATGAGCGCCATCTTCGGCGTGCTGCACTTCGCGCTGGCGATGGTCGAGGCCATCGGCGTGGTGCTGCTGGTGTGGGCGCTGGTGCGCCTGCTGCGGCTGCGCGGCAACGCGGTGCAGTGACACCCCGGTGACGGCCCAGGGCCGTCGCCAGCAGCGTACGGTGTGTTCATCCAGCAGCCGGGCGTCGCCGCTGCCCCGTTCAGGCAGCCAGCGGCGGCGGACATGGCCGGCCATGCGACAATGACCGGCCCGATCCAGCCACGGTAATTCCCGGCGTGACCGAAACCGTCGCCGCTCCGCGCACGCTCGATGACACCTTGAAGGACGCGATCCGCAAGGCGTACACGACGCTGCAGGCCAATACTCCCGGCTTCTCCACCCGCCGCTCGCAGAGCCAGATGATCGGCGTGGTGTCGCGCGCGCTGTCGAAGAGCGGCGGCGTTGGCGTGGTCGAGGCGCCGACCGGCGTCGGCAAGAGCCTGGGTTACCTCACCGCGGGCGTACCGATTGCGCTGGCCACCAGGAAGAAGCTGGTGATCAGCACCGGCACCGTGGCGCTGCAGTCGCAGCTGGTCGAGCGGGATATCCCGAATTTCCTCAAGGCCACCGGCCTGGAAGCAACCGTGGCGCTGGCCAAGGGCCGTACCCGCTACCTGTGCACGCGCAACGCGGCCGAAGCACAGGGCGAGGGCTCGCAGGGCGGCATGTTCGAGGAGGATGCACCACTGTTCGACCGGCCGCTGGCGCCGATCGAGATGGACATCGCCAAGCGCCTGACCGATGCCTTTACCGGCGGCAGCTGGGACGGCGATATCGACAATGCGCCGGAGACCATCAGCCCCGGCCTGCGCAGCCGCATCACCACGCCGGCTTCGGGCTGCGCCGGGCGCCGTTGTGCGTATTCGGCGCAGTGCGCGGTACTGCGTTCGCGCAACACCGTGCGCGATGCGCAGATCGTGGTCACCAACCACGCGCTGCTGCTGTCGGCGCTGTCGATCGGCGACAGCGACAATGGCCAGCCGTTGATCGCACCGCCGTCGGACATGCTGCTGGTGCTGGACGAAGGCCATCACATCGGCAACGTGGCGATCGACCAGGGCGCGGCCAGCCTCGCGCTGGATGAAATGGCCAAGCGCACCGGCCGCCTGCAGATCCTGATTGCCGGTGCCTACCGCGCGGTCGACAAGGACCGCCTCGGCAACCTGCTGCCGAACGAAGCGATCGAGGTGGCCAGCAACGTCGCCAAGCAGCTGCGCGCGTTCCGCGATCACATCGAGCGGGTGTGGATGCCGGCGCCGGCGGACGAGGAGCCGATGTGGCGTGCGGCCAATGGACGCCTGCCCGAGGCCTGGCGCGAGCCGATCGAGGCACTGGCCGACGAGACCCGCAGCCTCTACAACTGGGCGCACGCCGCCACCGCGCAGGTGGCCAAGGGCAAGCCGGACGATGCCGCGCGCGAGCGCCTGCAGCGCAACCTGGGCATGGCGCTGGAAATGATCGAGCAACAGTACAGCCTGTGGCAGGCGTGGCGCCGCGAGGACAAGGATGGCGCGCCGCCGATGGCGCGCTGGGTCACCGCCACCCGCGACGGCGACCTGGTGCTGCACGGCTCGCCGGTGTCGGCCGCGCACGTGCTGCGCAAGCTGCTGTGGGATGAAGTGGATTCGGTGGTGATGACCTCGGCGACGCTGACCGGTGGTGGCGATTTCCAGTCGCTGGCGATCGACAACGGCATCCCCGAGGAGGCCGAGATGGTCTCGCTGTCGTCGCCGTTCGACCTGCCCAACCAGGCCGAGCTGATCGTGCCGAAGTTTCCGGTCACCCCCGACGATCGCGAAGGCCATCCCCGCGAAGTGGCGCGCTACCTGGACACCGAGTTGGACTGGGCCAAGGGCTCGATGGTGCTGTTCACCTCACGCTGGAAGATGGAAAAGGTGGCCGGCCTGATGCCGGCCGCGCGGCGCAAGCAGGTGCTGGTGCAGGGCGAGATGTCCAAGACCCGCCTGATCGAAGAGCACCTGCGCCGCGTCGCTGCCGGCGAAGGCTCGGTACTGTTCGGCCTGAACTCGTTCGGCGAAGGCCTCGACCTGCCCGGCGAAGCCTGCACCACGGTGGTGATCACCCAGGTGCCGTTCGCGGTGCCGACCGACCCGCAGACCGCCACCCTCAGCGAGTGGTTCGAAGGGCGTGGGCTGAATGCCTTCAACCTGATCGCCATCCCGCACGCGCTGCGCACGCTGACCCAGTTCGCCGGCCGCCTGATCCGCACCTCCACCGACACCGGCCGCGTGATCATCCTCGATTCGCGGCTGCTGACCCGCCGCTACGGCAAGCGCATCATCGACGCGCTGCCGCCGTTCAAGCGCGTGATCGGCTGAGACGGGGTCGGATCCCTTCCGAAGGAAGGGCTCTGACCCGACCACGCCCTCTGTCGCTCAATCGCCCTCCGGATTCCGGCAGGCCTGGTTGCCCATCGCATTGTGGTAATCGCGATCAAAGCAGCGCAGGAAGCCATCGAGCACGTCCAGGTTGGGCGGCCACGGCACATCCACCTTCTGCCCGCCGGCGGTCGTGAAATGATAACGCCCATCCTTCAGCGCCTTGGCAATCTGCTCCGGCGCAGGAATCGCAATCAACCTTGCTCGCGCTTTCTCCAGCGCCGCACGATCACGCTGCAGGAAGGCGATCGTGCCGTCCACGTAGGCGTTCCAGTAACCGGGGTCGGTGGCGGTGGGCTTGTAGGTGCGCTGCATCAGCGCCACCGCCTCCGGGTACTGGCCCGCCTCCGCACGCATCTGGCTTTCATGCCACAGAATCATGGTGTTGCCCGCAGCCTTGGGCAGCACAGCATAGGCGGCGAGCAGATCAGCGGCTTCACGGTGGCAGCCACGGTCGGCCAGCGTGCGCCAGCCACCTTCCAGGTCCTGATCGAACGCATCCGGTTCCATCGCCAGCATCGCTGCACGGTCGTAGCTGCAGTCGGGTGCTTTGGGTGGTTCTGCTGACGTGCCCATGGCAGCGGCCAGTGCAAAGAAAAGCAACATCCTCTCAACCTCCGTGTTGATGACCTCCTGGCCACCATAACGGATCACGACGGGTAGTGCCGGCCGCTGGCCGGCAACCTCAATGATGTGGGACGCGGCGTGCAGATGCCGGCCAGCGGCCGGCACTACCGGATCGGGATCAATCGCCGAGCAGGGCGGTGTTGCGTACGGCGCCCTTGTCGGCACTGGTGGCGAGCAGGGCGTAGGCCTTCAACGCGCTGGTGACCTTGCGCGGGCGCGGCGCACGCGGTTTCCAGCCGCGTGCATCGGCCTCGCTGCGGCGCTGGACCAGCGTGGTCTCATCCAGCAACAGGTCGATGCGGCGGGCCGGGATGTCGATGCGGATGCGGTCACCGTCTTCCACAAGCCCGATCGCGCCGCCACTGGCCGCTTCCGGCGAAACGTGGCCGATCGACAGTCCCGAGGTGCCACCGGAGAAGCGGCCGTCGGTGAGCAGCGCGCATTGCTTACCCAGTCCTTTCGACTTCAGGTAGCTGGTCGGGTACAGCATCTCCTGCATGCCAGGGCCGCCCTTCGGGCCCTCGTAACGGATCACCACGACGTCGCCCGGTTGTACCTCGTCGGCGAGGATGCCGGCGACGGCGGCGTCCTGGCTTTCATAGACGCGCGCGGGGCCTTCGAACACATGGATCGATTCGTCCACGCCGGCGGTTTTCACCACGCAGCCATCGACGGCCAGATTGCCGCGCAGCACAGCCAGGCCACCTTCCAGCGAATACGCATGCTGCAGCGAGCGGATACAGCCCTCGGCGCGGTCCAGGTCCAGCGCGGGCCAGCGCGTGGCCTGGCTGAAGGCCTCATGCGTGGGGATGCCGGCCGGGCCGGCCTTGAAGAAGGTATGCAGGGTGTCGTTGTCACTGCGCACCACGTCCCAGCGTTCCAGCGCTTCGGCCAGGCTGGCGCTGTGCACGGTCGGCACTGTGGTATCGAGCAGGCCGGCGCGATCCAGTTCACCGAGGATGCCGAACACGCCGCCGGCGCGGTGCACGTCCTCGATGTGGTACTTCGGTGTGTTCGGCGCCACCTTGCACAGCTGCGGGACGCGTCGCGACAGCGCGTCGATGTGGGTCAGGTCGAAGTCGACCTCCGCTTCCTGCGCTGCGGCCAGCAGATGCAGGATGGTGTTGGTGGAGCCGCCCATGGCGATGTCCAGGGTCATCGCGTTGGCGAACGCGGCCTGGGTGGCGATCCCGCGCGGCAGCGCGCTCGGGTCTTCGCCGCCGTACCAGCGATGGCAGAGCTCGACGATCAGGCGGCCGGCGCGGCGGAACAGCGCCTCGCGGTCGGCATGGGTGGCCAGCGTAGTGCCGTTGCCGGGCAGCGACAGGCCCAGCGCTTCGGTCAGGCAGTTCATCGAGTTGGCGGTGAACATGCCCGAGCAGGAGCCGCAGGTGGGGCAGGCGCTGCGCTCGAACGCCGCGACTTTCTCGTCGGAGGCGCTGTCATCGGCGGCCACCACCATCGCATCGACCAGGTCCAGCTTGTGCTCGGACAGCTTTGTCTTGCCCGCTTCCATCGGCCCGCCGGAGACGAACACCACCGGGATGTCCAGGCGCAGCGCAGCCATCAGCATGCCGGGGGTGATCTTGTCGCAGTTGCTGATGCACACCAGCGCGTCGGCGCAGTGCGCGTTGACCATGTACTCCACGGCGTCGGCGATGATCTCGCGGCTGGGCAGCGAATACAGCATGCCGTCGTGGCCCATCGCGATGCCGTCGTCCACGGCGATGGTGTTGAATTCCTTGGCGACGCCACCGACCTGTTCGATTTCGCGCGCGACCAGCTGGCCGAGGTCCTTCAGGTGCACGTGGCCGGGCACGAACTGGGTGAAGGAGTTGGCGATGGCAATGATCGGCTTGTGGAAGTCGCCGTCCTTCATGCCGGTGGCACGCCACAGGGCGCGGGCGCCGGCCATGTTGCGGCCGGCGGTGGAGGTGCGGGAACGGTATTCGGGCATGGCGGGCGGAACGGGCGGGCCGTACGACGTGGGGGTCAGCCGATCATGGCCAATTTTTTCGGTTGCTGCTGCAACCACCGGAGATGGTCCGGCCGGGCTGCGCCCGGCACCCGCAGAGGCAACGTCAACGTCAAAGGCGGGCATTCCGTGGGACAGCGGGGTGGGTCCGGTTGCGGGGGACGGCGCAAGTACATCCATGTAGCCTCGGTCGCGCCATCCATGGCGCTCACGCCCCCGCAACCGGACCCACCCCGCCTTCGACAGTTTGCTGCGATCTGTTGGGGCCGGCGCTCTGCCCTTGGTAGGTGTCGACCTTGGTCGACACGATGGATCCACGTCATGCGTGGCTGATGCGGAACGACGAAAATGAAATTCCGTTCATCTTTCCCACTTTGCCGATTCCGGTTGTTGGTGAGGATTTGGCATCATTGGGGCATTGATCCGTCGACAGGGCAGAAGGCCATGAAACGTTCCCGCACCACCGCGCTGCTGCTGATGAGCGCTGCGCCGCTGCTGTTCACCGCCTGCCAGAAGGAGCCGGAGGTGAAGGTGCAGGAAGGCCTGTACACCTCGGTCGAGGCCTGCACCGAGGCCACCGGTGATCCGTCGTCGTGCCGCAATGCCTTTGCCGAAGCGCAGAAGCAGGCCGCCGATGCGGCGCCGAAGTACGCCAGCAAGGAAGCCTGCGAGAAGGATTACAAGCCGGAGCAGTGCGTGCAGCAGCACACCTCGGCCGGCACCTCGTTCATCGGCCCGATGATGATGGGCTTCTTCATGTCGCAGATGCTGAGCAACCGCGGCGGCCTCGCCCCGCAGGCGCCGGCGTCGGCACCGGCATACCAGGACAAGAACGCTGGCTGGGCGCGCCCGGCACCGGGCGGCACCGGTGGCCTGAACACCGCCAGCGGCATCGGTGCCGGCAAGGCCGGCCTGGCGCCGGTCACCAGCGAGCCGAACCGTGCGGTCACTGCCAGCCGTGGTGGCTTCGGCAACACCAGCGCACGCCGCAGCACCAGCGGCAGCTACGGCGGCTGATCGACCCATGCAGCGCATCCGGATTGCCGAGCGTGCCCAGTGGCGGGCACGCGCGGAGGAAGCGGGTTTCCGTTTCCATACCATCGATGGCCAGCCCTACTGGGATGAAAGCGCGTACTACGCGTTCACCCTGCGCCAGATCGAACAGGACATCGAAGACCCCAGTGCCGAGCTGCACCAGATGGCGCTGGATCTGGTCGGTGATGTCATCGGCAGCGAGCGGTTGATGGACCAGCTGGCGATTCCGTCGCATTACCGCGACTGGATCGCCGACAGCTGGCGCCAGCGCCAGCCGCACCTTTACGGCCGCCTGGACCTGGCCTACGACGGCACCGGTCCGGCCAAGCTGTACGAGCTGAACTACGACACGCCGACCTCGCTGTTCGAGGCCAGCTTCTTCCAGTGGCAGTGGCTGGAAGACCAGCGCAACGCCGGCCGCCTGCCGCAGCATGCCGACCAGTTCAATGCGATCCATGAGGCACTGGTCGAGCGCTTCGGCGAACTGGCCACGCAGCTGCCGCCGCCGCTGTACTTCAGCGCGGTGGGAAGCTCGGAAGAAGACCGCGGCACGGTCGAGTACCTGCGCGACTGCGCGTCGCAGGCCGGCCTGCATGGCCAGGCCATCGCGATCGAGGACATCGGCCTGTCCGAGGATGGCCGCTTCACCGCGCTGGATGATTCGGTGATCGGCACGCTGTTCAAGCTGTATCCGCTGGAAGACCTGATTGCCGAGGAATTCGGCCGCGCGCTGCCCGGTTCGGGCGTGCAGCTGCTGGAGCCGGCGTGGAAGGCGGTGCTGAGCAACAAGGGCATCCTGCCGCTGCTGTGGCAGCGCAACGTGGGCCATCCGAACCTGCTGGAGGCGCACTTCGATGACGGCAGCGCGCTGGCGTCGGGCTGGGTGCGCAAGCCGCTGTTCTCGCGCGAAGGTGCCAACATCGAGATGCACCTGGCCGATGGCAGCACCCAGCGCAGCGACGGTCCCTACGACGGCCCGGCGATCATCCAGCGCGCCCATCCGTTGACCCGCTTCGAAGGCGGTTACCCGCTGATCGGCAGCTGGGTGGTGGGTGACCACGCCTGCGGCATCGGCATCCGCGAGGACGACAGCGCGATCACCCGCGACAGTGCGCGGTTCGTGCCGCACGCGATCGTCGACGAGGCGCCGACGCGGATCTACGTCTGATGACGGTGCGGCGTTGGCCTGGCCGGCATGGGCGTGCCACGCCCGCGCCGGGCCGGCATTTCGATGACGGGCGCAGCCTGCAGGCCTTCGCGGACCGCGTCGCGGTGCGTTGCCACCGCTGCGATGCCCCCGGTTGGGTGATCGCCCGCTGGGAACCCTATCGATGGACCGCGCGTTTCCGCTGCACCGCTTGCAGCGCTGCATTGGACAGCGGCGACTGGGTGGGTGCAGTCCGCATTCTGGGCCGCCAGCCCTGTGGATTCTGCGGGCATCAGTGGCTGCATGTGTGTCGGCCGATTCCCGCCGGCATCCCCGCGCCTGCCTCCGTCCCCGCCCGATGCGCACAGTGCGATCGCAGCACCGAGGTCACGGTGTTGACGCGTCCCCTGCGTGACGCCGAGCCTGCCGATCCGCATTTCGGTCTGCCGCTGCGCCTGGTCGAATCGACCCGCGCGGGCCTGCTGTGGGCCTACAACGCCGAACATCTGCAGGCACTGCACGAATACGCGGGCGCGACGCTGCGCGAGGGCCGCGGCCATCATCGATCCATGTTCTCGCGCCTGCCGCAGTGGATGAAGCTGGCCCGCAACCGGGTGCTGCTGCAGCGTGCGGTGGAGCGGTTGCAGCGGCGCTTGCTGCAGGGGTAGGTAGTGCCGGCCGCTGGCCGGCAGCCGAGCATGGGCTCGGCGCTACAGACAACCCGATTCTTGTAGAGCCGAGCCCGCGCTCGGCTCAGAGCCGCCCTTCGCGCTTCACCGCCAGGTAGCGCTCCACTAGCGCGCCGGGCAGGGCGTCGGCGGTGACGTCCAGCACCATCACCTTCTCGCTGCGCAGCGCTTCGTGCGCCTTCGCGCGCTGCTGCAGGTACAGCGCGGCGGCACCGGCCTGGGTGGCGTCTTCCAGTGTCTGCACTTCGCCCTCCAGCACGCCGTCCAGCTCGCGCTCGCGCAGGCTGGCCACGCACACCAGGTGGCGCCGCTGCAGCAGGCGCACCGCCGCCAGCAGGTCTTCGATGTCCTCGTCGCGCACGTTGCTGACCAGCATCACCAGCGCACGCCGCCGCTGGCGCAGCGATACCTCGGTGGCGGCGGCCAGGTAGTCGGTGGCCACCGCGCGTGGCTGCAGGTCGTAGCTGGCGCGCAGCAGGTGCTCGACCGTGCCCATGCCGCGCTGCGGCGCGACCCAGCGGCGTTCGCCACCGGCAGCGAACAGGCCGGCGGCATCGCCCTGGCGCAGCGCCAGGTAGGCCACCACCAGCGAGGCATTCAAGGCATGGTCGAAGTGCGAGAGCCCGCCTTCGCTGGCCAGCATGCGCCGGCCACTGTCGAGCATCAGCAGCAACTGCTGGTTCTTCTCGTCCTGGTACTCGCGCGAGATCAGCTTGCGCGCACGCGCGGTGGCCTTCCAGTCCAGCTGGCGCAGGCTGTCGCCGACGCGATACTCGCGCATCTGGTGGAAGTCGGTGCCTTCACCACGGCGGCGCTTCACGTGTGCACCGACCAGCCGCGAGGCCTGGTCGGCACTGAACAATGCAAAGCGCGTGAGCGGCACGAAATTCGGATAGACCCGCACGTCCAGTGCGGGCGGCAGCGTGCGTTGCTGCCACCACAGGCGCCACGGCGAGCGCATGCGCAGGTGCACGCCTTCGAAACGGAAGTGCCCGCGCTGCAGCGGCTGCAGGTGATAGTGCAGCGTGGAGGCGCTACCGGCCCGCAGGCGCACGCGCTGTGGCAGCGATTCCAGCGGCCAGCCGCCGGGGACCAGGTCGAACACCTGCACCGTCATCGCTTGCTCGGCCTGCAGCCGCAGCGCCGCCTCGCGGCGCACGCCCAGCGCCAGCGCTTCGGGCAGTTCGCGCTGTACCTGAGGCGACGGACGCCGCGATTGCCGCCACAGGTCGAACAGCGCAGGCAACGCGATGGCCGCCGCGGCCAGCGCCCAGCTCCAGCGCGGCAGCAACCCGCCCAGCACCAGGCCGCCCAGGGCGGCCCAGGCCAGCAGCAGCGCCAGCAGCAGCGGGGCAGGCCTCATCGGCGCGGTGCTTCCACCTTGGCCAACAGTGCGCCCAGCACGTCGTCGGCGTCCTGGCCTTCGATCTGCAGCTCCGGGGCCAGTGCAATGCGGTGACGCAGCGCCGGGCGTGCGATGTCGCGCACGTCGTCGGGCGTGACGAAGTCACGGCCGGCCAGCACCGCCTGCGCACGCGAGGCACGCACCAGCGCGATGCTGCCGCGTGGGCCGGCGCCGACCGCGACGCCCGGCCACTGCCGGGTCGCCGCCACAATCCGCACCGCGTAGTCGATCACTTCGTCATCGACGGTGATCGCCGCGGTCGCACGTTGCAGTTCCAGCAGCTCGCCAGCCCCCAGTACACGCGGCACCTGGCTCAGGTCGAAGTCGCTGGCGGCACGGCCACTGGTGATCGCGGTCACCATGCGCTTCTCGTCCTCCAGTTGCGGGTAGTCGATCAGCACCTTCAGCAGGAAGCGGTCCAGCTGTGCCTCTGGCAGCGGGTAGGTGCCTTCCTGCTCCAGCGGGTTCTGCGTGGCCAGCGCCATGAACGGCGGCGCCAGGGTGAACGCCTTGCCTTCGATGGTCACCTGGCCTTCCTGCATCACTTCCAGCAGTGCCGACTGGGTCTTGGCCGGCGCACGGTTGATCTCGTCGGCCAACAGCAGATTGGTGAACACCGGGCCACGGCGGATCCTGAAGCTCTCGCTCTTCGGGTCGTACACCGCATGGCCACTGACGTCGCTGGGCATCAGGTCGGGGGTGAACTGCACGCGGCCGTAATCCAGTTCCAGGGCCTGTGCCAGTGCGCGCACCAGCAGGGTCTTGCCCAGCCCGGGCACGCCCTCGATCAGCACGTGGCCACCGGCCAGCAGCGCCACCAGGATCTGGTCCAGTACATCGGCCTGGCCAATGAAGGCGTGGCCGACGGCATCGCGGATGGCATCGACGCGTTCGATCAGGCGGGCGTTGGCGGCCGCCGGCAGCTCGGGGACTTCGGTCATAGCAGGGATCTCATCTGGAGCAGCAAGCGGATGCGCTCGCGCAGGGCGGAGGAATCGTGCGGCGGAGGGGGCGTGAGCGCGCTGGCAACGCGGTCTTGCGGCCACTTCAGCAGTTCGGCGATGGCCTGTTCGCGGGGGGCGCCCTCCAGTGCTGCAGCCACCGGTGCGCGCAGGCGCAGGCGATGCAGGAACAGGGCGAGCACGGCGTGGTACAGGCGCGCGCCGTGGCCGAAGCGCAGCAGCAGCTCGCCGCTGGCACGCACGTGTTCCAGCAGCGAGCGGCGTTCCAGCACCGGCGACGGCAGGCGGCTGCCGAAGCGTTGCGAACGGCCCCACAGCCAGCCCAGCAGGGCCAGCAGCAGCGGCGCCCACACCGGCCAGCCCTGGTAGAACAGGCGCGCCCACAGCGACGGCGGGCGGCTGGCGTAGACCAGCCAGAAAGTACCCTTGCCGTAGTTCGGATCGAGCAGATAACGGGTCAGGTCGCGGTGCGAGAGATCGTGCAGGCCGTCGCTGGCCTTGCCCGCAGCCGACGCCAGGCGTGCTGCCGGCGAATCCACCTCGCCGCGCATGAACTCCATGTCGGCCAGCACGCTCACCTTGCCCTGCCCGTGGCGCAGTCGCGCGAACACCAGGTTGCGCTCGTTGCCCCAACGCCGTTCGGCTTGTGTACGGGCGGCAAAGCCCAGCGTGAAGCGGCGACCACCGCAGAACTCCACATGGCTGGGATCGTCGATGACGTGGAACGGCTGGCAGTCGCTCTGCTGGTACAGGCTGTCCACGCCGAGCTGGTCCAGCAGCGGTCCCTGCGTACTGCTGGCGTCGTCCTCTGCGGGTGGCGGCGTACGCACCAGCAGATGGCCACCACCATCGACCCAGGCCAGCAGGGCCCTGGCCGCCGGTGCCGGCAGTTCGCTGCTGTCCTGCAGCAGCACCACCGTATCGCGCGGACCCAGCGCCATCTGCTGCAGGTCCAGCCGCGGCCGCGAGTGCACGTCGATGCCATCGGCGCGCAGTGCCTGGCCAAGCACGTACAGCGGGTTGTAGCCAGCTTCGCCCTGCGGCGGCAGCTGCACGGTCTCGGTCACCCGCTCATGCGTGCGCAGAAAGAGGATCGTCAGCGGTACGCCGAGCAGCACCAGCCCGCCCAGCAACAGCGACCAGAACAGGCGCGGGCTCATGCCAGCCACCGGTATTGCTGGCGCAGCGTGTCGGCCAGTGCATCGAAATCGGCGCGGCTGGGCAGGCGGCCACCGTAGGCGGCGTACTGCCACATGCGCACGATGCGCGCGAACAGGTCACGGTCGGTGGCATCGGGCATGCGCCGCGACGCGCGCAGGCATTGCGCTTCGGTGGCACCGGGCGGAAGCGCGATGCCGCTGCGCTCGCCCACGGTGCGTACGCTGGCGCGGTACAGCAGGGCCAGCGCCTGACGTGGCCGGCCCTGGTCCCACAGCAGGCCGGCCTGGGTGGCCACGTCCGGCGGCAGCACGACCGGCAACTCCACCTGTTCCACCACCACCTGTGGTGCAGCCTCGGCCTTGCGCCGGCCACTGCCGCGCAGCCACGGCAGCCACAGACGGGCGGTCAACAACAGCACCAGCAGCAGGACGCCCAGCAGGCCCCACAGGCCCCACTCGGCCAGGCGCGCCAGCCAGGCAATCCCGGCCTTGCGGTTGCTGCGCTCGCCCTTGCTGCTGCCGTCGCTCTGCAGCGTCTTGTCTTCCTTCTTTTTTTCCTCGGCCTGTTCGATCGGCTTCCAGCGCGTGACCTGGCGGGTCGGGCGCTGCAGCGGATCCTCATAGGCGCGGTTCACCGCCTGGCGGAAACCGGCGGTGTCCACCGGCGCCGCACCGAAGATCATCGTCGGCGTATTGGCCGGATCGTTGGCCGCAGTGGCGGGTTCTTCCGCACGGTCCTCGTCCTCTTTGGCACCGTCGGCCTGCTCAGCGACTGTCTGCGCGTCCTGCGCATGCACTGGCGCGGAGGCCAGCGGCAGGGCAAGGCACAGCAGCAGCGCCAGCGTCGATGCTGCCGGCAGCAGCCGCTCGCGCAGGCGGCGCAGGGCGATCTCCACATCCCACGCTTCCATCTGCGTACGCCGGTTCAAGTACAGGCCGAAGCCGGCGCCGACATAGAACGGTCCGATCAGCACCGATGCCAGCCAGCACGCCAGGTTGAAGCCCAGCTGCGCCCAGGCAGGCGTGTCCTGGCCGATCATGTCCCATGCGGCACGCCATGATTCGGACATCAGCTCCAGTGGCATGAACATGAACACCGCGCCGATCGCGCCGGACACCAGCACGCCTTCAAAGGCCATGCAGGCCACGGTCAGCACGACGGCGGCGCCCGTGGCACCGGCCGCCACGGCGCGGCGGCGTGCACCGCGCTGGGCCGGCGCGTTGCCTTCCAGCAGGTTCACCGGCAGGCACAGGCTGCGCAGCACGCTGAAGCGGCGCCAGCCCAGGTAGCCCCAGAAGCCTGCATTGCCCCAGCTGCGCTGCGCGCGCAGCGCTGCCAGCGCGCCCACCGGCTCACCGAAGATGCCGCGCGACAGCACGTACAGCGGTGCGCGCTCGAACAGCGGCTTGCACCACCACATCGCCAGCCAGGCCCAGCCGAACGCATCCAGCCACCAGCCCAACGCGTTGAAGATCACGAACAGCGGCGCACTGGCCAGCAGCCAGCTGCCCCATACCGCACGTGCGTGGCGGCGCGACAGGGCGCTGCCCAGCTCCATTGCTTCCCAGCCACTGCGCGCGCGCAGCGCCACGTCCAGGCGGTCAATGCGCATTGCCGCCTCCGCGCCCGCCGCGCCACAGCCACAGCAGCACGCCGGCCCACAGCACGCCGGCCACGCTGAACTTGCCCCACGCCGGCACTTCGGCAATCGACGACCAGAACGCTTCGATGAACGCGGCCACCAGCAGCATGAACGCCACGCCCAGGCACAGCCGGGCCCCGATGCGGCCGCCTTCGACCAGGGCATCCAGGCGGCTGCGCCGGCCGGGGGCCAGCAGTTTCATGCCCAGCTGCAGGCCGGCACCGCCGGCGATCACGATCGCGGTCAGCTCGAACGCACCATGGCCTGCGACGAAGCGCCAGAACGGATCGCCATGGCCGATGTGCTGCAGGTGGCCGGCCACTGAACCGATGATCACGCCGTTGAACAGCAGCACCAGCAGCGTGCCCAGGCCGGCCAGCAGGCCACTGGCGAAGGTACGCAGGGCGATGCTGATGTTGTTCAGGATGTAGTGGCCGAACATCATCCAGTCCGTGCCGCTGTCACGCCCGAGGCGTTCGGCCGCTGGATCGTACATGCGCTCCATCTCGGCGATCTGGCGGTTGTCCATCACCATGTGGATCAGGTCCGGGTAGAGCTGCGCCAGCACGAAGCAGGCCACCGCCGGCAGCGCGAACATCGCCAGTGCCACCCACATGCTGCGCGCCTGGCTGCGCACCAGCAGCGGGAAGTCGGCCACCAGGAATTCCAGTGCACCGCGCCAGCGCGTCGGCGGCGTGCGGTACAGCACACTGTGGCCCTGCTGCATCAACTGCTGCAGGCGCTGCACCAGCTGCGGGCTGTAGCCGCGCTCGCGGGCCAGTGCCAGCTGCTGGCATAGGCGCCGGTAGCGCTGCGGGAAGGCGGCGTCGTCCACTGCCAGCGCGCTGGCCTTGCGCCGCGTGCGGCGCGCAGCACCAGCACGCAGCAGCAGCCAGTGTTCCAGGTCCTGCCATTCCTGCTGGTAGCGGGCGACGAACTGTTCCTGCTTCATCGCCGCCCCAACAGCCAGTTGGCCATGGCATACAGGCGCAGTACGCCGACCTGGCCGTGGGTGCCGGTCAGCGGTTCGGCGATGCCGGCCAGTTCCTGCTGGCGGGCCGCCGACAGCCGTGGCGCGCGCTCGGCGAAGGCCATCAGCGCGGCCTGCTCTTCCGGTCGCAGCGGCTGCGGCGGGACCAGCACGCTGTCGATGGTGGGCGGAGGCGGCAGGTACAGCACGGGCGCATGCACCACCACGGTGCCGGCCACCAGATCGCCCAGGCGACGGCCATGGGGATCGAACAGGCTGCTGATCAGGCCCAGTGCATAGCCGAACGGCAGCATGTCCACGGTGCGCAGCAGGTTGCGGGTGATGGCAGCCATCCAGCCTACCGGCGCGCCATCGCGCGCAAGCACGCGCAGGCCCAGCACGCGCTTGCCGAGGGTACGACCCCACAGCGCTTCGCAGACGATCGGGTAGGCCCAGTACACCAGGAACATCAGCACCAGGCCGAGCCCGGAGCCGAACGAATCCAGCAGTGCCAGTGGAATCGACATCACCACCAGTACCGCGATGCGCACGCCCAGATCCACCAGCCACGCCATCGCCCGTGGCACCGGGCCGGCTGCCGGCAGCTGCAGCGGCACACCCTCCGGCGTCACCACCTCGCGGTAGGTATCGAGCATCGGTGCGGCCATCAGTGCGATAGCCTTCGTTGTGGGCGCCGGAGTCCTCTCCGGCAGGCAGCCACAGGCATGGGGGGTCTCGACAGGTCCTGGTCGGGCCCAGACTTTAGCAGAGCCGCATGGCGGCGTTGGCTGCTCAGCCCAGGTATTCGTCCTTCAGCCGCACGTAGTGGTCGGCCGAGTAGTGCAGCGACTCGATCTCCTTGTCGCTCAGCGTGCGCGCCGGGCGGGCCGGATTGCCCACCCACAGCTCGCCTTCGCCGACCACCTTGCCCGGGCCGACCACCGCACCGGCGCCGACGAAGCCATGGCGCTCGACGCGCGCACCGTCGAGGATGCAGGCGCCCATGCCGATCAGGCTGTAGTCGCCGATCGTGCAGGCATGGATGATGCAGCCGTGGCCGACGGTCACGCCTTCGCCGATCAGGGTCGGGTAGCCGGCCTTGTTGTAGGGGCTGTGGTGGCTGACGTGGATGATGGTGCCATCCTGCACGTTGGTGCGCGCGCCGATGCGCACGTGATTGACATCACCGCGGATGACCGTGCCCGGCCACACCGATACGTCCTCGGCCAGCTCCACGTCACCGATGACGGTGCAGGCAGGATCGATATACACGCGCTCGCCGAGGACGGGCATCTTGTCGCGGAAGGGGCGCAGCGGGTTCATCGGTGTCTCCGGAAATCAGGGCGTTCGCGACGATGATACCCGTGTGGTAGTGCCGGCCGCTGGCCGGCAACCACGGAAATCCAGGCGTGCCGCGCGGTTGCCGGCCAGCGGCCGGCACGACCGGAAGCAGCTGCGGCTCTTCATGCCGGCGCGTGCCTGGCCAGCACCTGCCGGAACAGCTCATCCAGCCACGCCGCATCACCGTGTCCAACGGGCAGCTGTGGCGCCTGCGCAGTCCGGGTGGCCAGCTCACGATCGATGAAATCGCTGATCGCCGCGATGCGTGGTCCGGCATTGACCTCGGCACTGGCGCGTTTCACTACCAGCAGGGCATCGATGGCTTCACGCACCGGGCCATGTGGCAGCAGTCGATCCAGCAGATCCTCGAAGGCCATCGGCGGAGGTGTCTGCTCGTGCTCGATCCACTGGCAGGCCAGCAGTGGGCGCAGCACGTACAGGTACTTCTTGGTGCGTACCATCTCGCCACGCAGGTACCCGCGATGGTTCGAGCGTGCCATGCTGAAGTAGTGCCACCACGTGCCCAGCGGCGAATAGAAGGACTTTGCGGCCTCCCACAGCTGCGCCACGGCGGCGTCGTCCTGCCGGTACACGATCGGAGAACGCAGCCATTCGATCAGTGTCGGATTGGATTTTGAGACCAGCCGCAGTGCCTTGCGCAGGTCCCAGCCGCTGACGTCGAGCTCATCGTCGATCGGCAGTTCGATCACATCGCGCTGCGCTTCGCCGGGACCGGTGCTCTCGTTGACGCTGAGATACCACGGCTGGCGATGCACGTAGATGAAGCGTGCGTCGTAGTCGCTGTCCGGGGAGGAAAAGCCCCAGCCACGGCTACCCGACTCGCAGGCCAGCAGCACGCGTACGTCGTAGCGCTGTTCGATGTCGGCCAGGGTGGAAAGGATGGCGGCGCGCTTGTCCGGCGCGATCGGATGAATGTCGTCCATGCAGTCGTGTTCGTAATGTCGAGCGTGCTCGACTGTAACGCAGGTGCGCACGGGTAGTGCCGGCCGCTGGATGGCAACCACGGAAATCCAGGCGTGCCACGAGGCTGCCGGCCAGCGGCCGGCACTACCGGCTAGGGTTCGTAGCTGTAGCCCATGCCATACACCGAACGGATCGGTTCGCCTTCCATGCCGGCGTCGGCCAGCTTGCGGCGCAGGTTGCGCACGTGGCTGTCGACGGTGCGGTCGACCACCACGCGATGGTCCAGATAGAGGCGGTCGAGCAGCTCGTCGCGCGCCCAGATCCGGCCCGGCGTGGCCAGCAGCGTGCGCAGCAGGCGGTATTCGACCGGGGTCAGGTCCAGGCCCTTGCCGTTCCAGGTGGCGCGGGCTGCCGGTTCGTCGATATGCAGCCCGCTGTTGGCCCGCGCAGCGGGGTCCGGGCGGTAGCGACGCAGCACCGCCATCACCCGTGCGACCACTTCGCGCGGACTGAACGGCTTGCAGATGTAGTCGTCGGCACCGACTTCCAGGCCCAGCAGGCGGTCGATCTCTTCCACCCGTGCGGTGACCATGATCACCGGTACATCGCTGCTGGCGCACAGTTCGCGGCACAGGTCCACGCCATCGCGCTGTGGCAGCATCAGGTCCAGCAGCACCAGGTCGGGCTGGTAGCGCGCGAATGCGTCGATCACCTGGCCGCCATCGTCCACCCATTCGCTGGTCATCCCGGCGGCGGCCAGGTAGTCGCGCAGCACCGAGGCCAGGCGTGGCTCATCCTCGACGATCAGGATCTTCGCGGACGCGGCGGGGGACGGGCTCATGCAGGCTCCGGCAGGGTAATGACCACGCGCAGCCCGCCCAGCGGCGAGGGCTCGGCGTGGATGAGGCCGTGGTGGGCGAGGATGATGTTGTGGCTGATGGCCAGGCCCAGCCCGCTGCCGCCGCTGGCCCGGTTGCGCGAGCTCTCCACCCGGTAGAAGCGCTCGAACAGAAGCGCGCACTTGTCGGCCGGCACGCCTGGCGCGGTGTCTTCCACGATCAGCTGCACACCGGCAGGCACGCGCGCTGCCTGCACGCGTACGCGGCCCCCGGCGCGGGTGTAGCGCAATGCGTTCTCCAGCAGGTTGGCCAGCACCTGCTGCAGGCGCCGTTCGTCACCGGATACCTGCAGCGGTGTGGCGGGCAGGTCCTCCTCCAGCGCCAGCCCCGCCGTGGAGAAGCGCACGCGCATGCCATTGAGCTCGCTGCGCAGCAGCGCCGCCAGGTCCAGCGGCGCGAAGCGGTAGGCCAGGCCGCCGGACTGGGTCATCGACAGGTCGTGCAGGTCGTCGATCAACTTGCCCAGTTGGCGGATCTCGCCCTGCAGGGCACCGAGGTTGGCGCGGTCCAGCGGGCGGATGCCGTCCTCGATGGCTTCCAGTTCGGCACGAACCACCGCCAGCGGCGTGCGCAGTTCGTGCGAGATGTCGGCGATGAAGGCACGGCGGTTGCGCTCGGTGTCGTCCAGCGCCTGCGCCATCCGGTTGAAGTCGTTGACCAGTGCATCCAGCTCGTCATCGCTGGTGCGCTCGATGCGGGTGGCGTAGTCGCCAGCGGCGAGCCGGTGGGTGGCCGCCGCCAGTTTGGCCAGGCGCTGGCGCAGCGCGCGCGATACCAGCCAGGCCAGCAGTACCGTCACCAGCAGCAGCGCGATGCCGATCACCCACCACGCGCGCATCTGGGTGTTGTAGAAGTTCAGGTCGTTGGTGGCGATGACGGTCTGGAACGGCACCATGCCCAGCCAGCCGACCGTGTGCCCGTCCACCTGCACGGCGTGCGGCTCGTCGTCGCTGGTGGCGTCCGGGTTGCCGGCCACGAACCGATGCTGTGCATCGAACAGGCCCAGGCGGGAGGGAACGCCGGTCTGGTCGGACAGCGGTGGCACGGGCCCCTCGTGCCCATGGGCCAGATCCGGGCGCAGCAGCCGCGCCCAGCGGTCACTGTCGCCGCGCAGATGCTCCCAGCCGCCGTGTGCGCTGTACTCGCGCTGCAGGTGCGGCATCACGCGCTGCATGCGCAGATCGCCCTGGTCATTGAGGTAGTCCAGGAAGCCGGTCTGGAACGCCACTCGGCTGGCAATGCCGTTCACTGCCAGCACCAGCAGGCAGGCGGTGAAGATCGCGAGGAAGGTCTTCGCGGTCAGGCCGAATTTGAGTCGAATCTTCGCCATCGCGTGGCCATTAGCGGCGCATGCGGCGCCGAAAGCAAGCGCCCGCTGAGCCGGTCGCACAATCTCCATATTCTCTGCACAGTTCCACGGCAGCGTGCACGGGTCAACGCAAGGCCCCCACACCCCCCATGTCACTCCTGCGCCCGCTGTCCCGTTCTCCCCGTCCGCTGTTGCTGCCCCTGCTGCTGGCCCTTGCGGCCTGCTCGGCGGGCAGGTCCGAGGCCCCGGCCATCCCTGAAGTGGGCGTCATCACGGCCAGCGCACAGCCGCTGGCGCTGCAGCAGATCCTGCCCGGTCGCGCCGTACCGTTCGAGGTGTCCGAGGTGCGCCCGCAGGTCGGTGGGTTGATCCGCCAGCGGTTGTTCACCGAAGGCCAGCAGGTCAAGGCCGGCCAGCTGCTTTACCAGATCGATCCGGCGCCGTACCAGGCCGCCTTCGATACCGCGCGTGGCCAGCTGGCGCAGGCCGAGGCCACTGTGTTGTCGGCGCAGCCGAAGGCCGAGCGCACCCGCACGCTGCTGGGCATGGATGCGGCGAGCAAGCAGGACGCCGACGACGCCACCTCGGCGCTGAAGCAGGCCCAGGCCAATGTGATCGCCGCGCGCGCTGCGCTGCAGGCGGCCCGCATCAACCTCGACTACACCCGGGTGACCGCCCCCATCGACGGCCGCATCGGCACCTCCAGCGTGACCGCTGGCGCGCTGGTCGCCGCCGGCCAGGACGCGGCGCTGGCGACCATCCAGCGGTTGGACCCGGTCTATCTGGATGTCACCCAGTCCAGCACGCAGATGCTGGCGCTGCGCAGGCAGCTCGATGCCGGCCTGGTGAAAGCCATCGACGGCAAGGCACAGGTGAAGGTGCTGCTGGAGGACGGCAGCACCTATGCGCATGAAGGCACCCTGGAGTTCGTCGGCAGCGCAGTCGACCCGGGCACCGGCAACGTGGTGCTGCGCGCGGTCATTCCGAACCCGGAGGGCCTGCTGCTGCCGGGCATGTACCTGAAGGCGGTGCTGCCGATGGCCACCGATGCGCGTGCCCTGCTGGTGCCGCAGAAGGCGGTGCTGCGCAATGAACGTGGCGAGCCGCTGCTGCGCCTGCTCGACGCAAAGGATCGCGTGGTCGAGCGCCGGGTCAGCACCGGCCAGGTAGTGGGCAACCAGTGGCAGATCACGCAGGGGCTGAAGGCTGGCGAACGGGTGATCGTCAGCAACGGCAGCGCGGTAGCGCTTGGCCAGCAGGTGCAGGCGGTGGCGACCACCACCGCGCAGCTGGCCGCAATGCCGGCGATCGACCCGACCGGCAACACCGACGAAACGTCGCACTGAGGCCTGCCGCGCATGGTTCGTTTCTTCATCGACCGGCCGATCTTCGCCTGGGTGATCGCCATCGCGGTCAGCCTGCTCGGCCTGCTCGCGATCCTGATCCTGCCGGTGGACCGCTACCCGCAGATCGCCCCACCCACCATCACCATCCGCGCCACCTACACCGGTGCCTCGTCGCAGACCGTGGAAAACGCGGTGACCCAGGTCATCGAGCAGTCCCAGCAGAGCCTGGACCACCTGATGTACATGACCTCCACCAGCGCCTCCGATGGTTCGGCGCAGGTCAACCTGGTGTTTGCCACCGGCACCAATCCGGACACCGCGCAGGTGCAGGTGCAGAACCAACTGCAGGCGGCGATGGCGACGCTGCCGCAGGCGGTGCAGCAGAACGGCCTGACCATCACCAAGTCCAGTGGTTCGATCTTCGAGGTGCTGTCGTTCACCAGCGAGGACGGCAGCATGGACAACTTCGATGTCGCCAACTTCATGGAAGCGCGCATCGACGACCAGATCAGCCGCGTCAGTGGTGTCGGCAACATCCAGCCGATCGGCCAGGAATACGCCATGCGCATCTGGCTGGACCCGGAGAAGATGCGCCAGTACGCACTGATGCCATCGGACATCGAGACCGCACTGCAGGCGCAGAACACCGACGTTTCGGCCGGTGAGCTGGGTGGCCAGCCGGCGCTGAAGGGCCAGCAGCTGGACGCCACGGTCACCGCGCGCAGCCGCCTGCACACGCCCGAACAGTTCGCGCGGGTGGTGCTGAAAGCCGATGCCAGCGGCAGCGTGGTGCACCTGGGTGACGTGGCGACGATCGGCCTGGGCCCGGAGAGCTACGACAGCATCAGCACCTTCAACGGCAAGCCGTCGGCGTCGCTGGGCATCGAGCTCAATGCGGGTGCCAATGCCATCGCCGTGTCCAAGGCCATCGAGACCCGCCTGCAGCAGTTGCAGAAGCACTGGCCGCACGGCTACACCTACCACGTGGCGTTCACCACCACGCCGTTCGTGACGATCTCGCTGAAGGAAGTGGTGATCACCCTGATCGAGGCGGTCATCCTGGTGGTGCTGGTGATGTACCTGTTCCTGCAGAACTGGCGCGCCACCCTGATCCCGACCATCGCAGTGCCGGTGGTGCTGCTGGGCACCTTCGGCGTGCTGGCCGCGTTTGGTTATTCGATCAACACGCTGACCATGTTCGCGCTGGTATTGGCCATCGGCCTGCTGGTGGACGATGCCATCGTGGTGGTGGAGAACGTGGAGCGGGTGATGACCTTCGAAGGGCTGGCGCCGAAGCCGGCCACGTTGAAGGCGATGGGCCAGATCACCGGCGCGCTGGTGGGCATCGTGCTGGTGCTGATCGCGGTGTTCCTGCCGATGGCGTTCTTCAGCGGTGTCACCGGCGTGATCTATCGCCAGTTCTCGGTGACGATTGCCGCCGCGATGGTCCTGTCGGTGCTGGTGGCGATGACCATCACCCCGGCGCTGTGCGGCAGCACCCTGCACCAGATTCCCAAGGGCGGCCATCCGCATGGCGACCACGGCGGCGAGCCGAGCCTGCTGGGCAAGTGCTTCATCTGGTTCAACCACCGTTTCGAGCGCACGTCCAACGGCCTGCGTCGCCGGGTGGATGGCTTCCTTGGCCGGCGCACGCTGGGCGTACTGTTCTACCTGGCGCTGAGCGTGGCTACCGGCCTGCTGCTGTGGCACCTCCCCGGCGCGTTCCTGCCCGACGAGGACCAGGGCATGCTCAACGCGCTGGTGAAGCTGCCGGCCGGTGCCACCCTGGAGCAGACCCGCGCGGTGATGGATCGCCTGAGTGCCGCCGCGGTGAAGGACGACGGCGTGCTGTCGATCCAGGCCACCGCTGGTTTCAGTGTCACCGGCAGCGGCCAGAACGTCGGCCAGGCCTTCATCCGCCTGAAGGACTGGGATGACCGCAAGGATGACGCCGACACCATTGCCGCGCGGTTGACCGCGGCCACGGCCAGCGTGCCCGATGCGCAGGTGTTCATCACCTCGCCACCGGCCATCCTTGGCCTGGGTGACGCGGGCGGCTTCACCCTGGAACTGCAGGACGAAGGCGGCGCCGGCCATGCCGCCGCCGTGGCCGCGCGCAACACGCTGTTGAAGGAGGCCGCCAGGGATCCGAAGCTGGTCAACGTGCGCTACGCCAGCCTGGAAGACGCGCCGGTGTATGCAGTGAAGGTGGACGACGCCAAGGCGCAGGCGATGGGCGTGAATCCGCAGGACATCAATGACACCTTGAATGCGGCCTTGGGTGGCGACTTCGTCAACAACTTCATCTACAAGGGCCGCATCAAGAAGGTGTTCATCCAGGGCACGGCCGAAGCGCGCATGCAGCCGCAGGACATCGAGCGCTGGAGCGTGCGCAACCAGGCAGGGCAGATGGTGCCGCTGTCGTCGCTGGTCAGCGCGCACTGGTCCAGCGCGCCGGCCGCGCTGCAACGCTACAACGGCATCTCGGCGATGGAGATCACCGGCCAGCCCGCGCCCGGCGTCAGTTCCGGCGAGGCGATGGCCGAGATCGCGCGCCTGGCCGACAAACTGCCGGAAGGCTTCAGCCATGCCTGGTCGGACATGGCCTACCAGGAACAGCTGTCGGGCAATCAGGCGCCAATGCTGTACGCCATCTCGCTGCTGTTCGTGTTCCTGTGCCTGGCCGCGCTGTATGAAAGCTGGGCGGTGCCGTTCGCGGTGATGCTGGCGGTGCCGGTGGGCGTGTTTGGTGCGGTGCTCATGATGAATCTGCGTGGCCTCAACAACGACGTGTACTTCCAGGTCGGCCTGCTGACCACGATTGGCCTGGCGGCCAAGAACGGCATCCTGATCGTCGAGTTCGCGCGCATCCTTGAACAGCAGGGCAGGAGCACCCGCGAGGCGATCCTGCAGGCCGTCTATCTGCGCCTGCGGCCGATCGTGATGACCTCGCTGGCGTTCCTGATGGGCGTGCTGCCGCTGGTGTTCGCCACCGGCGCCGGCTCGGCCGCGCGCCGCTCGCTGGGTACCGGCGTGGCCGGCGGCACGGTCGCCTCGATGGTGCTGGGCATGTTCTTCGTGCCGTTGTTCTACCTGCTCGTGCGCCGCCTGTTCCCGGGCCGCGCGCCGGCCCACGCCGCTGCCCCGGAGGCAAGCCCATGAAGCCGATGCTGCTGCGCGCCCTGGCGGCCGCAATGATCACCACGGTGCTGGGTGGTTGCGTGAGCATGGCGCCGCATTACCAGCGGCCCGAGGCACCGGTGCCGGCACAATTCGGCAATGTCGCCACGGGCGAGGCCGAGCCAGCACTTGCGGTGCCAGCCTGGCGCGAAGTCTTCCTTGAGCCACGCCTGCAGCAGGTGATCGCGCTGGCGCTGCAGAACAACCGCGACCTGCGCGTGGCCGTGCTGCAGGTGGAGAAGGAGCGGGCGCAGTACCGCATCCAGCGCGCGGCGCTGCTGCCGTCGGTGGATGCCAGCGGCAGTGTCACCCGCTCGCGGGTAAGCGATGCCAACAGCGAGACCGGTGCCACCCAGGTGACTGAATCCGATGCCGTGCAGGTGGGTATCAGCAGTTGGGAACTGGATCTGTTTGGACGCATCCGCAGCCTGAAGAACGAGACCCTGCAGAACTGGCTGGCCAGCGCCGAGAACCAGCGCGCCGCGCGCACCAGCCTGGTGGCCGAAGTGGCCGCGGCGTGGCTGGCGCTGGCAGCGGACGAGCAGTCACTGGCGTTCACCCGGCAGACCCTGGACAGCCAGCAGCAGACCCTGCAGCGCACCGAGGCCCGTCATGCACAGGGGCTGGCCTCGGGGCTGGATGTCTCGCAGGTACAGACCAGCGTCGAAGCCGCGCGCGGTGCGCTGGCCAAGCTGCACACGCAGCAGGCGCAGGATCGCGATGCATTGCAGTTGCTGGTGGGGGCGCCGCTGGATGCGGCCCTGCTGCCAACCGCGCAGGCGCTGGATGGCAGCGTGGCACTGGCGCCGCTGCCGGCCAACCTGCCGTCCAGCGTGCTGCTGCAGCGCCCGGACGTGTTGTCCGCCGAACACGCACTACAGGCGGCCAATGCCGATATCGGTGCCGCGCGCGCCGCATTCTTCCCGACGTTGACCTTGACCGCCAACTACGGCCACAGCTCCACCGCGTTGTCGACGCTGTTCTCGGCCGGCACCCGTGGCTGGTCGTTCGCGCCCAGCATCACCGCGCCGATCTTCCACGCCGGTGCGCTGAAGGCCTCGCTGGATGCCTCGAAGATCGGCAAGGACATCGGCATTGCGCAGTACGAGAAAGCGATCCAGCAGGCCTTCAGTGAAGTAGCCGATGCGCTGGCCACGCGCGATCACCTGACCGTGCAGATGGACGCACAGCGCGCGCTGGTGGCCGCCAGCCAGCGCAGCTACACGCTGGCCGATGCGCGTTACCGCACCGGGCTGGACGGCTATCTGCAGGCACTGGATGCGCAGCGCAGCCTGTTTGCCGCACAGCAGGACCTGATCGCGCTGCAGCAGCAGGAAGCGGGCAACCGGGTGACGTTGTTCAGGGTGCTGGGCGGCGGTGCCGACGCACGGTAGCGCGTTCGCCAAGGTGGGTGCGTGTTCCGCTCCGGTGGGTGCCGACCTTGGTCGGCACACATGCACGGAGTGTCGCTATCGGATGATTCGTGCCGGCCGAGGCCGGCACCCACCAGAAGCGGACGGTCCCGCGTTACGCCACGCGGCCGCGGCGCGCGCGCTCCAGGTGCACCAGCAGCAGTGAGATCGCTGCCGGGGTCATGCCCGGAATACGCTGCGCCTGGCCGATGGTCTGCGGGCGCACCCGCTCCAGCTTCTGCAGTGCTTCGGCCGACAGCCCGCGCACGGTCGCATAGTCGAACGCCTCGGCGATCGGCGTGGCCTCATGCCGCTGCTGGCGCTCGATCTCCTCGCGCTGGCGGTCCAGGTAGCCGGCGTACTTCACGCCGATCTCCACCTGCTCGGCCACCTTGGCGTCGGCCACGGCCGGCCCCAGCGATGGCACCTGCATCAGCTGCGCGTAATCCAGCTCGGGGCGCTTGATCAGGTCCAGCACGTTGGTCTCGCGGCTGACCGCCACGCCCAGCGTGTCCTGCACTTCGCGGCCCAGCGCATTGGCCGGGGTCGCCCACAGCGCGCCCAGGCGTGCGCGCTCGGCAGCAACAGCGGCCTGCTTGGTCTCGAACGCACCCCAGCGACGGTCATCCACCAGGCCCATCTCGCGGCCGGTCGGGGTCAGGCGCTGGTCCGCATTGTCCTCGCGCAGCTGCAGGCGGTACTCGGCGCGGCTGGTGAACATGCGGTACGGCTCGTTGGTGCCGTGGGTGATCAGGTCATCCACGAGCACGCCCAGGTAGGCCTCGTCGCGGCGCGGGCACCAGCCGTCCAGCCCACGCACCTGGCGTGCGGCGTTGAGGCCGGCCAGCAGGCCCTGCGCGGCGGCTTCTTCATAGCCGGTGGTGCCGTTGATCTGGCCAGCGAAGAACAGGCCGTTGACCAGCTTGGTCTCCAGAGACGCCTTCAGCCCGCGCGGATCGAAGAAGTCGTACTCGATGGCGTAGCCTGGGCGGGTGATGTGCGCGTTCTCGAAGCCACGGATGCTGCGCACCATCTCCAGCTGCACGTCGAACGGCAGCGAGGTGGAAATGCCGTTGGGGTAGATCTCGACGATGCCCAAGCCTTCGGGTTCGACGAAGATCTGGTGGCTGGCCTTTTCGGCGAAGCGCACCACCTTGTCCTCGATGGACGGGCAGTAGCGCGGGCCGATGCCTTCGATCTGGCCGCTGTACAGCGGCGAGCGGTGCAGCGCGTCGCGGATGATCTGGTGGGTCTGCTCGGTGGTGTGGGTGATCCAGCAGCTGACCTGCTGCGGATGCTCGTCCACCGAGCCGAGGAAGGACATCACCGGCCGCGGCGAATCGCCCGGCTGCTCGTCCATCACGCTGTAGTCCAGCGAGCGGCCATCGATGCGCGGCGGCGTGCCGGTCTTCAGGCGGTCGACCTGGAACGGGCGCTCGCGCAGGCGCGCGGCCAGCGTGGTGGCCGGCGGGTCGCCCATGCGGCCGGCGGCATACTGGGTCGGGCCGACATGGATCTTGCCGGCCAGGAAGGTGCCGGCGGTCAGCACCACGGCCCCGGCGTCGAAGCGCAGGCCGGTCTGGGTAATGACCCCGCGCACGGCGTCGCCTTCAATGACCAGGTCATCGACGGCGGCCTGGAACACGGTCAGGTTGGCCTGGCCTTCGACGATGGCGCGGATCGCCATGCGATACAGGTTGCGGTCGGCCTGGCAGCGGGTGGCGCGCACGGCTGGGCCCTTGGAGGCGTTGAGCGTGCGCCACTGGATGCCGGCGCGGTCGGCGGCATGCGCCATCGCACCGCCCAGGGCGTCGATTTCCTTGACCAGATGGCCCTTGCCGATGCCGCCGATGGCCGGGTTGCAGCTCATCGCGCCCACTGTTTCGATGTTGTGGGTCAGCAGCAGGGTGCGCACGCCGGTACGGGCCGCGGCCAGCGCGGCTTCGGTGCCGGCGTGGCCACCGCCGATGACGATGACGTCGTAACGATGGAAGGACGGGTTCATGGGGCTGTTCAGCTGGGGGCGGGCGCGGCCGGGGCGGCACCGGGGTGGCGATTTTAGCGCCATTCGGGGCCGCGACGTCGGCGCCGGCCGGCTTCCGTCGAAATCAGCCCTAAAGTTGGCAGGATTTTTGCAGATAACCCAATAGCACCCACCGTGGCTGGCGCCGCAGGCGCCCGTGACCGGAATTGGAACAGGGGCCGGTACAGGCGCACGGTGGGGGAGCAGGGGGCCGGCAGTCGGGGGACTGCGCGGCCCTGTTTTTTTCTGGAGGCTATCGGGAGAGCTCCATCCACGCATGGCGTGGATCTACTGATGACGGGCCTTGGGTAGATCCACGCATGCGTGGATGCCGTGGCGGCGGCACCAGAACAACGTGCCCCAAAAACAAACGGCCCCGCACTGCGGGGCCGTCTGCCTTCAGAGGTGCCGACATCCGACAGGGCCGGAACAGGGGGGATCCAGATGTTCCTGTCGGATATCGACGTAGAGCTTTTTGCGGCGGCCCGTGTCGTTTTTGTCACTTTGTGACGCGGGCCGTCACTGGCCCCGTAGAGTGCGGCTTGGACCGTGTGAAATGCAATACGGTTCAGCGCTCAACTGTGCGCTGCGTCCCACGATCCATGTTGCGCCAGGGGGAACCGTTCATTCTTGGCGCACTCGGCGCCGGAGCCGGACGGGCCGGCGGCGGGGGCGCAGAGGGCTGGCTGTTCGATTGCGGCGGGCGGCGCATCGAGTCCATGTTCCGCCACGGCGAACCGCCGTTGTACGACGGCCGCGACGGCGGCGGTGGGCGGTTCTCGCCGCCGTTGCCGGGTGGGCGCGGTGGCGGGCGGTGGTTGTGCGGCGGGCGGTAGATCGGGCGCGAGTAGTACGGATTGCCATAGCCGCCGTAGTAGCCGCCATAGCCGCCGTAGTACGGGTAGCCGTAGTTGTAGGGATAGCCGGCGGGGTAGCGGTACTCCACCGACGGCGCACCGTGGTAGTAGCTGCCGCTGCGGCCACCGCCGACATAGTCGTAGGTGGTGCAGCCGGTCAGGGCCAGCATCAGGCCACCGGCAAGCATCAGGCGCGTTTTCATCGTGGGTCCCCCCAGAGGACGGGTTGTACAGTGAGCTTCATGCGCAGGCGTTGAATCGGCCCTTAACTTCACTGTCCAGGATGAATGGAGGTGAAGGCTGCCATGCTGGCATGACCTGTGCCGGGGTCGCCAGCAGGGAGCCATACGTTAATCTTGCGTCATGAGCGATTCACTGTTGCCCCGTGCCGATGATGTCCTGGCTGCCGCTGCGCGGATCGCGCCGCACGCCAGCGTGACCCCGGTGCTGCGCTCGCGCACGCTGGATGCGCTGGCCGGCGCGCAGCTGGCGTTCAAGGCCGAGCATCTGCAGCGCGGTGGCGCATTCAAGTTCCGCGGCGCCTGCAATGCGGTGTGGTCGCTGGATGCCGATCGCGCCGGCGCTGGCGTGGTCACCCATTCCTCCGGCAACCACGGCGCCGCCCTGGCCCTGGCCGCGCGCACCCGTGGCATTCCCTGCCACGTGGTGGTGCCCGAAGGTGCAGTGGCGGCCAAGCTGGCCAACATCGCCCGCCATGGCGCCACGCTCTGGCGCTGCCCGCCGACCGTCGCTGACCGCGAGGCCAGTTGCGCCAAAGTACAGGCTGATACCGGCGCGACCCTGGTCCATCCTTATGCGGACCCGGCGGTGATGGCCGGGCAGGGCACCGCAGCACTGGAGCTGCTGCATAGCGACGGCCCGTTCGACGTGCTGGTGGTACCGGTGGGCGGCGGTGGCCTGGCCAGCGGTACCGCCCGGGCCCTGCAGCTCGCCAGCCCGCAGACCCGGCTGGTGCTGGCCGAGCCGGCCGGCGCGGACGACACCGCGCGCTCGTTGGCCGCTGGCGAGCGCCAGGGGCCGTTCACCCCGGACACGATCTGCGACGGTCTGCGCACCCTGATCGGCGCGCCCAACTTCGAGCTGCTGCGCGCGGCCAACGCCGAGGTGATCGTGGTCGATGACGCGGCGACGGTGGCGGCGATGCGCTTGCTGTGGGAGGTCCTCAAGCAGGTGGTCGAGCCGTCATCGGCGACCGTGCTCGCCGCGGTGCTGGCGCAGCCGCAGCGTTTTGCCGGCCTGCGCGTGGGCCTGGTGCTGTCCGGCGGCAACGTCGACCTTCCCGCACTGCGCTGGGGCGCGCCGTGAGCCGCGACCGGCACCGGCATCGCACTGGCCTGCTGGGCTGGCTGTGGCGGTTGTTTGTCCTGCTGGTGATCTGGCTGCTGGGCGTGACTGCCTGGATCGTCTGGGTCGGCGAGCGTGACCAGGCGGCCAAGGCCGACGCCATCATCGTGCTCGGTGCGGCGGCCTATGACGCCAAGCCGTCGCCGGTATTCGAAGAACGCATCCGTCATGGGCTGGATCTCTATGAGGCCCGGTTCGCGCCACTGCTGATCTTCACCGGAGGCTATGGTGGTACCGGCGCGCGCTTTTCCGAGTCACAGGTGGCGCGGCGCTATGCGCTCAAGCACGGCGTGCCGGACGATGCGATCCTGATCGAGACTGCCTCGCGCAACACCGTGCAGAACCTGGTGGAAGCCAAGCGGCTGATGGACCAGCGCAACCTGCACCGCGTGATCATCGTCAGCGACCCGCTGCACATGGCGCGCGCGCTGCGCCTGAGCAAGGCGCTGGGCATCGATGCACTGGCCTCGTCCACGCCCAGCACGCGCTTCCGCAGCTTCCACACCAGCTGGCGCTTCCTGGTGCAGGAAATCTACTTCTTCCACCGCGACCTGGTGCGGCCGCCGCTGAGTTCGCCGGCCAATACCTGAGGCGGGAGCCTGATTTGGGCGGCTACCATTCGGTAGTGCCGGCCGCTGGCCGGCAGATGCCCATCATGGAAACGTGAGGTTGCCGGCCAGCGGCCGGCACTACCAGGCGATCAGGTCTGCTTGCGCCGGATCGGAATCGCCGAAACCGGCACTGAGGCCACGTCATGCCCGCCTTCGCGGATCGGTGCGCCCGGGTCCGGTGCCCAGGCATGGGCATAGATCACTTCCCAGCTGCTGGGCAGCTTGCCGTCGGCGCGGCGCATCGGTTCATACGCCGCTGCCGCCGCAGCGAAACGGCCACGCCCGGTCAGCGTGTGGCGGCGATCCACCCGCGCATTGGTCGCGCCCATCGCGCGCAGCTCGCGCATCAACGAGGGCAGGTCGTCGTAGGTCAGGGTGAACAGATCGCGGTCCAGCACCGGGTCGCGGAAGCCCGCCATCATCAACGCATCGCCGAACTGGGCGATCTGCGCGAAGCGGCTCACATGCGGGCGGTCATCGGCGGCCGCGAAGGCCTCGTTGAGTTCGATCAGGGTTTCCGGGCCGAAGGTGGAACACAGCAGCAGGCCACCGGGCTTGAGCACGCGACGGAAGCCAGCGAACACCGCCGGCAGATCGTCCACCCACTGCAGGCACAGGTTGCTGAAGATCACGTCCACGCTGTTGTCGGCCAGCGGCAGCGCGGCGGCGTCGCCGCACAGGCGCTGGAACGGCTTCCACCAACCGGCCTGCCGCTTGGCCTGGTCCAGCATCGGCAGTGCCACGTCCAGCGCGATCACCTGCGCCTTCGGCCAGCGCTTCTTCATCAGCGCACTGGCGTGGCCGGTTCCGGCGCCAATGTCCAGCACCACCTCGGGCTTGCGTGCTTCCAGGTAGTCCAGCGATTCCACCAGCCGCGCCTGCACCTCGCGCTGCAGGGCGGCGGCGGCGTCGTAGCTGGCGGCGGCGCGGGCGAACGCGCGGCGGACATGGCGGGCATCGAAGTGGGACGGCATTGCGAAAGTCTCTTAGAACGTACCGGGGTAGGCGCCGCCGTCGATCAGCAGGTTCTGCCCGGTGAGGTAACCGGCGTGTGCGCTGCACAGGAAGGCGCAGGCGGCGCCGAATTCGTCCGCCGTGCCGAAGCGGCCGGCGGGAATCTGCTGGCGGCGGCGTTCGGCCACTGCGCCGGCATCGCCGTCCTTGCCCGCAGCGTGGGCGAAGTTGGCGCGCAGGCGGTCGGTGTCGAACTGGCCGGGCAGCAGGTTGTTGATCGTGACGTTGTGCGCGACGGTGCGGCGCGACAGGCCGGCGACGAAACCGGTCAGGCCGCTGCGTGCACCGTTGGACAGCGCCAGGATGTCGATCGGCGCTTTCACCGCCGACGAGGTGATGTTGACGATGCGGCCGAAGCCACGCGCAATCATCGCGTCCACGGTGGCGCGGATCAGCGCGATCGGCGCCAGCATGTTGGCGTCCAGCGCGGCGATCCAGTCGTCGCGCTCGAAAGTGCGGAAGTCGCCTGGCGGCGGGCCACCGGCATTGGTGACCAGGATGTCCACCTGCGGGCACGCGGCCAGCGCCGCGGCACGACCGGCGTCGGTGGTGACGTCGGCGGCGACCGCGCGCACCTCAGCGGCACCGGGCAGGGCGCTCAGCTCTGCGGCGGCAACCTGCAGTGCCTCCTCGCCACGGGCCACGATCACCACGTTGACGCCCTCGCGCACCAGCGCACGCGCGCAGCCCAGGCCCAAGCCCTTGCTTGCGCCGCAGACCAGTGCCCAGCGGCCGTTGATACCCAGATCCATGCGTCAATCCCGTGGAATGGAGGAAGGCGCTCATTGTCCGCCATCGGCCGGTGACAGGCCGGCAACGAAGTGTTGCAGGGCGCTGGCCACCTCGTCGGCATGGCCGAGGAAGGGCGCGTGGCCGCCATGGGCGATGGTCAGCGCCTGCGCACCCGGGGCCAATGCCGCAGCGGCCTGCATCGCCGCCGGAGACACCAGCCGGTCGCGCTGGCCGGCGATCCACAGGCTGGGCCTGGCCAGCGTCGGCAGTGCGCCGCGCAGGTCGGTGCTTTCCAGCAGGCGCAGGCCTTCCAGCAGAGCGCGTTCGGTGGGCGCGCCGCGCTCGACCAGGCGCTGACGCAGCGTGCGCAGCTCCTCGCGGGCGTGCGCCGAGCCCATCACATCCAGCGCCAGGAAGCGTTCCAGGGTGCCACCGAAATCGGTCGCCAGCTCGCGCCCGAACTGCTCGAAGACCGCCGGCTCCACCGCATGCGGCCAGTCGTGGCCGCGCACGAAGCGCGGCGTGGCCGCGATCATCGCCAGCCCGCGCACCTTCGGCAGCGTCGCGGCGGCGTGCAGTGCGAACAGCCCGCCCAGTGACCAGCCGCACCACACCGCCGGCGGCGTGGCCGCGGCAATGGCGTTGACCACAAATGGCAGGCGCAACGGTGTGGTGTCTTCGCGGCTGTGGCCATGGCCCGGCAGATCAACCAGATGCAGGGTGAACCGCTCGGCCAGGCGCTGCACCAACGGTGCGAACACACCGCCCTGCAGGGCCCAGCCATGAATCAGTACCAGGTCCGGCCCCTGGCCGGTGACGTCGATATGCATGGGAAAACGACAGCTGGCTCAGGCAAAGACAGGCAACGGCGGTGGCGCGGCGTCACGCACCGCCAGATCCACGCGATCGCGCGCGCTGGCGACCGCGTCCACCAGGCCACGCACCTGTTCCGGCGTGTGCAGGGCGGACAGGGTGACACGCAGGCGCGCCTTGCCTTCGGGCACCGTGGGCGGACGGATCGCGCCGACCAGCCAACCGGCCTGTTCCAGTGCCTTGGACATCGCCACAGCGCGGTGATCGTCACCACACAGCAGCGGCTGGATCGGCGTTTCCGAAGCCATCAGGTCCAGGCCATGGCGGCGTGCCTCGCTGCGGAACAGCGCGATCAGGTCGGTCAGTTTCGAGCGGCGCCAGTTGTCACGGCGTGCCAGGCGCACCGCTTCCAGTGCAGCGGCGGCCAGCGGTGGCGGCATCGCCGTGGTGTAGATGTAGGGGCGTGCGGTTTCGGCCAGGTGCTCGACCAGATCGTCGCGGCCCAGCACCAGCGCGCCGGAACCGCCCAGTGCCTTGCCCAGCGTGACCAGCTGCAGCGGCACATCGTCCACGCCCAGCCCGGCGGCGGCCACGGCACCACGGCCGTCACCGACCACGCCTACGCCGTGCGCATCGTCCACATAGAACAGCGCCTGCTGCAGGCGTGCCACAAGCGACAATGCACGCAGCGGTGCGATGTCGCCATCCATGCTGAAGACACCATCGGTGGCCAGCATCGCCGCGCCGTCGGGCGCGTGCTTGAGCTGGCGCATCGCGCCTTCGGCATCAAGGTGCGGATAACGGCGCAGGCGCGCACCGGCCAGGCGCGTCGCATCGAGCAGGCTGGCGTGGTTGAGCTTGTCCTGCACGCAGACGTCGTTCTCTTCGCTCAGCAGTGCCTGCTGCACGGCCAGGTTGGCGGCGAAGCCACTACTAAACAGCAGCGCGCGCGGGTAGCCCAGCCACTCCGCCACTTCGCGCTCCAGCGCGTCATGCAGGGCGTGGTGGCCGCAGACCAGGTGCGATGCACCCGCGCCGGTGCCTTCGCGTGCGGCGGCATCCTGCAGCGCGTTGACCACGCTGAACTGCTGGGCCAGGCCCAGATAATCATTGCTGCAGAAGCCGGTCAGCCACTGGCCGTCCACTTCCAGGCGCACGCCATCACGGCGGTTGACCGTGCGCCGCGTGCGGCGACGGCCCTGGGCATCGCGCAGGGCGCGCTGGGCGTGGAGGCGGGCGGTCAGGTCGGGGCGGGCCATGGCGGCTGAATGCGGCGACGGGGCGGCTAGGGTAGCGCGTTGCCGCGACGCCTGCTTGCGGCCTGTCTCAGGCCGCGTGAGCACAGCCACAGCCGGGCGCTTCGGCGCTGATATCGGCGTGCACGGTGCCACCGTGGTCGTGGCCCTCGGCGTCCACCTGCATCGCCATCGGTTGCAGGCCCAACCGCGCGAACAGGGCCAGGTCGCGCTCGCTCTCCGGGTTACCGGTGGTCAGCAGCTTGTCGCCGTAGAAGATCGAGTTGGCACCGGCCACGAAGCACAGCGCCTGCAGTTCGTCACTCATGGCTTCGCGCCCGGCCGACAGCCGCACCATCGAACGCGGCATGGCGATGCGTGCCACCGCGATCATGCGCACGAACTCGAACGGGTCCAGCTCGGCACTGCCATGCAGCGGGGTACCCGCCACCTGCACCAGCCTGTTGATCGGCACCGAATCGGGATGCGCCGGCAGCGTGGCCAGCGCCAGCAGCAGGCCGACGCGCTGCGCGCGCGTCTCGCCCATGCCGACAATGCCGCCGCAGCAGGTCTTCAGGCCGGCCTCGCGCACGTGCTCCAGCGTGTCCAGGCGGTCCTGGTACTGGCGCGTGTGGATGATCGAATCGTAGTAGTCCGGCGCGGTGTCGAGGTTGTGGTTGTAGTAGTCCAGGCCGGCGTCCTTCAGCGCACGTGCCTGCTCGCCGCTGAGCATGCCCAGCGTGGCGCAGGTTTCCAGGCCCAGCGCCTTCACCCCGGCGATCATCGCCGCCACCTTCGGAATGTCGCGGTCCTTCGGCGAACGCCACGCCGCGCCCATGCAGAAGCGCGACGCACCGGCGGCCTTGGCCTGGCGCGCCTTGGCCAGCACCGCGTCGGTGTCCATCAGCTTCTGCGCGTCCACCCCGGTGGTGTAGCGCTGTGCCTGCGGGCAGTACGCGCAGTCTTCAGGGCAGCCGCCGGTCTTTACCGACAGCAGCGTGGAGACCTGTACCTGGGCCGGGTCGAAGTGCTCACGGTGGACCGCAGCGGCGCGGAACAGCAGCTCGGGGAACGGCAGATCGAACAGCGCCTGCAGTTCGTCGTGTTGCCAGTCGTGGCGGATGGCAGCAGCCATGGCGGACCTTGGGTACGAGTGGAGCGAGGGCGGCAGTGTGGGTGGGCTGGTGAGCGCTGTCAACTTAATTTTATAGGTAAAGGTTTACATTGAACGGCCGCCATGAACGGGCGTTACGGTGTAAGTTCATTGCTGCATACGGACGCGCGAACACATGCCATGAACAGCTACCAGTCCTATTCGATCCGCCGCGACGCGGTGCTGTGCAGCCTGGCCGAACTACCTGACGGCGGCCTGCGCGTGGTGCTGGATGATCTGCGTCAGGCCGATGCGCCGGGGCAGTGGAAGAATCACACCTTCGTGACCTTCAAGGACTACCCGGCGGGGGAGCTCGATCCGGCGATGCTGCCGAAGGAGGAGCTTGAAGCATTCGGTCACTATGTCTTGGTTCGCTTGTTGGCGATAAACGGTTGCCTGCGTGATACGGACGAAGGCCCTGACAGCGATGTCCCTCTCACCGACCAGTAGCGGCAAAGCACCGCCGCGCTGACCGACGAAGGCAATCGCCCGGATCGATGCGCAACTGCGTTCCCACTGCGATGGACAGTTCCGAAACATCGCCTGCATCGAGGGGATGGCGATGTCGCTGGACCCGCAGCGCCACCCCGGCATTGCTGATGTCTTCTACGCCCAGCGTGTGCGCGAACGGGTCGCGCGCGGCGTACTGGAAGTGCGGGGTGCAAAAGCGCCGGTGGCGGGAGCGCCTGCGCGTCCAGCGATGTACGTCGGGGCATTTCACCGCATCCTGCAAGGCCTTCAGCCACAGTAGCCGCTGTCCGCCTTCCTCCGCAGCGTCCAAACTGCCCGCATGACCGATCTCCATCGCCTCCGCGGCCGCATCACCGCGCTGGTTCTCAGTGAGGCCTGGCGCCGCCGTGCCGCGCTCTGGGGCGGGGCTGTGGCCGTAGCGCTGGTGGCCATCCTGTTCGCCAAGGCCAGCGACGCGGCCTTCCATCTGTTCCAGCGCATCACCGCGCGCTCGCCGTGGTGGGCCCTGCTGCTCACGCCCGGCATCTTCGCGTTGCTGGCCTGGCTGACCAGTGGCGTGCTGAAGCCCACGCGGGGCAGCGGCATTCCGCAGGTCATCGCTGCGTTGGACAAGCCCGATGAGCCGTTCCGGAAAACCAACCTTTCCCCAGCGGTTTCGGCCGGCAAGCTGTTGCTGACCTCGCTGTCGCTGCTCGGCGGCGCGTCGGTTGGGCGCGAAGGTCCCACGGTGCATGTGGGCGCGAGCCTGATGTATCTGTTCGGCCGCTGGTTCGGCTTCAAGGATCCACGCGAACTCTCGCACTTCCTGCTGGCGGGTGGTGCAGCGGGCATCGCCGCGGCATTCAACACGCCGCTGGCGGGCATCGTGTTCGCCATCGAGGAGCTCAGTGGCCGTTTCGAACATCGCTTCTCCGGCACCCTGTTGACCGCAGTGATCGTCGGTGGCGTGGTGTCGCTGGGCCTGCTGGGCAACTACACCTATTTCGGCCATGTGAGCGCGCGCCTGCCGCTCGGCCAGGGCTGGCTGGCGATCCTGCTGTGCGGCGTAGTGGCCGGGTTGCTGGGCGGATTGTTCGCGCGCGCGGTGCTGGCCAGTGCGGCGGGGCGCCCCCGTTGGCTCGGGCAACTACGGCAGCGGCATCCCGTGTTGCTGGCCGCAGGCTGCGGGCTGGTGGTGGTGCTGCTGGCCCTGGCGTTCGGAGAAGGCGCATTCGGCACCGGCTACGAACAGGCGCGCAGCCTGGTGCAGGGGCAGGCGATGGTGGGCCACGAGTTCGGTCTGATGAAGCTGCTGGCGAACCTCGCATCGTACGTAGCCGGTATTCCCGGCGGCCTGTTCTCGCCGGCGCTGGCGGTCGGTGCCGGCCTTGGCCACAACCTGGCCGTACTGATGCCGGGCGTGGACCCGCGCGCGTTCGTGCTGCTGGGCATGTGCGCCTACCTGACCGGCGTCACCCAGGCCCCGCTGACCTCGGCGGTGATCTCGCTGGAGCTGACCGACAGCGGTGATCTGCTGCTGCCGATCCTGGCCACGGTGCTGATCGCGCGCGGCGTGTCCGGGCTGGTGTGCCGCGTGCCGATCTACCGCGGGTTGGCGGAGATGTTGATGGTGCCGAAAACAGAGCCAGCTGATAGGCCTCACTGATTGCCTTGATCAACAGGACCAATCATCTCGAATCTTCACTCCAGCAGTGAAGCTGATTCCGCGCTGCACCGTCTACCCCATGCGCGGCGCGCCGCTGAAGATGCATCGACACCGGGGCTGCACCCGGACCCGCATCGAGAGCACCATGATCAACTGCCGTATCCGCAGCCTGGCGGCTGCCGTCCTGGCCCTGGCCAGTTCCCCCGCGCTGGCGATGTCCGGCGCGCCCATGCTGCCCAGCGAGCGCAGCATCGGCACCCTCGAACCGGTGGCGCGTTTCGAAGGTGCCATGCCCACCAGCGTGGCGGTATCAGAAACCGGGCGCATCTTCGTCAACTTCCCGCGCTGGGGCGATGACGTGAGCTACAGCGTGGCCGAATGGCGCGACGGCCGCGCCGTTCCCTATCCGGATGCGCGCATCAACAGCGCGGACGGAGCCGACCCGGCTGCACACTTCATCAGCGTGCAGAGCGTGGTGGCCGATGGCCAAGGCCGGCTTTGGGTGTTGGACACTGCAGCGCCCGGATTCTCCGCACCGCAGGCCGGCGGTGCCAAACTGGTGGCGATCGACCTTGCCACCAACACCGTGGCCAAGACGCTGGTGTTCCCGGCCAACGTCATCGACGCGCGCACCTATGTCAACGATGTGCGCTTCGATTTCCGTGTTGGCCGCGAGGGCGTGGCCTACGTGACCGACTCGTCGCTGAGCGGTATCGGCGGCATCATCGTGATCGATCTCGCCACGGGGGCTGCATCCAAGCGCCTGGTCGGGCATGTGTCCACCTCGGCCGATCCGGCCTTCGTGCCGATCGTGGAAGGACAGCAGATGCGGCTGCGCAATGCGGATGGTTCGACGCAGCCGTTCACCGTAGCCGCCGATGGCATTGCGTTGTCGCCTGATGGCAGCACGCTGTTCTACACCCCGTTGTCCAGCCGTCATCTGTACAGCGTACCCACTGCCTTGCTGCGCGACCCCAAGGTGAGTGAAGCGGCACTGGCGGCAGCCGTGGTCGACCTCTGCGACAAGGGCGCCTCCGATGGCATGGAAATGGACGCCAACGGCCGGCTGTATGCCAGCGACTACGAGCACAACGCCATCCATGCCCGTGATGCGGACGGACGCTGGACGACCGTGGTGCACGACCCGCGCATCCTGTGGCCGGATACGTTGTCGATGGGGCCGGGCGGCTATCTGTACTTCACCGCCAACCAGCTGCACCGGCAGGCCGGATTCAATGGCGGCGTTGATCGGCGGCAGGCGCCGTACATGGTGTACCGCACGCGGGTGGATGCCGCGCCGGCGCCCACGAGGTGAAGTGATCCGTAAACGGGTAAGGATGCCTACGGGTTGAAGGGCGAGCGTCTGATGGCCCCAGGGCCGGGGTGCGATCACGCTGTAGTGCATGCCGGTCCTGTTCAAGTCCACTCGCCTCCTGCAGGCGGCGCTTCGCGTGCTGCTGCCACTGCGCTGCCTGGTATGCGGCGATCCGGGCCATGATGATCTCGACCTGTGCTGCGCCTGCCTCGCCGAACTACCCTGGGCCGGCCGCGCCTGCCTGCGTTGCGCGCTGCCGTTGCCGGACGCCGCCCTGATCGTCTGCGGCAGCTGCCGCGAGGAGGCGCCGCCGCAGGCCGCCACACATGCCAGCCTGCTGTACCTTCCACCCGTCGATCAGCTGCTGGTGCGTTACAAGTTCCACCAGGACTTGGCGGCCGGGCGCTTGCTTGCCCAGCTGATGCAGCGCGCACCACCGCCCTGGTCGTGCGCGCCGCTGGTGCCGGTGCCGCTGCATGGGCGGCGCCTGCGCCAGCGCGGCTACAACCAGGCCGGCGAGCTGTGCCGGTTGCTGCCGATGCCGGTCTGGCAGGGGGTGTACCGACGACGCCACACCGCGCCGCAGTCCGAGCGCAGCGCAGAGCAGCGCCGGGACAATCTCTTTGACGCATTCGGCACGCGCTTGTCGCCACCGACACGGCTGACCGTCGTGGACGATGTGATGACCACCGGCAGCACCGTGATGGAAATCGCCGAGACGTTGCGGCTGGCGGGTGCCAGGGACGTGCGGGCATGGGTGTGCGCACGGGTGCCGTGACGACGGGAGCGATTGACATCGCATGACGGCAGCTGAAGGATGCCCATCCTTCAGCGCGCGGTGCTCGGCTGCATCGCCGCAATGGGTGCACGGATGCAAAGACCCTAAAGTTCCGCGCACTCCCGCCGATAGCGGTTGGCGGTCGACTCGGTGCTGGCCGCACGTTCTCTCTGCACGATGTCTGTTCACAGCTTCAGGTCTGTACCAATGCTGGACAAGGAAGTCGTTGATGGGTAACAGAAAAGCAGGATTCAGCATGCGTGCCGTTCTGGGCACTGCGGGGCTGTTGTTGATCGGCGTCGTGCATGCGCAGTCGGCCAGTCCCTCGTTCGCCGAGCAGCAGGAACTGCGCGAACGCGCCGAGCGCGAGGCACGCGAGCGTGAGCAGCGGCAGGCATTGCCGGATGTATCACGCGAACAGCCGGCCGCTGCCACCGATCTGCATTCGCTGGCACTGCCGGACGAAGAACCGTGCTTCACCCTGCAGCAGCTGCAGCTCGACGGTGCGCATCTGGCGCAGTTCGCGTTCCTGCAGCGCTATCTCGACCGCTACCGTGGCCGCTGCGTGGGCCAGCAGGGCATCGCGCTGATCGTGCGGCGTGCCTCGGATCTGGCGCTGGCCAAGGGCTACGTGACCACGCGCATCGGCCTGCCCGAGCAGAGCCTGGGCAGCGGAACCCTGCGCCTGCAGCTGGTGCCGGGCGTGATCCGGCAGATCCGCTTCAACGCGGAAGAGGTTCCCGATTCGATGTGGAAGAGTGCGTTTCCCGCGCGGCCGGGGGACGTGCTTAATCTGCGCGCGTTGGAACAGGGCCTGGAGCAGCTCAAGCGCGTTCCGTCGCAGGACGTGAACATGGAGCTGGTGCCGGGCGAAGGGCCCGGCGAGTCGGACGTGGTCATCAGCATCCGCCACGGCAAGCGATGGCGTGCCTCGGTGTCGCTGGATGATGCCAGCAGCCGTGCGACCGGAAAGCAGCAGGTCGGCGCGACCGCGTGGGTAGACAACCTGGCTCGCGTCAACGACCTGCTCAGCGTTGGCGTCAGCAGCGACGGCAGTGCCGACAAGGGCCGGGGTACCCACGGCTTCAATGCGTCGTGGTCGGTTCCGGTGGGCAACTGGCGTTTCAGCACCAGTACCTACAGCTCGCGCTACAAGCAGACCATCGCCAGCAACGCCGACACGTTCGCCAGCACCGGCACCTCCAGCAACGTCGACCTGGCCGTGGAACGGCTGCTGGTGCGTGGTCAGAGCTATCGCAGCGGCATCGAGCTGCGCGTGGCGCAACGGTCGTCGCACAGCTACGTGGAAGGCGTGGAGATCGAAGGCCAGCGCCGGCGTACCACCTCGGTCGAGCTGGCGCTGCTGCACCGCCAGTACCTGGGGCGGGTCCAGGCCGATATCCGCCTGGCGCACCGCCGCGGCGTGCCGTGGCTGGGAGGCGATGATGACGCCGTGGGCCGTGATGACCTGGCGCCGACGTTCCGCTATGGGCTGACCACGCTGGATATCGGCGCCGGTGGCGCCCTGACATCCGGGCCGCGTCCGCTGGCATGGAACACCGCGCTCCGCTACCAGTGGAGCAAGGACACGCTGTACGGCTCGGAGTTCATCAGCGTCGGTGGCCGCTATACCGTCAACGGCTTCGATGGCGAGGTGCCACTCGGCGGCAGCCGTGGCGGCTACTGGCGCAACAGCATCAGCTGGATGGCACAGCGCGCCATCGCGCCCTATGTGGGCATCGATATCGGCCACATCGAGCGCGACGACCGCCAGGGTATCGGCGGCGGAACCCTCAGCGGCGCCCACCTGGGTGCACGTGGCGAGCTGGGCGGACTGGCGTGGGATGGCTTCGTCGGCGTACCGATGAGCCGCCCGGCTTGGCTCAAGCATGAGGCACGCGGTCACGTGATCGGATTCCGCGCGTCCTGGCAGTTCTGATTCGACTGGAAGCACCGTCGCCACGTGGCGACGTGATCGGGTTGTTGTGTGTGCAGTTCCCCCCTGGGTTGATGGAAGCACCTGGCATGAAGAACGTATTCCGCAGTCTGTCCCTGTCCACTTCGGGCGCCGGTTGGGCCACGCGCCTGCGCACCGCGATGGCGAGCGCCACCCTGGCACTGGCGTTCCTGGCCCCGGGCAGCTCGTTTGCCCAGGTGCAGGTACAGGCCGGCGAGCAGGCGCGGGCCGACCAGGCGGCGAACGGCGTGCCGGTCATCCAGATCAACCGGCCCAACGCGGGCGGCGTATCGCACAACCGCTTCCAGGACTACAACGTCGGGCGCGAGGGGCAGATCCTCAACAACAGCGCGAGCACCGTGCAGACCCAGCTGGGTGGCTACATCCAGGGCAACGGCAATCTGCAGCCGGGCCAGTCGGCACGATTGATCCTCAACGAGGTGACATCCACCAACGCATCGCGCCTGCAGGGCCACATCGAGGTGGCGGGGCGCTCGGCGGCGGTGATCGTCGCCAACCCCAATGGCATCACCTACGATGGCTGCGGCTTCATCAATACCACCCGTGGCACGCTGACCACCGGCACCCCGGTGTTCGGCAACGATGGCAGCCTGTCTGCGTTCCGGGTGTCCCGCGGAACGATCCGCCTGGAAGGCAACGGCCTGGATGCCGGCAACCTGGAAGGCGTCGACCTGCTGGCGCGCGCCGTGCAGCTCAACGCGGGCCTTTGGGCGCGCCAGGTGAACGTGGTCACCGGCGCCAACCAGATCGATGCCCAGACCCTGGCGACGCAGGCGATCAGCGGAGAAGGCGAACGCCCGCAGTTCGGCCTGGATGTTGCCGCCCTCGGTGGCATGTACGCAGGCAAGATCCGCCTGGTCGGCACCGAGGCCGGCGTGGGTGTGCGCAGCACGGGCCAGATGGTGGCCGACGCAGGCGACTTCATCCTGACCCAGGCCGGCGATGTCCGCCTGAGCGGACGCACGGCGGCTGCAGGCCGCCTGCAGATCGAAACCGACGGTGACCTGAAGGCCGACGGTACCCAGTACGCGCAGGGAGATCTTCAGATTCGTGCCCGGCAGGCGTCGCTTGCCGGTTCCACGTCGGCGGGCGCTGCGTTGGCCGTACGCGCCAACCAGAATCTGGACCTGGCCGGCAGCGCGCAGGCCGCACAGATGCAGCTGGACGCCAGTGGCACGCTGACCCTGGCTGACACGGCGAAGAGCGCGGGCAGCATCGCGCTGGCTGCCGCACAGGTGCAGAACCATGCACAGGTGACCGCAGGCGCCGGGCTTGCCGTGCGCGCCGACACGCTGGCGCAGGACAAGGGCGCGCGCCTGGGCGCACAGGCGCTGGACGTGCAGGCCCGCCAGGTGGACAACGCCGGCCTGCTGCTGGGCAACCAGGGCGTACGGATGCAGGCCGCGCAGCTGCACAACGCCGGCCAGCTGTACAGCGACGCCGACGTCGAACTCGATGCGGCCAGCATCGACAACGAGGGCATCATCGGTGCCGGTGCCAACCTGCGTGCAGCGGCCGACCGCATCACCCAGCTGAAGGGTGCCGAGCTGTCTGCGGGCGGGCTGCTGAAGATCCAGGCGCGCCAGCAGCTGGACAACGCCGGACGCATCCTCTCGGAGCAGGCGCTGGAACTGTCTGCCGGCGGCGTGGACAACCAAGGCACCCTTGAGGCCCGCCAGGCCGCGCTGGCGGTCGATCGTCTGCGCAACAGCGGCACGCTGCAGGCGGTGGACCTGCTGGCATTGAAGTCCAACGCACGCATCGACAATGGCACCACCGGCAGCATCCAGGGGGGCAAGGGCCTGAAGGTCGACGCCGATGTGCTGCACAACGCCGGCATCATCGGCAGCGCAGCCGATGCCCGTCTGTCCGTTGCCACGCTCGACAACCGCAACCGGCTTGAAGCCGGCGGCACCCTGACCCTTCAGGGCAGCGTTCTGCGGCAGCAGGCGGCCGCCACGGCGCTGGCACGCGTGGTGGCCGTGGACGTGCAGAAGGTCATCAACGACGGTCGCCTGCATGGCCAGCAGGCAATGGATCTGCGCGCCACTGAGCTGAGCAACAGTGGTGTGATCTACGGTCGCGACCGCTCACAGCTGCGCACCACCACATTGGACAATGCCGGCGTGATCGCCAGCGATGGCGCGCTTGACGTGCGCACCGACGCGCTGCACAACCGCGCCGGCGGCAACCTGTCCAGTGCGCAGTCGCTGCAGCTGGATGCGGTGACGCTAGACAACGCCGGTAACGTGTTCGCCAAGGGAGCACTGACGGCCAAGGCCGATGTGATCGACAACCGTGGCGACCTCTATGGCGTCAGCGATGTCGATGTCACCGTGCGCGACTCGCTGGACAACCAGGGCAGCCTGGTGGCCGGCCAGGCGTTGCAGGTGCGGGGCCGGACACTGCGCAGCGAGGGTGAACTGGGCAGCGAGCGCGGCAACGTGCAGCTCAGCAGTGACCAAGCCCTGGTGCTGGGCGGGCGCACGTTGGCGGCCGGCACACTGACCGCGCACGCGGGCGGCAGCCTGGAGCAGTCGGGCAAGGCCTTTGCGCAGCAGGGCGTCGTGCTGTCCGCCGATGCCGGCGTGACGCTGAAGGGAACGATCGACAGCGCCGCTGATCTGCAGGTGCGCAGCGACGGCGACCTGGACAACCAGGCGGCGTTGTTCGCCAGCGGCGCGCTGTCGCTGCAGGCTGCGCAGGCACTGCGCACTGCGGCCGACGTTCAGGCGCGCACGGTCACGCTGTAGGCCGCCCAGGCCAGCAATCGCGGGCGCGTGCTGGCCTCGGGTGACATCGAATTGCGGGCGGGGCAGATCGACAACAGCGGCGTGATCGTGGCGGGCCTGCTGGCCGACGGCAAGGTCGGCAGCACCGGCAGCGTCACCCTTGATGCGCGTCAGCAGCTGCGCAACGCCGGCCAGATCAACGCCGGCCAGCAGGTTCACCTGCTGGGCGACAGCCTGCTGCTGGAGGGTGGCCAGGTTTGGTCCGGTGGCACCCTGCTGGCGCAGGCGCGCAGCGGTGAGTGGCGCAATATCGGCGGCAGCCTGACCGCCATCGGTCTGCTCGACCTGCGTGCCACCGACCTGCTGCGCAATGCGGGCAGCCTGCAGGGCACGCGCATCGGCCTGTTGGCGGCCGCGCTGGACAACAGCACCGGCGAACTGCTGCAGACCGGCACCGATCCCTTTGAACTTGGCCTGACAGGTGCCCTGCGCAACACCGGCGGGCGCATCGCCGCCAATGCTGGCAGTGTCCACCTGAAGGCTGCGCAGCTGCTGAACCAGGGTGGCCGCATCGAGCATGCGGGCACGGGTGTGCTGAAGATCGAGACCGGCACGCTGGACAACAGCAATGCAGGCCTGATCGTCGGCAACGGCGAGGCGGACGTGGCCGTTGCCGGTCGCCTCGACAACAGCGGCGGTACGCTCACCGCAGGCAGCGGGGCACGCGTAGCCGGCACGGAGATCGTCAACACCGGTGGCCGGCTCGATGCTGGCGGCAACCTTACCGTGGACGCTGCCGGGGCATTGGACAACCGCACTGGCACCATCGTGCAGCGTGGCGCCGGCCAGCTGCAGGTGCTGGCCTCCCAGCTGGACAACAGCAATGGCCTGCTGGGCGCCGAGGGCAATGCGCGCGTGACCAGCCGCACGGGCGACCTGCGCAACGTGGATGGCAACCTGTACGCCCGCCAGGAACTCGCGCTCGACGTGGCCGGTGCGCTGGCCAACCAGCGTGGCCTGGTCCACGGCGGCACCTCGCTGGATCTGCAGATCCGCCAGGCACTGGACAACAGCCAGGGCAACATCGAAGCACAGGGCCCTGCGAACATCCGCGCTGCCTCAGTGGGCAACCGTGGCGGCCGCATCGTTGCCAACGGCACCGGGCAGCTGTCGCTGGAATCGGCCGCTGCGCTGGACAACCGTGGCGGCACCCTGGGCAGTACCGGTGGTGCGCTGACGCTGACCGCAGGCAGCGTGGACAACCGAGCCGAAGGCGGCCAGGCCAAGCTGGTGGCCGGAACCGACCTGCGCCTGCAGACCGCATCGCTCGACAACGCAGGTAGCATGGTCCACGCCGCCAATACCCTGTACCTGGAGCGCGCAGGCGCGCAGGTATTCAACGTTGGTGGCCAGCTCAGCGCAGGCAACCTGCTGCGCCTGGATCTTGCCGCGCTGGAAAACAGCAACGGCCGGCTGCTCAGTCGCCAGAGCCAGCTGACGCTGGGCAGCTTGGCCAATGGCGGCGGCGAGATCAGCGCCTATGAAGCACTCGGCGCACGCCTGCAGGCCTTCAGCGGCATCGGCCGCCTGTTCGGCGGCAGCGAGTTGCGCCTGACGCTGGCGGGCGATTACGTGCATGGCAACGGCCAGCGCCTGGAGAGCAACGGGCTGCTGAAGCTGGACGTGGCTGGCGCACTGGTCAACCAGGGGCGCCTGGAGAGCAAGGGCACGCTTGAAGTCTCGGCGGCGCGGATCGAGAACACCGCTGGTGGGCAGTTCAACGCCACGGCAGGCAATGGCAGTGGTCGTGTCGCGCTGAGTACGGCCGGCGATCTCAGCAATGCCGGTCGCGTGGACGGCGATACGGTGGAGGTGTCGGCTGCCAACATCACCAACACCGGCACCGTGATGGGCAACGCGCTGGAACTGCGCGCCTCGCGCATCACCAACGGCCGCGACCTGGGCGACACGCTGGTCGCACGCGACTACAACGAAGGGCTGATGGCGGCCACCGGCCGCATCAACCTGTATGCCAACTACATCGACAACCTCGACGGCGAGCTCTTCAGCCTGGGCGACATCCGCCTGCAGGGCTGGAACGGCGGCAACGCCCAGCAGATCCGCAACCGTTCCGGGCGCATCCAGGCCGAGAACGATCTGATCCTGGCTGCACTGGGCGTGGCCAACGAGCGTCGTGTGCTGGTCACCCAGCACAAGGTCTACAGCGGCAACGAAGGCGCTGCCGACCCGGACAGCGGGACGTTCAGGGTCGACGGCATCGACGGCCCCGCACCGCCGGGCAAGCTGTGCCCGGGCGACTGTGCCGTGCTGGAAGTCTGGACCGAGCACAAGGATCTGGTGCTGGAAGGCACCACCGTCATCGCCGCCAGCGCGGCATCGCAGCTGATTTCCGGTCGCGACATGCAGATGTCCGGCGGCTCGGTCGACAACCGGAACTCGGCCATCGCCGCCGGTCGCAACCTCTCGATCAACGGCCGCGGCTCGTCCAACAGCGAAGACCCCAATGACTGGGCCGGCGTGGTCAACAACGAGGCGCTGGCCGGCTACAAGGTGGTCCAGCGCACGTCGACCATCGACTACACCTACCGGCCTTGCCCCAGCCGCTGCGACTTCGAGATCTATGGCGGCAGCCGCGCGCTGGGCACCAGCACGGTCACCAAGCAGGTCACGCTGGCCGGCGGCAATGCCAGCATCACCGCCGGCCGCAAGGTGCAGATCGAAGCGCGCGAGGTCAACAACGCCGTGGTCACCGCGCACAGCGGTGGCACACCGCTGGACGTTGCCGGTTGGCAGGGCAACAACGCCTACGCACCCGAACTGGGCCAGCAGCAGGGCGCCGGCGCGGTCGGCGGCAATGCTGGCGCACCGGGTGCACAGCAGGGCGTGGCCACCGGGCCTGCCAGCGCGCAGGCGCAGGGTGCGGTCACGGCCGGTGATACCGGCTCTCCGGGCCCTGGCCGTGTCACCACGGTGCCGCCGCCGCAGGTGGTGGGCAGCCCGCAGAATCCGCTGCCGGGCCTGTCGCTGCCCAGTGGCGGCCTGTACACGGTCAATCCGGGCAACCAGCGCTGGCTGGTGGAAACCGATCCGCGCTTCGCCAACTTCGGGCAGTGGATCGGCTCGGACTACATGTTCCAGCGCCTGAACCTGGACCCCGACAAGCAGCTGCGTCGGATGGGTGACGACTTCTACGAGCAGCGCCTGGTGATGGAACAGATCACCGGCCTGACCGGGCGTCGCTACCTGGATGCCGACCAGGGCGATGGCATGGGCCAGTACCGCGCCATGATGGATGCCGGCGTGAGCGAAGCCGCGCGCCAGCAGCTGAGCGTGGGCGTGGCGCTGTCGGCCGAACAGGTGGCCGCGCTCAACGAAGACATCGTGTGGATGGTCGCCCAGGAAGTGGACGGCCAGAAGGTGCTGGTGCCGGTGGTGTACCTGTCCCAGGCCACCGCCAACCGCCTGCAGCTGGGGGGCGCCGCCATCGCCGGCGAGTCGGTGGAGATCCGCGCCGGCAATGTGTCCAACCAGGGCATGATCCGCGCCGATGATCGATTGACCATCGATACCGGCAGCCTGCTCAACGACCGTGGTGGCATTTCCGCTGGCGGCAATGCCCGCATCACCGCCGTGGAGGACATCCTCAACAACAGCGGCCTGATCCAGGGCGGCAACGTGGCCCTGGTGGCCGGCCGCGACCTGAAGAGTGTCAGCGGCATCGACGTGGCCAGCATCCGCAGCGGCGGCAGCCTGGCGCTGGAAGCCGGACGTGACCTGGCACTGGTCGGTTCGCAGACCCGTGCCCGCGGCAACGCGGCGCTGGAGGCCGGCCGCGACCTCAACCTCACCACGCAGATGCAGGGTGATGGAAGCCTGCGTCGCACCACGCTGGACGTGGGCGGCGGCCTGTCGCTGGACGCCGGCCACGATCTGAACCTGACGGCAGTGACCGCCAAGGCCGGCGGCAGCGTCCACGCCACGGCCGGCAACGACATCAGCCTCAACGCACTGACCACCACCGAACAGGGCGGCTGGGGCGGTAACCGCTACACGCGCGAAACCCTCAACGCCAGCGGCATCGAGGCCGCTGGCTCGCTGGGCATGCAGGCCGGGCAGGACGTGAACCTGCAGGCCGCGCAGCTGAAGGCCGGCGACGGCCTGGCCGTGGTGGCCGGGCGCGATCTCAACCTGCAGGCCGAAACCACCACCAACACCAGCCAGCAGCAGAGCCGTGGCAAGCGTTTCTCGCAGACCACGCAGAGCATGGACGGACCGTGCACGGCACTTCGCTGCAGGCCGGCGGTGACATCGCGCTGGTGGCCGGGCGCGATGCCAACCTCACTGCCACGCAGGTGGGCAGCACCGACGGCGGCATCAGCATTGCCGCTACGCGCGACGTGAACCTGCTGGCGGCGCAGGAGGACCACAGCTGGGAGCAGGAAACCACGCGCAGGAAGAAGGGCCTGCTGTCGAGCAAGACCACCACCACTTACGACGCAACCCGGGACAGTCTGGTGGTGGGCACCACGCTCAGCGGCGAGACGGTGACCATCGGCGCCGGACGTGACGTCGTCGCGCAGGCGGCGCAGGTGGCTGCCACCGGTGATGTGGTGGTGGCCGCCACCCGCGACCTCACCATCGGCACGGCCACCTCCACGCACAGCGAAGAGCATGACAAGACCGTCAAGCGCTCGGGCGTGTTCGGCGGTGGTGGCTTCAACCTGACCATCGGCCAGAGCAAGCTGGAAAAGGGCCTGGAGATCGAGCAGAGCGCGCCACAGGGCAGCCTGATCGGCTCAACCGATGGCCGGGTCAACCTGAGCGCCGGCAACACGCTGCACATCACCGGTTCGGACGTGCTGTCGAAGACCGGTACGCAGCTGGTGGGCGGGCAGGTGGTGATCGACGCGGCACAGGGCACCACTGACGTACACCAGAGCACCAAGCAGAAGAGTGCCGGTATCAACGTCGGCTTGACCGGCGGTGTGGTGGATGCCGCCCTGGCCGCCTACGGTGCGGCCAAGGCGGCCGGCAATGCGCAGGATGATCGCCTGAAGGCGCTGTACGCGGTGCAGGCGGCCAATGCCGCCGCTGGCGTCGGCGGCGCCATGCAGCAAGGCGCTTCCGGCGCCACCGACGGCGTGAGCCTGCGCATCGGCATCGGCGCCTCCAGCTCCAGTGCCAGCCAGACCAGCCACGACCAGTCGGCGGTGGGCAGCACCATCCGCAGCCAGGGCGACGTCAGCATCGTCGCCACCGGCGGTGACCTGAACATCATCGGCAGCCAGGTGAAGGGTGACAACGTGGCGCTGGCCGCGCGGGACAACATCACCCTGCGCAGCGAAGCGGAAGACCACACGCAGTCGTCGAAGAACAAGAGCGGCAGCGGTGAGATCGGTTTCAGCATCGGCGCGCAGACCGGTTGGTACGTGTCGGCCAGCACCGCCAAGGGCAAGGGCAGCGGCAACGGCACCACGCATGTTGAAACCGTGGTGGACGCCGACCGCAACCTGACCGTCATCAGTGGCAAGGACACCACGCTGCAGGGTGCCCAGCTGAGTGGTGACAAGGTGGTGGCCAGCATCGGCGGCAACCTGTCCATCATCAGCGAGCAGGACACCGACGACTACGCCAGCAAGCAGACCCAGGCTGGCGGCACCTTCGTGTATGGCAGCGGCGGCAGCGTCAACATCGGCCAGCAGAAGGTCGAGAGCCACCTGCGCAGCGTGCAGGAACAGAGTGGCATCGTTGCCGGCAACGGTGGCTTCAACATCACCGTAGGCGGCAACACACACCTGGAAGGCGGCGTGATCGGCAGCACCGCCGATGCCTCGAAGAACCGCCTGGATACCGGCAGCCTGACCGTTGTCGACATCGAGAACGAATCCCGCGCCAAGACCAGTGGCGGTGGCATCGGCACCGGTATGAGCAGCGGCGGTGGCATCAGTAACCCGCTGGGGAGCGCGGCCGGCGCGGGGCTGAGCCTGCTGGGCGGCACGAAGAAGAACGACAGCAGCACCACCCACTCGGACATCGCCGCCGGCACCGTGGTGGTGCGCGATGGCAATGAGAGTGCCTTGGCCGGTCTTGATCGGACCGCGACCGGGTTTGATACCGACAGTGCGCTGTCGGCCGTTGACCTGCGCAAGATGCAGGAGCGTGCCGAGGTGATGCAGCTGGGTGGGCAGCTGCTGTTCAAGGGCGTGGGCGACTTGGGCGGCTACCTGAGCCAGAAGGCGGAGACCGAAGAAGGCAAGGCGTTCTGGGCCGACGGCGGCAATGGCCGCGCGCTGCTGCACGGCATGGCCGGTGCAGCGATGGCCGCATTGGGTGGTGCGGATGCGCTGAACGGCGCGGTGAGTGCTGCTGGTGCGGAGAAGGCCAAGATCGCGATCTCGGAATTCCTCGAGAACAACAAGGGCAGCCTGAGCTGGGAGGACTACCAGTCGCTGATGGAAGTGGGCAGCGCGATGGTGGGCGGTGCTCTGGGTGGAAGCACGGGCGCCAACATTGCGGTGACCGGGGACCGGTTCAATCGGCAGCTGCACCCGGACGAGGTGAAGTGGATCAACATGAATGCTGCCGCGTTCGCCGCCCAGGAAGGTATCAGCGAAGCAGAGGCGGTACGCAGGCTGACCACGGAAGGTGCCGCGCGTGTTGATGCAAAGGTCAACCGGTTGGTGGGCAACGAGAACGTTGATCTCGAAGCAACCGCGTTCCTGAGCAAGATGGGTGGGACGTACGGGTTCACCGCGACGGAAGCTGAGTACAACAACTTCAATCTCTATGGCAACGAGCTTCTCAACAACGATGCGCTGTACGGGCAGGTCATCGGATCCCTGCAGTCCTCCGGCGTATCCAAGGATGCCCTGCAGCTCAAATTCTATGATCTGAACAACCTCCGCGGAACGAAGATCCGGGGTGGTGACGGCTGGACGATGATGGGGACCTTCAGTGGCGACATTGGCGCCGCTGGTACCGTGATCGTCAGCGTAGCCAAGGGCGACGGCAATGGTGCTGCCATCGGCGCAGCGTCGTTCCTGATCCCGATCCGGTTGCCTGGAGCGAAGATCGTTGGTGAAGTGGGCGCGGAGATCGCCGGGGCCGCGACCAAGCAGGGTGTGCTCAGATCGGAGGAGATCCTGAAGTCGGTGCAGAATGCAGCGGCTGAGACGACTGAGCGAGCAGTTAAGAGTAGTCCGAGCTGGAAGGGATCTGGCCCGGTAGATGGTGTTCTAGCCTTGGAGCCGGGCTCTGTATCGTCTACAGCAATCCAAAACTATTTCCCTGGCACAAGAAGTAAGGCGATCGAGTTTGTTTTCGATCCGAAAACAAACAAATTTGCAGTGGGTAAGCCTAAGGCGAATCTGGGCGGCTCCCCTCATGAGCAGCTGGGCGCTAGTATTGGTGGGAACCCCCAGGAGCTAGTAGGGGGCATGTTCTCCAGGGGCAAGAATGGCGAGATAATAACCAATGAGCATAGCGGGCACTACTGGATGAACTGGAGTCCGGAGGTTCGCGCTCAGTTTGAACAGGCAATGAAAAATTATGGGATTGATATTAAGCATGGTGCTGGAATGTAATTTATGAATACTCCGCCGGAGAAAAAAATCCTGGGTAACGGTCTCGTCATTTTTAGTGACGGGATGGGGGTGTGGCGACTTGAGGGGCCATCAGTATCATTTTCCCTTGAGGGAAAGGAGGCGCTCAGGCGTGCGATTACTCTTCTTGAGTTTCCATTTGAAAATGTAATTTCGGATTTGGGTCGGAATTTCCCATATCCTCTTTTGGTTCAAATTGGCTTGAATCATGACTCTGACTACTGGATAGGGTTGGCGCTTTCTTGGGTTCCATTCTTGGCTAAGCAAGACGTTGAACTAATTATCGATGACTTGAATTCTGTTGCCTTCGACAAAAAAGTTTCACAGAAAAATAGGGTCATGGCTAAGAGGGAAATAACAAGGGTGAGAAACATGTAGAAGCTAGGGATCCTCTGAACAATTCCGCCCCTAGTCTGGCGCGATCACTTTTGCGGCCCGCTGCGCATCTGACGGGACGGAAAATCAATGACGTACAGCGCAGCGACACCCGTCCATCAGCTTTCAATGGCCCGTCTCGGGATTTGTTCAGGGCATCCCTAGCGGCCGCGGCAGCGTCAACATCGGCCAGCAGAAGGTCGAGAGCCACCTGCGCAGCGTGCAGGAACAGAGCGGCATCGTTGCCGGCAGTGGTGGCTTCAACATCACTGTAGGCGGCAATACGCACCTGGAAGGCGGTGTGATCGGCAGCACCGCCGATGCCTCGAAGAACCGCCTGGATACCGGCAGCCTGACCGTTGTCGACATCGAGAACGAATCCCGCGCCAAGACCAGTGGCGGTGGCATCGGCACCGGTATGAGCAGCGGCGGTGGCATCAGTAACCCGCTGGGGAGCGCGGCCGGCGCGGGGCTGAGCCTGCTGGGCGGCACGAAGAAGAACGACAGCAGCACCACCCACTCGGACATCGCCGCCGGCACCGTGGTGGTACGCGATGGCAATGAGAGTGCCTTGGCCGGTCTTGATCGGACCGCGACCGGGTTTGATACCGACAGTGCGCTGTCGGCCGTTGACCTGCGCAAGATGCAGGAGCGTGCCGAGGTGATGCAGCTGGGTGGGCAGCTGCTGTTCAAGGGCGTGGGCGACTTGGGCGGCTACCTGAGCCAGAAGGCGGAATCCGAAGCAGGCAAGGCGTCCTGGGCCGCCGGCGGCAACGGCCGCGCGCTGTTGAACGGCATGGCCGGTGCGGCGATGGCAGTATTGGCTGGGGCAGCTGCACTGAAGGGCGCGGCGGGGGCTGCCGGTGGGGCGAAGGCCAAGATCGCGATCTCCGAATTCCTGGGGAGCAAAAAGGGCAGACTGACATGGGGGGGGTGGGGG
>NZ_LXXZ01000099.1 GCF_003244875.1 Stenotrophomonas sepilia
GGACGGGTTTACGGCGTCCCCGCAACCCGACACCGCCCCGCCCAGCAAACAGAAAAGCCAGAGCCGGCTGTTGCTCCGGCTCTGGCTCTGGCTTTTGCTTCGGCGGTTGCCTCTGCGGGTGCCGGGCCGCAGGCCCGGCCGATGAACTCAGACCACTGGTTCGCGCAGGGCGGGGTTGTCCCAGCCCGGGCGCGGGGCGAAACGGTCGCCGTGGCGCTGCTGCAGCGCCTTCAACCGCTCGACGATCGCATCGGCACCGACCGCACGGATGTGCTGGATCGGACCGCCGCGGAACGGGGCGAAACCGGTGCCGAAGATCACGCCGGCATCCAGCAGGTCCGCATCGGCCACCACGCCTTCGTGCAGGCACGCCACTGCCTCGTTCAACAGCGGCAGGATCAGGCGGTCTTCCAGGTCGGCCGGGGCCTGGTAGTCGCTGGCCACGTCCGGCTTCTTCGGCTTGCCGTTTTCCCAGGTGTAGATGCCCTGGCCATCCTTCTTGCCACGCTTGTCCGGTTCCACCGTCTGCAGCGCGGCCGGAATCTGCAGGCCCAGGAACGGCGCCAGTTCGCGGCCGACACCGGCGGCCACGTCCAGGCCGACGGTATCGATCAGTTCGATCGGACCCATCGGCATGCCGAACTTCACTGCGGCCTTGTCGATCACCGGGCCCGGGATGCCTTCGGCGTACGCGGTGGCGGCTTCCAGCATGTACGGGAACAGCACGCGGTTGACCAGGAAGCCCGGACCGCCGGCCACCGGCACCGGGAACTTGCCCAGCGCCTTGCAGAGCGCGGCCAGGCGGCGCTCGGTCTCCGGCGCCATGCCATCGTGGTGGATGATTTCCACCAGCGGCATCTGTGCTACCGGGTTGAAGTAGTGCAGGCCGGCGAACTGCGCCGGGCGCTGGATGTGATCGCGCAGTTCCACCAGTGGAATCGACGAGGTATTGGTGGTCAGCAGGGCGTCCTGCTTCATCTTCGGTTCCAGCGTCTGGTACAGCGCACGCTTGGCTTCCGGGTTCTCGATGATCGCCTCGATCACCAGATCCGCTTCGGCAACCCCATTGCCTTCCAGGTCGGCACGCAGGCGTGCGGCCACGGCGGGGCGCTTGCTTTCGTCGCGCACCTTCTTGGCAAACAGCGCCTGCGCGCGTTCCATGGCCGGGTCGATGAAGCGCTGCTCGCGGTCCTGCAGGGTCACCTCGAAGCCCTTGTAAGCGGCCCACGCGGCGATGTCGCCGCCCATCACGCCGGCGCCGACCACGTGCACGTGACGGATGCCGGAATCACCACTGCCCAGGCCCTTCAGTCGCTCGGTGAGGAAGAAGATACGGATCAGGTTGCGCGCGGTCGGTGTACTGGCCAGCTTCACCACGGCGCGCCGCTCGGCGTCCAGGCGGGCCTGGATCGGCTTGCCGCCACTGCGTTGCCAGGTGCTGATCAGCGCGTACGGCGCCGGGTAATGGTCCTTCTTCGCCTTGCGTGCGACCTGCTTGACCATCTGCGGCGCCAGCAGCCTGCGTGCCAGCCAGGTGTTGGTGGCCCATGCCGTCGCGCGCTGCTTGAACGGGCGGGTGGTACCGGACAGCGCCAGCGCGACGGCGGTGTCGAGCACCACCGCTGGCGCCACCACCTTGTCGACCAGGCCGATGCCACGCGCGGCCGAGGCCGACAGGGTGCGGCCGGTCAGCATCATGTCCATCGCCGCCGGCGCGCCCACCAACTGCGGCAGGCGGGCGCTGCCGCCCCAGCCCGGGAAGATGCCCAGCTGGGTTTCCGGCAGGCCGATGCGGGTGCTGCTGTCATTGGACGCCACGCGGTAGCGGCAGGCCAGCGCCAGTTCGGTGCCGCCGCCCAGGCAGTGGCCGTGGATCGCCGCAACGGTGGGGCAGGGCAGCTCGGCCAGCTTCTGATAGGTCGCCTGGCCACGACGGATCGCGTCGTTGACAGTGCCGCGACGGTCGAATTCCTGGAACTCCTTCAGGTCGGCACCGGCAATGAAGCCGGCCTTCTTCAGCGACTGGACCACCACGCCCTTGGGCGGGTCCAGCGCGATGCGCTCAAGCAGGTCGCCCAGCTCCAGCAGCACGTCCTGCGACATCGCGTTGACGCTGCTGTCCTGACGATCCAGGGAGAGAACCACCACGCCGTCGTCGCGGATCTCGGGGTGCCAGTGGCTGAAGCGGAGACCATCGAAGCCTGAGAGCATGGACGTTCCATCCGGTTGTGTATGGAGAAGCGGCTATGATCCAGAGGTTGTTTCCCTCGCGTCAAATCCCAATAGCAGGGGAGTGGCGCCCCCGGATCCATGGCCGTGGACCGGGACGCTAACGGAACGGTGGTTAAAAGCTGGTGCGGCGCCAGGTGATCGGCGACTGAACTTTTCCCGGGATTGGCAGTCTCATTGCCCGACGTCGGTTGGGCTGACAGGAGTGCGGCCCCTCATGGCCGAGGTTGATACACCACAGGAGTTGGATCTGGAACTGGTCCGGCGCGTGCAGCACGGCGAGAGTGCCGCCTTCGATGTCCTGGTGCGCAAGTACCAGCATCGGGTGGTGGCCCTGGTCGGTCGCTACATCGCCGACTGGAGCGAATGTCAGGACGTCGCCCAGGACACTTTCATCCGTGCCTACCGCGCGATCGGGAGTTTCCGTGGCGATGCCCAGTTCTCAACCTGGTTGCATCGAATCGCCGTGAATACCGCCAAAAACTACCTGGCTTCACACAATCGACGGCCGCCGACCGATGACATCGACATCGGCGATGCCGAACAGTTCGACAGTGGTACGCGCCTGCGTGACACCGACACGCCCGAACGCGAGTTGATGCGCCAGGAGCTGGAACAGACGGTGATGAAGGCCGTCAACGCGCTGCCGGAAGAACTCCGGTCAGCGATCACCCTGCGCGAGGTGGAAGGCCTGAGCTACGAGGATATCGCGCAGAAGATGGGGTGCCCGATCGGCACGGTGCGTTCACGGATCTTCCGGGCGCGCGAGGCGATCGACACCGAACTCCGGCCGCTGCTGGACATCGGCAGCGCCACCCGTGAGAAGAGCCGCGTATGACCAGTAACCCGTTCAACGAATCGCAGAACCATCAATCGCCCGCCGGGCAGCGCCTGGACCAGCGCCATCGCGAGCAGCTGTCGGCCCTGGTCGATGGCGAGCTGGGCGCCGATGAAGCGCGCTTCCTGCTGCGCCGGATGGAGCACGACCCCGAGCTGGCCGGCTGCCAGGAACGCTGGCAGCTGCTGGGCGACGTGATGCGCGGACAGGCGTCGGCGCTGGCGCCGGCCGGCTTCAGTGCCGCCGTGGCTGCCGCCATCGCGGCCGAGCCGGCGCCACAGGCCGAGCCGCGTCGCCAGGTACGTCGCAGTGGCTGGCGGGCCTGGGGCGGCGGCGCCGCGCTGGCCGCGTCGGTGGCCGCCGTCGCACTGTTCATCGGCGGCGAGAAACTGAAGGAGGCCACGCCGGGTGAACCGCTGGCGCCGCAGGTGATCGCCAGCCAGGCGGAACTGCCACCGGCGCCAACCGCGCCGGCCCCGGTGACCGAAGCATCGGTGGATACCGCCGCGATGGCCGTGGCGGCGGCGCCGGCTGTGGCGATGGCTGCTACCAGCCGTCGCCAGGACGCCCGCCGCGCCAGTGCAACCCGCAGCCAGCAGGCCGCGCGTGCCGCCCAGCGCGATGACGCTCCGCAGCGCGCCATCGCCGCCGTGCAGGCACCGCTGGCTCCGACCGTACCGGCCAACGCCAACCACAACCTGCCGTTTGGTGAGGTCGGTGGGCTGCAGGCCCGGCCATGGCCGCGCTCCAGCCTGGCGCCCGCCGCCGGTGGTGCGCTCAATGCCAGCTTCCCGGCCCATGCCGGTGGTGCCGCGTTCTACCCGTTCGAGCCGCGCCTGCAGGACGACCTGCCGGTGCCGCCGCGCCCGCGCGACTGAGCCGGGCGCCTTCACGCCCCGCCCTCGGCGGGGCCCGTATTCCTCTTTCCACCCGATCCGGAGGTTGCCGTCCGATGACTCCCCGACTCCGCACGCAGGCCATTGGCCTGCTGGCCCTGACCCTTCCCCTGGTGGCCTGCGCACAGGCGCCGGCGCCTGCCGCGCAGACCCAGCCTGCGCCGGCCGCGGCGCCGCGGGCGCCTGCACAACCGCTGGTCAGTGGCTTGCCTGACTTCACCAACCTGGTCGAACAGGTCGGCCCGGGCGTGGTCAACGTCGACACCACCATCGTCCGCAACAACCGCCAGGCCTCGCGCGGCCCGATGGGCGACGATGACATGCCGGAGTTCTTCCGCCGCTTCTTCGGCCCTGACTTCCCGATGCCGGGGCAGGGGCCGGGTGGGCAGGATGGCGGTCCCAGCATCAAGGGGCGTGGCATGGGATCGGGCTTCATCATCTCGCCCGATGGCTATGTACTGACCAACTACCACGTGGTGGCCGACGCCAGCGAGGTGAAGGTCAAGCTGGGCGACAGCCGCGAGTTCACCGCCAAGGTGGTGGGCAGCGACCAGCAGTACGACGTGGCCCTGCTCAAGATCGATGGCAAGAACCTGCCCACCGTGCGCGTGGGCGATTCCAACACCCTGAAGCCCGGTCAATGGGTTGTCGCGATCGGCTCGCCGTTCGGCCTCGACCATTCCGTTACCGCCGGCGTGGTCAGCGCCGTTGGTCGCAGTACGGGGGGGCCGGACCAGCGCTACGTGCCATTCATCCAGACCGACGTGGCGATCAACCAGGGCAATTCCGGTGGGCCGCTGCTGAACACCCGCGGCGAAGTGGTCGGCATCAACTCGCAGATCTTCTCGGCCTCCGGCGGCTACATGGGCATCAGCTTCGCGATCCCGATCGACCTGGCGATGAGCGCGGTCGAGCAGATCAAGAAGAGCGGCAAGGTCACCCGCGGCCAGCTCGGCGCGGTGGTCGAACCGATCGATTCGCTGAAGGCGCAGGGACTGGGCCTGCCGGACAGCCGCGGCGCGCTGGTCAACCAGATCGTGGCCGGCAGTGCGGCCGCCAAGGCCGGCGTGCAGGTGGGCGATGTCATCCGCTCGGTCAACGGCAGCGCGGTCAACAGCTGGTCCGACCTGCCGCCGCTGATCGGTGCGATGGCGCCGGGCAGCAAGGTGAACCTGGTGGTTTACCGCGACGGCAAGCCGCATGAGCTCAGTGCCACGCTGACCGCACTGAGCGAGGACGGGCAGGCCAATGCCCGCGGGCCGTCGGCTGGCGGTGGCGAGGCGGCTCCGCAGACCGGTGCCAACGCCTTGCTGGGGCTGGACGTCAGCGACCTGAACGCGGCCCAGCGCAAGCAGTTGGGGCTCAACGGCAATGAAGGCGTGCGCATCACCGGGGTCAAGGGCCAGGCGGCACGCGATGCCGGCCTGTCGCCGGGCATGGTGATCCTGCAGGTCGGCCGCACTGCGGTCGGCAGCGTGGATGCCCTGAACCGGGCATTGTCCAGCTTCAAGAAGGACGACGTGGTGATGCTGCTGGTCCGCACGGCCAACGGCAACAGCGCCTTCGTGGCGGTGAAGGCCGGCCAGTAAGGCTCCTGCCGGGGCCGCTTCGGCGGCGCCGGCGCGGCCCCCGAAGCCCCGCCCCGGCGGGGCTTCGGCCGTTCTGGCCCCGGCCCGATGAGGCAGTTTTCGCGGCCGGGCGCCGGGCATGCGATAATCGACCGTTACCCTGACGACGCCGCGCGCCGCCGCCACCTATGTCTTCTGATTCGATGCGGAACATCCGCAACTTCTCCATCATCGCCCATGTCGACCACGGCAAGTCCACGCTGGCCGACCGCATCATCCAGCTCTGTGGTGGCCTGCAGGCCCGCGAGATGGAAGCGCAGGTGCTCGACTCCAATCCCATCGAGCGCGAGCGTGGCATCACGATCAAGGCGCAATCGGTGTCACTGCCGTACCTGGCCAAGGACGGGCAGACCTATCACCTGAACTTCATCGACACCCCCGGCCACGTCGACTTCTCCTATGAAGTCAGCCGCTCGCTGGCCGCCTGCGAAGGCGCGCTGCTGGTGGTCGACGCGGCGCAGGGCGTGGAAGCGCAGTCGGTGGCCAACTGCTATACCGCAGTGGAGCAGGGCCTGGAAGTGGTGCCGGTGATCAACAAGATCGACCTGCCCACCGCCGACATCGAGCGCGCCAAGGCCGAGATCGAGGCCGTGATCGGCATCGACGCCTCCGACGCCGTGCCGGTCAGTGCCAAGACCGGCCTCAACGTGCAGGACGTGCTGGAGGCGATCGTCCATCGCATCCCGCCGCCGGTGCCGCGCGACACCGACAAGCTGCAGGCGCTGATCATCGACTCGTGGTTCGACAACTACCTGGGCGTGGTCTCGCTGGTGCGCGTGATGCAGGGCGAGATCAAGGCCGGTGACAAGCTGCAGGTGATGTCGACCGGCCGCAACCACCAGGTCGACAACGTCGGCGTGTTCACTCCCAAGCGCAAGGTGCTGCCGGCGCTGCGTGCCGGTGAAGTGGGCTGGGTCACCGCCAGCATCAAGGACGTGCATGGTGCGCCGGTCGGCGACACCCTCACCCTGGCCGGCGATCCGGCGCCGAAGCCGCTGCCGGGCTTCCAGGAAATGCAGCCGCGCGTGTTCGCCGGCCTGTTCCCGGTCGATGCCGAGGACTACCCGGACCTGCGCGAAGCGCTGGACAAGCTGCGCCTGAACGATGCCGCGCTGCGTTTCGAGCCGGAAAGCTCCGAAGCGATGGGCTTCGGCTTCCGCTGTGGCTTCCTGGGCATGCTGCACATGGAGATCGTGCAGGAGCGCCTGGAACGCGAATACAACCTGGACCTGATCAGCACCGCGCCGACGGTGGTGTATGAGGTCCTGAAGACCGACGGCTCGGTCATCAACATGGACAACCCGGCCAAGCTGCCGCCGGTGAACCAGGTCGAGGAGATCCGCGAGCCGATCATCCGCGCCAATGTGCTCACTCCCGAGGAATACATCGGCAACATCATCAAGCTGTGCGAAGAAAAGCGCGGCAGCCAGATCGGCATCAACTACCTGGGCAGCCAGGTGCAGATCAGCTACGAGCTGCCGATGGCCGAGGTGGTGCTGGACTTCTTCGACAAGCTCAAGTCGGTCAGCCGTGGCTATGCCTCGCTGGACTACCACTTCGTGCGCTTCGACGCCGGCCCGTTCGTGCGCGTCGACGTGCTGATCAACGGTGACAAGGTCGACGCACTGTCGCTGATCGTGCACCGCAGCCACGCCGACCGCCGTGGCCGCGAGCTGTGCGAGAAGATGAAGGACCTGATCCCCCGGCAGATGTTCGACGTGGCCATCCAGGCCGCCGTCGGCTCGCAGATCATCGCCCGCACCACGGTCAAGGCGATGCGCAAGAACGTGCTGGCCAAGTGCTATGGTGGCGACGTCTCGCGCAAGAAGAAGCTTCTGGAAAAGCAGAAGGAAGGCAAGAAGCGCATGAAGCAGGTCGGCCGCGTGGAGATCCCGCAGGAAGCGTTCCTGGCCGTGCTGCAGATGGACAACAAGTAAGCCCGCACCGGCCTCGCGGGGCCGGTCGTCTGGTGACGTTGCAAAGGACCCTGAATGAAACTGTTTGAGATCCTCCTGGTCGTGCTGACCCTGGCCTCGGGCCTGATCCTGCTCGCCGACAAGCTGTACCTCGCCAAGCGCCGCGCCCAGCGCGCGGGCCTGCTCGACACCGAGCCGGTGCTGGTGGACTACTCGCGTGCATTCTTCCCGGTGCTGGCGATCGTGCTGATCGTGCGCAGTTTCATCGCCGAGCCGTACAAGATCCCGTCGAGCTCGATGATGCCGAACCTGCTGATCGGCGATTTCATCCTGGTCAACAAATTTTCCTACGGCCTGCGCCTGCCGATCAGCAACACCAAGATCGTCCCCTTCGGCGAGCCGTCGCGCGGCGACGTGGTGGTGTTCCACTTCCCCGGCCACAGCGACAACGACCCGGCCAAGGGCGAGAACTTCATCAAGCGCGTGATCGGCGTGCCGGGTGACACCGTGGTCTTCGAAGGCGACGGCGTGATCCTCAATGGCGAACCGCTGAAGTACGACAACAAGGGCATCTATGCCGGCCACAAGGGCCAGGGCGAGGGCGCCAACCTGCTGGTCGAGCACCTGCCGGGCCGTACCCATACCGTGCTGGAGACCGACTATCCGCGTGGCCAGGGCCAGTGGACCGTACCGGCCGGCAAGTACCTGGTGATGGGCGACAATCGTGACAACAGCGACGATGGCCGCTTCTGGGGCCTGCTGCCGGAAGAAAACCTGCGCGGCAAGGCCTTCCTGATCTGGCTGAACTGCCAGGGCTGGTTCTGCAAGGATGGCTTCGAGCCGTCGCGGATCGGCTCGAGCATCAACTGAGTACCTTCACATCCAACGCGTATCTGGGGAGAACGCAATGAAGACGATGAACACGCAGCGTGGCATGACCCTGACCTCGTTCCTGGCGGTCCTGATCGTGGTGGGTTTCTTCCTTTACATCGGCATGAAGCTGTTCCCGATGTACCAGGAGTATTACGCGGTGCGCTCGGCGATGAAGAGCCTGGCCAAGGAGCCGGGCGTGGGCAGCATGGAGCCGGCCCGGATCCAGGATCTGTTCTTCAAGCGCCTGTACATCAATTACTCGGAAAACGTGAAGCCGGCCAACGTGAAGTTCGACCGTCGCGACAATGGCTGGACCCTCAAGGTCAACTACGAAGTGCGCCGTCCGCTGGTCGGCAACCTGGACGTGGTTGGCAAATTCGATTCATCCCAGGACCTGACTCGAAGCGGTGCCGAATAAACCTTTCCAACGTGGTGACCTGATCGGTCATCCCTTCCGCGACCCGGTGCTGCTCAAGCAGGCGCTGACGCATCGTAGCGCCGGTGCGCCACACAACGAGCGCCTGGAATTCCTGGGCGACAGCATCGTCAACATGATGGCGGCCGAGGCGTTGTACCGACGCTGGCCCAAGGCTGACGAGGGCGCGATGACCCGTGCCCGCGCCGAACTGGTGCGTGAGGGCGCGCTGGCGGTGATTGGACGTAGCCTGGAACTGGGCGAGCGGCTGATCCTGGGCCCGGGCGAAATGAAGTCCGGTGGCCACCGTCGTGATTCGATCCTGGCCGACGCGGTGGAAGCCGTGGTGGCTGCGATCTACCTGGATGCCGGTTTCGAGGCCTGCCGGGCGGTGGTACTGCCCTGGTTCAGCGCTTCGATCGAGGCACTGCCGGCCTCCGGCCGACCCGAGAAGGACCCCAAGACCCGCCTGCAGGAATGGCTGCAGGCCCGACAGAAGGCGTTGCCGCAGTATGAACTGGTGTCAGAATCCGGTGACGACCACGCCAAGCACTTCCGGGTACGCTGCAACGTAGCCGACCCGGCCGCCAGCACCGAGGGCGAAGGCGCCTCGCGGCGGCTTGCCGAACAACAGGCGGCTGCGGCCGTCCTAGAACAACTGGATTCCAAGTGAGCGAACAAACTCCCCATCATTGCGGCAGCGTGGCCGTCATCGGCCGCCCGAACGTGGGCAAGTCGACCCTGACCAATGCCCTGGTCGGCGCCAAGGTCAGCATCGTCTCCAACCGTCCGCAGACCACGCGTCATCGCCTGCTGGGCATCGCCACCTATCCGGAGGGCCAGCTGGTGCTGGTTGACACCCCCGGACTGCACAAGGTGCAGAAGCGGGCGATGAACCGGGTGATGAATCGCGCCGCGCGTGGCTCGCTGGAAGGCGTCGATGCCGGCCTGCTGGTGATCGAAGCCGGTCGCTGGGATGAAGAGGACAGCCTGGCGTTCAACGTGCTGCGCGACGCCGGCATCCCGGTGGTGCTGGTGGTCAACAAGATCGATCGCCTGAAGGAAAAGGGCGCGTTGCTGCCGTTCCTGCAGCAGGTGACCGAGGGTCGCGACTTCGCCGCCGTGCATCCGATCTCCGCGCAGAAGCGCAACGGCCTGGAAGCGCTGGTGCGCGACGTGCTGAAGCTGCTGCCGGAAGCCCCGCCGATGTTCGGCGAGGATGAGATCACCGACCGCAGCCAGCGTTTCCTGGCCGGTGAACTGGTGCGTGAGCAGCTGATGCGCCAGCTCGGCGAGGAACTACCGTATGCCACCACTGTCGAGATCGAACGCTTCACCGAGGACGGCAACCTGCTGCGCATCGGTGCGGTGATCTGGGTCGAGCGTGAAGGCCAGAAGGCCATCGTGATCGGCAAGGGCGGCGCCCGCCTGAAGGAGATCGGCGCCAAGTCCCGCCTGCAGATGGAGCGTCTGTTCGGGGCCAAGGTGTTCCTGGAAACCTGGGTGCGCGTGCGTGAAGGCTGGTCCGACGACGAGGCCGCGCTGAAGGCCTTCGGTTACGAGTAAGGCGTTGTAGTCGCTTCGATGATGATCGAGGACGACACCGGCTTCGTGCTGCACGCACGGGCCTACCGCGAGACCAGCCTGCTGGTCGAAGTGTTGAGCGCACAGCATGGCCGTATCGGCCTGCTTGCGCGTGGCGTGTCCACTGCCAAGGGCCAGGTGCTGCGCGCCGCCCTGCAGCCGTTGCAGTGGATCCGCTTCAGTGCCCAGCAGCGGGGTGAGTTGGCCCAGCTGCGTGGCGCCGAGGCGCTGGATGCCGCGCCACGCCTGGTCGGGCAGGCGATGCTGGCCGGCTTCTACCTGAGCGAACTGACCCTGCGCCTGGCCCCGCGCCAGGACCCGCTGCCGGAGCTGTACCTCGCCTACGGCGAGGCGCGTGCGCGGCTGGCGGTGGGCGCTGGCCTGGCCTGGACCCTGCGCCGTTTCGAACGCGAGCTGCTGTCTGCGCTGGGCCTGGGTTTCGAGCTGGACAGCGCCAGCGATGGCCAGCCGATCGACCCGGCGGCGCGGTACGAACTGGACCCGCAGGAGGGTGCGCAGCGCCTGTTGAGCGAGCGCGGCGGGGAGCGCCGGGCAGCCGCCACCGGGTCGGCGCTGTTGGCGCTGGCGGCTGACGAAGAGCCGGATGCCGCCGATCTGGCCAGCCTGCGCCTGCCGATGCGGCGGGTGCTGGCCCATCACCTGGGGCCGCGCGGGCTGAAGTCCTGGGAAATGCTCGAGCAGCTGGCGCCCAGGCGTTGAGGGGTGTTCGGCAGGGCTTGCAGCCCTGCACCTGCCGAGGCCAAAGCAACAGCAACAGCAACAGCGTGCATTCCGTGTGTCGGGGTGCGGGGACGCCGCAAGTACGTCCGTGTAG
>NZ_LXXZ01000100.1 GCF_003244875.1 Stenotrophomonas sepilia
AACCCCGCCGCAAGGCGGGGTTTTTCGTTGCCCGGTTGCCGTCGCCGCAGTGCATCGCTACGCTCGGTAACCATGCCTACCTCGTTCATCGTCGTTGACGACTTCCTTTCTCCCGCCGATGCGCAGGGGTTGCGCCAGGCGGCACTGGGCCTGGACTATCCCGTCCAGGAGGGCGCATTCCCCGGCCGCAATTCACAGCAGCGGCTGGAGTTGGAGGGACTGTCCGGTGCGGTCTCGCGACTGGTCAACGAACCGCTGCGGCCGGTCAACCCGCTGCAGTCGCACGGCAAGTTCCGCCTTACCCTCGCCGGCGACATCGGCCGCGCCAAGGTACACGCCGACCACTCGCACTGGTCGGGCATTCTCTACCTGAGTGCACCGGAGCACTGCGAGGGCGGCACCGAGTTCTTCCGCCATCGCCGTACCGGCACCGAGCGCATGGCCCTGGACGCGGCGGAGCTGGCCGCATTGGGCTACGCCAACGGCGGCGACATGCATCGCGACATCATCGAGCGCGACAGCAACGACGACAGCCAGTGGGAAATGACCATGCGCATTCCGATGCGCTTCAACCGGCTGGTGCTGCTGCGGCCCTGGTTCTGGCACACCGCCGGGCCAGCGTTCGGTGATCGACCGGAGAATGGCCGGCTGGTATACCTGATGTTCTTCGAGCAGGCGCGTTGAAGAGTGCCATCCACGCTTGGCGTGGATGCTCCTCTCCCAGCCGCGTTCGCCATGCAGGCGTCATCGCACCCTCATTCGACGAATGCCTTCGCCGCACCATACTCCCACTGCCACGGCACGCCGGTATCGCCCAGTACGAATGCCACCAGTGCCGGGAACGCAGCTTCCGCCCGTACATCGTTGCCCAGAATCACCACGCAGCGTTTGTGCCGTTCGATGCACACCAGCGTGTTGCCGACCGCATCGTCGTGGCCGCCCTTGTAGAAACCTGCGCCCTGCGGGCCGCGGAACGTCACCACGCCCAGGCCCGCGGCAAGATCCTTGCGTTGCTGCGCCACGGGCAGCTCCGGCTGCAGCGTGGGGAACTGGCTGGCGGTGGTGATCGGCAGCTGCGGCCGCACCAGTTCCCTGCGCATTGCAGGCGACAGCCCATCGCCGCGGACATAGCCGGCGGCGAAGCGCGCCATGTCGGCGATGGTGGTATCCATCGAACCGGCCGCACGCACGCGGCTGCGTTCATCGTGCGGCTCGACCGTGCCTTCCGCTGTCCAGCCATCGGCCAGGTTGGCGGCGAAATCCTCACGCCACATCATGCTGGTGCGGACCATGCCGAAGCGGTCGAATACCTGCCGCTGCATCAATGCACCCACGTCCTGGCCCAGCCGTCCACGCTCGATCACGAACTGCAACAGGATCAGCCCTTCGCCGGAATACCCATAACGACTGCCCGGATCGAAGTGGAACTTCAGGCGGCCATCCGGTTCGAGAAAGCCGAAGTTGGCGAAGCCACTGGAATGGTTGAGCAGCAGGCGCGGGGTGAGCTGGCGCCAGCGCGCATCATCGGCCAGTACGCTGTAGTCGGCGTACTTCTTCGGCTCTGGCGGGTAGTCCGGCAGCGGCTTGTCCAGCGCCGTGGCGATGCTGGCGTCCAGCTCGATCCGCGCGTCCTGGGCAAGCTGTGCGACCAGGTGGCCGAACGCCATCTTGGTCAGCGAGGCGGCGTACATCACGGTATCGGTGCGCAGTGGCTCGCCTGCGGCGTTGCGTTCGCCGTAGGCGGCCACGTGTACCACCTTGCCGCCATCGATCACCGCCAGCGCCATCCCGCGCGCATGCGCCGCCTGCATCAGCCGCTGTGCTTCGGCATCGATGCGCGCGGGCGAGGGTAGCGGCGGCGCGGCCAGCACGGCCGGCGGGAGCAGCGTCAGCAACAGCAGGACAGCACGGCGCATGCGTGGAACTCCTGGCGGGACGTGGCGCGATGCTACGCCTGCCAGCTCCCGCCGTCATGCGCCGGATGTCAGCCGGGTCGGCGCAGGCAGATCCGCGCGGCACCCGCACCGATGTCCACCTGGCCACCGCGCATCGCGTCGGCACCGAGGATCAAGGCCGGTCGCGCCTCCAGGCCGATCGCCCTGAACACCGGCAGTTCGCTGATCCGGACCTCCATCGGCGGGTGCTGCCAGTTGCCGCCGGTCATGCCGGGCAGGGTGTACAGCCAGGTTGCCTGCGCACCGCCACCCAGCCCCTCGGTGCCCTCTTCACGTGCACGCACCCGAGCATCGCTGCCGTCAGTGCGCAGGCCCAGTGCGCGGGCTGCTTCGGCGTTGAGGACGGTCTGCGCGGCACCGGTGTCGACCACGGCGATGGCGTCCACGCCGGGCGTACCCAAGGCAAGCGTGATGAAGCCGAACTGGCGCAGGCCGTCATCGCGGCCGGGCAGCGCATTGGGTTGGCAACCCGGCCCTTCCAGGTCCAAGCCGCCGGGTGTCCACAGCGCCAGTTGATTGCGGCCGAAGTCCCAACGGGTGTCCCAGCGCCCGGTCAGGTCGTTGCCGATCAAGCCGTCAATGGCCGGATCATCGCCCTTCGCCAGCGATGACAGGTCGACCTGCATGCCGCTGGCCTTCAATTGCCAGCTGCCCAGCTGCCACGCTGTGCTGCGCATGCGCTGCAACTGCGCCGCCTTCGCGCTCGCGCCCTGGGCCTGCGACACTGCCGCTTCCGCATCCTGCAAACCGTAGCGCCGCACTACGCGTGCATCGACCAGGGTTGCCCCGGCGGCACTGTCGACCACGAAGCGCAGCGGCTCTGAACGCCCGTCCAGCGAGACGGCCACTGCCGGATGACCGCCCTGCATCCACATCGGCAGGACGTGCTCGGCGGCATCGGAGGCGAGCGCCGGCAAGGGGATGGCGAACAGGGGCAGCAGGAACAGGCGCAAGGGGAGACTCCGCAGTGATCGTGGGCGGCCATTGGCGCGCAGCGGCGTATCACCGCGATATCGGCATTGATACCGTCCTGATACACAGGTGCGGGATACTGAGGCAATGAACACTCCCATCCGCGTCATCGTCGTCGATGACGATGCCAGCATTCGTGACGCCATCGCCGACCACCTGCTGCTGCACGGCTACCAGGTGCGTGTGGCGGCGGATGCAACGGCGCTGGACGTGTTGCTGCAGGTTGAACGTCCTGACCTGATCATCCTCGACTGGATGATGCCCGGTGAGGATGGCCTGTCGGTATGCCGCCGGCTGCAGGCGCGGGCGATCCCGATCCTGATGCTGTCGGCGATGGGGGCCGCGCCGGATCGCGTGATCGGCCTGGAGATGGGCGCGGACGACTACCTGGCCAAGCCGTTTGACCCGCGCGAGCTGTTGGCGCGGGTACGCGCGCTGATGCGCAGGCAGGACAAGCTGCGCGCACAGGTGGCCAGCGAGCTGCGGTTTGATGGCTGGCGATTGCTGCCTGACCAGCGTCGCCTGTTCGCGCCGGATGGCGCCGAACTGGTGCTGAGCCGCGGTGAATTCTCCCTGCTGCTGGCACTGGCTGAACGTCCCGGGCGGGTGCTGGCGCGCGAACAGCTGCTGCAGTTGAGTCGCGGAGAAGCCAGCGACAGCGTGGACCGTGCCGTCGATCTTGCGATCAGCCGCCTGCGCCGCAAGCTCGGGCAGGCCGCGTCCGGCGCTGAAGCCCTTGTGCAGACACTGCGTGGCGAAGGGTACCGCTTCAACGCGGAGGTAGGGGTGTTGTGAGCAGCCGGTGGTCAACCACCCGCTGGATCGCGATGCTGGCCTTGGCCAGCCTGCTGCTGGCAACCCTGGTCAGCGTGGCGGTAGTGGGGTGGATGCCCCGGCCCGCGCCGCCACCGATGCGGCTGGACCATGCGATGCAGGTGCTGCGTGGGGAACAGGCGCCGGCGCCACTGGGATTGCATATGTCGACGCAGGACGCGCCACCCCGGGGCAGCGCCAGTGACTGGCTCACCCAGTTGGTGGCGCTGCAGATGGACCTGCCGGCCAGAAATGTACGCCTGGTGTGGACGGGGCAGGGCAGGGCGCCCGATGTGCAGGTCATCGAGGGTGGCGCGGTACTGGACGCCTCCGCTCGTGCTGGCGTGCTGAAATCGCAGGCCGCGTTGCTGACCGCCATGCAGTGGCCGCCGTTCGAACTGGGGATGCGGCAAGCCGATGGCCGATGGCGGGTGGTCGGCAGCGACCACAGTGACCTGGCGGCCTGGCGCCGCCAGGTGATGCTCGCCCTGCTGGGCGGTGCGATCCTGCTGGCCCCTCTGGCGGCGTGGGCGTCGATCCGGTTGGGGCGCCCGCTGCGACGCCTGGCTGAAGCCAGCGCACGGGTCGACCTGCAGGCCGAAACGCCATTGCCTGATGACGGTCCACGCGAAGTGCAGGTACTGGCCACAGCGATCAGCACCGGTCGCGAACGTCTGCGCGCCCAGGCACGGGACATGACGCATATGCTGGCGGCCGTGGCGCATGACCTGCGCACGCCCTTGACCGGCCTGCGCCTGCGCGCGGAGTTCGCTCCCGCGCCACAGGCCGCCAGGATGGTGGCAGACATCGAGCGCATGGATACGATGATCGAGCAGGTGCTCGACTACGCACGCGGTGAGCTGCAGCCGTTGCAGATGCGGATGCTGGATCTTTCAGCGCTGCTGGAGGACTGCGTGCAGGCGGCGCTGCTGCGCGGGGTCGACATTTCCCTTCAGGGCCCGGATACGTTGCCGTGGCATGGCGATGCGCTGCTGCTCCGGCGCGCGGTCGACAATCTCATCGACAACGCCGAGCGCTACGCGGGCGCCGTGGAGCTGTGGGTCGCCACGGCGGGTGATGGAGTGCAGCTGGACGTGATGGACCGCGGCCCTGGCATCGCCGAGATCGATCGCGCACGCCTGCTGCAACCGTTCCAGCGCAGCGAGGGCTCGCGTAGCCGCGCCACCGGGGGCGCCGGACTTGGACTGGCCGTGGCTGCCAACGTGGCGAAGCGCCACGCGGGCGAACTTCAGCTGTTGCACCGCGAGGGCGGGGGGCTGATCGCGCGGCTGCTGCTGGGACGCACTTCCTGAGTCAACTCCGATTTGCTTCCACTGGCCACCCCTCCATATGATTAGGCGCCTAATCATGAAGTGAGGAAAGGATGATCGAAGCCAAGCATCAGGCGTTGCTGGAGGAAGCGCAGCGGCGCGGCCACGCCAACATCGCGCAGCTGCGCCTGTGCTTCCAGCTGCTCTCGTTGTCCTCGTCGATCGATCGCGACTGCGCTGCACGGTTGGCACCGCACGGGCTCAGCGAGGGTCGCTTCATCGTGCTGTTCCTGCTGCACGGGGCCGGCGGCGCACTGGCGCCGCACGCGCTGGCCGAGCGCGCTGGCGTGACCCGGGCCACCATCAGCGGCCTGCTCGATGGCCTGCAGCGCGAAGGCCTGCTGCAGCGTCGCAGCGATGACGAGGATGGCCGTCGTCTGCAGATCGTGTTGACCGCACCGGGCAAGCGTTTGGCCGAGTCGCTGTTCGAGCGGCACACTCAATGGATCAGCGGCCTGTTCAACGGCCTGGATGCTGATGAACGGCAGCAGCTGTCACAACTGCTGCACAAGGTCTGGCAGCACACGGACACCGGGCGGGAAGCCGCCGCATGAGCACGCCCATTCCCGCGGAACGGCTGCGTGCACTCAACAGCGGTGGTGCCGCTGCCACGCATCTGGCCGAATGCCTGGCAGTGGATTTCGCCGCGCTGTTGCAGGGGGTGGCACCTGTGCTCGAGCCGGAAGCGCTGCAACGTATGCGCGACGCCTCCGGCAAGGGCATCACCCAGCGCATGGCGCTGGCGGCGCGGTTGCTGCACGAAGCCGGCCAGGGTGATCCCGCGCACTGGCAGGCACACGCATCAGACACCGTGCGTGGCTGGGCCTGCTACCTGATTGGCAGCGATGCCGGCGCGGCGCTGCCGGCCAAGCTGCGGGCGATGCGTCCGCTGGCTGACGACCCGCACTTCGGCGTGCGCGAATGGGCATGGCTGGCGCTGCGCAGCGACATCGTTGCCGCACCGTTGCAGGCGCTTGAGTACCTGCAGGTGTGGACGCAGGAAGCATCGCCTTACCTGCGCCGCTTCGCCTGCGAAGCGCTGCGCCCACGAGGCGTGTGGTCCACGCATATCGCGCTGTTCAAGCAGCATCCAGAACTCGCGTTGCCGATGCTGGAAGCAATGGCCAACGACCCGGAGCGCTACGTGCAGGACTCGGTCGGGAACTGGCTCAACGATGCCGGCAAGACTCAACCGCAGTGGCTGCGTGAGCTGTGCGCACGATGGCAACAGCAGCACCCTGGCGATGCCAATGCCAACATCCGCAAACGCGCCATGCGCTCGTTGCGGTAGTGCCGGCCGCTGGCCGGCAACCTCATCAACCTCAAGGAAGGCCTTCCATGTCCTACACCCTCATCGAGCTCTACACCGCTCTGGCCACCTTGTAACAGCGCCTCCGGAGGCGCACGGCACATGCGTCTGTCACCCGGACGCGGTAAACAGGACATTGCCCATGTCCATCCGCAGGGAAGTTGATCATGCAGAGCACGCTCCAGGTAACGCTGTACGGCCCGCAGGGCGATACGCCGGCACTGCAGCTGCCGCAGATGGAAGGGCCCTCGGTGGCCATCCCGGAAGCGGTACTGCGCCGGCTGGTGTCCGATCTCTACACCACCCGTTCCCTGCTCAATCCCGAGCAGCTGGACGAGGCCCGGCAGGAGCTGGACCGCGTGCTGGAGCGCTGGGCCGACATCCACGAAGGCCTGCTGCTGGACGTGGAAGTGCATGGCAGATGAGCGACCTTGCACGGCGGCCACCGCGTGGGCTGCGCGGTCAGGCGCATCACTGAACCGCGCGCCCAGTTGCGGATGAAACATTTTGCACTGCGCAAAAGCTGTGCTATCAATAGATCCCATGAACGCAGCCGCCACCCGCTTTTACTGGTATTACTTTCCGAAGCCACTGGCGGAGGAAGGACTGCGCTCACCCTGAAGAAAGCTTCAGACGCATTCCCGAAAGCCGCCAGCGAACCTGGCGGCTTTTTTCATGCCGCCACGCTGGGGACCCCCAACGTTCCGGAGATCTCCTGCAATGCCCCCGCACACCGACGACCTGCGTATCCGCACCATCGAACCGCTGACACCGCCCGCCCAGCTGCTGGCGATGCTGCCCTGTGACGATGAGGCTTCCGACACCGTCAGCGCCTCGCGCGCGGCCCTGCACCAGATCCTGCACGGCCGTGACGACCGCCTGGCGGTGGTGGTGGGCCCGTGCTCGATCCACGACCCGAAGGCCGCCATCGAGTACGCCCAGCGCCTGAAGCCGCTGCGCGACGCGCTGGCTGGCGAGCTGGAAATCGTCATGCGCGTGTACTTCGAGAAGCCGCGCACCACGGTGGGCTGGAAGGGCCTGATCAACGACCCGGACCTGGACGGCAGCTTCAGGATCGACAAGGGCCTGCGCGTCGCCCGTGGCCTCCTGCGCGACATCAACAAGCTCGGCCTGCCGGCCGGTGTTGAATTCCTCGATGTGATCTCGCCGCAGTACATCGCCGACCTGGTGGCATGGGGCGCGATCGGCGCACGCACCACCGAAAGCCAGGTGCATCGCGAGCTGGCTTCGGGGCTGTCGTGCCCCGTCGGCTTCAAGAACGGCACCGATGGCAACGTGAAGATCGCCGCCGACGCGGTGGGTGCGGCATCCAACCCGCATCATTTCCTGTCGGTCACCAAGCAGGGTGGCACTGCCATCGTGTCGACCACCGGCAACCCGGATTGCCATGTGATCCTGCGCGGTGGCAAGCAACCGAACTACGACGCTGGCAGCGTGGCTGAGGCCTGCCAGGTGCTGGCCAAGGCCAAGCTGCCGGCGCGCCTGATGATCGATGCCAGCCATGCCAACAGCCTGAAGAACCCCGAGAACCAGCCGAAGGTGATCGACGACATCGCCGCTCAGATGGAAGACGGCGAACAGCGCATCGTGGGCGTGATGATCGAGAGCCATCTGGTCGGGGGCCGCCAGGAACTGGTGGAAGGCCAGCCGCTGGTCTACGGGCAGAGTATCACCGATGGCTGCATCGACTGGGACACCACCGTGACCGTGCTGGAGCGACTGGCTGCGGCCGTGCGTGCCCGTCGTGAAGTGAAGGTGTCCGAAGCGGCGTGAATGAAGCCGCCTGATGGCGGCACGTGTGTGGATGGCGGCCAGCGCCTGCGGGGGTGCGGCCGCGATCAGGGCCGGCCGGAGTTGGAGACCGGCCCATCTGCACCGGCGATGCGCCTGGCGCTGCGCATGAGCGACAGCGCCAGGTACATCGCCGGGGTGGTGCAGTCGATCCGCGCCCAGCATGGAACCCCAGGCGAACGCGAACCTCAATGCACTTCGTCGTGGTACACGAACTTCGGCATTTCCCAGCGGTAGTGGATCGCCATCAGGCGCAGCGCGAAGCCGCCGCCGAGGCAGCACAGGATCGCGGTGGCGTCGGCCACGCCCCACTGCAGCAGCAACAGATACGCCGCGCCGGTCAGCAGCGCGATGATCGCGTACAGCTCCTTCTGGAAGATCAGCGGCACCTCGTTGCAGAGGATGTCGCGCAGCACGCCGCCGAACGCCCCGGTCAGCATGCCGGCGATCAGCACGATCGGCATCGCATGGCCGGCTTCGCGCGCGATCGAGCAGCCGATCAGGGTGAAGGCGATCAGGCCCAGTCCGTCGAGTACCAGGAAGGTGCGGCGGAAGTGGTGCATCCAGCGTGCCACCCAAGTGGCGATCAGCGCCGCGCATACGGTGAACCCCAGGTACTCGGGATGCTTCACCCAGCCCAGCGGGTAGTGGCCGAGCAGGATGTCGCGCAGTGATCCACCACCGAGGGCAGTGACACAGGCGATCATGACCACACCGAACAGGTCCATGCGGCGGCGGCCGGCAGACAGTGCACCGGTCATGGCTTCGGCGGAAATGGCAATCAGGTAGATGATGGACAGCAGCATGGAACAGGCTCCGGGCGCGGTGGGGCCGGCCATGCGCAACTGCCACCACTGCCTGCGCAATGACGGGATGACGATGACCGGTGCCGCTCCCGCTGTCCTTTTGCCTGAGAGTTCAGCGGCGTTGGCCGCGTGCCCCTTCGGCGGATCGTCCCGGGCATGCCCGGTGACCTCTCTCCAGCTCGGCGAGTCGAATGCATGGTTGGTGGGATTCCAGCCCACCGGCCTGAGCGATCATGGGAGCCTGCGCCTTCGGCGGGCGCCAGCGCGGCGCCTCTCTCCTGCATTCGGGCGCCAGTATATCCGCTGCAGTGCAGCACGGCATAATCCAGGCATGGCCCCTTCCGCCCGCCCGTGGTTCCTGTACCTGCTCGAATGCCGCGATGGCAGCTATTACGCCGGCATCAGCACCGACGTGGACGCGCGTTTCGCCGCCCACCAGGCCGGCAAGGGCGCGCGCTACACCCGGGCCCGGCCACCGCTGCGCGTGCTGGCCGTGCGCGAATACCCGGACCGGGCCGCCGCCTCACGCGCCGAGTGGCAACTCAAGCAGCAGCCCCGCGAACGCAAGCTGGCCTGGCTGCAGGCGCTCTTGTAGAGCCGAGCCCACGCTCGGCTGTTGTTGCTGCTGCCTGATGGTGAAGCCGAGCATGGGCTCGGCTCTACAGTAGATCCACGCCGTGCGTGGATGGGCTACCCGGCCCATGCGATGATCGCCCCGCGCCCAGAGCTGGAGACCCGGATGTCGACGATCGCCCTGCTGTTCGCTCTTTCCGCAGCAACGAGCCCTGCCGCCGACCCGGCCACCCTCGCGGCCATCGAAGCCACCTGCCATGACTACGTCTATGGCCAGCTGGAGGCGGACCCACAGCGCGTCGCCCGTTCCCTGCACCCGGACCTGGCCAAGCGCGCTGTGCTCGGCGATACACCCGACGAACGCCTGGGCCTGCGCCGGATGTCGAAGGAAGAACTGGTCTTGCTGACGAAGCAGGGCGCGTTGAAGACCCCGAAGGATCAATGGGATCGTCTCTGCACGGTGCTGGACGTGACCGGCAACGCGGCCTCGGTGCGGCTGGAGACCCCCTGGTTCGTCGATTACTTCCACATGGGGCGCTTCGACCAGCGCTGGGTCATCGTCAACGCGTTGTGGTATCCAAAGCCGAAGGCACAGTGAGCGATGCGTGCCGCCGGCAAAGCATGGATCTCCGTCGTCGTGCTGGTCGCCGGCATCGCGCTGCTGCCTGGCCTGCTGTACCTGCTCGGGCTGGCATTGGCAGGCGGTCGGCCGAAGCCGGCCGACCGTGCGCCCAGTGGTGTGGCTGCGTGTAGCAGCGAGCCACGGGCGGGATACCAGCCGATGAACCCCTGGCGCTTTACCGCCCAGTTCTTCGACAAGGACGCGATGAAGAAGGTGCCTGAAGTGGAGCGGGAGGCCTTCTGGATTGCCCGGCGCTACCTGTGGCGGCAACCGCAGCGCGGCATGCTGCGCTGGCATCTCAGCAGTACCGCACTGACGATCTGGATCACCCGGCATTGGAGTGCCGCGCAGATTGCCGACACCGCGAGGAAGGAGGACTTCTGCCGGACCTGGTCGAAACGGCGGGTGTCCGGTGGCCCGATGAACCAGTAGATCCACGCCATGCGTGGAGGGTGTTGACGAGGTCAGAGCCCTTTCCTGCGGAAAGGGATCCGACCCCGTTGCGTGCAGCCCTACCGCCTTGGCCGCCGGTCGTCGCGGTCATCACCGAAGATGATGCGCGCACTGCGCTGGTAGCTCCAGTACGCGACCGCCCAGTTCAGCAGCACCACGATGCGGTTGCGGAAGCCGATCAGGAAGAACACATGCGCGGCCAGCCAGAACCACCACGCCAGCACACCCGACAACTGCAGGCGGCCCAGGTGCACGATCGCGGCCATGCGGCCGATGGTGGCGAGGTTGCCGTAGTCGGCGTACTTGAACGGACCGGGCTCGGGCTTGCCGTGCAGCCGTGCGCGGATCACCTCGGCCACGTATTTGCCCATCTGCTTGGCGGCCGGTGCCACACCGGGAACCGGCTTGCCGTCGGCCTGGCTCAGTGCGGCCAGGTCGCCGGCCACGAACAGCTCCGGGTGATCGGGCAGGGTCAGGTCCGGTTGCACCGGCACGCGTCCGGCGCGGTCCAGTGGCACGTCCAGCGTGCGCGCCAGCGGTGAAGCGGCCACGCCGGCGGCCCAGACCACGGTGCGCGCCGGTACGAACTGTTCGCCGAGCTTGAAGCCCTGGCTGTCGATGTCGCTCACCGGGGTTCCGGTCAGCACTTCCACGCCCAGCTTTTCCAGTTGGCGGCGCGCCTTCAGCGAAAGCACATCCGGGAACGAGGACAGCACGCGCGGCCCAGCCTCGACCAGCCGCACCCTGGCGCTGGCCGGGTCGATGTGGCGGAATTCGTTGCGCAGCGTGTGGCGCGCGATCTCGGCCAGGGTGCCGGCCAGTTCGACACCGGTGGGACCACCACCGACGATGGCGAAACTCAGCCACGCCGCCTTCTTCGCCGGATCCGGTTCAGCCTCGGCGCGTTCGAACGCCAGCAGCAGCTTGCGGCGCAGCGCGATGGCATCGTCCAGCGTCTTCAGGCCGGGCGCATCATCGGCCCACTGATCGTTGCCGAAGTAGGCGTGGGTGGCGCCGGTGGCCAGCAGCAGGCTGTCGTAGTCCAGCGTGCTGCCATCGGCCATGCGGATCTGCCGCGCCTGCTTGTCGATGGCCACCACTTCGCCGAGGCGGACTTCCACATTGCGCTGGTGGCCGAGGATGTGGCGCAGCGGTGCGGCGATATCCGGCGCGGACAGGCCGGCGGTAGCCACCTGGTACAGCAGCGGCTGGAACAGGTGATGGTTGCGGCGATCGACCAGGGTGATGCGTATGCGCTCGCGGGCCAGGGCACGGGTGGCCCAGAGACCGGCAAAACCGCCGCCGACAACGACCAGGTGGGGAACGCGTTCGCGACTCATCGACTCACTCCAGTGGGGGGGGCATCGGGGGAAGCGCCTGGCATCTTCGCATGGCGGCCACCTGTCACGTCAGCGCCTGCCCGGATCGGCGATACTCGGGTTCAGGCAACGGCCCGTGAGGAGCCCATGAGCGAACCGGAAAAGCGCATCGCCCTGTTGATCGACGCCGACAATGCGCCGGCCTCGAAGATCGACGAGGTCCTGGCGGAAGTCGCCCGCTACGGCGTGGCCAACGTGCGCCGTGCCTACGGCAACTGGAAGAGCCCGCGACTGAAGGGGTGGGAAGCGGTGCTGCATGAGTATGCGATCCGGCCGATCCAGCAGTTCGCCTACAGCAAGGGCAAGAACGCTTCGGACATGGCGATGGTGATCGATGCCATGGATCTGCTGTACGCGCGCAACCTTGATGGCTTCGCCATCGTCTCCAGCGATGCGGACTTCACCCCGATGGTGATGCGCCTGCTGACCGATGGCGTGAAGGTATATGGCTTCGGCGAGAAGAAGACGCCCGAGCCATTCGTCAATGCGTGCTCGAAGTTCACCTACCTGGAGGCACTGGGCCAGACCCATGCCAGCGTGCCGGATGCCGAACAGGCGTCCAGCGAGCAGGCCTCGAACGAGCCGGTGGCCAACGACGATGCGCGTCCGCGCAAGAGCGGTGCGGAAATGCGCAGTGACACCCGGCTGGTGAAGATGCTGCGCCGTGCGGTGTCCGCGGCCGAGGGTGAGGATGGCTGGTCGCACCTCGGCCCGGTCGGCAGCCAGATCGGCAACCAGGCTTCGTTCGATCCGCGCAACTATGGCTACGGCAAGCTCAGCGACCTGCTGGCGGCGATCGGCCTGTTCGAGCTGAAGAAGGATGGCAAGTCCTCCTACGTGCGCGCGCTGCCAAAAAAGAACCGGTAGTGCCGGCAAAAGAACCGGTAGTGCCGGCCGCTGGCCGGCATGCTACAGACGCAAGATCCCGCATCCGGCACGCACACACCCGTAACGATCAGGCGTATCGTTGCCGCTCGCATTGCCAGCAAAGGAAACCCGCATGTTGAAGATCTGGGGCCGCCGCAATTCCAGCAACGTCCGCAAGGTGCTGTGGTGTGCTGAGGAAATCGGCCTGCCGTACGAATCCATCGAGGTCGGTGGCAGCCACGGCGGCACGCAGACGCCGGAGTACCAGGCGATGAATCCCAACGGCCTGGTGCCGGTGATCGAAGACCACGGCCTGCCGCTGTGGGAATCGAACGCCATCGTGCGCTACCTGAGCGCCCGCTACGCGCTGGGCACCCTGTACGCCGAGGACCCGATGGAACGCGCCCAGGCCGAGAAGTGGATGGACTGGAGCACTTCGCGGATGGCGCCGCTGTACAGCGACCTGGTCTGGGGCATCATGCGCACCGCGCCGGCCGACCGCGACGAAGCGCGGATCAATGCCGCCATCGTGCGCGCCGGTGACTACCTGGCGATGGCCGACGCCACCCTGGCCAGGCAGCCGTGGCTGTCGGGCGAGACGTTCGCGATGGGCGACATCCCGCTGGGCTCGCTGGTCTATGCCTGGTTCGAACTGCCGATCCAGCGACCGGAGCTTCCGCACCTGGCGGATTGGTATGCGCGCCTGCGCGAGCGGCCGGCCTACCAGCGCGGCGTGATGTCGCCGCTGACGTAAGCACTGCCCGGTACTGAAACGCAGCCGAGCACGGCTCGGCTCTAAGGTAGTGCCGAGCCATGCTCGGCAGTGCTCTACGGGATCAATACAGGTCCGTTGGATCCACATCCAGCGACCAGCGCACCTTGCGCGCTTCCGGCAGCGCATAAAGCTGCGGCACCAGCTGCGCGAGCACGCCATGCAAGGGTGGCCGCTGCGGCGCCGACAGCAGCAGCTGTGTGCGCTGGTAGCCCGCGCGCCGCGGCATCGGCGCTGGCATCGGGCCGTACGCCTCCACCACGTTCTGCTCGCCCAGCAGCTGCCGCGCAGCCAGCAGGAACGCATTGGCATGCTCCACCTGCTGCGCTTCGGCGCGCATCAACGCCAGGTGCGCGAACGGGGGGAACCCTGCGGCTTGCCGCTGGTTCAACTCGGCCTGCGCGAACGGGTGGTAGCCACCGCTCACCAGGGTTTCCAGCAGCGGGTGACCCGGGTGATGGGTCTGCAGCCAGACCTCGCCGGGGTCACGTGCACGCCCGGCGCGACCGGCCACCTGGATCAGCTGCTGCGCGAGTTTCTCACTGGCGCGGAAGTCAGCGGAGAACAGGCCTTCGTCGATGCCGACCACCACCACCAGGGTCAGCTTCGGCAGGTCGTGGCCCTTGGCCAGGATCTGCGTGCCGACCAGGATGCCGGGCTGGTCGCCCAGTTTCGCCAGCTGCTGTTCCAGCGCATCGCGGCGTGAGGTGGTGCCACGGTCGATGCGCACCACCGGGAAATCGGCGAAGGCGGCGGTGAGGTGTTCTTCCAGGCGTTCGGTGCCGATGCCCTGCGGCTGCAGCGCCAGGCTGCCGCAGGCCGGGCATGCCAACGGCGCCGGTTGGCGCGCGCCACAGTGGTGGCACTGCAGGCGTCGGCCGCCACCATGCACGGTCATCGGCGCATCGCAGCGCTGGCACGGCGCGGTCCAGCCGCAGTCGTGGCACAGCAGCACCGGTGCATAGCCGCGGCGGTTCTTGAACACCAGCACCTGCTGGCCACGCTGCAGGTGTTCGCCGATGCCGGCCAGCACATCGGCCGAGAGGCCATCGTGCAGCGGCCGCTTGCGTACATCGAGGATGCGCACGCGCGGTGGCCGTGCATCGCCGGCGCGCTGCTTCAGGCGCAGGTGCGTGTAGCGCCCGGCGTAGGCGTTATGCAGCGTTTCCAGCGAAGGGGTGGCACTGCCGAGCAGCACCGGAATGCCCAGTGCCTTGGCCCGGACCAGGGCGAAATCGCGCGCGTGGTAACGGATGCCGTCCTGTTGCTTGTAGCTGCCGTCGTGTTCCTCGTCGACGATCAGCAGGCCAGCCTGCGGCAATGGCGTGAACACCGCCGAGCGGGTGCCGACGATGACCCGTGCTTCGCCACGCGAGGCGGCCGCCCAGACGCGCGCGCGCTCGTTGTCGTTCAACCCCGAATGCAAGGCGTGCACGGCGATGCCCAGGCGGCCGCGGAAACGTGCCAGGGTCTGCGGGGTCAGGCCGATTTCCGGCACCAGTACCAGCGCCTGCCTGCCCTGCGCCAGGCAATGGATGATCGCCTGCAGGTAGACCTCGGTCTTGCCGCTGCCGGTCACGCCGTCCAGCAGGAACGGCTGAAAGCCGTCGGCAGCGTTGATCGCAGCCACCGCCCCGGCCTGGTCCGGGTTGAGCGTGGGGCCGGGCAGCGGCTGCGCATGCTGCGGTGCCACCGTCATCGCCACGCGCTCGGCCAGCGCGCGCTTGGCCAGGCTGCGTGCAGCGGTGCGCCAGTCGGCCATGCGTTCGCCGAGCACGTCCTCATCCACGATCGCTCCGGCCAGCAGCTCGGCCAGCTGCCGCGGACGGCTGCCGGCGCGCAGCTTTTCGCGCTGGGCGTGGCCTTCGGTGGTCAGCTGCCAACCCCAGTGATGTGTGTCGGGCAGGGCCTCGCCATGGCGCAGCGGTCCGGGCAGGGCGGTGCTCAGCACCTCACCCAGCGGCGCATGGGTGTAGCGCGCCAGCCACTGCAGGCTCTGCCAGAGTTCGCCCTGCAGCAGCGGCTGCCGGTCGCACCAGGCCAGCGCCTGGCGCAGTCCCTGGCCGTCGTCGGTCTGGCCGTGGCCAGCCACCACGCCGACCAGCTCGCGGTTGCCGAACGGCACCTTCAGGCGGCAGCCGACCGCGGCCGTGGGGCCATCGCCCTCCGGCGACAGGTAGTCGAACAGACGGGGCAGGGGGACGGGCAGGGCGACCTGCAGGGTCGGAATGGGTGAAAGCATCGGGCCAGTGTAACGGGCCATGCACGCGCGAATGGCAGGGGGCAGACGTGCCCGGGCGACGACCGTTGAATCATAAATGTCACCTAAATATCGGTGTCCATTGGAGATTCAGTCTTATCCACATGTTCTGTGGATAACGTTGTGCGTTACCGGTCGACGGGAACGCAGGAGGCCGATGGCGACGAGCTCACCCCTGGGTTGGTCAAAAAATCGCCACACTTCAAAGTTATTCAAAATCAACAACTTGAGTGTGAAACATTGCTGAAACAGAGTGAATTCAGCTGCATGCCGCAATTTCCCGCGCGGGGAGCGTGGTGCTGTGCACAACCTGCAGCACGAAGTGCCTGTGGGCGCAAGTCCTACGGGTGCCGATGGGCTGCCGCTATCATGCCGGCAGACCTTTGGAGTGACCGATGACGGCTGTGCCCGCCCCTGTTTCCTCGACCGCGGCCGGCGCGCTGTCGGCGTTCCTGCGTGGCGTCGAACGCCGCGCCCTGGTGGTGGCTGAACTGCAGTGCGGCGATGCCGCGCGTGCCGAGCAGACCCTGGTGGCAGTGATGCGCGCGTTTGCGGCGGTCGCCAGCGACCTGCCGATGGCGCAATGGCCGACCCGCTTCTGGACCCTGCTGGGCCAGCGCCAGGCGCTGCGCGAGCCGGCGGGCGGGCAGTGGGCGCCGTCGTTGGCCGCGTTGGGCGCGATGCCGCCACTTCCACGACTGGCGCTGCTGCTGCGGGTGGGCGGCAGCCTGGACGAGGGCATCGCCATGCGCGTGCTCGACCAGGACGAGGCCGGCTACCAGCACCTGCTGGCCGATGCCTGCCCGCGTGACGCCCAGGGCCGGCCCGATGCCGTGGCCTGGCGCCAGTTGGCCGAGCAGGTACAGGCGCGTGTCCGTGACCTGCCGGCCGCGCGCCTGCAGCAACTGCAGCAGCCGGCCGCACCCACCACCCACAATGAAGCACCGGCCTCCAGCTGGCGCGCACCGCAGCGGGACGAGCGTGCGGCCGCCAACGCCAAGCGCCGTCGGGCGAGTGCCAAGCCGCGCTGGCGCGGTCCGCTGATCCTGTTGGCGACCGTGGCGGTGCTGCTGGCCGCGGCGCTGGGTTGGCGCTACCTGCAGGGACATTCGTTCGGCAGCGATGCACCCTTGCCGGAGGGCGTGGTGGGCGAAGCCGGTCCGGTGACCGTGGAAGCCCTGCCACCGAGCAAGGTCGACGCCACACCGGACGCGGGCCAGGCGCAAGCCAATGATGACGCAGCGATGCTGGCAGACCGCGACTACCCGCTGGTCGCCGATGCCGACCTGTACGCGTGGACTGCCGCGGGCGGCCCGCTGCCGGTGGATGAATCGCAAGCCAAGCCGAGCCGGCCGGAGCCGGCCAGTGCCACGCTGGAAACGGCTGCCGCCGATGAATAAGTCCGTGCTCGCCAGCCTGCTGCTGGCCCTGCCGCTGTCGCTGTCCGCCGCACCGCAGCCGTTGAGTGTGCCGTTGCCGCCACCAGTTCCGGGCAGTTCGCCGGCCACGCCGGCGTCGGCCGCTGCAACAGCACCTGCGGAATTCGCCCAGCTGGATACGCAGCAGCAGCGACAGCGCCGTGCCGACTACGCCGCTTGGCGCGCATTGCCGGAAGCAGAGCGCGAGCGCATCCGTCAGGCGGCTGCGCGCTTCAATTCGCTGCCGGCCGATCAACAGCAGCGCATGCGGCAGCAATTCCAGGCGCAGGATCAGGCGTTCCGCGACGGATGGCGGCTGGGCCCGCAGCTGGGCCTGGAATTCCCCAAGCTGCACGGACTGTTCGGATTCGTGCCACCGGAGCAACGCGAGACCGCGCTGGCCGTGCTGCGCCAGCTCAACCCGGCGCAGCTGGCCCAGCTGGCCCTGGTCGCGCAGCGCACGCCGCCGCAGGAACGCGACACGGTACGCAGCGCCTTCCTCGCCGTGCCCGCCGCCGAGCGCGACTGCTGGCTGAAGCGCCAGGCCGGCCAGTAGAAAAGGGGACGGAGGGGATTAAGTCGCATTCGGCACTGACTGGCCTGATACGACTTAATCCCCTCCGTCCCCTTTTTTGTGTGGGGCGGCTGAAACCCAGCATTCACGCCATGTCATGGGAATGCAGGCGCCGCCCGCGTAAGATGAGCGCCCGCAACCCGGTGCCTGTGCCCTTCGCGCGCAACCGCAGTTCGCGTCAAGCACCTTATGTCTACTGCAACCTCCACGCCGCGCTTCAGCAAGGAAGTCGGCGCCACCGGTCTGCTCGCCCTGCCGCTCGTGCTGGGCCATGTGTCCACCGGTCTGATCTCCTTCGTCGACAACGTGATTGCCGGCCACCACGCTACGGCGACCCTTGCCGCAGTCACCATCGGTACGGCGCTGTTGTGGCTGCCGATGTTGATTCCGATCGGCACCCTGATCTCGCTCACCGCTTCGGTGTCGCAGCTGCACGGCGCCGGCCGCGAGCGCGAGATCGGCCCGCTGTTCCGCCAGGCACTGTGGCTGGCGCTGGGGCTGGGGCTGATCATGTTCACCTTCCTCACCGTGGTGCCGCCGCTGCTGCCGGCCTTCGGCATCGCGCCGGACATCGTGCCGGGGGCGACCGCGTTCCTGCATGCGGTGCGCTGGGGTGGCCCGGCGCTGACCCTGTACTTCTGCATGCGTTATCTCAGCGAGGGCATGCACTGGACGTTGCCGACCATGCTGCTCGGCTTCGGTGGCCTGCTGGTGCTGGCACCGATGGGCTACGTGCTGGCCAATGGCAAGCTCGGCTTCCCGGAGTTGGGGGCCGAGGGCCTGGGCATCGCTTCGGCGGTGATGATGTGGCTGCAGGCAACCGCATTCGCCCTGTATCTGTGGCGGACCAAGCGCTTCGCCCATCTGCAGCTGTTCTCGCACTTCGAGGGACCGCGCTGGAAGGCGATCTGGGAGCTGCTGCGCACCGGCCTGCCGATCGGCATCACCGTGCTGATGGAAGGCGGCCTGTTCATCGTCACCGCTTTGCTGATCGGCCGCCTGGGCGCCAATGAAGCGGCGGCACACCAGATCGCGATCAACGTCGCGCAGCTGTGCTTCATGATCCCGATGGGCGTGGCCGAGGCCACCACCGTGCGCGTCGGCCATGCGGTCGGCCGTGGTGACGGCTTCGGCGTGCGGCGTGCGGCCTGGGCCGGCTACGCGATCATCATGGGCACGCAGACGTTGTCAGCGGCGGTGCTGCTGTTCGGCCACGATGCCATCGTCGGTGTGTACACCAACGACCTGGCAGTGGCCGGCCTGGCCTCGACCCTGCTGCTGTACGCGGCCACCTTCCAGTTCCCGGACGGCATCCAGGTGCTGTCGGCGGGTGCGCTGCGCGGCCTCAAGGACACCCGCGTGCCGATGTTCATCGCCATGTTCGCGTACTGGGGCCTGGGCATGCCGCTCGGCGCCGGGCTCGGCCTAGGGCTGGGCATGGGCCCGCAGGGCATGTGGATCGGCCTGATCGTCGGCCTGACTGCCGCTGCCATCCTGATGGGCTGGCGCCTGCGCCGCAGCAGCCAGCGCATCGGGCAGTCCGCGCTGTCCTGATCTTCGTGCCCGCCACGTTCACCCGTGACGGGCGATCCCCTGACTTGTGTCCGATGCTGCATCACGCGGCACCGGCTATGCTGGTACCACGGCAAGAAGCCATCCGGAGCGTTCCATGAATCAACCCGTGCCCCCGCTGCCCCCGGCGCGTCGCAACCCCGTCGCCAGTTTCTTCATCGGGCTGTGGGACGTCATGAACTTCACCCGCCGGTTGATCCTCAACCTGGTGTTCTTCGGCCTGCTGTTCCTGCTGCTGGTGATGTTCGTCATCGCCGCCGGCATGGGCGCCGGTGCCAGCAAGTCGCTGCAGGACCGCACCACCCTGGTGATCGCGCCGGAGGGCCGCCTGGTCGAGCAGTTCAGTGCCGATCCGGTCAGCCGCGCACTGGCCAAGGCAGTGGGTGACAACGGTGCCGAAGAGATCCAGCTGCGCGATCTGCTGCGGGTGATCGAGTCGGCCAAGGACGACAAGAAGATCGAGCGCGTGGTGCTGGAGCTGGACAAGCTGCAGCCGTCCGGCTTCGCTTCGCTGCGCGAAGTGGCCGCCGCGCTGCAGGATCTGCGTGCCTCCGGCAAGCAGCTGGTGGCCTACAGCGAGAGCATGGGCCAGTCGCAGTACCTGCTGGCCGCGCAGGCCGACGAGGTCTACCTGGACCCGATGGGTTCGGTCGTGCTCGAAGGCCTCGGCCGCTACCGCCAGTACTTCCGCACCGGCCTGCAGGACAAGCTGGGCGTGGACGTGCACCTGTTCAAGGTGGGCGAGTACAAGTCCGCGGCCGAACCGTACGTGCTCGACGCCGCGTCGCCGGCCTCCAAGGAAGCCGACCTGTTCTGGATGAACGATGTGTGGCAGCGCTATCTGGGCGACATCGCCAAGGCGCGCCGCCTGGATCCGGCGCAGCTGGCTGCCGGCATCGACACGCTGCCGGAAGGCATTGCCGCCGCCGGTGGCGACCTGGCCAAGTTCGCGCTGCAGCAGAAGCTGGTGACCGCGCTGAAGACCCGCGAGGAATTCGAGGATCTGATGATCGAGCGCGGCGTGGCCGACGAAGATGCCGACGGTGGTTTCCGCAACGTCGACTTCGGCCGCTATCTGGCCCTGCTCGACGCGCGCCGCAACCCGGTGGACTCGCGTCCGCAGGTGGCCGTGGTGGTGGCTGCCGGCGAGATCAGCGGTGGCGACCTGCCGGCCGGCCGCATCGGCGGCGAGTCGACCTCAGCGCTGTTGCGCGCCGCGCGCGACGACGACAACGTGAAGGCCGTGGTGCTGCGCGTCGATTCGCCGGGCGGCGAGGTGTTCGCCTCCGAGCAGATCCGCCGTGAAGTGGTGGCGCTGCAGGCTGCCGGCAAGCCGGTGGTGGTGTCGATGGGCGACCTGGCTGCCTCCGGTGGCTACTGGATCAGCATGAATGCCGATCGCATCTACGCCGATCCGTCGACCATCACCGGTTCGATCGGCATCTTCGGCATGGTGCCGAACTTCAGCCGCGCGCTGGACAAGATCGGCGTGCACACCGATGGTGTCGGCACCACCCGTTTCGCCGGTGCATTCGATGTCACCCGCCCGATGGACCCGGCCGTGGGACAGGTCATCCAGTCGGTGATCAACAAGGGCTACGCCGACTTCACCGGCCGCGTCGCCGACGCCCGCAAGAAGCCGGTCGAGGCGGTGGACGAGGTGGCTCGCGGCCGCGTGTGGAGCGGTGCGCAGGCCAAGGAACGCGGCCTGGTCGATGCCTTCGGTGGCCTGAAGGATGCCGTGGCCGACGCTGCCAGCCGTGCCAAGCTGGGCAAGGCCGACGCTTATCGCGTGCGCTACATCGAGAAGGCGGCCACGCCGTTCGCACAGTTCGTCAGCGGTTTCGCCGGCAGCCGCGCCGGTGCCTGGATGCTGTCCGATTCGGGCATGGCGCGGATGATGCTGGCACGCACGATGCCGGAAGTGGACACGCAGCTGCGCTTCGTCGAGAACGCGGCCCGCGAGAAGGGCAATGGCGCACCGGTGAAGGCGCTTGCTTACTGCTTCTGCGGGTTCTGACGGAAGCCATCCACGCAGGGCGTGGAACTACTGGACAGCGAAACGCCCGGCCTTGGCCGGGCGTTCTCGTTCATGGGGTCTGATCCCTTGGCTTCGCAAAGGGCTCTGACCCCATAGGCCACTCGTCATCGCGCCGCGTCGGCCTCGGCCTTGCGCTCGCGTGCGGCGGCTTCATCCACGGCCTTCTGCGCGCCCTTGGCGCGGTCCAGCGGCTCCTGCATCGCATGCGACATCGCTTTGGGTACCGGTGGCTTCTCCGGGTTCGGCGTCGGCGGACGCTGGCAGGCCACCAGCTGCACGATGGCCAGCAGGGACAAGAACAGGATCAGGATGCGCATGGCGGTACTCCGCGGTGGGCGTTCGCGCAGTGTCGCATCTCCGGCAACGCCCTGCCGTGAGCGCGTATCCTTGCGGCATCGAAACACAGCGGGCGCGGCCCCGGAGGACACATGACCCAGCAACGGTGGCGCCTGGACGGCCAGACTGCCCTGATTACGGGCGCCAGCGCCGGCATCGGCCTGGCCATCGCGCACGAACTGGCCGGCCTCGGTGCCGACCTGATGATCGTGGGCCGTGACATCGATATGCTGGAGACGGCGCGCGACGAACTGCTGGACGTGTATCCGCAGCACCAGGTGCACGCGCTGGCTGCCGATGTCTCCGATGACGAGGACCGCCGGCAGATCCTGGACTGGGTGGAAGACCACAGCGATGGCCTGCACATCCTGGTCAACAACGCCGGTGGCAACGTCACCAAGGCGGCCACGGAGTATTCCGAGGACGAATGGCGCAAGATCTTCGAGACCAACCTGTTCTCGGCCTTCGAGCTGTCGCGCTACGCGCATCCGCTGTTGGCGCGGCATGCGTCGTCGTCCATCGTCAACGTCGGCAGCGTGTCCGGCCTGACCCACGTGCGCAGTGGCGTGGTCTATGGCATGACCAAGGCCGCGATGCACCAGATGACGCGCAACCTGGCCGTCGAGTGGGCGGAGGATGGCATAAGGGTCAACGCGGTGGCGCCCTGGTACATCCGCACGCGGCGCACGTCCGGTCCGTTGTCGGACCCGGACTACTACGAGGAAGTCATCAATCGCACGCCGATGCGTCGTATCGGCGAGCCGGAGGAAGTGGCTGCCGCGGTAGGCTTCCTGTGCCTGCCGGCGGCCAGCTATGTCACCGGCGAGTGCATCGCCGTGGATGGTGGTTTCCTGCGCTACGGGTTCTGATCTTCCAGCGGGTAGTGCCGGCCGCTGGCCGGCAACTGGAACCATTTTTGAAGATCCTGCGATTGCCGGCCAGCGGCCGGCACTACCGCATGGCAGTCACCCCGGTACCGGGCAGTTGCTGGCCTCCAGCACGCCCTGCAACCGTTCGCGTTCGCCCCGGGCCTTGTCGCGGTTCTCCGGCGAGGCGAACCGCTCGCGGCCACGTGCGTCGCGGAAGCGTTGCTGCCAGCTGCTGCAGCGCTGCGCGTCCGGCAGTTCCTCGCAGCGGTCGCGCACCACTTCGCAGCCTGCAGCGTTGACCGGTGTGGCGCCGCCCAGGCCCTGCACGGTCATCAGTTCGCAGCGGCCGGGGGCAGCCTCGTATTCGTGCAGGTAGCCACCGCCCTGGCTGTCGGTGCACTGGAAGATGGGCGGCAGCGGCGGCTTCGGCGGCGCATTGCTGTCCGGCGCGGCATCGGCCTGGCGTGGCAGCGATGCACTGTCGAGTATCAGATCGCCGCCTTCGCGTTCGACCATGCCGGCTTCCATGATCGTGCGTCCTTCGCCGGGGCGGCGGGGGCTGGGCGCGGAAGCCGGCGGCATACCCGCCGCCGCCGGTTCGGGTGGCGACGGCACAGGGGCCGGCGTGGGCGACGCACTGGCAGCGGCCGGAATCCGCACCACCTGCTGCTTGCTGCCGCCAGGGCAGGGCGTACGTTGCAGGGTGGGCACATCGCTGTTGCTGGAGGTGCAGCGGTAGATCACCCCGTCGTCGGCCACTGCGTTGCCGGCGAACAGGCCCAGGGCCAGCCAGATCAGGTTCTTCATGCGCACAGCGTACATGCCACGGCAGGTGCTGCGCTCAGCGTTCGCAGTCGCGCGACAGGCGCGCGTCGATGCCACGCTGTTCGTTGCTGATGGCGGTGCGTTCACTCTGCAGCGCGCTGTTGTAGCGGCGGTCCAGTTCCCAGCGGCGGTCGCGCAGGCGCGCGCAGACTTCCTGTGGCGGCAGCGCATGGCAGCTGTCGCGGACCAGCACGCTGCCGGCCGGAACCTGTACACCGACACCCACCGCTGGCGGCCGGTAGCCGGTTCCTTCACCGATGGGGGGGCCGACCGGCGTGCCGAAGGCGGGGCGTGGGCCGGGATGGACCGGGCCGTGGTGCCCATGCGGGAGCCAGACGCTGGTCCACAACGGCACCCAGCGCGGATTGCCCTCGTTGTTGTCGCTGGTGTAGCGGCGACCGTCGTCGCTTACGCACTCGTACAACGGTTGTGGTGGCTGGAGGTAGACGTGGCGGACCTCACGATCACGCATCACCGGAACCTCGTCCGGCCGGGCGGGTGCCGCGTCGCTGCGCACCACCCGGGGGGCCAGGTCGCGCGGGCGCTGCAGGTCACGCACTTCCTGCCGGCCACTGCTGCATGGCTTGTCCTGCAGGGCCACGGCGCCGTTGCTGGCGACACAGCGGTACACGCGCACGTCCTCGGCGGCGGGTGCGGTCCATGGCAGCAACAGGCACAGGCCCAGGGCGGTGCGCAGCAGGTTCATGGCGGCAGGGTGCGTGATTGTCCGCGGCAGTGCAATCGTCGGTTCAGGAGCGCAGCACGTTGCCGCTGAGCGCGTCGCGGATCGGGGTTGGCTGGGCCAGGCCGCCGGTCTCGCCGTCGAGGAGGCCATCGAGCAGGCGCAGCAGGCGCGGATCGAGCTCGGCACGGCTGCGGGCCGGTGGTTCACCGGCCAGGTTGGCGCTGGTGGAGACCAGCGGGCCACCCCAGGCGCGGCACAGGGCGGCGACCAGCGGGTGGGCGCTGATGCGCACCGCGATACCGCTGTGTTCGCCGGTGACCCAGGGCTGCGCGTGCGGACCGGCCGGCAGGATCCAGGTGTTGGCGCCCGGCCAGCTGGCCAGAACCGCGCGCTGGCGGGCGTCGGGCAGCGCCTGCAGGCGGACCCAGCCCTCCAGCTGCGACAGTTCGGCGGCGACCAGGATCATGCCCTTCTCGATCGGGCGCTGTTTCAGCCGCAGCACCGCGTGCACCGCGGCTTCATGTGACGGATCGCAGCCCAGGCCCCAGACCGCTTCGGTCGGATAGGCGATCACGCCACCGGCGCGGAGCGTGGCGACAGCAGAGTTCAGGGTGAGTTCTTTCATGACGGCGACCGGCCCGGCGTGGGCCTCCATTATCCCCCCGCTGCGTGCAGAAGGGGTGGAACGCGCCCGCTCGGTATTGCCGGCCGCTGGCCGGCATCCGAGGCTTCCAGGTGTTGCCGGCCAGCGGCCGGCACTACCCCTCATCCGCGCATGGCGTGGATCTACTTCTTTGCAGCGGTCTTCTTGACGGCCTTCTTCGCCGGTGCCTTCTTTGCGGCAGCTTTCTTCACCGCCTTCTTGGCCGGCACTTTCCTGGCCGCGGCCTTCTTCGGCGCTGCTTCCTTCTTCACCGCAGCCTTCTTGGCCGGTGCCTTCTTCGCGGCGGCTTTCTTGGCGCCGAAGCCCTTGCGCACCGGCTTGCCGGTTTCTTCCATCAGCTGTTGCACTTCGGCCAGGGTCAGCGATGCTGGTTCGCGATCCTTGGGGATCTTACCGTTCATCTTTCCATCGCTGATGTACGGGCCGAAGCGGCCGTTCAGCACCTGGATGTCGCTGCCCTCGAACTCCTTGATGATCCGGTTGCGCGCGATCTCTTCCTTCTCTTCGATCAGGAATACGGCGCGGGCCAGGTCGATGGTGTACGGGTCGTCTTCCTTCTTCAGTGAGGCGTAGGTGCTGCCGCGCTTGGCGAACGGGCCGAAGCGGCCGATGCCGACGCTGACCGGCTCACCATTGTCCTCGCCCAGCGCGCGCGGCATCAGGAACAGTTCCAGCGCGTCTTCCAACGAGATGGTGTGCATCGACTGGCCGGGGCGCAACGAGGCGAACTTCGGCTTTTCCTCGGCGTCCTCGGCGGTGCTGCCGATGGCGGCATACGGCCCGAAACGACCCAGCCGCACGCTGACCGGCTTGCCGGTCTTGGGGTCGGTGCCGAGCTCGCGCGCGCCACTGGCCTCGGCGCGGTCGACCGATTCCTTCTTGTCTTCGACCAGTTCCTTGAACGGCTCCCAGAAACGGGCCATCAGCGGGATCCATTCTTCCTCACCGCGCGAGACGGCATCGAGCTCGTCCTCAAGCCTGGCGGTGAAGTCGTAATCCACGTACTGGGTGAAGTGGCTGGACAGGAACTTGGACACCGCGCGGCCCACGTCGGACGGGCGGAAGCTGCGGCCTTCCATTTCCACATACTTGCGGAACAGCAGGGTCTGGATGATCGAAGCGTAGGTCGAGGGACGGCCGATGCCGTACTCTTCCAGCGCCTTCACCAGCGCCGCTTCGGTGTAGCGCGGCGGTGGCTGGGTGAAATGCTGTTCGGCCAGGATGCGTTCCAGCGGGATGCGGTCGCCCGGCTTCATCGCGGGCAGCTTGCGGCCCTCATCTTCGTCCTCGGCGCTCTTGTTGTCCTTGCCTTCCTCGTACACGGCCAGGAAGCCGGGCACGACCACGGTGGTGCCGCTGGCGCGGAACACGTGTTCGCTGCCGGCCGACAGGTCGACGCTGACGGTGTTGAGCGTGGCCGGGATCATCTGGCAGGCCACCGCACGCTTCCAGATCAGCTCGTACAGGCGCCGCTCGTCGTCGGTCAGGAAGCGGGCGACCTGCGACGGCGTGCGCAGGGCCGAGGTCGGGCGCACCGCTTCGTGCGCTTCCTGGGCGTTCTTCGACTTGGTCTGGTAGGTGTTGGGCTGGTCCGGCAGCGAGGCGATGCCGTAGTCGCGGGCGATCACGTCGCGGATTTCCGCCAGCGCGTCCTGCGACAGGTTCACCGAGTCGGTACGCATGTACGAAATCAGGCCGACGGTGCCTTCGTCGCCGATGGCCACGCCCTCATACAGCTTCTGCGCCACCTGCATGGTCTTGCGGGTGGTGAAGCCGAGCTTGCGCGAGGCTTCCTGCTGCAGGGTGGAGGTGGTGAACGGCGGCGCCGGGCGGCGCTTGCGCTCCTTGCTGGCGACGTCGGTGACGTGCAGCGAACCCTGCGCGGCCTGCTGGATGCGCATGCGCGCCGCTTCAGCGGTGTCGCCATCGGTGACGGTGAACTGCTCGAACTTCTGCCCGTCCAGCTTGACCAGCTTGGCATTGAAGTGCTGGGACGGGTGCGCGCACTCGGCAGCGATCGACCAGTACTCGCGGGCGATGAAGGCTTCGATCTCTTCCTCGCGCTCGACGATCATGCGCAGCGCCGGGCTCTGCACGCGGCCGGCGGACAGGCCGCGCTGCACCTTGCGCCAGAGCACCGGCGACAGGTTGAAGCCGACCAGGTAGTCCAGCGCGCGGCGGGCCTGCTGGGCGTCGACGAGGTCGCTGGCGATCGCGCGCGGCTGGCTGATCGCTTCCTTGATGGCGCGCGGGGTGATCTCGGTGAACACCACGCGCTGCATCGGCTTGTCCTTGACCAGCCCGCGTTCCTTCAGGATCTCGGCGATATGCCAGCTGATCGCTTCACCCTCGCGATCCGGGTCAGTTGCCAGCAGGATGTCGTCGGCGCCCTTGGCGGCCTTGGCGATCGCATCGACATGCTTTTCGTTCTTGTCGATCACGTCGTAGTGCATGGCGAACCCGTTGTCCGGGTCGACCGCGCCTTCCTTCGGGATCAGGTCACGCACATGCCCATACGAGGCCAGGACGGTGTAGTCCTTGCCGAGGTATTTGTTGATCGTCTTGGCCTTGGCCGGCGATTCGACGATGAGCAGGTGCTTGGGCATGGCAGCAGTGTCTGTGGGGCGAGCCGCAGGGAAGGGGCCGCTAGGGTGGAGCAAACGGCCGCATTAGTGAAGCGGCCACGGACAAATCAATACGCTGAACGCCCGGTAGTGTGCCGGGCGTTCAGGTTTCACCTTATTAGAGGAATCACGCCCGGCCAGCCCCTGTCAAGCAGCCAGACGTGAGGATGGCCGTTCATGAGGCCATCTTGGCGATGAAGCCGACCGCAGCCACCAGCAGCACCAGGCCCGCGACCGTCAGCAGGCCGGTCAGTACCAGGATCACGATGGTGACCGTACCCAGCTCATGGCGCTGCAGCTGCGGCTGGTCGGTGTAGGCCCAGCGGTCGACCACCAGGGTGTCGCAGATCATGTCGTGCAGGCCCTGCTTGCGCTCGGTGAAGGCGGCCATCAGGAAGCCGATGCCCAGGGTGAAGCTGCTCAGCAGCATGGCCCAGTAGCGACCGAAGGCGCGGCCACGGGTCAGGCGGTCACCGTTGCTGCGCACGACCTTGATGCCGACCGCCATCTTGCCCAGCGTGGCGCCGCCCGGCGAGGAATGGAACCAGGTGTAGTAGGCCACGCCGATGGCCATGTTGATCAGCGCGCTGGCCAGCTGCGCGACGATTTCGATGGAGGTTTCGCCACTGCCCACCGCGCCCATGCTGGCGCCAAGCACCACGCCGATGATGGCGCCGATGATGCCGCCCGGCACGGCCAGCACGAAGTAGTCGATCATGTAGGCCGCGACGCGCTTCCAGAAGCCGGCGTAGACCACCTCGCCGCCGATCACCGGCCGCGCGCCACCGGCAGCGGCGGCGGCCGGGGCGTTGTAGGGCGAGCTGCTGAGCGCGCCCGTGCCAGGCAGCGGCGCAGTGCCGTTGTCGATGGCGGCGTAGTCGCTGCGCAGGTCGAAGCCGCCACTGGCAGTGGCGGTGCTGGCGTCGGCCAGCGTCTGCAGGCCCAGTTCATCGACCACCTGGCGCAGTGCAGCCCACTGGGCCATGCCTTCGCGCCAGACCAGGGTGTCCAGGTTCAGTTCGCCGCGCTGGAAGCGCTGGCGGATCTCCTGGACCGACAGCGGGCCCTGGCGTTGCTGTCCTACGGCGTAGTACCACTCAGTCATTGCATGTTCCCTGTTGGATCGTCCTTGGAGGTGCTGCCGTGCGCGTGGCTCAGCCGCGGCACGACGTCGGCAGGTACTTGTCGTCGCTTTCACCGCTGCATTCCCAGCGGCCGCTGTCGCGATCATATTCCAGCCACAGCAGGTCGCCATCGAGGCTCTTGCCGGGCACGGCCAGCGTTGCTTCGATGCCACAGTGACCGTTGTTGAAGCGGCCGATGTTCACCGCCGACAGGCCGGCCTGGGTGAAGTCACCCGGGGCCGGGAAACCGGCATCGTTGGCGCCGGGGCAGCGGCCTTCATCGTCGGCGAAGTGCTGCACCTGCTGTTTCAGCGGCTGCAGGGCATTGACCGCGGTCGCGATCCTGGCACGCACGGTGTAGTCGTTGTATGCAGGCAGGGCGATCGCCGCGAGGATGGCCATGATCGGTACCAGTACCAGCAGCAGGCCGCCGCCGATGATCGCGGTCAGGGCGCAACCGGAGAGCTTCTTCTTCGGCGGTGGCAGAACCCCGGCTGCCGCTTGGGTGGCATAGGGCGTGGACGGCGGCAGCACAGGCGGCTGCGGCGGAGGGGGGGCCACCGGTTCCGGTTCCGGCTCGGGTTGCTGGGCCGGCGCAGCAACGTCCAGTGCCGGCACGATCAGGCCCAGCTCGTCGACCACGGTACGCAACGGCTGCCATTGCGGCAGGCCGTCGCGCCAGACCAGGGTGTCCAGGGAGATCTGGTTGTTTCGGAACAACTCGACCAACTGTTCCGCCGGCAGCGGGCCTTGCTGCCGGTTGCCTTCTGCATGGAACCACTCGCTCACGGGGACGCTCCTGAATGCGCTATGCCCCCAAGTGTACGGTCAGTGAAGGGGTTCTGGCTCGTCCATGAACATCTGCGTCTCCATCCAGGCATAGGCCGCTTCGGAGCCGGGCTGGTTGAACAGCACCATCAGCACGACCCATTTCAGGTCGTCCAGGTCCAGTTCGTCCTGGTCCAGGGCCATCGCCCGGTCCAGCACCAGCTCGCGCTGGTCGGCGTCGAGGATGCCGTGCTGTTCCAGGTACAGCAGGAAGCCGCGGCATTCCACATCCAGCTTGTCCAGCTCGGGGCCATGGTAGATGCGCACGGGGCCGTCGACCCGCGCCTGGGCCACGCTCGGCCGCTGGGCGGCCAGGGCATCGAGCCAGTCGAACGCCTTGTTGATCTCGGTGGGGCTGAAACCGGCCTGGATCAGGCCGTTCTGCAGCGAATCGCGGTCACGGATCAGGTCCGCATCTTCGCTGAAATAGTGTTCAAACAGGTACAGCAGTACATCCAGGATGCTCTCTTTCATTGCCCCTCGGCCTGCGTCGCGCGACGCTGTGGAGGTGAAGAAACTAGGGAGTTCGACAGTAGCGGCCGTGTACGCACACCACGATTCCCGCCAGTTCCATGGCAAGCAGCATGGAGGACACCTGGGACGCCGTCAATCCACAGCGCGTGATCAGTGAATCCATACCGCTTGGGTTGTGGTCCAGGGCTCGCCACAAGCACTGGTAGTCAGGGTCGTCGGCCCAGCGCGCCGGCAGGAGGGCCGGCAGTGCCTGTTCAGTGGGGGTGACCAGCCGCGATTGCAAGCCCGGCAGCTGCTGGCGAAGGGCGGGGGCGAGCAGTTCCAGAACCTCCTCGGGGCGCTCGACCAGCGCCGCGCCCTCGCGGATCAGGCGGTGGCAGCCCGCCGCGCGCGGGTTGAGCACCGATCCGGGCAGGGCACAGACCTCGCGGCCTGCCTCGGCGGCCAGGCGCGCGGTGATCAGCGCTCCCGATCGCTGCGCGGCCTCGACCACCACGGTGGCCAGCGCCAGCCCGGCTACCAGCCGGTTGCGCGCGGGGAAGTGGCCTGGGCGGGCCGCCGTACCCGGCAGGTACTCACTGAGCACCACGCCCTCGGCGGCGATGCGCGCCTGCAGCCGGGCGTGGCTGTCCGGATAGGCGCGGTCAGGGCCCGTGCCGATCACCGCCACGGTGCAGCCACCGGCCTCCAGCGTGGCCTGGTGCGCAGCCGCATCGATGCCTGCGGCCAGGCCGCTGGTCACCGCCAGGCCCGCCTCGACGAAACAGCCGGCAAAACGCGCGGCCAGTGCGCGCCCGCCCGGGGTGGGGGAACGGCTGCCGACCAGCGCCACCGACGGGCGCCAGGCCAGGCTGGGGTCTCCGGCGACGAACAGCGCCAGCGGCGGGTTGGGCACCTCCAGCAACGAGGGTGGAAAGGCCGGATCGGTGCAGGGCAGCAGGTGATGGTTGTCCTGTTCCAGCCAGCGCAGGGCGGATGCACACGCCCGGGCGTCGGGACGTTCCAGCGCGGCGCATTGCTCCGGCGTGCAGCCGTGCGCGCGCCAGTTCGCCGGGCCTTGCGCGATGGCGGCTTGCGCACCGCCCGCGGCCTGCAGCAGGGCCCGTCGTGGCGCCAGTGCGTCTCCCGCCATCAACAGGCGCAGCAGCGCCTCATATGCATGCGTGGTCATCCCCCACTATCGGCCGCACGCAACAAAGGCGCCCTAGGGCGCCTTCGCATGTGATCGTCAGGTTTTCCCGCAGACGCCTGCCGGGCAGCGGCCGGCACGCCCGGCAACGGTTACTTTGCGTCCGGGTGCAGCGCGTTGTAACCCACCTGCACCGGCTTCACGCCCTGCATCACCAGCGCGTAGCTGACGTTGTCGAAGGTACGGAACACCATCGCGTGCGCGGCATACTCGTCCGGCAGCGAGACCCGGCCCGCGCCAGTGCTGAGCGAGTCGTCCATGCGCGAGGAGCCCGGGTACTTCATGCGGTGCGCCACATGGCGGCCCGGGCGCCACAGCGAGAACACGGTACCGTTGTCCACGCCCTGGGCACGGCCGGCCGAGATCGCGATCACGTCGCGCGGGCCACCGGCGTTGAACATGTCGGTGACGGCCAGCACGCGCACGTCCACACCCTCGACACCGGCAGCGGGTACATGAGGTATGAACTGCAGGTCGTACGGCTTGGCTTCGACCGGCACCAGGCGGTCACCGGCGCGCACTTCGCGGCCGCCGTCGTTCTTGTCCAGCACCAGCGTGGAGGCCTCGACCTTGCCGCCGGCAATCTGGGTGATGGTGCCGGTAGCGACCTGGGCCAGCTCGTAGCCGAGCACGCCACGGCGGGCGTTGGGCGCGTTGTAGGCCTTCCACAGGTTGCCGCTGCCCGGGGTCACGTCGCCATTGGCGGTCAGGTCTTCGGTCGGCTTGGGCTGGGCGTACCGCACGGTCGGGCGTACCACGGCCCAGCGCTGGCCCACCTGGGCATCGGCCAGGCGCACGTAGACGGTGTCACCGCCGGACACGCGCAGGCGGCTGTCCTCCAGGCCGACCACGTAGGGCAGCTGCTTGATGCTGTCGACAACGCTCAGCTGCTTCAGGAACGGCTCGACCTGGGCCAGCGGAATGGCGTCGATCGGGGCCTCCTGGCGCGGGCCGGCCTGGGATACGGTCACCCGGTCCAGGTAGGCCAGGCTCAGCACGTCACCTGGATAGATCAGGTGCGGGTTGGCGATCTGCGGATTGGCTTGCCAGATCTCCGGCCACAGCCAAGGCTTCTGCAGGAAACGTGCGGCGATATCCCACAACGTATCCCCTTTTCGGACCACATAGGTGTCCGGGTGCCCGCCATTCACTTCCACGGCGGTAGCATAGGCAGCCACGGTCAGCATCGCCGCGGCGACGACCGTACGAAAACGAAGCAACATAGGTGTGAAGCCCTGATTCCCCAACAGGTCCGCGCACTATAGTCCAGAAACCGGGGCGCAAGGCAAGCGTTGGAGCTAGAATCTGCGACGTATGCCGGCGTGCCGGCCCCCTATCCGGAAACAGCCATGGCCCTTCTCCCCATTCTCGAGTTCCCCGATCCGCGCCTGCGTACCAAGGCTGCGTTGATCGACGCCGCCGAAGTCACCACGCCGGCCTTTCAGGAACTGATCGACAACATGTTCCAGACCATGTACGACGCCCCGGGCATCGGCCTGGCGGCCACCCAGGTGGACGTGCACAAGCGCTTCATGGTCATCGATGTCAGCGAAGAAAAGAATGAACCGCATGTGTTCATCAACCCGGAAATCGTCGCCAGGGACGGGGGCCGGGTGTACCAGGAGGGCTGCCTGTCGGTCCCGGGCATCTTCGCCGACGTCACCCGCGCCGACACCATCACCGTGAAGTACCTGGACCGCAACGGCCAGGAACAGCAGCTGGAGGCCGGTGAAGTGCTGGCCACCTGCATCCAGCATGAGATGGACCACCTGGACGGCAAGCTGTTCATTGACTACCTGTCGCCGCTCAAGCGCGAGATGGTCCGCAAGAAGCTGGCCAAGCAGCGCAAGCACGTGGCGTGATCGCCCATCCGGGCCGCCCTTCGGGTGGCCCGTGCCTGCGCGACGCGCGCGGGCTGCACGGCGCCGGCCGACGGCGCCGTTTTCTTTCCTGCACGAATCCATCCTGCAAGTGGGGTAGCCATGAGGATTGTCTTTGCCGGTACGCCGGAATTCGCGGTGTCGTCGCTGCGCGCCGCGGCGCGCCACCACGAGGTCGTGGCCGTCTATACCCAGCCTGACCGGCCGGCCGGCCGTGGCCGTGGCCTGGCACCGTCGCCGGTCAAGCTCGAGGCCGTGGCCCGTGGCATTCCGGTCTACCAGCCCGAATCACTGAAGGACGAGGCTGCACAGCAGCAGCTGCGCGACCTGCAGCCGGACCTGATGGTGGTGGTGGCCTACGGCCTGCTCCTGCCCAAGGCGGTACTGGCGATCCCGACCCACGGCTGCTGGAACGTGCATGCCTCGCTGCTGCCACGCTGGCGCGGTGCTGCGCCGATCCAGCGCGCGATCCAGGCCGGTGACGCAAAGACCGGTGTGTGCCTGATGCAGATGGAAGCGGGCCTGGATACCGGCCCGGTGCTGCTGCACCAAGAACTGCCGATCGCTGCCACCGATACCGGTGGTCAGCTGCATGACAAGCTGGCCGAGCTGGGTGCACAGGTCCTGTCCGACGGCCTGGGCCTGCTGCGGGCCGGCATCAAGCCGATCGCGCGGCCGCAGCCGGAGCAGGGCGTGACCTATGCGCACAAGCTGGACAAGGCCGAAGCCCGTCTGGACTGGGCGCAGGGCGCCGATGTGCTGGCGCGTACCGTGCGTGCCTTCAATCCGTGGCCGATCGCCGAAGCGACGCTGGCTGGCGAACGCGTGCGCATCCATGGCGCGGTGGCACTGGATGCGGCCCACGGCCAAGCGCCGGGCACGGTGCTGGCGGCCAGCCGCGATGGCATCGACATCGCCTGTGGCCAGGGCGCACTGCGCTTGCGTACGCTGCAGCGCGAAGGCGGCAAGGCGATCACCGCCGCCGACTACCTCAACGCCCGCCGTGATCTGCGCGTGGGAGCATAAGCGGTGTCGAAGCAGAACGATTTCTCCGTGGCCAAGGCGGCGCCGGGCGCGGCCACGCGCATGCTGGCCGCGCGTGTGCTGGCACAGGTGTTCACCCGTGGCCGTTCATTGAAGGCCGAACTGGCCTGGGCGCTGCCGAAGCTGGCCGACAGCCGCGATCGTGCCTTGCTGGAAGCGCTGTGCTTTGCGGTCCTGCGTCGCCGCAGCACCTATGACGCTGCCTTGCAGTCGTGGATGCAGAAGCCGCTGTCGGCGCGCGACGCCGACCTGCGCACCCTGTTGATGGTGGGCTTTGCCCAGCTGGACGTGCTGGAACTGCCGGCGCATGCGGCGCTGTCGGCCACGGTCGATGCCGCGCGTGCGCTGGGCCGTGAGCGCCAGGCCGGCCTGGTCAATGCGATCCTGCGCCGCGCGCAGCGCGAAGGTTTCCCGGAGCAGCCGGCGCGCGATGCCTTCCCGGAATGGCTGGCCGATGCGGTGGAGCGCGATTGGCCGGCACAGGCCGACGCGATCTTCAGCGCCAGCCTGCAACCGGCACCGTTGTGGCTGCGTGCCAACCGCCAGCACGGTGGCCGTGACAAGGCACTGGCGGCACTGGCCGAGGCGGGCATTGCCGCCGAACCCAGCGCGCTCTGCGCCGATGCATTGCGCCTGGCAGCCCCCGTTGCGGTGAACCAGCTGCCGGGTTTTGCCGACGGTGCACTGTCGGTACAGGACCTGTCGGCGCAATGCGCAGCCGACGCGCTGGCGCCCGCGACCGGCGCCCGCGTGCTGGACGCCTGTGCGGCGCCCGGTGGCAAGTCGGCGCACCTGCTGGAACGTGACCCCAGTCTGCGCCTGCTGGCGCTCGATATCGATGCGCGTCGCCTCGCGCGCGCCCGCGATACCTACACCCGCACCGGTGTGGGCGAGGGCGCGCAGACCCGGGTGGCCGATGCCAGCGATCCCGGGGCCTGGTGGGACGGCACGCCGTTCGACGCCATCCTGCTGGATGCCCCGTGCTCGGCCACCGGCGTGATCCGCCGCCAGCCGGACGTGATGTTCCACCGCCGCGCCGAGGACATCGATGCGCTGGTCGGCGTGCAGGCCCGCCTGCTGGAGGCCTGCTGGTCGATGCTGCGCCCGGGAGGCGTGCTGCTGTACGCCACCTGTTCGATCCTGCGCGCCGAGAACGTCGATCAGGTGCGAGCCTTCCTGAAGTGGCATCCGGACGCAGCGGCACAGCCTCTGGATGACACATTCGGCCTCGATTGCGAGGGGATTGCGCGCCAGCGCCTGCCGGGTGACAACGATGCTGACGGTTTCTTTTACGCGCGTCTGCTAAAAACAGCCTGACCCCGCTGACGTTCCGAGTCCCATGCTGAAATCCCGCGCGTCGCGCGAGACGTGGTTGTTCGTGGTGATGGCCCTGCTGGTGCTGGGGGCCGGGCTGGGCCTTCGTGATCCGTGGCCGTCGGACGAACCGCGCTTCGCGCTGGTGGCCAAGCAGATGTTCGACAGCGGGCAGTGGCTGTTCCCGCATCGCGGCACCGAGCTGTACTCGGACAAGCCGCCGATGCTGATGTGGTGGCAGGCCACGCTGTACAGCCTGGTCGGGCAGTGGCGCGTGGCCTTCCTGCTGCCGTCGCTGCTGGCGGCCCTGGGCACGCTGTGGTGCGTGGTCGACCTGGGGCGGCGCCTGTGGACGCGGCGGGTGGGGCTGTACGCCGGCTGGGCGCTGCTGTTCGCGCTGCAGTTCACCTTCCAGGCGAAGAAGGCGCAGATCGACCCACTGCTGCTGCTGTTCATCACCCTGGCCAACTACGGCCTGCTGCGCCACCTTCTGCTGGGACCCAGCTGGCGCTGGTGGTGGCTGGGCTGGTTCTTTGCTGGCATCGGCGTGATCACCAAGGGCGTGGGGATGCTGGCGCTGCTGATGCTCGTGCCTGCGGCGATCGCCGCGGCGCTGCAGTGGCCACGGGTGGGACTGCATGCGCGCGACGCGCGTTTCTGGCTGGCGCCGCTGGCCTTCCTGCTGGCGGTGTCGTTGTGGCTGGCGCCGATGCTGCTGGCCGGCTTTGCCACCGGCTCGGACGAGTACCGGGCCTACATGGACGACATCCTGTTCCAGCAGACGGCGCGGCGCTACGCCCATTCCTGGGACCACCACCAGCCCGCCTGGTACTTCCTGGCGACGATGCCGCTGATGTGGATCCCGGCGTTCCTGGCCCTGCCCTGGGCGATTCCGGCGTGGCGCCGCCGGCTGCGCCGTCGCGACCCGCGCTACCTGCTGCCGCTGGCCTGGTGGCTGATGGTGGTGCTGTTCTTCTCGATTCCGGCCGGCAAGCGCGATGTGTACATCCTGCCGGCGCTGCCGATGTTCTGCCTGGTGCTGGCGCCGCTGTTGCCTGGATTGCTGAGGCGGCGCGACGTTCAGGCCGTGGTGGGGGTGTTCACCGGCCTGCTGTCACTGGGCCTGGCCCTGGCCGGTGCGATGGCGGTGCTGGGCGAGCCGGCCTTCGAGCTGCGCCTGACCCACAGCCGCGGGCTGGCGCCCGGCGCTGTCGACGCACTGGCCTGGACGATCCTGGCGATGGGCGTGTGGGGCGGATTGAGCCTGCTGGCCTGCGGCCGTCGCCGGCATCTGGCGCTGGTGTCGACCCTGGGGATGGTCTGGGTGCTGTACAGCCTGGTCGGCTATCCGCTGCTGAACGATTCCAGTTCCGCCCGCGGCCTGATGCGCACGGTTGGTAGCCGTCTGGGCCCGGATGCCGAATTGGGGCTGGTGGCCTGGAAGGAGCAGCATCTGCTGCTGGCCGACCGTCCTGCAGCGACCTTCGGTTTCGAGACGGACTGGGACGAGCAGCTGATTGCGGCCACGCGCTGGCAGCGGCTGGCGCCCGGACGCCGCTGGTTGCTGGTGCACGAATACGCGATGCTGTCGTGCGTCGACCGCAACCGTTCTGAACTGGCCGGCGTGGCCAACCGGCGGCGCTGGTGGCTGGTGCCGGCAGCAGCGGTGAAGGTGCCCTGCGTGGTCACTGCAGAGGAGCGCGAACGTGAACGGCGTTTGCAGGAACATGACTAGCCACCACGATTCCGGCTTGTCCAGTCTGCCCAAGCGGGCCCAAAGGCAGTAAAACAGCAGGCTGGGACGGCCCCCGTTGGTCCTTCCCGTTCTTCCCGCAGATTGCAGCGATACTTCCCGACGTGCCAGCTTCACCGGACAACCTGAACCCCTTGGCCGGCGACCCGCTGGGCGTTCCCGCCGGCGGGCGTCACGGGGTGGCCCGCGGCCTGGCCCAGCTGGGCCTGTTCTGCCTGCCGGCACTGGTGCTGACCGTGCCGATCAACCTGCTGCCGTATGGCCTGCTGCTGCTGCTCAGCACGCTGCTGGCGCCGGAGCTGCTGTGGCGCGCGCGCGGCATGGCCGGTCAGCCGGTGAAAGTGCTGGCCTGGCTGATGCTGGCGGTGCTGGCGCTCGGCGTACTGTCGGTGGTGTTGTTCGAGCAGGGCCTGCGTGACGTCGACAACCGCTCGCGATTCGTGGTGATCCCGTGGATCGCGCTCTGGGTCTGCGCGCTGCGTCCCAACCTGCGGTGGCTCTGGTACGGATCATTGACAGGCCTGCTCGCCACCTTCGCGATGTCGCTGTGGCAGGTGCTGGGTGGCGCCGCGCGCGCAGAGTTGTTCACCAACGCCATCGTGCTGGCCGACATCGTGATGGTGTTGATGGTGCTGCTGGTGTTCTGTCGCCCGTCGCGGCGCTGGTCGCTGGTGATCCTCGGCATGGCCGCCGGCTGCGGCACCATCGTGCTGACCGGCAGCCGCGGCGTGTTCGCCGCCCTCCTGGCGCTGCTGGTGGTGCTGGCACTGAGCCTGCGCTGGCGCACCGGTGCGGCGCGCCTGTCGGTGCTGGCCGGCATGCTGGCGATCGGTGCGACCCTGCTGCTGTCGGTACCGGAGCTGCGTCACCAGGTGCGCCTGAGCGAGCTTCACAGTGACGTGCAGCGGATGGAACTGGGCGACAGTGATTCTTCCGCCGGTGCCCGCGTGGAACGCCTGCAGGTGGCCTGGGAGACCTTCCTCGATCACCCGCTGGTGGGCGTTGGCATCGGGCATTTCGACAGCGCGATGCTGCGCGTGCCGGTCTGCCGTGAGAATCCGGAAGAGTTGCGTTGCCACCTGGGGCATGCACACAACGATGTTGCCGAATGGGCAGCGACCCAGGGCGTACCGGGCCTGCTGCTGTTGCTGGCGGTGTATGGCATCCCGCTAGGGGTGTTCGTGCGGCTTCATCGCCGCAGCGGACGGACGACCTTCCGGGGGCCGGCCGCAGCCGGCATCATGCTGGTGATCACCTATGCGCTGTGCGGCCTGACCCAGTCGATGTTCGCGCACCAGATGACGGCCAGTTTCTATGTGACCCTGGTCGGCCTGCTGACCGGCCTGTCGATCGTCGAAGGCGCGCGCCACCGGGCAGTCACCGGGGCGTGACGCATCGGCGCGCCGGGCAGGGCCCGGCGATCAGGGGTTCGGCGGGTCGGCCACGGCCTGGCCGTTGCCCAGCATCCACAGCATGATGGTCTTCTGGCGCACGTAGTTGGCGCGCACATAAGCGTAGACCAGGCCATGCCAGCCGTCGCGGAAGCCGCCACGGAACACGAAGCCGCGCCAGAACCGCCAGGCCGGTGCCAGCACCAGCTTGCCCAGCGTGGCCCGTTTACCGCGCGCGAACTCGTGCTCGGCCATCATCCGCGCGTACTTCTCGGTCTTGGCCAGCTGCTGCTGCAAGGAGCGGTAGGGATAGTGGACCAGGTCGCCGCGCAGGGTACCCACACTGCCATCGACGCTGGCGGCCTCGTGGATCTCGCGCTTGCCGCGCCAGCCGCCACGGCGGCGGTCGAACAGGCGCATCACCCGGTCCGGGTAGGCATTGCCATGGCGCAGGAACTTGCCGAAGTACTCCGACAGGCGTGCGAAGCGATAGCCGGCATGGCCGGCGAAGCCACCGTCGCGGGCCTGTTCGATGGCCGCACGCAGTTCCGGGCTGATCCGCTCATCGGCGTCCAGGCACAGTACCCAGTCGTGGCCGGCCTGCTCGACGCAGTACGCCTTCTGGCTGCGGAAGCCGTCGAACGGGCGCTGCAGCACGCGGGCGCCTGCGGCCTCGGCGATGGCCACGGTGGCATCGGTGGAGTAGGAGTCCACGACGACGATCTCATCGCAGAAGGCCAGCGAGGCCAGGCAGTCGCCGATGCGGCCGGCCTCGTTGAACGCGATAATGCAGGCCGAGATGCGAGGCCGTTCGATGGGAGCGGTCGTGGAGGACATGATGGCCGGGTACCTGTTGTTTGCGACGGAGCGCTATGCGCTGCCTATTCTCGCCCCGTTGGCGCAGGCCTTGCACGCCTCCGGGCAGGAGGTGGCGGCCTGGTTCGAGGGCGGCGCGGCCGGCAGCCAGCTGCCGGGCGTGCCCAACATCGGCCTCAAGCAGGCGCTGGCAATGCGGCCGCGGGCGGTGTTCAGCGCCGCCAACTGGGTGCCGACCTTCCTTTCGGGAGCCAAGGTGCAGCTGTTCCATGGCTTCAACGTGGAGAAGCGGGACAGTGCGCGCGGCCACTTCCGGGTGCGCGGCATGTTCGACCTGTACTGCACGCAGGGGCCGGCCACCACCGGGCCGTTCCGTGAGATCGCGGCCCTGCAGGGCCACTTCGCGGTGGCCGAGACCGGCTGGCCGAAGCTGGATCCGCTGTTCCGCGACGATGGTGGCGAGAGCGCCGCGCTGCGCGCCGCCGCTGGAGGACGCCCGGTGATCCTGTTCGGTTCGACCTTCACCGAACGCCTGAGCGCAGCCCCGCACCTGCATGCGCAGATTGCTGCCGACATCGCCGAGGGCAAGCGCTACTGGCTGCTGACCCTGCACCCGAAGTGCCCACCGGAATTGTTCGAACGCTACCGCGCGCTGGCCGGTGCCAATGCACGCTTCATCGAGCCGGAGCAGGTGATGGCCGCACAGCGCGCCGCCGATGTGCTGGTGTCCGATACGTCCTCGATCGTTTCGGAGTTCATCGTCCAGCACAAGCCGGTGGTGACCTTCCGCAACCGGGTGCCCAAGCCGCACATGATCGACTTCGACGACCCGGTGCAGCTGCCGGCGATGCTGCAGCGCGCGCTGCATCCCGACGCCGCGCTGCAGGCGGAGATCGTGCGCTACGCCGATGCCATCCATCCGTACCGCGATGGCCTGTCCAGCGAGCGCGTGATTGCGGCTACCGAGGATTTCCTGTCCGGTGAAATGGGCGTGCTGCGGCGCAAGCCGTTCGGCAGCTGGGTCCGCGACCTGCAGATCCGCAAGGACCTGGGGTATTGGGGGCCGTCGCAGCGGTAAGCCGAGCGTGGGCTCGGCTCTACAGTAGATCCACGCCATGCGTGGATGCGTGGCCCCCGGCCGCGGTAGTGCCGGCCGCTGGCCGGCAACCTCGGGGATGTCTGCGGTTGCCGGCCAGCGGCCGGCACTACCTACCAGCGCAGCTTGCGCCGCGCCAGCGCGGCCGCCAGTTGATCCATCACCTGTCGCGCCTGCGCCTGCGGCAGGAAGTGCAGGATCAATGCCACATCGCCATGCGCGCCGGCGGTATCCAGCTGCAGGCTGCTGGTGCCCAGCAGCTTGTCCAGTGGCGAGCGCAGCAGGCGCAGGCCCTGCACCTTGTCCAGCTCGGCCCAGCGCCACCAGCGCTTCCACCAGCCGCCGCGCACGGCGACGTAGTGGTCATCCAGATACCAGCCCATGCGCGCCATCTGCCGGTGGGCCACCAGCAGCGCCAGCGGCAGCCAGGCCAGCACGATCAGGCCCCATGATCCCCAGCGCCAGTACGCGGCGGCGGCCAGGAGGGGAACCAGCAGCAGCGCGCCCAGGCACAGCCGCCACCAGCCACGCTGCGGAATGGACTGCCATTGCGCCGGCGGCCACTGCAGTTGAGGCAACAGGTGCTGCACCAGCTGCTCGCAGCGCATTGCCGGGGCCAGCGGTGCCAGCTCGCGCAGAGCGCGGTCCTGATCCCGCGAAGGGCCGCCGGCGGCGCTGTCGACGCGCAGCTGGCGCAGGCCGAACCAGCGATGCAGGGTGGTCTCGTACAGCGTCCAGGCCTGGATGCGGCGACGCGCGACACTGCTGCGGGTTCGGCTGACCAGGCCAGCCGAGACGGTCAGCCGGCGATCCTGCTCGCTGAGAGTGAAGCCGTGATAGCGCAGCAGGGTCAGCACCACCGACAACGCCCGCAGCGCCAGCCAGCCCAGCAGCAGGGCTGCGGCCAGCAGCAGGAAGGCGCCGGCCACGCCGGGATGCAGGTGGCTTGCGTAGCCGAAGGCCTCCCTGCCGCCACGCTGGATGGCCGCGTCCATCACCGGCCGCGGCACGGTCTGGAACAGCACGCCGAAGGCGGCGATCGCCAGTGCCCATCCGCGGTTGGAGAGCAGGCCCATGCGCACCACGTCCCAGCTCGACAGGCGCAGCAGCACCTGTTCGGTGTCGGTCCCGGTGATCGAGGGCGTGGCGACGACGCCGGCGGGCTGCGGTGCCTGCCCACGCTGGCGCACCAGCCGTTCCAGCGCCAGCGCCTGGTCCAGCCTCAGTACCCGCATCTCGGCTTCCGGCCGCACGCCGCCGGCCGATTCCAGGCGCAGCTCGGCCACACCGAACAGCCGGTGCAACGGGTTCTGCCGCACTTCCACGTTGTGGATGCGGGCGAACGGGATCTCGCGGCGGTTGCGCGCCAGCAGCCCGCTGCGCACGGTGATGGCATCGCTGCCGATGCGGTAGCGGTAGCTGAGGTACTGCAGCACCGAGACCAGCACCAGTGCCGCGATCGCCGACAGTGGAATCAACTGCGCCCACATCGGGTCGCGCTCGCCACGCTGGCCGAACACCAGCAGCGCGACCAGCGGCAGGAAGTAGTGTCGCAGCTGCATCAGCAGTACGAACAGCCACGACCACGGGTGCAGGCGATGGTCCTCGCCACCGGCAGGCAGCGATGCGGGCAGGGGCGGCGGCAGGCTCACAGGGCGTCGGCGTCCTGGTCGAGCTGGTGCGAGAGGGTGTCGCGCAGGCGCTCGGCGTCGGCTTCATCCAGGCCGTTGACGGTGACCGCGCTCATGCGGGTACCGGCAGTGTGCACGATCAGCGTGGCCAGGCCGGCGCGGCGCTCCAACGGGCCCCGGCGCAGGTCCAGGTGTTGTACGCGCGATATGGGAATGCGGGTTTCCAGCTGCCACATCAGGTCGCGGCGCAGGCCCAGGCCCTGGTCATCCAGGCGCCAGCGGGTGCGGGTCAGTCGCCGGCGGCCGAGCCAGGCGCCGAAGAGGATGCCGATCAGCAGCCCCAGGGCGGCAGTCCACAGGCCGCCGGGCAGATCGAAGAACCAGGCAGCTGCGGCCAGTGGCAGACCCGGTACGAACAGTCCGCCGAAGGCGCCTTCCAGTGCGGCCAGGCGGGCGGCACGTTGCGGCAGCGATTGCCAGGCTTCGGTGGTCGGGGCGATAGGGGCGACGTCGGTCACGCGGGCTCCGTCAGGTGGCAGGGCGAGCGGCGGCGGTGGCCGCACCGCGCAGACGGTAGCAGGTCGGCTGTGTTACTGGGCAGCCTGGATCAGCGCATCGACATCCAGCAGGTGACCAGCACGATCGGCCTTGGTGCGCAGGTAGTGTTCGTTTTCGGCGGTGATCTCGCCGGTGACCGGAATGCAGTCCAGCACCTCGATGCCGGCATTGCGCAGGCGCTGTGCCTTGGTCGGGTTGTTGCTGAGCAGAGCCACGCGCGAAATGCCCAGGCCATGCAGCATCGCCACCGCACTGCCGTAGCGGCGTTCGTCGGCACCGAAGCCCAGCTGCGCATCGGCGTCGATGGTGTCCAGGCCGTCGTGCTGGTAGCCATAGGCGCGCATCTTGGCGGCGATGCCGGTGCCGCGGCCTTCCTGGTCCAGGTACAGCAGCACGCCACCGCCCAGTTCCTTCAGCTTGCGCAGCCCGCGCCGCAGCTGGTCGCCGCAGTCGCACTTGAGCGAGCCGAACAGGTCGCCGGTCAGGCACGAGGAGTGCACGCGTACCGGTACCACCGACGACAGGTCCGGTTCGCCGACGATGATCGCGACCTGGTCGCGCTGGGCCACGCCGCCGCGGAACACCGCGAAGGTGGTCATGCCGACGTCGCGCAGCGGTACCGGCGAACGCGCCACCAGTTCGTAGTCGTGGGCCGCATGTGCTGCGCCTTCGGCCAGGTCGCACAGGGCCACCTCGGCGGCACCGTCGAACGTGTGGTCATCCACGTCCAGGCGCACCGCGACCATCGCCGGCAGCAGCAGGCCCAGGCGGGCCAGCTCCACCGCGCCGGCATCGAAGGCGTCGCCGGCCGCCCAGTCGTCGGGCATGGGGCCGGGCTCGCGCAGGTAACCCAGCGAGGGCAGGGTATCGAAGTCAATGCCGGCCAGCGGCAGGCGCGCGCCTTCCGGTGCTTCCACGCCGAGCACGCGGGCGCGGGTGGCGGTCAGGAACAGGTAGTGGCGCTCGCGCGCGGCAGCGGCGAACGTGGCAAAGCTGCTGGCAGTGGCGCTGTCCAGTGCAATCACCGCCAGGCGCTGGCCCTGGCCATCGTGGAGCAGTACCGGGCGACCGGCACGCAGTTCGGCCACCGCGCGTTCGCAGCGGATCGCGGCGGGGTCGCCGAACAGGGAAGAGGCAGCAGGCATGGCAGGACCGGGGGAGGCGGACATCGCAGTCTCTATGGGGGCGACGGCGTCGTATTCAACGTGGTGCGGCCGCCGGTCGCAGGGGCCGGACGGGCCCGCGTGGTGCGACCGTCAGTGCGGATGCTCTTCGGTCGCGTACGGGTCTTCCTCGCCGCTGCCCGGTGGCCGCAGCGTATAGCGCTTGTAGGTCCACTGGTACTGCGTCGGGTCGCGGCGGGCGATGCGCTCGATGCCGGCGTTGAGCGCGGTGGCCGCCACCTGCGGGTCCGGGTCGGCCACGGCCGGGTCGGTCGGCTCGATGTGCAGGGCGAATTCCATGTCCGGCCCGATGCGCTCGCACCAGCCATACAGCACGGTGGCGCCGGTGCGCTCGGCCAGCCGGTTGACCAGGGTCATGGTCAGTGCCTGCACGCCGAAGAACGGCACGAACACGCCGTCGCCGGCCTTGGGTTGCTGGTCGGGCAGGATGCCGGTGGCACCGCCGTCCTTGAGCACCTTGAACAGCTGGCGCACGGCGGGGCCCTCGGCGCGCACCTGCTGCACGTTCTGGCCGCCCCGCACCAGCTGCAGGAAGGCGTCGCTGGCCTCGTCCTCCGGTGGCTTGTAGACGATGGCGATGTGCCCGCGCGAGGCCAGCCACTGGTTCAGCAGCTCCCAGTTGCCGAAGTGGGGTGCGGCCACGATCACGCCCTTGCCGCTGGCCAGCGCCGCGTCGTACAGGGCTTCGCCGTGGCGCTGCTTCAGGTGCAGGCGCAGGTTGTCGGCGGGCCTCTGGCCCCACAGCCGCAGCGTCTCGATGGCCTGCAGGGCGGTGGAGCGTAGCAGCTCGCGGTGCAGGCGGTCGCGCGCCGGACCGTCCAGTTCCGGGTAGGCCAGTTCCAGGTTGCGACGGGTGACGCGGCTCTCGCGAGCGTTGAGACGGACCCACGTCCACGCCAGGGCATGCGCGAATCCCCGCAGCACTGGCCAGGGCAGGCGGGCGAACAGGGTGGTGGCGCGGTAGACCAGCCGGGCTTTGCGTTGCGGATTCATCGGCGCCAGTTTAGCCAAGGGCGCTGCTATCGTGGCCGGCCCTGTTCATTGGAAGCCCACGATGCTCGTCCTGATCCAGCGCGTCAGCCAGGCCGCCGTCCACGTCGACCAGGAAGTGGTGGGGCAGATCGGCCCCGGCCTGCTGGCCCTGGTCGGCATGGAACCGGGCGATACCGAGGCCCAGCTGCGACGGATGGCCGAGCGCCTGCTGGGCTACCGGGTGTTCGCCGACGAGCCCGGGAAGATGAACCGGTCGCTGCGCGACACCGGCGGCGGCCTGCTGCTGGTCAGCCAGTTCACCCTGGCCGCCGATACCCGTTCGGGCATGCGCCCCAGTTTCACGACCGCCGCACCGCCGGACGAGGCTGAACGCGGGTTCAATCGATTTGTCGAGATCTGTCGTGAAAATCACGCGCCCGGGGTGGAAACGGGCCGATTTGGTGCCCATATGGTCGTCAGCCTGGTCAATGACGGTCCCGTGACCTTCCTTCTCAGGCCCTGAGCCTGCGGGACCACCGCCCGGCAGGCGGGGCCCCGGGCTGGTATAATGCTACGTTCCCTATTTCTCCCTAGCCGGTGGCGCGAGCACTACATGGCCAACGAACGTCCTGCCCAATCCGAAATCAAGCAACTGATCAGCAAGGGCCTGGAACAGGGCTACCTGACCTACGCCGAAGTCAATGACCATCTGCCGGACGACATGGTCGACCCGGAACAGATCGAAGACATCATCGGCATGATCAACGGCATGGGCATTGATGTCCATGAAGTTGCGCCGGATGTGGAAACCCTGCTTCTCAACGATGGCAACACCGGCAACCGCGAAGTCGATGACACTGCGGCTGAAGAAGCTGCCGCCGCGCTGAGCGCGCTCGACACCGAAGGTGGCCGTACCACCGACCCGGTGCGCATGTACATGCGCGAAATGGGCACCGTCGAGCTGCTGACCCGCGAAGGCGAAATCGCCATCGCCAAGCGCATCGAGGAAGGCCTTTCGCAGGTCCAGGCCGCCCTGGGTCAGTTCCCGGTTTCGGTCGAGTCGCTGCTGAACGACTACGAAGCCCACAAGGAAGGCAAGAAGCGCCTGGCCGAAGTGATCGTCGGCTTCAACGACCTGGTCGACGAAGAGCCGGCACCGCCGGCGGTCATTGCCGATGACAGCGCCGATGCGGACGCCGAAGGCGACGAGGACGAGGACGACGATGTCGACGGTGGCGATGAAGAAGCCGCACCGACCGGTCCGGATCCGGAGGAAGTCGCCGCGCGCATGCAGGCACTGAGCGATGCCTTCAACGCTTTCAAGAAGGCCGCGACCAAGGGCGACAAGAAGAACCTGCCGCGCCTGCGCGAAGAGATGTCGGCGGTGTTCGTCACCCTGAAGCTGCCGCTGCCGCTGACCGACGTGCTGACCAAGCAGCTGCGCGACACGATGGCCGACATCAAGTCGCATGAGCGCCGTGTGCTGAACCTGGCCACCGTCACCGCGCGCATGCCGCGCAAGGACTTCATCCGTTCCTGGGAAGGCAACCAGACCAACCTGGAGTGGGTGGAAGACGCACTGAAGCGCAAGCAGAAGTGGTCGTCGGCCCTGCGCGAAGTGAAGGACCAGATCATCGCCGAACAGCAGGCGACGATCGACATCGAGAAGCTGACCCAGCTGGACCTGGAAGAGCTGAAGGAAATCAGCCGTGCCATGGCCTACGGTGAAGCCAAGGCGCGCAAGGCCAAGAAGGAAATGGTCGAGGCCAACCTGCGCCTGGTGATCTCGATTGCCAAGAAGTACACCAACCGTGGCCTGCAGTTCCTCGACCTGATCCAGGAAGGCAACATCGGCCTGATGAAGGCCGTGGACAAGTTCGAGTACCGCCGCGGCTACAAGTTCTCGACCTACGCCACCTGGTGGATCCGCCAGGCGATCACCCGCTCGATCGCCGACCAGGCGCGCACCATCCGTATTCCGGTGCACATGATCGAGACGATCAACAAGTTGAACCGCATTTCCCGCCAGATGCTCCAGCAGTATGGCCGCGAGGCTACGCCGGAGGAGCTGGCCAAGGAAATGGACATGCCGGAAGACAAGATCCGCAAGGTGATGAAGATCGCCAAGGAGCCGATCTCGATGGAAACCCCGATCGGCGACGACGAGGATTCCCATCTGGGCGACTTCATCGAGGACACCAACGTGGAGTCCCCGATCGAGAACACCACCAACATCAACTTGTCCGAAACCGTTCGCGACGTGCTGGCCGGCCTCACCCCGAGGGAAGCCAAGGTGCTGCGCATGCGCTTCGGCATCGACATGAACACCGACCACACGCTGGAAGAGGTCGGCAAGCAGTTCGACGTGACCCGCGAGCGCATCCGCCAGATCGAAGCGAAGGCCCTGCGCAAGCTGCGTCACCCGAGCCGTTCGGAGCAGCTGCGCAGCTTCCTGGATATCGATTGATAGCCAGCGGCTGTTGAAGCGTTGAGAGAAACCCCGCCTGGTGCGGGGTTTTTCTTTAGTAGCTCCCGGCCATGCCGGTCGGATCCTGACGATGTCGCATCTGCCATTTGATTACGTCCCGCGGCGGTCGCACGCTGACCGTGCAGATGCTCAACACATCGCGTAGGCAGGCCGATCTTCATCGGCGCTGATGCAAGCGCGCAGCAGGTCACGTACATCACATGCGGCCTGCGGCACTGATTCGTCATGCATCTGGAGTCACGCCATGAATGATGTGGAGCACGATATGCCTGAGCCCGTGCAAATCGATTTCCCGCCGCTGCTGAACTGGGATGAGGTGATGCGGGATGAGTGTGAGGATCCGTTGGGGTTTGCACGTCGGACGACGTATGCGCTGCTGACGCTGCCTGAAGCTGGGTTGCTTGCCGGCTTCAGCGGCGGCAACCAGAAGGGACTGGAAGAGGCCAGGCGGACGGTGGCGCTGTTCCAGGCACATCTGCGGCGGCAGATGTGGTTTGCGGAAGCGGCGGAGAAGCGGTTGGGGCGCGTTGCTGAGGCTCTTGCTGCTGCCGGGTAGCCGATCGTGGGCGGCCTCCACTACACTGTGGCGCTGCGCAGGGCCTATAGCTCAACGGTTAGAGCAGGGGACTCATAATCCCTTGGTTTCAGGTTCGAATCCTGATGGGCCCACCATCTACTGATCCGGCCACGTCCAGATCCGTCCGAATATCCTAGTAAAACCGCTGTATTTCAGGGCTTTCGTGTCCAGCCGGGTCCGGTCGCGTGCGTCTCCATCCAGCTGGAATGTGAGTAACGTTGCGAGTAAGATGATCGGAAGATCTCCGCTTACTCACATATCGGTTACTCACAGCCATGTTGACAGACACCAAGCTGCGCAGCCTCAAGCCTCAGGGCAAGGTGTATCGCCTCGCCGATGCCAATGGGCTGTGCGTCGAGGTGAGGCCTTCTGGAGCCAGGATCTGGCGCTATCGGTACCGGTTCGCCGGCAAGGCGAACATGCTCACCATCGGGGACTACCCGGCGGTTTCATTGGCCGAAGCTCGCGCCGAGCGGGACACGGCCCGGGCCCAGCTCAAGAAGGGCATGGACCCGGGCCTGGTGGTGAAGATCGAGCGAGCGGCACAGGAGGAAGAGGCCGGCAACACCTTTGGCGCGCTTGCTGAAGAACTGGTTTCGCAACGGGCCAAGAAGCTGACCCCTGGGTCAGTCGTCCGGGAGCGACGGATGCTGGAGCGCGACCTGGGGAGCATCGCGAATCTGCCGGTCAGGAGCGTGACTGCGCCAATCCTGCTGAAGGCCCTCCGCAAGATCGAGGCCCGTGGAGCAGTCGAGACGGCGCATCGGGCTCGCGCCGCCGCGGGCATGGTCTTTCGCTATGCCATCGCCACGGGTAGGGCCGAGAACAACCCGGCCCTGAGTCTTGCCGGCGCATTGACCTCTACGAAAACCAAGCACTTCTCCAGCCTGACTGAGCCAGATGAGGTGGCAAAGCTTCTCAAGGCAATCTACGGCTACCAAGGGTCGCCGATCGTGTCGGCTGCGCTCAAGCTCTCGGCACTCCTGTTCGTCCGGCCGGGCGAGCTCCGTGCGGCGCGCTGGGACGATATTGACCTGGATGCTGCTGAGTGGCGTTACGTCACCAGCAAGACCCAGACCCAGCACATCGTTCCCTTGGCTGGGCAGGTGGTGGAACTCCTGGAAGATGTCCGGCCCTACGCAAGGAAAAGTCAGTACGTCTTTCCGAGCGTGCGGAGCATCCAGAAGCCGATCAGTGAGAATACGATCAACGCTGCCCTACGGAACCTCGGGTTCGATGGCACGATGATGACTGCCCATGGATTTCGGGCCATGGCACGAACATTGCTGGACGAGGTGCTGGGGTTCAGGCCGGATTTCATCGAGCATCAGCTCGCCCATGCGGTGCGGGATCCGCTGGGGCGGGCGTACAACAGAACTACCCACCTGGAAGAGCGAAAGAAGATGATGCAGGCTTGGGCTAACTACCTAGACGAGCTGAGACGTAGCGCCTAAGCCTCGACTCACGGATGAGTCGCGCAGCGCATAGCCACTGTCCATCGTATCGTTGGATCTGACTACGTCCGCTTTCGGCCAAGAGCGGACATCCCTCACCGAATCCCGCACTGGCATCCCACCTTCGTTTGCTAGCCGATCACGCAAAGTGGCTTGCGAATCACGCCAGAGGAATCATTGGACGCGCGGCTCAGACGGGCGCTTGGAAGTGCGTGGAGCGCCTGATTCAGCACAGGATCCCATGCCACTTTCTCCACTGTGCCCGCCAGCACCGGCGTGGGCGGCGCGGCACCACCGAACGCCGCCGTCAGCACGGCATGGAAACCCTTGCCATAGACCATCCCTACACCGGTCACAGTGGCCATCAGCAGAAGCGGCAGCAACAAAGCGCCGCTACTGCGGTGCCAGGTCGCCCACCTTCGCGCCGGGGGCTGTGCGTGTACCTTCAAGTGCGATCGCCAGCGCCCAGGCTTGGGCCACCACAGGTACAAACCGCTCAAGAGCAGCCCCAGCGAGATCCAGCCGATAATGCCGAGTACCTGCTTGCCCGTGTCGTGGGCCAGCAGCGCCACATGCCATTCGTGCAGCCACATCAGCACGTCGTTGTCGGGGCCACGTCGCAGCAGCAAGGTGCCGTCGTCCGGCCCGAAGTAGGCGCGTTCGCCGTTGGCGAAATATGCCTGCCACACCGGGAGTTCGGCTTTAGGCAAGTCGATGGAGCGCACGCCCCGCGGCGCCCATTCCGCCACCAATCGCTCAAGCACGGCGGGGTCGGCATGGGGCCCGGGAGACGCCACCCGCCTGCCCCCTGTGCGGCGGCCCGTTCCGGCCTGGCGTGGTCTGGTTCGGCGAGGCGCTGCCGGAGGACGCGTGGGCGCGCGCATGCGCCGCGATCGACGGTTGCGATGTCCTGGTGGTGGTCGGCACGTCCGGCCTGGTGCATCCGGCCGCGTCGCTGCCGCTGCGCGCGCGGCAACGGCGTGCGCAGGTCATCGAGGTCAATCCTGTCGACAGTGCGGTGAGCGCGTACGCCAGCGAGCAGCTGCGCCTGCCGGCGAGCGCGGGCGTCGCGATGCTGCGGGAGCGCTTTATCTGAATGCCGCTCGCGAGCGGCGCCGGACGCAGCGCGATGTCCGTCGCATCGCGCATGCCGGCGACCAGACCTCTTCCGCCGTGACTGCGGCAAGCGGCCGTTGCCAGCCCCGGCCAGCCGCCCGACCCGCCGGCTTCGCCGCTCAGGCCCGTGCCAGCGCCTGCTCCAGATCCGCGATCAGGTCGTCGACATGTTCGATGCCGATGCACAGGCGCACCGTATCCTCGCTCACGCCGGCCTGCGCCAGTTCCGCCGGGGAAAGCTGGCGATGCGTGGTCGAGGCCGGATGCGGGGTATAGGAAGTTCAACCG
>NZ_LXXZ01000101.1 GCF_003244875.1 Stenotrophomonas sepilia
ATGAGAGAGGGACAGGGGTGTGCGTTGGAGCATAGGGGAACGCGTTGCGGTTGGCCGCGGAGAGCCGGTCATGGGGTGGGTCAGGCGAGTGGGGATTGCGGGGGACGCCGCAAGTACGTCCGTGTAGGCTTGGCCGCGCTTGCGTGTTTGCGCTGTCCTGCGCAAACGGCAAGACCGGGGTTGGGCGTCCTGCCCAACCCGCCCGAGGCATGCCTCGGGCCCATGCGGCGGACACCCCCGCAATCCCCAACCGCCTGACCCCGGACAGATCGCGCGCGTGCCAGCCGCGAAGAGAATACGAGGTAGAGCAGAAGCAGGAGCATCCACGCATGGCGTGGATCTGCCCGGAGCTGCCGTTGAGTCCGCCTTCAAGCGAGCCGAGCACCGCAGGTCCGGCGAGGGCGAAGAGGCGCGGGTGTCTGAGCGTAGCGAGTTCCCGCGCCGTCCCTCGACGGGCCGAGGAGCGCAGGGAACCGGTGCGTAGCACCGGCTCGCGGCCGGCGGAGCGTTTCTTTGGGTTACTTTTCTTTTCGCGAAAAGAAAAGTAACGCGCGACCCAACGTCAGTGGCACGCAACGTCAGCCGCAAGGCAGAAATCAACCCAGCATCTCCAGCCCACGGACTTCAGTAATACCCAGCCCCGGCACGTCGCTGATGCTGATCTCCGATTCGTTGAAATGCACACCACCGCTGACCGGGTCGAACTGGCCCAGCGAGGGGCCGTCCAGATCAACCTTGGTGATCACATCGCTCTTGGCCACGGCCAGGTGCACAGCCGCAGCCACGCTGATGCTCGATTCGATCATGCAGCCGATCATGCACGGCACGCCGTAGATGCCGGCGATGTCGGCGATGCGGATCGCATTGGACAGGCCGCCGGTCTTCATCAGCTTGATGTTGATGATGTCGGCCGCGCGCTGCTGGATCAGGTCCATCACCTGGCTGGGGCTGAACACGCTTTCGTCGGCCATCACCGGCGTGTTGACGCGGTCGGTGACGTACTTCAGGCCACTGATGTCCGCGGCCTTCACCGGCTGCTCCAGCAGCTCCAGTACCACGCCGGCTTCCTCCAGCGTGCGCATCGCATGCACCGCCTGCTTGGCAGTCCAGCCCTGGTTGGCATCCAGGCGCAGCAGGGCACGGCCTTCCACGGCGGCGTGGATGGCCTTGACCCGTTCGATGTCCAGTCCGATGTCCTTGCCGACCTTGATCTTCAGCGACTCGAAGCCGCGCTCGATCGCCGACAGCGAATCGGCCACCATCTTGTCGATGTAGTCCACGCTGATGGTGATGTCAGTGGTGATCACCGGGTCGCCGCCACCGAGCATCTGGTACAGCGGGGCACCGTGCAGCTGCGCCCACAGGTCGTACAGCGCGATCTCCACCGCGGCCTTGGCGCTGGTGTTGCGCTCCATCGCGGTCTGCACCAGCGTGCACAGGTGGTTGAGGTTGACCACGTCCTGGCCGATCAGGCGCGGTGCGATGAAGTGGCGGATCGCTTCGATGATCGAGCCGTGGGTATCACCGGTGATCACTGCTGTAGCCGGTGCCTCGCCGTAACCGGTGTGACCGGTGTCGGTGCGGATCAGCACCACCACGTCCTCCACGGTCTCCACCGTGCGCAGCGCGGTCTTGAACGGTGTCTTCAACGGCACGCGCAGCATGCCCAGTTCGATGGCGGTGATCTTCATTCAGGAGTCTTGGCCCGCAGGCGCTGGATGTTGGTGATGCGGTCGATGTAGCGGACGGTGTCGCTGGCCATCATCGGCTCCAGCGGCGTGACCGAAACACCATTGAGATGGGCCTGCACACGTCTGCCGTCGGCACCGAACCAGCTGCCGCCCGCCGTATCGTGGATCACCCAGGTGCGGCCGTCGACGTGGCCGATGGCCATCATCACATGACCGGGAATGTAGACCAGGTCGCCCACCTGCAGGCGGGTGACGGCACGGTCGCGCACCGCCTTGCCGTCCTTGCCGGTGAACGGCAGGCGATCCAGCGCCGGACTGACCGCCTGCGCGCTGGTATTGCGTGGCAGCAGCACGCCGAAGCTGCGGTAGATCTCGGAGACGAAACCGCTGCAGTCGCGGGTGTCGTAGTCGTGACCCCAGCCGTAGCGCTCGCCCAGGAACTTGAAGGCCTGCTGCAGCAGCAGGCGCGGGGTCAGCGGCAGGTAATCGGCGGCGGTGTCCTGCGAGCGCGGCAGTAGCGCAGGCACCAGCTTCAATCGACCATCGGCTTCGCGTACCGGCAACTGCACCACCCACGAAGCGTGGGCCTGCTGGCCGTTCACCGGTTCGGCGGCGGGCCAGTCGGCCAGCACCGGCAGGCGCACGCCCATGTCCAGCTGCAGGCGCGAGACGCGCGGCTCCTCCGGGGTATAGGCGGTCTGCGCGGTGGCACCGGTGACGATCCGGTACGGTCCCCTCGCGCCGTAGCCGAGCACCGTGGCCTTGTCGCCGCGGGCAATGGCGTCGGCTTCGATCCACGCGCTGTAGCGCTCGCTGTGCACGAACAGCCAGCGGCCGTCGGCACTGCGATGGACCACGGCGACCTTGTCACCGGGGAACAGTGCCGATTCCTGGAAGCGGTCGATGTCGGTGTCACCGACGCTGCTGAAGACGCGCACGCGGGTGGGGAAGGTGCGCAGCGCGGCACGCTTCACCACCAGCCCATACTGCGCTGCCACCTGTGTGGGAATCGCATCGAGGCCGAGGTTGGCTTCGATCGCGCTGCGCAGCGCGGGTGCGATCGACTGGCCCTTGTCGTTGTAGAGAGCGCGGGTGGGCCAGCTCGACAGCGCGGTGATGCTGGCACGCACCGCCGCCGCATCAAGCTGGGCGGGCAGTGCGGCGATGTCCTGGATGTGGCTGTCCTGCGCCCGCATGCGCGCGTTCTGTGCTTCGATCTGCGCGCGATCCAGAATCGGCGCATCGGCGTTGTCCAGGCGCGCGGCCCAGTACTGCGGGGTCAGATAGGCCTCGTGCAGGCCGATCACATAGGGCAGCGGCGCACCCGGGTCGGGCGGTGGGGCTGCCTGTGCAAAGGCCGGAGCGGCCAGCAGGCACAGGGCCAGGGTCAAGCGGCGCGGCCAATGCCGGTGCCGTTCGCGGAAAGCCAGGCTCATGCGGTGCACACCCTCCTCGAATGCCTGTTGGAATATTTATTCCTTTTGGCTACGAAAGCAAGAATAAATTATTGACCGACATCCCGGCCCGTGTTACACAGCCGTTACCACCCGCGCTGGGGAAGTGTCGCTGTGGATCCTGCCGTTCGCAAACCGCGTCTGCCTGCCGCCGGCCTGTGTGCCGTGCTGCTGCTGTGGGTGTCGGCCACGCACGCAGCAGACGAGCGCAGCAGCCAGCAGCGCGCGCGAGGAGTGCAGGTGATCGACCTGATCGACAGCGGCCGTTTCCGCGACGCCGACGCGCTGCTGGCCACTGCACCCGCCGCCACTGACGAAGCGTTCCAGCGCGAGCGCATGCGCCGCATCCGCCTGGATTTCGCCCTCGACGAAAGCGCCGCCAAGGACGCCGTACGGCGCGGCATTCCCGATCTGACCGACGAGGAATTTGCGCGCTGGGACCAACTCGGCCTGATCGAGCATCTCGATATCGATGGCGAGCGTTGGTACTTCAAGCGCGCACCCTCGAACCTGTTCCTGCTCAGCGACGAAGCACGCGCGCGTCGCCGCGCGGATGCACCGATGCCCGCTCCGGGCCCGAGCGAAGTGCTCAACGCACACCACGCGCGCGTGGTGGCCGCGTCCGAGCAGCGTGGCCAGGCGTCGGTGCTGCCGCAGCGCATCGAATTCACCCAGTCGCTGACGGTGAAGGCCGATGCGGTGCCGGCCGGCGAGACCGTGCGTGCCTGGATTCCATACCCGCGCGAGATCCCCGGCCAGCAGGAGCAGGTGCAGTGGCTGGGCAGCACCCCGGGCAAGGCGCGCGTGGCTCCGGCCCATACCCAGCAACGCACCGCCTACCTCGAAGCCAAAGCGGTTGCCGGGCAGCCGACCCGTTTCGAGATCCGTTACGCGGTCACGATCTTCGCCCGGCATACCGCGATCGATCCGGCCAAGGTGCAGGCGACACCGAACGATCCCGCATTGAAGCCCTACCTGGCCGAACAGCTGCCGCATGTGCGTTTCACCCCGGCATTGAAGCTGTTCTCCGACCAGGTGCTGCAGGGCGAGACGCGCCCGTATGAAGTGTTGCGCAAGCTGTTTGCCGCGGTCGACCGCATTCCATGGGCCGGTGCGCGCGAATATTCCACGCTCAGCAACATCAGCGACTACGCACTGCGTGCCGGCCATGCCGACTGCGGGCAGCAGACCCTGTTGCTGATCGCGCTGCTGCGCCTGAACGGCATTCCCGCGCGCTGGCAGTCGGGCATGGTGTTCTCCGGCGACGGCAGCGGCTACAACAACCTGCATGACTGGGGGCAGGTCTACCTGGCGCCGTATGGCTGGCTACCGATGGACGTGACCACCGGCGCACTGGCCAGTGATGTGCCGGCCCTCCGTGACTTCTACCTGGGTGGCCTCGACGGCTACCGCATCGCATTCAACGACGATTTCGGCCAGCCCTTCGTGCCGGCCAAGCAGCACTTCCGCTCGGAAACGGTCGACTCGCAGCGCGGCGAGGCCGAGTGGGCAGGCGGCAACCTGTACTTCGACCAATGGAGCTACGACTTCCAGTGGCGGGTACTGCCAGCCAGGCAACGCTAGCGCGACACACCGCATTCCACACCATTCAATTCTTGCAGGAGAGAGCAGGGGATGAAGGCTTACAGCATCAAGCGGGCGGCGTTGTGCGTCGCCCTTGGGGCGTGTCTGGGCGTAGTGCTGCCCGGCATCGCGATGGCACAGAACGTGAGCGGCGCAGTTGCCGGCCGTGCAACCGCGGGTGACCAGGTGACCGTGGTCAGCAACAGTACGGGTCTGACCCGTACCGTCACCGTCGGCGCCGACGGCAGCTACCGCCTCGGCCAGCTGCCGGTAGGTGACTACCAGCTGCAGCTCAGCCGCGATGGCCAGAAGCTGGGCGATCAGATTGCTGTCAGTGTGGCAGTAGGTGGTACCACCACGGTCAACCTGGCCAGTGGCGGCGGCGTCACCAATCTCGATGCGCTGCAGGTGGTCGGCACCCGAGTGGTCAACCGCGTGGACGTCTACTCCACCGAGACATCCTTCAACATCAACCGCCAGGAGATCTCGCGGCTGCCGGTGGCGCAGGACCTGTCTGCGGTCGCGCTGATGGCGCCGGGCGTGGTCGGCGGCAACTCGTCATTCGGCGGCCTGTCATTCGCTGGTTCATCGGTGGCCGAGAATGCGGTCTTCATCAATGGCCTGAATGTCACCGACATGTATACCCGTCGCGGCTTCAGCACCGCGCCGTTCGCCTTCTTCAAGGAGTTCCAGGTCAAGACCGGTGGCTACTCGGTCGAGTTCGGCCGCTCCACCGGTGGCGTGATCAATGCGGTGACCCGTTCGGGCAGCAACGAATTCGAGGGCGGTGTTGAAGTCACCGCCGAGCCCAGTGCGTGGCGCGCCAGTGGCGGCGATCATTTCCACCGCGACGGCACCCCGCATTCCTACGGCAGCCGCGACAACAACTCCTTCCTGAAGACCAACGTGTGGGGCTCCGGCCCGATCGTCAAGGACAAGCTGTTCCTGTTCGCGATGTACGAAGACCGCAGCGACAAGGGACACAACACCTCGTCCGATGGCAGTACCTGGTTCAAGAACGATTCCGGCAACGGCTTCTGGGGCACCAAGCTGGACTGGAACATCAACGACAACCACAGCCTGGCGCTGCTGGCGTTCTCGGATGAGGGCGATGTCACCAATGCGTCGTACGGTTACAACTGGAACGCCGACCAGCTCGGCGCCTGGGGCGGCGATTCGGTCACCGAGACCGGCGGCCGCAACTGGTCGGCCACCTACACCGGCCACTTCGGACAGAACTTCACCGCGCGCGCCATGGTCGGCCAGAACAACCAGCGTGCCTTCACCAATTCATCGCTGGATCAGGCCTGCAGCCCCGTGTTCACCGACAGTACCTACGGCCCGCGCCTGAGCAAGCTGCAGGGCCTGCGCGCAGGCTGCCACCCCACGGGCACGGCAGTGGCCGAGCGTGACGATACCCGTGACGTGGCGCGACTGGACTTCGAATGGCAGCTGGGTGACCACCTGCTGCGCTTCGGTGTCGACCGTGAGCTGATGACCACAAAGCAGTCCACCCGCTACCCCGGCCCGACCGAACTGAGCTACACCGCCTACGTGGCGCGCCCCGGCGATGAAGTCTGGGACGGTGCCAATGCCTACGTACCGGCTGGCGTTACCGAAATGCTCCGTGCGCGCAACCGCAAGTCGGGCGGCACGTTCGAGACCGAAGCCAATGCGCTGTACGTGGAAGACATCTGGAACATCACCCCGAACCTGATGCTGAACCTGGGCGTGCGCTGGGACCGTTTCGAGAACCGTACCGCCGCCGGCAAGGCGTTCATCAAGATGGATGACCTGATCGCACCTCGCGTCGGCTTCTCGTGGGACATGCGCGGTGATGGCAGCACCAAGCTGTTCGGCAACGCCGGCCGCTACTACCTGCCTGTCACCAACAACATCAACGTGAATTTCGCAGGTGGCCTGACCGACGAGTACAGCTACTACGTGCTCAATGGCTGGGAGCGGAAAACCTCGCCGACCGGCTCACCGTACATGGCACCGGTCGTCGGCCAGCAGATCGGGCCGACCGACACCCGCATGAACACCGGCGGTGCCGACCTGCGCCAGAGTGTGGATCGCGACCTCAAGGCGGTCTACCAGGACGAGTACATCCTGGGCTTCCAGAACATGATCAACCAGGCATGGTCGTGGGGCGTCAACGCCACCTATCGACGCATGACCCGTGCGCTGGACGACATCCGCATCAATTACACCCCATGCGGCCCGACCCCCAGCACGCTGTGGCCGATCGCCAACCCGGGCGAGAGCCTGACGATCTGGGGCGACAAGAGCATCGGCTGCGCCAACGAAGGCTGGATCACCATTGACACCGCCAACAGCGGCTATCGGAAGGGCGGCAGCGGCGAGGTGATCGGTTACTCCAAGCCCAAGCGCACCTACAAGGCACTGGAGTTCCAGATCGACCGTGCCTGGGACGAGAAGTGGATGTTCAACGCGTCCTACCTGTGGTCGAAGAGCGAGGGCAATTTCGAAGGCCCTGTGAATTCCGATACCAACTACGGCGACACGGGCATGGTTCAGTTCTGGGACCATCCGGCCACCAACGAGCGCTATGGCGTGCTGTTCAACGACTTCCGCCACCAGTTCAAGCTGCGTGCCGCTTACGCGCTGAACGAGCAATGGTCGTTCGGAACCACACTGCAGGTGCAGTCCGGTGGCCCGATCACTGCCTACGGCGTGATGTGGCCGAACGATTCCATCGCCGGTGGCAGTACCTCCAGCGAAGGTAGCGGCGGTGGCACCGGCTGGCTGTGCGTGGCCAACTGTTCCGGCCCGTACAACCAGCGGCAGTTCGAGTACAGCCCACGCGGTGCGTTCGGTCGCCTGCCGTGGACCTGGACCATAGGCGCCAATGTGACCTGGCGTTTGCCGGTGGAGGGCATCGACCTCAGTGCACGGCTGTCGGTGTACAACCTGTTCAACAACCAGAAGACCATCAACGTGCACCAGCGCTATGAAGCGCAGCCCGGCCAGTACCGCGAGGCGACGTTCGCCACCGGGACGCGCTGGCAGGCCCCGCGCTACACCCAGCTGGTGGTGACCTGGAACTTCTGAGGCCACGATCCGCGCCGTCCACCGTGACGGCGCGGGCAATGGAGGGGCTGCGCGCATGTACCACCTGCTGATCGTCGCGGCGGCACTGGCCGCACCGTCCGCTTCGGCGACCGACATCGCCTCCCTCGAGGCCGACGTCGCCGCCGTGGTCCAGCACGAGCACCTGCCCGGGCTGGCCATCGCGGTGGTCGACAACGGGCAGGTGGTCTATCGCCACGCCGAAGGCGCGCGTGGCGACGGCGGCCGCATCGACCAGGACACGCTGTTCAAGATCGCCTCCAACAGCAAGGCGATGACCGCCGCGCTGCTGGCGCGGCTGGTGCAGCAGGGCAAGCTGCGCTGGGAGGATCCGGTGCGGCGGCATCTACCGGGCTTCCGTATGCACGATGCGTGGGTGGGCGAGCAGATGCAGGTGCGCGACCTGCTGATCCACAACAGCGGCCTGGGCCTGGGCGCCGGTGACCTGATGCTGTGGCCGGAGCCGAACGCGTTCACCCGTGCCGACATCATCGCGGGGCTGGCGCACCTGAAGCCGGTCAGCAGTTTCCGCAGCCGCTATGCGTACGACAACCTGATGTACGTGGTGGCCGGCGAACTGGCCGCTGCGGCGGGTGGCAAGCCGTATGACCAGCTGATGCGCGAGCAGGTGTTCGAGCCGCTGGGCATGACCCGCTGCCAGGTGGGGGCGTGGTCGGTGAAGCGGGTGGGCAACGTGGCGCAGCCACACGCTTGGCATGGCGACCACAATGCGGTGGTGAACGCCGATGGTGCGATCAGCCCGGATCTACCGTCGATGGCCGCCGGCGGCATCCGCTGTTCGCTGCGCGACATGACGCGCTGGATGCAGGTGCTGCTCGATCCTGCCCTGGCACCTGGCTGGTTGGATGCTGAGCAGCGCCGTACGCTGTGGACCCTGCACATGCCGATGCCGCTGGGTGAACGCCAGCGGCGTTGGGACAACGCGCATTTCTACGGTTATGGGTATGGCTGGCGGGTGTCGGACATGGACGGGCAGTGGAAGGTGGCGCACACCGGTACCCTGTCGGGCATGTACTCGTCGCTGGCGCTGCTGCCTGACCGCAAGGTGGGCGTGGTGATGCTGATCAACGGTGAAGGCGAGGATGCGCGCACCGCATTGATGCAGGCCGCGCTGAAGCGCTTCACCGCCCCCGATGAGGCGCGTCCGGCACTGGCGTACCTGGCCGAACTGAAGGCAGACCAGGCTACGCGCGCGGCAGGCGGCCATCAGCGGCCGGCGACGTCGGAGGCACGGCCGGCATCGGACGCCGATCTGCCGCGCTGGCACGGCCGCTACACCGATCCGTGGCTGGGGCCGGCCTCGCTGTGCCCGGGCAAGGACGGCCTGCGCTTCAGCGTGGACAAGTCGCCCCGGCTGCAGGGGGCTGTGCTGCAGCTGCAGGGGCGCTGGCTGCTGCGCTGGGATACGCTGGGCGAAGACGCGCAGGCGTGGCTGCAGCCGGGTGAGGGCCTGGCACCGACACTGGACCTGCGCGCCATCGATCCGGACATCGACTTCAGCTATGACTTCCAGGACCTGCATTTCACTCGTACTGGCGATTGCCCTGGCAGCGACCACCAGCGCCGCTGAGCCACCGCGCGTTTCACCGGCCACCGACGCGGCCAGCGCCGGGCTGGTGGAGATCCGTACGTTGTCGCCGCGCATCGACCTGGACATCCGCTATGCGGGTGCCAACAACTTCACCGGCGCGCGCGTGCCCGGCTACGAGGCGCCTTCGTGCTACCTGCTGGCGCCGGTGGCGAAGGCGCTGGCCCAGGTGGAGCAGGACCTGCGCGCCGATGGCTTCGGCCTGCGCCTCTACGACTGCTACCGGCCGGTGCGTTCGGTGCAGGCCTTCATGGCCTGGGTGAACGATCCGCGCGAGCTCTCGCGCAAGGCACAGCAGTATCCTGACCTGGACAAGCCGCGCCTGCTGGCCGACGGCTACATCGCCGAGCGCTCCGGCCACAGCCGCGGTGGCACGGTGGATCTGGGCCTGCTGGATTGCCGCAGCGGTGCATGTACGCCGTTGGACATGGGCACTGACTTCGACTTCTTCGGGCCGCGTGCGCATACGCAGACGAGCGGGCTGAGTGAGACGCAGCAGGCGAACCGGCGGCAACTGGTGCAGGCAATGGCACGGCGTGGTTTCGTGAACTACCCGCAGGAGTGGTGGCACTACACGTTCCAGCCGGAACCGGATCCCGGTACCGCGTACGACGTCCCGGTACGGTAGGGGTAACGGCAGGGCACCGCCCAGCCTCTGACAGTTTCCCGCGCGGTCCGTTGTAGGGCCGAGCCCATGCTCGGCTGCTCTTTGTTCAATCGTCGAATTATTCGATCTCGATGGAGACTCATCCACGCATGGCGTGGATCTACTGTGGCTGCCGATTGGGTCCGAAGCAGATCCCTTACACTGGCCGCCTCTTCATCCCTGCCCACCCGATGAACCTTCCCCTGCACTTCGGCCTGCTCGGCACCCTGGAAGCGGGCGCCATTGCCCTGCTGGTCGGCCTGCTCGTGTACCTCCTGTGGTCGCAGCTGTGCCGCCTGCTGCGGTGGTCGATGGGGCACGTGATCGGCTGGTCCTGCGTCATCGCCGTGATCATCGCCGCCGGCATCGATGCGTGGAAGCTGTTCTACATGGGCATCGTGCGGCTGGAATCGCCGCTGTACGCGCGCATCTTCCTGGCCACCATCCACGATCCGAACGAACTTGGCAGCCGTGTGGTGCTGGAAATCGCCGGTGCGCTCGCCGGTGTTGCTCTTGCATGGGTGTTGTTCAGTTCGCGGTCATCGGAAAAAACCGTCGACTGACGCAGGTTTTTCGTTGCCTGCCGGTTAAATGCAGAGGCGCTGAATGCGCATCTTATGAGCCACTCACTTCACCCTAACCACCGCGCTAAAGCATGCGTGGAGGCCAGTGGTTAATCGCGCGTGTGGGCGCCGCTCGCGACGCAAAATCGATTCAGAAACGCGGTGGCAGGGTAGGTGCCGTGCGGAATCAACACGCCGCGCAACACCACCCAATCGGTAGGAGACACCCCTGATGACTATTCGCAACCGCAAGCCCCTGATCGCCCTGTTCGTCGCCGCCGGCAGCGTGCTGGCCATCCCGGCGATGGCCCAGTCGGCCAAGCAGCAGGCCGCGCAGGCGCAGAACGAAGCCGCTCAGGCCCAGCAGGCGGCTGCACAGGCCGGCCAGGCCGCCGACCAGGCGACCAATGCGGCCGCAGCGGCATCGGCGCAGGCCAATGGCGGTGGCCAGACCTGGGCCAGCATCGATACCGATGGCAACGGCACCATCAGCAAGACCGAGGCGCAGGTGAACGCCGGCCTGGCCCAGGTGTTCGACCAGGCTGATACCAACAAGGACGGCGAACTGAGCGCCGATGAGTACAAGGCCTACGTGGCCGCCCAGCAGGCTGGTGCGGGTGGCGCAGCGCAGGGTGCGCAGGGCAGGTAAGTCCTGCATCGGGGCGTATGGGAACCCGGGCGGCTTCGGCCGCCCGGGTTTTTTTCGTCACCATGGCCCCTGTATCCTTGGGCGATGAACACCCCCACGCCTGCGCCGTCGCGCGCCATCGGCCTGGTCGGTTTTGACGGTGACGATACGCTGTGGAAGAGCGAGGACTACTACCGCAAGGCCGAGCAGGATTACCTTGACCTGCTGTCGCGCTATGTCGACGTGCATGACACCCAGACCGCCCGCCACCTGCTGGAAGTGCAGCAGCGCCACCTGGGCACCTTCGGCTACGGCGTCAAGAGCATGACCCTGTCGATGATCGAAGCGGCCATCGACATCACCAGCCAGCGCATCGACGCGAAGGACATCCAGCGCATTCTGGAGATCGGCCACGACACCCTGCGCCACCCGGTCGAGCTGATCGACGGCGTGCGTGAAGCGGTGGCGGCCATCGCCGAGCACTACCCGGTGGTGCTGATCACCAAGGGCGACCTGTTCCACCAGGAAGCCAAGATCAAGGTCGCCAACCTGGCCGAGCTGTTCCCGCGCATCGAGATCGTCTCGGAGAAGGATCCGGAAACCTACGCCCGCGTGCTGGCCGAATTCGACCTGCCGATGCAGCGCTTCGTGATGGTCGGCAACTCGCTGCGCTCGGACATCGAGCCGGTGGTGACGCTGGGTGGCTGGGGCGTGCATACCCCGTACGCAGTGACCTGGGCCCACGAGACCCAGCATGGCGTGGCCGACGACGAACCGCGCATGGTCACTGCCGATACCGCCCACGACTGGCCGGCCGCACTGGCGGCGATCGAGGCCAAGGCTGCTGCGGCCTGACAGGGCCGGTCGGCTGCGGCAGAATCGGGGCATGAACCACCGACTGCGCGCGCTGATGTTGTTCCTGCTGCTGGCGCCGGCCACCGTGCTGGCCCAGCAGACCGCCGAGCGTTCGGCCACCTATGAAGTGGACACCGGCGACAGCTGGGTCGACGCCCAGCTGCAGGACATCAACCACTACGCCGAACGCTACCCCGACGCCTTCCTCGACGAAGTGTCGCGCTATGCCGACGTGCCGCGCGGCTACATCAGCGCGCTGTTCACCACCCACGGCTGGCAGGCAGGAGACATTTATTTCGCCTGCTTCTGGGCCAAGGCCAGTGGCCAGACCTGCCGCGACAGCGTGCGTGCCTTCAGCCAGGACCCGGAGGGCGGCTGGGAGGCGGTGGTCAAGCGCATGCCCACCAAGCCGGACAATCTGCACTACCGGGCTGTGCGCCATGCCATCGTGGCCAGCTACCAGCACTGGGACCGGCCGATCACCCTGGATGCCACGCTGAAGCGCCAGTTGAAGCGGTAGTGCCGGCCGCTGGCCGGCAATAGCATCCTTTCCAGGCATCCGGGGTTGCCGGCCAGCGGCCGGCACTACCCGGTCATGTTGCTCTGCGTATCGCCGCCGCCACGCGCTCCGGCGACAATACGGGTCCGAGCTGTTCCCCGTTCCCGTAATCGAGTGACTGATGAGCGCCTCTTTCGTTTCGCCTGATGTGATCCGCCGCCTGTTCGCGCAGGCCATGTCCCGCATGTACCGCACCGAAGTGCCGCTGTACGGCACGCTGGTGGAACTGGTGGAGCGGATCAACGCGCAGGTGCTTGCCCAGGACCCGGCGCTGGCCGCGCAGCTGCAGCGCAACGACGAGCGTGCGCGCCTGGATGAAGAGCGTCATGGCGCGATCCGCGTCGGTACCGTGCAGGAACTAGCGACACTGCGCCGCCTGTTCGCGGTGATGGGCATGTACCCGGTCGGCTACTACGACCTGTCGGTGGCCGGCGTGCCGGTGCACTCCACCGCGTTCCGCCCGCTGACCGGCGCGGCGCTGGCGCAGAATCCGTTCCGCGTGTTCACCTCGCTGCTGCGCCTGGAGCTGATCGAAGACGAAGCCCTGCGTGCCGAGTCGGCGAAGATCCTCGCACGCCGCCGCATCTTCACCGACGGCGCGCTGGCGCTGATCGACCAGGCCGAGCGCGACGGTGGCCTGTTGCAGGCCGATGCCGAGCGCTTCGTCCAGGAGGCGCTGGAAACCTTCCGCTGGCACGGCGATGCCACGGTCGACCTGCCGACCTACCACGCCCTGCACAACGCGCACCGCCTGGTGGCTGACGTGGTCAGTTTCCGCGGCCCACACATCAACCACCTGACCCCGCGCACGCTGGACATCGACGCTGCACAGGCGGCAATGATCGAGCACGGCATGGCGGCCAAGGCGGTGATTGAAGGCCCGCCGCGTCGTGCCTGCCCGATCCTGCTGCGCCAGACCAGCTTCAAGGCGCTGGAAGAGGCCGTGCACTTCCCGGATGCCGAAGGGGGTGATGCCGGCACCCATACCGCGCGCTTCGGCGAGATCGAACAACGCGGCCTGGCGCTGACCCCGAAGGGCCGCGCGCTGTACGACCAGCTGCTGTCGCAGGCCCGCGACGCCGGTGGTGAAGGCAGCACCGGCGGCGACTACGGCCAGCGCCTGCAGGCGGTGTTCGCCAGCTTCCCGGATGACCATGACACCCTGCGCCAGGAAGGCCTGGGGTATTACCGCTACCAGCTGACCGACGCTGGCCGCGCCGCGCCGGAGCGCGTGGCCGATCTGCCCGCTGAAGTGCTGGTGGCCGCCGGCCTGGCCACGGCCGACCCGATCGTCTACGAGGATTTCCTGCCGGTCAGTGCCGCGGGCATCTTCCAGTCGAACCTGGGCGGCGAAGAACAGCGCGCCTATGCCGCGCATGCCAACCGTGAGGCCTTCGAGCAGGCCTTGGGCGTGGCGGTGAACGACGAGTTCGAGATCTACGAGCGGCTGCAGGCCGAGTCGCTGGCGGCGCTGCGCGGGTAAACCGCTTGCCGTGGAGCCGAGCGTGGGCTCGGCTCTACAGGGATTCTGCGGAGCGGCCCCTTTGTAGAGCCGGCCGCTGGCCGGCTGTTGGGGAAGCCGGCCAGCGGCCGGCTCTACCCGACGTCCGTAGCGGGCCTCAGCCCTTCATCGTGCCGGTATCCAGCCAGCGCTGGTGCCACGACAACGCTTCCGGCAGCAGGTGCGGGGTGTGCTTGCCGTAGCTCTCGCGGCTGGCACGGTCGAAGTAATCCTGCAGCTGCGGGCGGAAGTCCGGGTGGGCGCAGTTGTCGATCAGCACCTGCGCGCGCTTGCGCGGGGTCAGGCCGCGCAGATCGGCCAGGCCCTGTTCGGTGACGATCACCGACACATCGTGCTCGGTGTGGTCGACATGGCTGGCCATCGGCACGATCGCCGAGATGGTGCCGTTCTTGGCGGTGGACGGGCTCAGGAACGCCGACAGGAAACCGTTGCGGGCAAAGTCACCGGAACCGCCGATGCCGTTCATGATCCGCGTGCCCATCACGTGCGTCGAATTGACGTTGCCGTAGATGTCCACCTCGATCATGCCGTTCATGCCGATGCAGCCCAGGCGGCGCACCAGTTCCGGGTGGTTGGAGATTTCCTGCGTGCGCATGATGATGCGCTCGCGGTAGAAATCGATGTTCTCCTTGAACGTCTCATTCGCCTGCGGGCTCAGCGCGAAGCCGGTGCAGGAGGCGTAGCTCAGCACGCCGTCGCGCAGCAGGTCGAGCATGCCGTCCTGGATCACTTCGGTGAACGCGGCCAGGTCGCGGAAACCACTCTTGGCCAGGCCGGCCAGCACGGCGTTGGGGATGTTGCCCACGCCCGACTGCAGCGGCAGCAGGTTCGGCGGCAGGCGGCCCTTCTTCACCTCGTGCTTGAGGAACTCGATCAGGTGCGAAGCGATCTGCTCGCTGGTTGCATCGATCGGGCTGAACGGGCTGTTGCGGTCCGGGCCGTTGGTACGCACCACGGCCACGATCTTGTCCGGGTCGCAGCGCAGCGCGGTATCGCCGATGCGGTCGTTGGCGTTCACCAGCGGAATCGGCTTGCGGTGCGGCGGCAGCGCGGTGCCGTAGTAGATGTCATGCATGCCGTCGACACCGGCCGGCTGCCACTCGTTGACCTCGACGATCACCTTCCTGGCCAGGTCCAGCCAGGTCTTGTTGTTGCCGACCGAGGTGGAGGGCACCAGCGAACCATCTTCGCGGATGGCCGAGACTTCGATGACGGCGGTATCGATCTCGCCATAGAAGCCGAACCACACGTGCTGGGCAACGTGGCTGAGGTGGATGTCGATGTAATCCAGCTTGCCCTCGTTGATGCGGTTGCGCGCGTCCGGGTCGCTCTGGAACGGCATGCGCATGGCGATGCCATCGGCCTTGGCCAGCGCGCCATCGAGTTCCGGCGCGGTCGAGGCGCCGGTCATCAGCTTGATCTGGAAGGGATTGCCCTGGGCATGCACCGCTTCGATGCGGCGGGCCAGTTCGACGGGAACGGCCTTGGGATAGCCGGAGCCGGTAAAGCCGCTCATGGCCACGGTTTCACCGGGCTGGATCAGCGCGGCTGCGGCCTCGGCGGAGACCACGCGGTCACGGAGACGCGCGTTGGCGATGCGATCAACAGACATGACGACAGTGTTTCTGGGGGGAATCCCGATTATCGGCCATCCTCATCCGTACGGGGGGTTCTACCTTCGTGGAATGGCTTTTCCCCCAGGGGCTCACCCATACCCACCGGTTCTGTTTTGCAGTGCAGCGTGCAAAGTGCTTTCGCAGCCCGCACGATGGCCCTGCATCCCGACGTGGGGGAGGGAGCAGAGCCCGCTGGCAGTTCGCTGCAAGCGGGCTTTTTTATTGCCTGTCGCCCAGTATGAATGCGCGGCTCCCAGTATCGGTAGTGGCGGCCGCTGGCCGGCAACCCCAGTAACCTTCGGCAGGATCATCGGATTTGCCGGCCAGCGGCCGGCACTACTGGGTCCGTTGCGCCCCAGCCGGGTCGATACAATCAGACCCATGACCCTCGCCCCCGCTGACCTGCCCGCCGCCCTGCAGCCTCTTGTCGACCGCGCGCTGGCGCGCTTGGCCCAGGTCCTGCCCGAACCCATCCCGACCGATCTGCTGCCGCTGCTGAGCCGGTTGGCGGTGACCAGCGACTTCGCGCTGGACACCCTGGTGCGGCAACCGGCGCTGCTGGCGCAGCTGGCCGCGCCCGGTTGCCCGCCGATCCCGCCACCGGTGCTCGATCCGCTGCAGCCCAGCGACTGGCCGGCGCAGATCCGGCGCTGGCGTACTGCCATGTCGACGCGGCTGATCTGGCGCGACCTGACCGGTCTGGACGACGTGGCACAGACCCTGGCTGGCGCCACCACCCTGGCCGAGAACTGCCTGCGGCTGGCGCTGGACGCGCTGCAGCAGGAATTCGCCCAGCGGCACGGTGTGGTCCGCGATGGCGAAGGCGCCGCGCAGCAGCTGGTGGTGTTCGGCCTCGGCAAGCTCGGCGGCGGCGAGCTCAACTTCAGTTCCGATATCGACCTGGTCTACGCCTATCCGCACGGCGGCGAATCCGACGGCCCGCGCGCGCTGGCCGCTGAAGAGTATTTCGCCCGCCTCGGCCAGCGCCTGGCCAAGCTGCTGGACGAAACCACCGTCGATGGCTTCAGCCACCGCGTCGACCTGCGCCTGCGCCCGTTCGGCAGCGCCGGCCGCGTCGCGCTGTCGTTCGCGGCGATGGACCAGTACTTCCAGCGGGAAGGCCGCGACTGGGAGCGCTATGCGTGGCTGAAGGCGCGCGCTGTCGCCGGTGATATCGAGGCCGGTGAAGCGTGGCTGCAGACCCTGCGCCCGTTCGTGTACCGCCGCTACCTGGATTTCACTGCGCTCGATGGCCTGCGCGAGATGAAGGCGGCGATCACCGCCGAAGTCGCGCGCCGCGAGCTGCACGAAGACATCAAGCGCGGCGCCGGTGGCATCCGCGAGATCGAGTTCCTGTGCCAGGCGCTGCAGCTGATCCGCGGTGGCCGCGAACCTGCGCTGCGCGAGCGCCGCCTGCTGGTGGCGCTGGACGCGCTGGTGGCTGCGGGGCAGATCGCGCCCGAGGACGGCAGTGCGCTGCGCGAGGCCTACCTGTTCCTGCGCCGCCTGGAGAACCGCCTGCAGATGCTGCGCGATGCGCAGACCCACGTGCTGCCCAGCGATGCACTGGACCGCGAGCGCATCGCCGTCGGCCTCGGCTACCCGGACTGGGACGTGCTGCGCGCGGCGCTGGCCGAACAGCAGCAGCGGGTCAGTACCGAATTCGCCGCGCTGCTGGCACCGCGCAAGGGCCAGGCCGCGCCCGACGCGCTGGCCAACTACTGGCGTAGCCTGCCCGAGGGCAGCAACGCACCGCTGCTGGCTGAAGCCGGTTTCCTCGATGCCAACGGCGCGGACCAGTCATTGCGTGATTTCGCGCAGGGCACCGGCGTGAAGTCATTGTCCGATGCCGCGCGTGCCCGGCTGGATCGCGTACTGCCCGCGTTGCTGCATGCGGCCACGCGTTCGCCGCAACCCGACGCCGCGCTCAGGCGCGTGCTTGGCCTGCTGCAGGCGGTGCTGCGCCGGACCAGCTATCTCGCGCTGCTGGACGAACAGCCCAGCGCGCTGGCGCGGTTGGTCGACGTGCTGGCGCGCAGCGCGCTGCTGGCCGAGCGGCTGGCCGCGTACCCGCTGCTGCTGGACGAACTGCTGGACGTGCGCGTGTCCGGGCCGATGCCCGATGCGGCCGGTATGCTGGCCGAGTGCCAGCAGGTGCTGGCGGTGGAAGATCCCGAATCCGCACTGCGCTGGCTCAACGAGACGCGGCTGGCGCTCAGCTTCCGCATGGCGATGGCCACGCTGGATGGCCGCCAGGGTGCGGTGGACAGCACGCGGCAACTGGCCGAGCTGGCGCAGGCGGTGGTCACCACCGTGCTGGCGATGGCCGAGGCGGACATGCGCGCCGCGCACGGCGGGATTCCCGATGGACGTTTCGCGATCATCGGCTACGGCAGCCTTGGCGGGCTTGAGCTGGGCTTCGGTTCCGACCTGGACCTGGTGTTCCTGCACGACAACCCGGCTGGCGTGGAGGCCAGCGATGGCGCACGTCCGCTGGAACCGGGGCGCTGGTATGCACGACTGGCACAGAAGGTGATGGCGCTGCTTGGTGCGGTCACCGCCGCCGGGCGCCTGTACGACATCGACGTGCGCCTGCGCCCGGACGGTGGCAAGGGTTCGCTGGTGTCTTCGTTGGCCAGCTACACTGAATACCAGCGCGAACGCGCGTGGACCTGGGAACACCAGGCCCTGGTCCGCGCACGCGGTGTGGCCGGTGATGCCAGCCTGCTGGCCGATTTCGAACAGGTGCGCGCACAGACACTGGGTCGTGAGCGCGATCCGGCCACGCTGTATGCCGATGTGCTGAAGATGCGCGGCCGCATGCGCACTGAACTGGACCGCAGCGATGCCGCGCGGCTGGACCTGAAACAGGGTGCCGGTGGCGTGGTGGACCTGGAGTTCCTGCTGCAGACCGGCGTGCTGGCGCGTAGTGCGCAGCATTCCGCGCTGTTGCAGCCACGCGACACGCCGTCGCTGATCGATGCGTTGGCGGTTGCCGGTTTCCTTCCGGAAGACACTGCGCAAGCACTGCATGGCGCGCATGCCACGCTGCTGGATGTCGGCCTGGCCTGCACGCTGGACCGGCGCCCGCGATTGGCACCGACCACGCCCGCGATTGAAGAGGCGTGTGCCGCGATTACGGCAGCGTGCAGAGCGGCAGCGTTGCCGTTCGGGTGATGGGTGCACCCATTAGAACAATTGCCCGGGGATGATCCGCTGTTGGTAGGTGCCAACCGTTGGTCGGCACAATCTGTCAGCGGTGATGAACTCTGATGGAGCGTGCCGACCAACGGTCGGCACCTACCGTGCTCATGTGCCATCCAAGGTCGGCACCTACCAGAGCATGTGCGGTCAGCTGGTCGCGCGCAGCGGCGCCATCTTCCACAGCAGCGCGCGGAACGGGGCCAGCAGGCACACGCCGATCGCCAGCTTCACTGCCAGGTCGCCGGCTGCCCAGCTCACCCACGGCAGGGTGGAACCGGCAAACGCGATCGACCAGAAAATGGTGGTATCCACCGTCGCACTGCAGGTCGTGGCCACCATCGGTGCGCGCCACCAGCTGCCACGGCGCAGGCGGTCGAACACGGTGATGTCCAGCAACTGCGCCACGATGAAGGCCGAGCACGAGGCAACGGCGATGCGCGGCGTGGCCACCCAGATCGACAGCAGCACCGCCACCGCGAAGCCGATCCACGCTACGCGGCGCGCCGGGCCCGGGCCGAAGCGGCGGTTGATCAGGTTGCTGACCAGGAACGCGACCGGATAACTGAAGGCACCCCAGGTCAGCCAGTCGTTGATCGGGTACTGCACCAGCACGTTGGACAGCAGCACCACCGCGCCCATCGCCAATACCGCCAGCACCAGGGCGCGGGCGGTCAGCGGGGCAAACACAGGGGCAGGACGCACGGACATCGCGAGCCAGGGGGGACAAAGGGGATTGCCCATTATCCGCTCGGCCCGCGGCAAAGCCAAAACCGCTTGTTCAGCTTTACAACGCTTCGCTCATCACATCGCCCGCGGCGTAGGCGGTGGGGACGTAGGCCAGCGCCTGGCCCTGTGCGCTCTTCACGGTCCAGCCGGCACCGGCCTCGGTGGGGTCGAAATGCACCTGCTGGCCGACCACGAAGGCCGCCGTCTGGTCTTCATGCACGCGCGCCGGCCAGCGCAGGGTGGCGGTCTGATCGGCCTTGTCGGGCACCTGCAGCTGCACCTGGCGCTCGCCCGCCGCCGTGGTCTCCACCTTTTTCACTTCCATCGGTGGCAGCGGCACCGCCTTGGTGCGGGCAACCCTGCCATTGCGTTCGCTGGCCTTGAACGGCGCTTTCGACAGTTCGGACAGGCCCGCCGACGCAGCGAGCGGCACCGAGACCACGATCAGCGAGGTGATCAGCACGCTGGCCTCGCTGCTGTTCAACTCCGGCGCGGCGCCGGCATGGACGGTGGGCACCAGCAGCGCGGAGAGCAGCAGGGCAGAAGCGGGAACGCGCAGGCAACGGAACATGGAGACCTCCTGGTCAGCGTGGGGACGGCGGCTCAGCGCCGGGTATCGAAGATGTCGCGCGGGCCGGTGGCTTCGGGCAGGTATTCCAGCGGGCGGCCCTGGTTGTCCTTCAGCTGCCAGCCCTGGTCGTTGCCGGTCGGCTCGAAATTCACGGTCTGGCCCACGGTGAACTGCACGGCCGGGTCGCCGATGCCGCGCGGATACTGCATCGATGCGGTGTTCTGCGGATCGTTGGCATCACGCAGCAGCACTTCGCGGCGGCCATCGACGGTGGTGGCGATCGCACTCACCTCCATCTGCGGCAGCTTGATCTGCTGCGGGCGGGCCAGCGGCCGGCCGGCGTCGGCCGCGTCCTGGGCTTCCTTCGCTGCTGCGGCGCGGGCCGAGGCCACCATCTGCGTGGACATTTCCAGGCTCGGTCCCTGCGGGCCCGGGTCATGGATGATCACGATGCGGCGTTCGGCGTGGGCGGCCGTAGACCAGGCCAGACCGGTGACGATCACCATCGACAACACAGAGGCAAGCAGCGGACGCATATCGTTCTCCTAGCGGGATTCAGGGCGTGGCGGCAGTGGCACCGGCCACCGCCACGTGGGGGATCACCAGTTCCTGCTGCAGCTGGCTGCGCTGGTGCAGGAAGTCGAACACCGATTCCACCGTCACCACCGAATAGTTGCCGGAGATGCGTTCGCCGGCCGGATGGTCGGTGGTGGTGGCGTTGGCCACGAACAGGCGCGCACCCACGCGCTTGCCGAGGCCGATATGCAGCACGCTGGGCTGGTACTTCTGCTGGTGCAGCCACTGCTGTGCCTGTTCGCGCTTGACGATGGCCGGCGCGCCTTCGGCCTGCGCCATCGCCGCCGCCAGCACTTCCAGCACCCACTGGTTGGAGTTCTGGTAGTCGGTGGCGAACGGGTAGGCGACCACGTTGTACTTCGCTTCGTGCAGCGCCTTGGGCTGGATCGAGGGCGACACCAGCATCGCGCGCAGCGCCGCACGCAAGGGGGCCGACGGCACGCCGATGCGCAGGTCGGTATGGCCGCCGCTCTCGCCGACGAAGTTGCCGAGGCCCTCGTGGTACAGCTGCGAGCGGTCGGTCTTGCAGCGGTTGAGCAGGTGCATCGCGCGCCAGCGGTCGTCGTCCTCGCGCAGCAGGAAGGCCAGGTGGCTGTGGCGCAGGCCATAGCGGCTCAGGTCCTGGCCACCGCGCGCGGCCACCACCACGTCCACATCGGGCAGCGCGTCCAGGCGTTCGGCGGTGGTCCAGGCGACATCCAGCATCGCCGCCTGCGACGCCACGCTCGGGTAGCGCTCGCGGCAGGCGGTGCTGTCGGCCCAGGCCGGTGCGGTCGCCAGCAGGCTGGCGATCAGCAGCGCGGCGCGGCGCAGGCGGGAAAAACGATCCATGTCGGTACCTTCAACGGCGGGCAGGCCCGCGCGCCGATCATACGCTGCTCAGCGCAGCGGGCGATCCACGCCCTTGCGCTGGAGTTCCCTGTCGCAGGCATCGCTGATCGGGGCGATCGGCAGCGGCGGGCGCTCGCCCGTCTTCGGATCGCGCAGCGCCGGCTGTTCGCGGTACGCATCCAGCTGCTGCTGGCATTGATAGGAGATCGGGTCCAGCTCGGTGGGCGCGGTCGAACACGCGGCGAGCAGGGCCAGGGGCAGCAGGAGCAGGGTACGCATGAAGGCATTCGGTCCGGTGGGGGACACCGGACTCTAACGGTATGGGCGGATTGAAATGTTCAGAAATCGCTGCGCACCCCGGTAGTGCCGGCCGCTGGCCGGCATCGGCAGGGTGTCCGGTAATGCGCACAGCGTTGCCGGCCAGCGGCCGGCACTACCCCAAGGCCAGGCGCTGCTTTACTTCCGCCGCCACGCGCGCGGTTTCGCGCAATGGCTCGATGCGGTCGTACTGCCAGTCCAGCCAGTGCGGCTGCAAGCGCCCGCGTTCGCGCAACTGCTGCTGGAAACGGGCCAGCCGGCCCTGCGCGGTATCGGCCAGTGCCACCATCACCGGCATGCGCGTGGCGCAGGCTTCAGAGAGCAGGTTCACCGAATCGGGCGAGACCACCACGCGGTTGGCCCAGCCGAGCAGGCCACCATAGGGATTGGTACCGTCGCCACCATCGCCCCAGATCACGTGCGGCAGGTCGGCGAACTTCGCGCGCAGGATCTCGGCCAAGGCCGGTGGCGTGCGTCGCGAGGTGGTCGCCAGCAGGCTGCCGCCTTCGCTGCGGATCTGCTCGGCCAGCGCCTGGAATACGCCGACCATCGCCGTCTCGTCCCACGGCGCCAGCGGCGTCGGCCCGCCGACCAGCAGTGCGGTGCGCGGGCCGGGCAAGGTGCTGAAGCCGGCGAACGCGGCGCGGCCCCAGGCCAGCCAGTCGTCGTCCACCGGGTTGAGGCTGCCGAGCAGGGTCAGCACATTGCAGCCACGCAGGGCGTCGTGTTCCGGCACCACCACCACGTCCCAATGGCGGGCGCTGATGCGCGGGTCGAGGATCTGCACCACCTGGCTGCCGCGTGCACGCAGCACGCGCAGGGCACCGGCCGCCTGGCGACCACAGCCGATCGCCAGTGCCGGCGCCTCAGCCGCCAGCGTCGCCAAGGCCTCGCCGTAGCCATTCACATCGCCGGGCAGGCGCCGCGGCGACAGCCAGCGCCAGGGTGCGCGCGGTTGCAGGAGCAGCGGTCGGTGGGTGCCCTGGCGCAGTGCCGAGGCCAGCGCGACCGCCTGGCGGACATTGCCCGCACGGCCGTCAGTGACCGTCCATGGCGCGCTCGATCGTTTCACCATTGGCATTAATTCGTTTCAGCCCTGCTGGGTGTTGCAACAGTCGCGACACTCTACACTGCGGCTCGTCGTTTCGCCCCGCGCCGCCCGCGGGCACTGACTTCCTTTCGCCGCCCTGGAGATCCACCGATGTCCCACGCGCTCGACGCCGCCGCCCTTGATCAGCTGTTCCGTACGGCCCGCACCCAGAACGCCTTCCTTGACAAGCCGGTCCCCGAGAGCCTGCTGAAGGAACTGTACGACCTGGTGAAGTGGGGCCCCACCGCGGCCAACACCACGCCGGCGCGCTTCGTCTTCGTCACCTCGAAGGAGGCCAAGGACAAGCTGGCCCCGGCGCTGTCCGAAGGCAACCTGGCCAAGACCATGGCTGCGCCGGTCACCGTCATCATCGGTTTCGACCTGGACTTCCACGAGAAGCTGCCGTACCTGTTCCCGCACACCGATGCCAAGGCCTGGTTCGATGGCCCGCAGGAAGGCCGCCACGAAGCCGCCATCCGCAACGGCAGCCTGCAGGGCGCCTACCTGATCCTGGCTGCGCGCGCGCTGGGCCTGGATGCCGGCCCGATGTCCGGCTTCGACCCGGCCAAGGTCGACGAAGCCTTCTTCGCCGGCACCTCCATCAAGTCGAATTTCCTGGTCAACCTGGGTTACGGTGATCCGGCGGGCCTGTTCCCGCGCCTGCCGCGCCTGTCGTTCGACGAAGCGGCGCGCATCGCGTAAGTCGCTGTATCGGTTTCGGGCCCGCCGTCCCGCGGCGGGCTCTTGCTGCACCGTGTACCCACCCTACGATCCGGAGAGTTCCTCAGATGAGCGCCACCCGTAAACTGCTGCTGCCGCTGGCCCTGACCCTGGCCATCGCCGCCTGCTCCAAGCCGGCCGATACCGCTGCCCCGGCGGCCGATGCCGCCGCCCCGGCGACCACCGAGCAGGCTGCCACCCCGGCCGCTGATGCCGCGCCGGCCGCCGAAGCGATCAAGATCGCCTCGGGCACCTACAAGCTGGACCCGAGCCACACCGACGTACTGGCGCAGTGGAGCCACTTCGGCTTCTCCAACCCCAGCGCGCACTTCGGCAACGTCGAAGGCACCCTGGTGTACAACGCCGAAGACGTGACCAAGTCCACCGTGGAAGTGAAGCTGCCGCTGAGCGGCCTGAACAGCTTCACCGCCAAGTTCGACGAGCACCTGAAGAGCGCCGACTTCTTCGACGCCGCCAAGTTCGCCGATGCCACCTTCAAGAGCACCAAGGTGGAAGCGGCCGGCACCAACAAGCTGACCGTCACCGGCGACCTGACCATCAAGGGCATCACCAAGCCGGTCACCCTGGACGTCACCGTCAACGGCGGCGGCGAGCACCCGATGGCCAAGGTTCCGGCCGCCGGCTTCGATGCCACCACCACCCTGAAGCGCAGCGATTTCGGCGTCGGCGCCTATGCCCCGAACGTCAGCGATGAAGTGAAGATCCGCATCACCACCGAAGCCACCGGCGAAAAGCCGGCGGCCTGATGCACCCCACTCACTCGTCGTGAGAAGGCAGAAGGCCCGCTGAAAAGCGGGCCTTCTTTTTGGGTTCTGCATGCGAGGCACCCGATGCCGATGGGGTTGCCGGCCAGCGGCCGGCACTACCCGGCAGGTGCCAACCTGCATCTGGTGGGTGCGGACCGTTGGTCCGCACGATCCCTCAGCGCAACGCGCCCAACCATGCCACGCACGCTTCGCTCGGGCTCTGCTTGGCCTTCACCGTCATCCCGCTCACCCGCACGAACGTCTGCGCCGCCTGCGCCACGCTCTGGCGGGCGATCAGCGCCGCCTGCTTGGTGGCAGCCTGCTGCTTGCGCAGCTGCACGATGTTGATCGAAGGCCGACCCACCGGCGCGTACTTCTGGTCGCGGCGCAGCACGTCGGCCACCTGCGCCACTTCGAATTCGGCCTGCAGGTAGCGGTGCTGTGCCTCCACCAGCTCACGCAGCGGCGCGCGCAGTGCAGCGGTGTCGGCGAAGGCGGCCAGGGCCGCGTCGCAGGCAGCGTCATCAGCGAAGCGGGTACGCAGCGCATCCACGCTGGCCAGGGTCAGTTTGGCCATGTGGGCCTCGTTGCTGCAGGAAAGGAGCGCGATTGTCGCATTGCTTGCCGGCGGATGCGTTGAACCGGGCCATGGAATACCTGTAGAGCCGAGCCCACGCTCGGCTCATCGCGCGCAGCGCGAGGGTTTTCCGATGGCGGAACGACGAGCAGCCGAGCATGGGCTCGGCTCCACAATGGCCCGCTGTATCACCCACGGAAGTGCGCGAAGGTCTGCTGTGCGGCATGGTGGAAGACACGCTGGTGGAACGGGCCGGTACCCTCGGCCTGGAACCGAAAGTGGTGCGCGAGGCGCTGACCATGCACGTGGATGAGCTGCTGCACACCCGTGGCGTGCTGCGGCTGGTGAAGGCGCAGATCAACGGCATGATGCCCGGTGTGTATTTCGGGCTGCTGTTGCCGTTGTTGATCATCGCGCTGCTGGTGGCGCTGGAGATCTGGGCCGCGCAGCGGTTCGGGTGGATGCAGCAGGTGGTAGTGCCGGCCGCTGGCCGGCAATTGCAGATTCCTGCCGAGGGTTCATGAGGTTGCCGGCCAGCGGCCGGCACTACCTGTCGGAGGGCGTGCGGACCAACGGTCCGCACCCACCGCCTTTTGATCAATCGCCGTCGGTTTCGTCCGGGTGGGCCTTCCAGTAGCCGGTGGAACGGATCCAGTCGCGTGGCACACCCAGGTGGCCTTCGATGAACTTGCGCATCATCCGTGCGCGGCGAGATTCGGTGGCGATCCAGTAGAAGACATCGCCGTCCGGGGCCTCGAAGTCGGTCAGCATGTCTTCCAGCAGCGTACTGCTGGCCGCCGGGAAGCCGTTGCGCTCCAGCCAGTGGATGCGCACGTTCTCGTACTGCGGCAGGTCCTGGCGCTCGGCCTCGTCGCGCACTTCGATGAAGGCCTGCACCTCGGCACTGTCCGGCAGCATGTCCAGCCAACGGGCGATGGCCGGCAGTGCGGTTTCATCGCCGATCAGCACGTAGGCGTCGTAGGTGTCGGCCACCACGAACGAGCCGCGCGGGCCGCCGATCACCAGCATGTCGCCCGGCTGTGCGCGTTCGGCCCACGGCCCGGCCACGCCCTGGTCGTGCAGCACGAAGTCGATGGCCAGCTCGCCGCGCTCGTGGTCCCACCAGCGCGGGGTATAGTCACGGGCCGGCGAAGGCGCCTTGCCGGCCGGGTAGCTGCGGCCTTCGGCGGTCAGCACCGGCAGCACCATCTCGCCCGCAGCGTTGGGGAAGAACAGCTTGATGTGGTCGTCGGCGCCGGGCGAATCGAAGCCGGCCAGGTCGTCGCCACCCAGCACGATGCGGCGCATGTGCGGGGTGACCTCTTCGGTGCGCAGCACGGTCAGTTCACGGAAGCGCACATCCAGGCGCAGGCGCGTGTTGTTGTGTTCGGTCATGGGGGTTACCTGTAAAGGTGTCGCGCGGGGGCGCGCGGCGTAGGGGCGACCTGGCTGGATTCAGTCTGGCTGGGTCGTTGAAATCGGTGGTTGCTCGCTACCGGCCGTACCGTTGAGCAGGGCCGAGGCCCGCGTCAGCAGCGCCGCCACTTCGTCCGCCTCGCCCTCGGCCCAGCGGCCGTGGTGATGCACCAGCGCCCGCTTGAACTCGCGCAGGGCAGTGGCCAGCGGCGGCGGCAGCGAGGCCTTGGTGATCTCGCGGGCACGGTCGAAGGCACGTCGCTGCGCCAGGCGTACCTGGGTGCGCTGCACCTTCAGCTCGAACTCACCGGCAGCGGTGATGCGGAAGATCCGCTTGCCATCCACTTCCTCGGCCTCGATCCAGCCGGCCTGCTCGAAGCTGGCCAGCAGCGGGTACATGGTGCCGGCGCTGGGCGTGTAGGCCTGCATGAACTGGTTGCTGATCAGCTGCATCAGCTCGTAGCCATGGCGCGGCTGCTCGCCGATCAGGGCCAGCACCAGCAGGCGCAGGTCGCCGCGGCTGAGCACCCGCGGCTGGCCATTGCGACGTGGCACCGCTGAATCGGTGGAACGGGCTCTGGGAGAGGGGCTTCGGCTCATTTCGATATATCGGTAAACGAGTGTGCAAACGATATATCGATATGTCGAAAGCGACAACATCCGATCCGGCCACAAGCAGGTGCAATTTGGGCCACGGACCTTCGTGCGCACAGCAAAAGGGGCGCCCCCTGCGAGGCGCCCCGGCGATGCTGTGGAAGGGAGCAGGGCCATCGGGCCCATCACTCGCGACCCACCCTGGGCCCGCGACTGGCAGCGATCCAGAGGCAGGTGCGACATGTTGTCGCCGGTTCAGAACCGCTGCCCGGCGCCCACCTACGGCGGTGCCGGAGTTGCCCTACAACCGTCATCGGCAGCAGTAACACTGCGTCCTGCGCATGGGCGCAGCGGCCGCAAGCGACAGCCCGCGCCGCCGCCAAGGCCCGCCGCAGGGCCATCAGCGGGCCCGGCAAGCCCCTTGCGGACACTGGCCGGTTGCATCCATACGCCTGCGTAGCCAAGTGACGAAAGCCCTTGGTGCGCTACACTTTGCGGTCTAGAAATCTATACAACAGTCGCGCGCGTGCGTGCGGTTATGGGAGCGCTAATGAACTGGTTGAACGAGGTGCTGAACAACGACCCGAATCCTGTGGAAACCCAGGAGTGGATCGAGTCGTTGAAGGCCGTTATTGATGTCGAGGGCTCCGAGCGCGCGCATCAGCTGCTGGAAGGCATGGTGGAACTGACCCGTCGTTCGGGCGCCTACCTGCCGTTCTCTCCCACCACCGAATACGTCAATACCATCGAACCGCAGTTCGAGGCCAAGAGCCCGGGCAATGCCGAGCTGGAATGGCGCATCCGTTCCATCATCCGCTGGAACGCGATGGCCACCGTGGTGCGCGCCAACCGCAAGCCGGGTGACCTGGGCGGCCACATCGCCTCGTTCGCCTCCGGCGCCACCCTGTACGACGTGGGCTTCAACCACTTCTGGCGCGCCCCGAGCGAAAACCACCCGGGCGACCTGCTGTTCATCCAGGGCCACAGCGCCCCGGGCATCTACGCGCGTTCCTTCCTGGAAGGCCGCATCAGCGAAGAGCAGCTGGACAAGTTCCGCATGGAAGTGGACGGCGGTGGCCTGTCCTCGTACCCGCACCCGTGGCTGATGCCGGACTACTGGCAGACCCCGACCGTGTCGATGGGCCTGGGCCCGCTGGCCGCCATCTACCAGGCGCAGTTCATGCGCTACCTGGAAAACCGTGGCCTGATCGAGAAGTCCGACCGCAAGGTGTGGTGCTTCATCGGCGACGGCGAGAGCGACGAGCCGGAAACCCTGGGTGCCATCGCCCTGGCCGGCCGTGAAGGCCTGGACAACCTGATCTTCGTGGTGAACTGCAACCTGCAGCGCCTGGACGGCCCGGTGCGCGGCAACGGCAAGATCATCCAGGAACTGGAAGGCGTGTTCCGTGGCGGCGGCTGGAACGTGATCAAGCTGCTGTGGGGCGGTTACTGGGATGCCCTGCTGGCCAAGGACACCAACGGCGTCCTGAAGAAGCTGATGATGGAAACCGTCGACGGCGAATACCAGAACTGCAAGGCCTTCGGCGGCGCGTATACCCGCGAGCATTTCTTCGGCAAGTACCCGGAAACCGCCGCGATGGTCGCCGGCCTTTCCGACGACGACATCTGGCGCCTGAACCGTGGTGGCCACGACCCGCACAAGGTGTACGCCGCCTACCACCAGGCCGTGAACACCAAGGGCATGCCGACCGTCATCCTGGCCAAGACCGTGAAGGGTTATGGCATGGGCAGCGCCGGTGAAGCGCTGAACCCGACCCACCAGACCAAGAAGCTGGACGACGAAGCGGTGCGCCACTTCCGCGACCGCTTCAACATTCCGGTGACCGACGCGCAGCTGGCCGACGGCCAGGTGCCGTTCTACCACCCGGGCCCGGATTCGCCGGAAGTGCAGTACCTGCAGGAACGCCGTGCCGCGCTGGGTGGTTACCTGCCGCAGCGCCGCCGCAAGGCCGACAAGACCTTCGTGGCGCCGAAGTTGGAAGCGTACGAGCGCCTGCTGAAGAGCAGCGGCGAGCGCAGCTACTCCACCACCATGGCGTTCGTGCAGAGCCTGAACATCACTCTGCGTGACAAGGAACTGGGCCCGCACATCGTGCCGATCGTGGCCGACGAAGCCCGTACCTTCGGCATGGAAGGCCTGTTCCGCCAGATCGGCATCTACGCGCCGTTCGGCCAGAAGTACAAGCCGGTCGACGCCGACCAGCTGATGTTCTACCGCGAAGACCAGAGCGGCCAGGTGCTGCAGCAGGGCATCAGCGAGCCGGGTGCCATCAGCTCGTGGATGGCGGCCGGTACCAGCTACTCGGTCAGCAACGTGCCGATGCTGCCGTTCTACATCTACTACTCGATGTTCGGCTTCCAGCGCGTGGGCGACATCGCCTGGCAGGCCGCCGACATGCGTACCCGCGGCTTCCTGCTGGGTGGCACCGCCGGCCGCACCACGCTGAACGGTGAAGGCCTGCAGCACGAAGATGGCTTCAGCCACCTGGTGGCCGGTGGCATCCCGAACGTGCGCAGCTACGACCCGACCTTCGGCTTTGAAGTGACGGTGATCCTGCAGCACGGCACCAAGCGCATGATGGAAGACCAGGTGGACGAGTATTACTACGTCACCCTGATGAACGAGAACTACACCCACCCGGAAATGCCGGAAGGCGCGGCCGAAGGCATCGTCAAGGGCATGTACCTGCTGACCGACGCCGGCAAGCCGAAGAAGGGCGAGCTGCGCGTGCAGCTGCTGGGTTCGGGCACCATCCTGCGCGAAGCCATTGCTGCGGCCGAGCTGCTGGACAAGGACTTCGGCGTGACCGCCGATATCTGGAGCTGCCCGAGCTTCAACGAACTGCGTCGCGATGGTTTCGACGTGGAACGTGCCAACCGCCTGCATCCGGAAGGTGAGCAGCGCAAGGCCTACGTGACCCAGCTGCTGGAAGGCCGCCAGGGCCCGGCGATTGCCGCCACCGACTACGTGCGTGCGTATGCGGACCAGATCCGCGCGTTCGTGCCGATGTCGTACACCGTGCTGGGTACCGATGGTTTCGGCCGTTCGGATACGCGTGCGAACCTGCGCCGGTTCTTTGAGGTGGATCGGTACTACATCGCGCATGCCGCGATTGCGGCGCTGGCGAAGGAAGGGAAGATGACCGCGAAGGATGTGGCCCGGGCGATCAAGCAGTACAAGATTGATCCGGAGAAGGCTAATCCTGTTGGGGTTTGAAGTTCGGTAGGGGTTTCCAGAAGGCTGAGAGGCCAACTCTGGACTGCCTAGCAGCGTTCAACGGAAGGGCCGGGTCTAAGGGATCCGGCCCTTTCTGGTTGTCTCAGCCTCAGCATAAAGCGCGGGATCACAATCCAGCACGTGATATATAGTATCGCTCTAGTTGTGCGCGTCTGTCGCCTATGGCTGGAGAATGGAGGAATAGATGACACTTGATTCTCGCCAGGATTGCTCGGCGTCGACGGGGATGGTAGATGTGGGGCGTCCAACAGCAAACGGGGGTCCCACATGTGCGAAAAAGACTCAAATCGTGAGTCTGTTCAGTGGCGCTGGGGGGATGGACCTAGGTTTCCACCAGGCTGGATTTGAGTTGGCCGTAGCCATCGATGGATTCTCGGCGGCGATTGATAGCTATTCTTACAATTTCAAAAGCGCCCTGGCTCACGTGGGTGACCTAAACGAGATTGGTCCTGACGGCGTATTGGATCTCGTCCGGAAGCGGGTGCCTAAAGGGGGCTCAATCGGAGTTATCGGAGGTCCACCATGTCAGGGCTTTTCACGAGCCAACATTTCGGCAGAGACTGACGATCCGCGAAACAGCCTTCCAAAGCTCTATTTGGAGATAGTGAAGGCATTGCAGCGGGAGTACGTAGTTGAGTTCCTGGTGGTTGAAAATGTACTAGGCATTCGCGACAAAAAGCACGCTGCTACATATGCAGAATTGGTATCAGGCATTGACGAATCTGGTTTCAATGTCAATGAGTGGGTTCTATCTGCTACTGATTTTGGAGTCGCTCAAAGGCGGAGTAGAGTTATCCTTGTTGGGATGAATAAGCATCGTGGTTACGCAGTCCCGCGGGTGCAGCCTTCTCAAGGGGCGCTGACCGTTAGAGATGTTATCGGGCATCTTGCTGAGCCGGTTCTGTTCTCGAAAGGAGTCGACTGCAGTGATTTTCCTGAGCATGTGAATCACTGGACAATGCGACCCAAGTCGCATCGTTTCTCTCAGGTCGTGAGACCATCATCCAAGCGTAGGAGCTTCAAATGTCTGGACTGGCATAAGCCGAGCCCGACAATAGCATTTGGAAATAGAGAGATTCATGTTCATCCTGATGGTCACCGACGCATTAGCATCTACGAAGCTATGCTATTGCAGGGATTTCCAAAGCATTTTGTGCTAAAGGGAAATCTCTCTCAGCAAGTTACCCAGGTTTCAAATGCAGTGCCGCCTCCTCTTGCTAAGGGAGTGGCGGAGGCGATTTGCAGAGCAATGGAGAATACATGAAAGGGATAAATTCTTTGCCGGGCCAGGATAAGCCTGACCTGAGTGCGTCTATACGAGCCAGCACTGGTTCGGATAACTCTGTTGAGACGATCCTTAGGACTAGCGAAAGAGTAATTGCTAGAGTTACCGATGGGATATATAGACAGCCTTCCTCTGCAATCAGAGAGTTAATTTCAAATGCCTACGACGCTGATGCGAAGCGCGTTGTGGTGCATACGGACGCACCTCGTTTCGAAAGAATCGTTGTTGAGGACGATGGCCACGGCATGGCGCCAGAAGCGCTGGCGTATCTGATACAAAACATCGGTGGTAGCGCCAAGCGCAGGGGGGAGGGATCTGGGCTTGGGATGACGTCGTCCTCTGATCCTTCGCTTAGTCCTGGTGGACGCAAGTTGATCGGAAAGATCGGTATCGGTCTTTTTTCTGTAGCACAGCTCACTAACACATTTCAAATAATCACCAAGACTAAAGGCGATGGGTTTAGAACTGTTGCGTCTATTGTGATGCGGCAGTATTCAGACGAGCCGGGGAAGGCGGGTGATGACCAGGGGGAATTTGAGTCCGGCAAGGTTAGAATATGGCGAGAGGTTGCCCTGGATACTGAAAGTCAGGGGACTACTATCGTTCTGAGTAATATTAGGCGGCAAGCCCGGGATACGCTCAGAAGTGATGATATATGGTCGGTCATTGAGCAAAATGAGTCAGCACTCGAAGACGAGAAAGTTGAACTAGATCCTCCTAAGTATCATATCGGGCGCACCGACCGGTCCGGAGAAATGCTGAGGTCAGTTGAGGGTGAGACGTCAGCGCTGCCTTGGGGCTCAGCTGATCGGCCTGATGAGCGTTTTAGAAAACTTGTGAGTTGCGTCTGGCGAGAAGTGAGCGAGGGGAATTCGAACCCTAAGCTAGAAACCCTGTTTGACTATTATCTGAGGATGGTTTGGCAATTGTCTCTGGCCATTCCATTGCCTTATGTAGCTGGCCACCTGTTTGACGAGCCGGCGTCCGATTGGACTCGAAGTTTTCTTTTGTCCAATAGTCCGAAGGGTAAGGCCATAGAGGTGGAAGACGCCGGGGAAAGTTCAATTCGCGAACTTTTCGGACTTTGTTCTAGCGATACGGAGGATTTCGGAGTTGTATTTGATGGAATCGAGCTTTCTCATCCGCTTAAGTACCGGGATCTTCCAACGACGTCTTCTGCACTGAAGCAACCACTTGTCTTTGTGGGCAAGGTGTCGGAGCCGTTTTCGAAGGTCCCATTCGAGCTAAGTGGCGGTCCTTTGGAGTTTGAGGCATATCTATTCTGGTCCCCCAAGATTGCCCCCGTTGAGCATCAAGGTGCCTTGGTTAGAATCAATGGTGCGAGTGGCACTCTGTTCGATCCAACCTTCATGCGTTATCAGGTGCAAGAAATACAGCGATTGAAGCAGGTAACCTGCGAGATATTTGTTAAGTCCGGGTTGGATAGCGCGCTCAATATTGACCGTGAGTCATTCAATGTGGCTCATCCGCATGCAGTGTACATTACAAAATGGGTTCATAGTGCACTTCGTCAGCTTGCAACCGCTCAGAAGAGAGTTGCGGCGGAGGTGAGGGGGGGGGTTCGAGAAGTTAGAGAGAGAGAATCCCACTCTAGGGTCCAAGCCATCGCTGACCGCGTTTGGGATAAAAAGAATGTCGGGCGCGCGACTGAACCACCGGCTATTCTACTTTCAGATGGTTTTACACACGGCGAGGACGGGAAAGCCGACTACGTTTTCAGCCGAGCGGCAGTTCTATCTCCGGTCTTGGATGAGGCATTCGCCCCCAAGTCCACGATCGCCAAGTCCACGATCGAATCCAGGCTGGCAGAGGAAAAGGTTCGGGCAATTGCGCAAGTGCTTGCGGCGTTCGATCTGCTGGATGTGCTGTCCAAGCCTCAGCAAGAAGAGCTACTGAGGGCGATCTATCAAATTGTTGAGTCAGGGGGTAACTAACTCATGGATGAGCAACCATCAGGAATTGCTGACGACATATTTGATGGCAATTTTGACTACGAAGCGCCAGTACCAAGCCGGGAGAGAAAGTTCCTTCCATGGCACAGGCCAAGAAAGCAGTTCGTTCGGGATCGTCAGTGGGTGGGTGAGGTTGATCGTCTCTTGGACGATTCCCCGCTGCGTGACGGCAAGCCTCTGACCTATCTCGGGTTGCCTGGCAATGATCTGCTTGATCTGCGGCATTTTCACAGAAAGATTTGTAGCGTCCGACGCTGTGGCCTCTATTTTCTAGGTTTTAACTCCGCGGCCAGAAGTAATAAGGATGATGAGTTTGAAATGAACTTGTCTTTGGCTGAAGTTAAGAGTTTGGAGATGATTGACGAAAGGTCTGATGTAATTCTTGACGAGTTCTCTCTCTTGTCCAGAACGCAATCAGTGGCATACAGGCGTGCCCGTGATGTCGGCCCGTTTGATGTTATCAATCTGGATCTTTGCGACGGATTTGGTGTTCACCTACCCGGGCGAGAGAATGGAAGCTACTACGACTCGCTTTCTTCTCTGTTGGCTCTTCAGGCAAGATACGACCGGCCTTGGCTTCTGTTCTTAACTACAAGAGTTGATAAGGATAGCGTGAATGAGCGGACGCTTGAAAAGCTCATTGAAAAGTATCTCAACAACCTTAATGACAGTGAGCAGTTTGCGTCGAAATCTTCGGAACTGTTCGGAATTCTCGACGATCAGACGTTGAGGGAAAAGATGGAGGCCGAGCTGGGACACGTGCAGGTGTTCCTCACGGGGCTCGCAAAGTGGCTGATTTCCATGGCTCTTCAGGGGCGTCCCCCCACGTCTGTAAAATTGAAGAGTGCTATGGGTTACCAAGTTGCAAAAAAGTCCACTTGCGCAGATTTAGTATCTCTGGCATTCAGGTTCGACCCAGCTCATCAGGGGCTGCCCGATCCTTTGGGGCTCGCTAGTCATATAGAAGAGCAAATATCCGAGCCTGCTTTGGCGGTGAGCGCAATTCAGAGAGTCGCCGCCATGAAGGATGTTGACGGAATTCTTTCGGGCAACGCAGCGCTCCTTAGTGAGGTGACAAGTGATATGGCTGATCTTGTCCAGCTAGCAAGGTATGATCGAAACCAGTTTATGAGATGGGCGCTTGGGGGGGAGCCCAACGCCGACGATGTTGAGGTCACTCAGGTGGCATAAGCGTCGACTCGATTTGGTGCGGATTCAAGCGGGATCCGCACTTTTCGTTTTTGTGCAAAGAGATTATAAAAGTTGGCCGCAGATCTCCCTCTCACGGCAGGCATTATCCTACGCGCCTACGAATGGCATGCGAAGCGTGGCCGCACGGTTCCAGGTGGGGGGCGTCTATCAGTGGCCCTGCAACCGCTCAGCAACCTGCGCAGTCAACGCCACACACGCCATCTTCAACCCTTCCATCACCCGATCCCCCAGGTACTCCTCGGGCGGACCGTTCTGTCGAGTGCGCTCCGCAGCCAGCATCAGCTCCGCCACCACGCGCAGACCGGCCAGCGCGCAATCCGCATCCGCCAGCTGAAGACAACGCCCAGGCAGTTGATGCCGTTCCGGCCAAGGCTGGCCATCCGCAGCTGCACCAGATCCGATGCGGCGCAGCGTGGCGACGAAGGCGTTGGGATCGACGGACGGTTCGCGCTCGGGTTCGGCGTTGTCCGGATCGTACTGCGCGTGCAGGGAACGGAAGTCCGATGTGTTCATGGCAATGCTCCGTACAGGACAGACAGCAGCGCCACCGATAAAAGTGGCGGACGATGCGAGGCTCGAAAACCGGTCAACAACCAATCCGGCGGGTCCGAAGACCCCCACGCACCGCCCGCCATGGACCGCGAACGGATTGCCAGCCGGCGTCACACGAACGTGACGCCGGCTGGCAAGCGCAAACACATGGTTGTTGACCGGGTTTTCGACGCCCGTGCCACCCTGTGTGAGGTGGCATGCCAAGGTGTACTCGCATGGTTGCGAGATGCCAAGAAACCGTAGGCCGCAGAGACCGCAAATGCTGACGCTTACGGCATTGTTGCATGGCGCGCGCGTGGCAGAACCCTTGCGGTGCAGTGGTTTCGGCCGGTGTTAAGTTACCGCCCGAATGCGCATTGAAAAGCACGGTTTGCAGCTGTTCGGGATCCCAAAAGCGACACGTAGCCCACGGCGCCCATTCGCGCAGCGTGCCGATTGCGACACAACTTAACTTTGCAGCGCCACGCCCGGCCGAGGCCACAGCGCATCGTCGCGCTCCAGGTCGTAGTCGCTGCCGAACGCCAGTGCTGCTTCGCGAGGCGGAAGGTCTGCGTAGCAGCCCAGCAGGTACTCATCCATGCCAACATCGCGGTGGTCGATGGCGAACAGGTGAAGGAGCTCCTTGTCGAAGGCTTCCAGCCATGCGGGGTCGATCTTGGTCATGTCATCCTCCAGAGGGGAAAGGGAGGATGGCTGGAGCGCGTCTCAAGACACGGGACGCGAGCTTGACCAGGTTCCGAATCTCGCAGTGATCTGATTGCACGAGGTGGAAGGTCGGGGTAGAACGGGGCAGACTTGCTACGGCGCATCATAGCTAAAGAAGGCGAAAGAGCATGGAAGCATCGAAGTCGAACCAGCCTGCTCCTGGCAAGTACTTCCTCCTGATGCCTGATACCACGCGTGGGGGAAAGGGGCACGGCGTTGTGTTCGAGAACGCGAAGCGGCTGCGCATCCCGCCGCGCCTGATCCTGCGACCAGAAGAAGGGGGATTTCCCCCCATGGCGGAGAAGCCGCTGCTGGTCTACTCGGCAAAGAAGGGGAGCCTCCCAGAGGATCTGGAGGGGGGCATGAGCGGCTACTGGATGGTATCCGAACGATTACGCGACGCTCTTGTCTCTGTAGATCCAGTTGGCTTCGAGTTTGTAGAGTGTGACTACCGCCTTGCCGATGGATCCAAGGGCCCGCGGTACTTCCTATGCGATGTAACCCGTGAGCTCGATGCGGTGGACGAAGAAACCTCGGAACTTCGGATCATCGCTGACGCAGGCTATCGAGGTGGGAAGTTCTACGACCTAAGGGGCGGAGCCAGTCTGGCGTTCCGCAAGCAGGTCATCGGCCACGCCAGAATATTCCGGACGCCTTACTCGCGAAACCTCGTCTTCTGCGACAGAGAGCTCCGCGACGCTGTGTGGAACGCTGGAATCGGTGGGCCGCGCGTATCCCGGGGCCTCTTGTTCACCGACGCGGCCAGCATCTGAGTCAGAGCTCTGAGGATCGGACCCTTGGGCGCCTTCTGGATTCGCTTCAACTGCTTACGAGCGAATTCGATTCACATTCACATGGTGAGATGACAAGCATGGGATCAACCTCCACCCATCGGCCGCGCAAGGGCGAGTTCTTCAAGCTACGACCGGATGCTACCCGTAGAGGAAAGGGTCACGGGGTGGTCTTTGAAAACGAGGACGCGTTGCTTGCGACTCCCAGACTGATCCTGTTGCCCGAAGCCCGTGGCGTCCCCCCACTGCGTGAAGTCGCGCGCTTGGTCTATCAGGAGCGGCAGGGCGTCCCTCCACAGGATCTGGAAGGCGGGTTGAGCGGCTATTGGCTGGTCTCCGAGCGATTGCGCCAGGTCATGGAAGAGATAGACCCTGACGCGTTCGTTTTCGCTGATACCGACTATCGCTTGGAAGACGGTTCAAAGGGACCAACCTACTTCCTTTGCGACGTGGTCCGTACGCTGGACGCCTTGGATGAAGAAGCGTCCCAGCTCAACATCGTGATCAGCGATGAGTACGAGGCAGGGAAATATTACCGCCTGACCGGTGATATCCGGTTGGCGTTCAAACGCGAAGTGCTGGGTTCGGCTCACGTGTTCAGATTGCCGTTCCATGGCGGGGTATTCTGCGACCGAACGTTCAAAGATGCGGTGGAACCTGCCGGCATCGTCACGGCCAAGAGATCCAACGGGCTCTGGTTTGAAGATGTGGTGAACTGCTGAGTCGGTCCCACCGGCGCTAACCTCGCGACCTATGCTGCAAGTGTGCGGAGTGCGGTACATGCCTAAAATTGGGAGAGAAACAAGCACATGCCCTCGTCAAAACGTAATCAGCCTGTGCCTGGTGAATTCTATCTGCTGATGCCCGACACGACTCGAAGGGGAAGAGGGCATGGCGTTGAGATCGAGAATGAGGACGCACTGCTGACGCCTCCCAGGCTGATCATCCGCCCCGAAGAAGGCGGCTTTCCTCATCTGTCGCAGAGACCGCGTCTGGTGCTCGATCCAGAGCTGGGGGATCCACCGCAGGACCTCGAAGGAGGAATGAGTGGCTACTGGTTGGTATCAGAGCGCCTCAAGATGGCCTTCACCGAAATAGATCCCGTCGCCTTTGAGTTCGTGGAGTGTGATTACGTGCTTCCGGACGGCACAGAGGGCCCAACGTACCACCTGTGCGAGGTTGCTCGCGAGCTGGATGCGGTCGATGAGGAAGCATCGAAGTTCCGGGTCATCGTCGATGAGGGCTATCCGGGCGGGAAGTTCTACGACCTTCGTGGCGGAGCAAGCTTGGCATTCAAGAGGTACGTAATCGGGGACAGTCATGTCTTCAGGAGCCCGTACTCCGGCGATCTTGTCTACTGCGATCGCGTGTTCCGGGATGCCATACGCGCTGCGGGAATTGGAAGCGAGTGTGAAACGCGTGGCCTGAGGTTCAAGGACGCGGCCAATGTCTGACATGGCGCGCGTCAGTCCAAGCATAATCCGCATGTCAAAATTGAAGATGGCTGCGGCGCGTCTCATGGAACGGGATCGGTAGTCGAACTTAAGATGGATTTCACTTTTTGTGCGATTTCTTGCCGGTGCAGAACGGGCTAAAAAACAGCCATGCCTATTCAGTACTTGAGTTGAAGGCAGGGCGGTAAGAGGCAGGCCGCATCGGGACTTCAGAGCGCCCAGAGGAATTGGAGAGCAGCAGTAGTGCGCTATGTCGGCGGAGAGGACTTCAGGCTGTGAGCGCTCGGGCATGACTCGAGGAGGGCATGGAAGGTTGGCACCCTCTGATAAGCTCTTGGCACGCTTATTTAGATTGATTCTGAGGTGAGGCAAACAATGACTTCGAATCTGCCAAAGAAGGGCGAGTTCTTCGAGTTGCGCCCAGATGCCCGACGGCGCGGCAAAGGGCATGGCGTCGTTTTTGAGAACGAGTCTTCCCTGAAGACCCCTCCAAATTTCCTCTTGCGTCCCGATCAGGGGGGCTTCCCGCCTCTGCGCGAGACACCGCGTCTAGTGTATTACCCAAGTGAGGGGTGGCCACCGGAGGATCTTGAAGCTGGAATGAGCGGCTATTGGCTCGTTTCCGGGCGTCTCCGCGAGGTGATGGCGGCCGTGGACCCAGGTGCTTTTGCCTTCAGGGAGACTGACTATCGACTCGCTGATGGAGCAATGGGTGGCCCTTATTTCCTTTGCGATGTCATCAGAACCATTGATGCCTTGGATGAGGCAGCATCCCAGCTGAAGATCATCGTTAGTGACGACTATGAAGAGGGGAAGTACTACGACCTGACCGGCGACGCGCGTCTGGCATTCAAGCGGGAGGCCATCGTTGACGCTCACGTGTTCCGGCTCCCCTACTACGAGGGAGTCTTCTGCGACCACATCTTCAAGAACGCAGTAGAAGGTGCCGGCATCGTGACCGCCAGAACATGCAACGGGCTCTGGTTCGAAGACGTTGTGAACTGTTGGGCCAGACGGTCCTCCGAAGATTGAGTAGCACTGCGGTTTGGAGCCCAATCTTTAATGACAATGCGATCTCGATCTGTGCGTTCCGAACAATGTTTGCCTGAGCTCGCTGACGCCAGTGGATAACGAGAATGAATGAGGACGGCATGAATAGAGTTGCGCCCCCTAAAGGTCGCTTCTACGTGCTTAGCCCCGATATGGGTGCGCCTGGTCGTGGTCATGGGGTCGAATTGGACAATGAAGAGGAAATCCCTTGGCCGACCTACATGAGCGAGCCTTCTGAGGTGGGCGGGCTTGCATCACTCAGGGTTGTTCCCAAGCTTCGCTTCGATAGCCAAGTGGGTGATATGCCTTTGGATCTGCAAGGCGGATTCAACGGCTATTGGCTGATTTCTCAACCCCTGAAGGATGTAATGGAGAACATCGATGCCGAAGGCTTTGCCTTTGCGAAGTGTGCCTTTCAGCTCGAGGACGGTTCAGAAGGTGAGCCTCACTACTTGTGTGAGGTGATAAGAATTCTGGACGCGATTGACGAGAATGCATCGAGTGTGAAAATTCTGGATGGCTACCGGAACGGCAAGTACTACAGCCTCTCAGGTGGCGGCAAGTTGTCCTTCAAGGAAGCGGAAGTGGCTGATGCGCATGTATTCATGGATATCCATTCGGGCAGCCGTGTCTACTGTGACAGAGTGCTTCGCGACGCGCTCATCGAGCATGGATTTGGAATGGTGATCAATCCGCGCGGCGTGTGGATTGAAGACGCTGCAGGCTACTAGTTAAACAGCACTTTTCGCCCTCTTGGGAACGGAATCCTATGCCCGCAGAAAGCGTAATTCTACAAAGTCATCATGTCTTTGAGCAGGTGGTGTTCAGGGATCATCCTCTCGTCAAGAGGCTTGTCGAGGCGGGATACCTGGCTAAGGATGAATCGCTCAATCATCTCTACCTTCCGTCTGGAGGTGGGCTCGCGGAGGACCTCGACACCTCTCCACATCCTCGCTGTCAGGTCCAAGTGTGATCGATGTAAGCTCTCTCACAGATCGTATTTGCAAGAAGCCCAAAGGAAAACGACGATGGAACCGATGGCAATCAATGGGCCTGAATCGGGAAGATTCTTCCTGTTTGCGCCGGACTTGGAAAGCAATCGTCCTTTCAGAGGAGCGATCTTCGAGAACGTTCAGGCGCTGCTGTCGCCACCGCGGATAATCCTCAGGCCAGAGAACGGTGGATTTCCCGAGCTCCGGGAGAAGCCCCGAATTGTGTTCGATGCTTCTCAGGGGCCTGCGCCGCGGGATCTGGAGGGTGGCTTCAGTGGGTACTGGCTGGTCTCGGAGCGACTCCAGAGCGTAATGAACGCGCTGGATCCAGGCGCCTTTGCATTCGCCGAATGTGATGTTCGCTTTGCAGATGGCGCGCGGGGGCCACGCCACTTTCTGTGTGACGTAGTGAGAGAGCTGGACGCAGTGGACGAGGATCGTTCACGGCTGGATATCGAGATTGACGATGACTTCGTCAATGGCAAGTTCTACTCGATTGCAGGCGGGGCCAGCTTGGCCTTCAAGAACGATGCACTGGCAGGAGCGCATGTCTTCCTCACACCGTTCAGCACGTTCGTGATCGCTGATCGTAGGTTTGTGGATGCTGTGCATGCTGCTGGAGTGCCGGATGATCCGGAGTTGAGTGGAATATCTTTTATTGATGCATCAGATATCTGATTAAGTGCGGCTGCACGGAAGGAGCCTCCAGATGCCTCGAGTCGTTCCCATTTTTCAGCAGCATCACGCCATCGAGCAACAGACGCTTGGCAATAGTCGCTTGCTCAAGGCTCTGGCTGATGCGGGTCGCTTCAACATCGATGCCGATCAGAACCTGATCAATATGCCCCACGACAAGGCGCTCGCGCAGGCCTTGGGGGTGTCACCTCACAACGGCGGACCGATTCGTGAGTATCGAATCGGATTGGAGGCCAATCTCGCCCGCCTCGAGAGAAGCCGGGATGGCCAAGCAGCGCTGGCTGGCGACCTGGAGGCAATGGATCGCATCGCTGCCAAAGTTCATCGGTTGAGCGACATTTCACAGGTCGGCTTGGCCAACGGAGATCTGCGGACGAACACTGCTTTAGGACAAAGCACCGATCAGGCACGTGCCCAGACGAGGGAGTTCTACAGGAGGCCCGAGGAGTACGCCCAGCAGTACTCTGGACAGCTGGAGCACCACCAGCAGTCTTCCGTTCTTTCCAGGCAATGGAGCGCCGTCACACCCAACGAGAGCCGCGTTGTATACACGCTCCAGCACTTTCAAGGATCCGGACAGCCGCTGATACGTGGCGGCAACATCGAGCTGCAGCGTAACGGATTGTCGAATGCTATCGCTGATGCCCATCAAGCCGGGCGTCTCCAGATGTCTCCGGGCGGCGTTCTTGTAGTTGAGTCTGTTCTTGGTGAAGAGGCCGCGTCACGCCTTCGTGCTCCGGTCGGGCAACGCGGCGGAGTTACCCTGGACCTCCTCCTCGGCGAAGCCTCCACCAGCCAACTGATCCGCTCCGGCGGCCTGCTCGCCTCCGGCGCCGACGCTGTCATCACCGCCCGCCGCACCTCGCAACTGCTGGAAGAAGGCAACGGCACGGCCGCCCAGTCCGAGCTCACCCACGCTCTGGCACGCAACGGCGGTGGCTGGATCGGCGGCATGGCCACCGCATCACTGATCGGCACGTCGAGTTTCGTCCCTGCGGCCATCGTCGCGGGCGATGCGCTGCTGATGAGCAAGGCGTTCGACAAGGGTGCCGATCTGCTCGACAACCGCGCCATCTACCAGCAGACCGACAAGGCCGATGTCACATGGCAGTTCAATGGCCTCAACTGGCAGCGCCAGGCGGTCATGGACAGCGCGGGCGACGGCCTGGGCAATCCGGCTGAGCGCAGTGTGGGTGCCAGTTACGAGAAGGCCCGCGAGCTGGGTGCGTACGCCCACGTAAAGGCGGTAGAGCTGGCGCTGGGCAGGGCGCCGCCGCCGCAGGATCCTTTCAGCATCCCGGCGAAGGCTGGCGAGAGCCGTCTGGACAACCCCAACTGGCACCGCGATGCGCAGACCGAACAGTGGACGCGGCAGGTCAAGATCAGCGTGTCCGGTGCCAACGACCGGGGGGTGTATGAGACGCAGACCGCCAGCCCCGAACGCGCCAACGAGTTGAATCGTGAGGCGGTGCAACGCATCGAGAGCAACATCGCCAACGGCAAGGCCGCGATTGCCGCCAGCTATCTGGAGACTTACGTCGCTACCCGCGCCAGCGACTTCGTGCCGCTGGTGCCGGAGGCGGTGGAGCAGGCCCGTGCCAGGCCCGACGCCATCCGGGGCTCGGACAACCAGCTCTACCAGCGCGATGAAGCAGGGCAGTGGAGCCATGCGGGCCAGATCGCGCAGGGGAACATGGCGCTGGAGCTGGAGCTGACCCGCACCATCCAGCAGCCGTCGCTCGATCAGTTCAACCAGACTATTGCCGCATTGGAATCGCGGCCGCTGCCGTCTGCGGCGGAGGTGAACCAGAACGAGCTGCGCCACAGCTACTACGCTGCGGGCATCGCGCTGACCCCAGTGTGGGAGCAGGCCATTGCGCTGGCCACGACGCGCACGCGCGAGCAGCGCGGCATTACGGGTCCCACGCTGCAGGAACTGGGGCCTGTAGCCGAGGGCAACGCGGGCGCCTCTCGGCCCATCACCCATTACCAGGTAGGCCAGGATGGCGTGGCGCGCGCCGTCGCGACCACCAGCACGCAGGAGCTGCAGGCCGCATGGAATGAGATGCGCGCGCGTGCCAATGAGCAGGCACCGTTGCCCGACTCGCCCGAGCTACGCATTGCAGCGCTGTCGGCGAGTGAGCAGGAGGTGTACCGGCAGGCAATGCAGGAGGCAAATCGGCTAGGTGCTGCGCAGTTGGATGCGGGGCAGGCTGCACGAGCGGCCGCGCAGGTGGCACATGGCGACAAGCCATCGGAGCAGGGCGGGAACGTGGAAGTGCGGCCGGAAGAGCTGGCGACTGCGCAGTCCGTCGTTTCTGCGGCGGTTGCGGCAGCGCCGCCAGCGATAACGGTCACGCCACCGCCTACGCCTGCCCCACAGCACAAGCCCGAGCTTCAGCGGCAGGCCGAGCAGCGTGATCCGCCGCGGCGTGAGGCGGAGCCCCAACCTCAGCCCCATCCAAACAGCGAGGCGCCCACCGATAGCCGCACGGTCTCACAGACACCGGAGCCGGCTGGGCCGATGCAGGCGCACCCGGCCGCACTTGAGCGCGCGACGCCACATGCCGCCGCGCCTTTGGATGCGGCAACGCAGGCGATGCCAACGCAGCGCACAGAGCAGGCATCGGAGCCGGAGCAGATGGCCCCGGTGCCTGCGGTCGCTCCCACTCCAAAGCAGGACATGGCAGTGCAGGACGCTGAGCCGGTGCCGTTCAAGGAGCCGCTGCCTGCTGAACCTGCGCGCGATCCGTGGCCTATGGCGCAGGAAGCGGCACAACACGTGCCGGAGCCCGAACCGACTCCATCGGATGACCTCCAGCCCGTCACTGCGGCTGTCACTGTTCCTGCCGCGCCCACGATTGCACCAAGCCCTGAGCCAGCCGAACCCGCACCGGATGAGGCATCGGGCCCGAACCGGGCGCTGCAGGACCCCACGCAGCCCGGCCACCCCGATCACGCGCTGTATCAGCAGATCCGTGAGGGCGTGGAAGCGCTGGACGCCAAGCACGGTCGCAGCTTCGATGAAGTCAGCGAGCGGATGACTGCCAGCCTTCTCGTACTGGCCAAGGACAACGACCTGGAGCGGGTGGACCATGTGCTGGTGAGCAACGCTACGCGCGAACACCCGGCCGGGCACACGCTGTTCGTGGTGCAGGGCGAGCCCAGCAATCCGGCACACCAGCGCGCTGCGATGCCGACCGAGCTGGCGGCGCAGACATCGGTGGAGGAATCACTGCAGCAGTTCGATGCAGTCAGCCGTGAAGCGCACCAGCGTGCGCTTGCCAATCAAATGGACCAGCAGCTGGAAGACCAGCGGGTGCAGCACGAGATACAGATTCGTGCGGCGAGCGGGGGATGAGTAGGGCATGCACTGCACTGGCGACCTGGACGGAGGACTGAAGATGACGCCACATGGAATGCGCCGGATATGCATGCTCGCAGCACTACTCGTTCTTCTGGCTACCGCGTGCCGGCCCGATGCGGCTCGCGACGAAGGCTCGATAGCAGAGGCCCATCGTCCGGATCTGGTGCCGCTTGTGCGAGCCATGCCCACCTCGTCAATGGATGCACCATTGACGGTCGAGTTCGATGTGGCTGCTCCCAGCAAAAATTCCTCTCCAACGCTCATGATCGGCATTCGCGTTGACCGCACGGATAACACCGCGGCTTTTGGGGCACTGGCCGATGTTCGGGCGTCCGGGTTCCAGGCGAAGGTTTCCATGCAGCGCCTGGAATCGAGTGGATGGAAGGACGTGCCCTTGCACCGGCTCGAATGGGTCATTGGGGAACCTGCCAGAACAATTCCCATCCCCGCCGATGGTCGAGTGACAAATGCGTGGCTGGACGATGTTGACGTGCTGGCGCTGCAGAATGCTGGGCTGGAACGACCCGATGATAACTATGCACAGCTGGCCTTCGCATGGGCACGCAATCCGTCGCCGGGCCGATACCGGGTTGAAGTGCAACTGCACTCCCCTCTGCCACAGCTTGAGCCGTACCAGCCGGAACTCCTGGTTGCTTACTTGCGCAGGCCCAAGTAAGGCAGCCTCGCCACCGCCGGTACGCTGAGTGTCACGGGTAAGTCAGCTCGGCATTCTGCCGATAGAGGGGGGATCGTATTCATCTGTCTCCCCCTCCGAACTGGACCGCGTAGACGCAGGTTCTCGCTGTATCACCTTCATCGGAACGATAGGTCAACAGGCTGGTATCCATACCCTGGTTACCACCGGTGATGGGGCGCCGGTACTGCCTGATGCCCCCTCTCTGAAATGGCACTTCTGCTCCGGTTCTGTATCCGAGGGCTTCGAGCGCTCGTCCGGCACTTTCGGCTTCCCAGTAGCACACGCCATTCGGAGCATCTGTCACTGGCTGCTTGCCCAGCTGATAGAAGATCACCTCTTGGTTGGGGAACTCACGTGCCGACTCAACCGATAGAGAAGTAACCCCATAGTTATAGCCGTCCGTTGTTGTCAGGTCCTTCGCGATGTGCCTGATGCTGACCTTTTCGTCTGGCACGAATGACACACCGATCGCCGTGCCGAACTTGTCCGGACTGATGTCCGCTCTTGACCTGAGCGAATCCGCGTAGGCGAGAATGCGTTTTTGCAGCTCGGCCATGGAGATGCGGGCAGGCTGCGTATCTGCGGCAGCGGCACGTTCATTGACGGCAGACGTATCCGTCGATCGGGCACATGCAGATGTTAGCGTGAGCAAGGCCGACAGTCCGGAAATTGCCCCAATGCGAGCTGCGCGCGGCATAGCTCGACGTAGCTGCGGCCGAAGCAATTTGGTCATGATGGCGGAGAGCAAAGCCGAAGCCTCTTTCGTTGTGATGCCCATCGGTGAGTCCCTGACGGTGTTGAAGGTACTGTGCGACCCGAATGAAGAGCGCCCGGACCTCCATCGTTCACGGCTGAACGCGATATCGTTCCAGAAGATCATGAACGCTGGTTTCCAGGCGCTGCCAGTCGCTCAGCATGACGCGTGCATAGTTCATCTCGATGGCGATGCTGTCGCCCACATCCACGATGGAATGGCGGCACATTGCGATCTGGCCTTCTCCGGCGCGTTCAAGTGTCTTGCCCTGAATCGTGAGCCCGTCAGGAATGCGGTCTGCCGGGTCGCAGCTGATGAACGTTGTCAGTTGCCCCTCCGCCGAGCGGGCCACATACCAGTCTGGTTCCATCCCTGGGTTGTGCACGTAAGGCCTGCCCAGCGCAGCCTCCGAATCCTTTGCATAGGCTGCCATCAACGATGGGTCGATCGCATACGGCGTCAAACCCCAGCGTTCGGGTTGTGCAACGCGCAGCGCGAGGTTCTCTACCGGGTCCCTCCGCTCCAGTGATCGCGGCGCGCTGGTGGCTTCACTACTGGACCGACGCGCCAGATAGTTCTGGATGGGAACGCGATCGATGTATCTAAGCTCGACCAGCACCTGCCGCCGGCTGTCCTGCGTGCTGCGCACCGGGCGATCACCGGGGGGCGCTGCATCGAAATCCGGCCAGAACACCGTGAGCATGACGCCTCCATCGGCCAGGGGGCCCGTCTGGTTGTAGTAGAGGTTGGCCGGGAACATGAATCGGTGCGGGCCAAGCCGAGCTTCCACCGGCTGCGTCGTGTAGGTCTGTCCGCCCACCGTACGTGGGCTGGTTGCGGTTTCGGACATGGGGGTTCCGTTCGGGTCCTTTTCCGTGGATGGGGCCTTCGCGCAGGCGGTGGTGCTCAACACGGCCACCAGGGCGAAGGAGGCAAGCCGGCAAGCCGGTGCTCTGCTCATGGGCGATTCCCTTGCATGATCGAAACGACTATAGAACGGTGGAATGGCAAGCTCCAGTCGCTGCCGGGACCTTGCTCGCGCCCGGGTCCATTACTGCATGCTGGCTCACATATTCAGCAAGTCGCGATCGACGCCTTCTATCCCTCCACCTACCCCCGATCCCACCTATGCCATCATCCGCCCAGGACCGCAGTACCCATCAAGGCTGAACAGGCATGGAGCAGGCAACACGCTACACCGTAACCCTTTATCTGGCCGCGCCCGGCACCCCGCTGAAAAGTGGGGGCATCTCGCCGCGCGGCCACATGTACCTGCAGGTCGCTGCGGGCGACGAGGCTCACAGCTACGGTTTCGCGCCGCCGCGCCAGGCGCCGGGCGAATCCCCCACCGGCGCGCAGTACGCGCAGGTGCGCCACGACGATGCCGACGAGCATCTGGACCCGTACTACAGCCGCACCCTGGAAATCACCGAAGAACACTATGGCTGCCTGCGCGACTTCGCCGAGGAACCGGCCGAGTTCGAATTCGATGTGGACCGCCCGGCCACCATCAACCGCTGCAGCGATTTCGTCTGGGCGGCCCTGCACTACGCCGGCCTGCATCCGCTGCCGGCGCCGTTGGATGGCAGCAGCAACCTGGGCGAGTTCGCGGTGCTGTTCAACCTGCCGGAGATCCAGTGCATCGCCGCGCCGTTCCCGGGCAGCGACCTGAATGCCGAAACCCATCATGCGATGCCCGAGCGCGAGGCCGAGCATCATCGCCAGGGCGACCGTGCCAGCGATGAGCCGCCGCCGACGCCGATTGAAGTGGCCGGTACGCTGCTGGACCCTTCGCACCCCGACCATCGCCTGTTCTCGCAGCTGATCCAGAAAGTAGCCGAGCTGGATGCCGCGCACGGGCGCCCGTTCGATGCGGCCAGCCAGCGCATCAGCGCCAGCCTGCTGGTGCTGGCCAAGCAGAACAACCTCTCGCGCGTGGACCACGTGCTGCTCAGCCGGCCGACCCAGAACAGCCATGCCGCCGAAAGCATCTTCATCGTGCAGGGCGACCGCAACGACCCAGGGCACCGCCGCGCCAGCATCGCCACCGAGGTGGCGGCCAAGACCGATGTGGCCGATTCGCTGCGGTTGAAGGAGCAATGACGCGGCCACTGCGGCGGGGGCTGGTGGTACTGGCGGTGCTGGGCGCGCTGACGGCATGCCGTGCGTCACCTGCGCCTGAGGTTGCGCCGCCCCTGCTGACGCGCGCACAGGCCGAGGCCCGCACGGTTGTGCCGTTCACGCGGGCCGTGCAGTTGCAGAAGGCCGGTCGGATTGCCGAGGTCACGTTTGATTTGCCGGCGCCCCAGAAGCCGGCCATTCCGATCCTGAACATCGGGTTGCGGCTGCAGGATACCGATGCCCGACGGCTGCTGGATGCTTCGGAGAAGATCACGCTGGGACGGCTGCCAACGCGGCTGCGCCTGGAGCGTACTGATGGCGGTGCACCTGGTCCTGTGCAGCTCTGGCAGCGTACTCGCGATGGACGCGATTCTCAGAAAATCGGGGAGGATGGCGTGGTAACAGACCTGACGACGGGGAGCGTGGACATCAACAGCTTGGCCGAGGCCGGGTTGTACTCTGAAGAGGTGCTCTATCGCACGTTGCAGTTGGCGCAGGTCGGAGGCATTGCACCCGGACGCTACGTTCTGCGGGTGGACCTTGTGGAGGATCGGCCCCGGCTGGAAGGCCTGAAAGCAGAACTGATCGTTGGCTACCAATCACTAGGAAAGTAGACATGCACAAGGACGATGCCGAACGCTACAGCGTAACCATTCATCTGGCGGCCCCCGGCACGCCGCGCTACGGCCGTGATGCTGAGGGAAACAGGTTTCTGCTGGAGCCATCGTTCGCGGGGCACATGTTCCTGTCGCTGCGCCGTTCGGGTGAACCCTTGCCGGAGAGCGTGGGTTTCACCCACGCAGGCACCAAGGACGAGCCGAACAGGGGCAAAGTCGATGACATGGATGTGTTGGTCTACGACAAACCCCGCTTCGAGCGCACGATCGAGATCAGCAAGGCGCAGTACGACCGCATCCTCGAGTTCTCGGCAGACCCGAAGAAGCACGGCTTCGACATGGAATACGACTTCTTCTCCAACGCCTGCACCGATTTCGCTTGGGGTGCCCTGAACCACGCTGGGCTGCGCCCGGTCGGGCTGGCCGGGGAGATCACCAACTACGAGGGCGCTACCAGGGTCCTGGACAACATCCGCGCGGTCAACGCCATTCCGCAGCAGGTGAAGGGCAGCGAGCTGGACAAGGTGCAGTGGAACCCGATGCCGAAGCAGACCTTCCGCGAGTGGATGTTCACCGAGAACGGCGAGCAGTGGCGCGGCAACAGTACGCTCGCGGCAAGCGGCACGCCCGCAGACCCTGCGCACGACGATCATGCCCGCCTCAACCAGATCCACCAGCAGGTGGCCGACCTCGGCGCTTTCGGGGCGCGCAACGGCAATGTCAGTGCCAGCCTGCTCGCGCTGTCGAAGGAGCAGCAGTTCTCGCGCGTGGACGAGGTGGTGCTGGGCGAGCAGCGCGGTGATACCGCACCGCAGCTGTTCATCGTGCAGGGGGACCGCAGTGACCCGGCACACCAGCGCGCCAGCATGCCGGCGGAGGTGGCTGCGCAGGCACCGGTGGAGGCCTCGTTCGATCGGGTCGCGCAGTTGCAGCAGAATGAGCCGCAGCGAGACGCGCAGCGCCTGCAGGAGGAGCAGCAGCTTCAGCAGAGCCACGGCCCACGGATGGCATAGCGGCGGGCGCAGCATCGAGGTCGAGCGTTGGCCATGCCCGCGACGGCGCACGCCACGCCCCCCACCTGCTACCATTCCCCCGCATCCC
>NZ_LXXZ01000102.1 GCF_003244875.1 Stenotrophomonas sepilia
ACAAATCGTCAACATTCAGGTCCGCGCATTCCTCCTATCCCCCGCACCTGTCGGTGCGCCCTCCTTAACAAAGGGGGGCTTTTCTCCAGATGGATTCCGGTGGTTCTCATCCACGCGTGGCGTGGATCTACGGCAGTTCGCGGGGAACTGTCAGAGGCGGGGCGGTGTGGGGTGGCAGGACCGTTGGCGCCATGGATGGCGCCATCGAGCCCCCATGGATGGGTTTACGGCGTGTCCTGCCAGGCCACACCGCCCCGCCATCCACCGGGATGCAGCTGTTGCTGTTGCGGTTGCCGGCCAGCGGCCGGCACTACCGCGGGCGCCGGGCGGCAGCCCGGCTCAGACGCCGAATCGCTCGTCGTCCATCGCCATCAGCGGGGCGGCGCCGGACTGGATCGCGGCGGCGTGGCTGAGGGTGCGCGGCAGCACGCGGGCGAAGTAGAACCGCGCGGTCTCGCGCTTGCCTTGGGCGAAGGCGGCGCCGTGCGCGCTGGCATCGGCGGCGGCCACGCTGCGGGCCCACCAGTAGGCCAGCACCACGTAACCCGAATAGAACAGGTAGTCGTAGCTGGCCGCGCCCAGTTCGTCCGGATTGCCGGCCGCGCGCTGGAGCACATCCATCGTCAGCTTGCCCCATTCGGCGGCCTTGGCGCGCAGCGGGCCAATGAACTCGGCCAGCGCTTCGTTGCCCTCGTGTTCCTTGGCGAAGGCTTCGATCTCGGCCAGCATCAGCTTCAGGCCGGCGCCCTGGCTGGACGCGGTCTTGCGGCCGATCAGGTCCAGCGCCTGGATGCCGGTGGTGCCTTCATACAGCGTGGTGATTCGGGCATCGCGGGCCAGCTGTTCCATGCCGTGTTCGCGGATGTAGCCGTGGCCACCGAAGCACTGCAGGGCGTTGTAGGTGTTCTCGATGCCCCATTCGGTCTGGCAGGCCTTGGAGATCGGGGTCAGGAAGCTCACCAGGGTGTCGGCGCGCTCGCGCTCGGCCGCATCTTCGGCATGGTGGGCGACGTCGATCAGGGTTGCGGCGTGCAGCGCCAGCAGGCGGCTGCCTTCGACCAGCGACTTCACCGTCAGCAGCATGCGACGCACATCCGGGTGGACCAGGATCGGGTCGGCCGGCTTGTCAGGGAACCTGGCACCACTCAGGGCGCGCGACTGCAGGCGCTCACGGCTGTACTTCAACGCGTTCTGGTAGGCGCGCTCGGACAGGCCGATGCCCTGCAGGCCGACCCCCAGGCGCGCGGTGTTCATCATGGTGAACATCGCCTGCAGGCCCTTGTGCGGCTGGCCGACCAGGTAGCCCTGCGCGCCATCGAAGTTCATCACGCAGGTGACCGACCCCTTGATGCCCATCTTGTGCTCGATCGAGCCGCAGCGCAGTGCGTTGCGCTCGCCGACGTTGCCGTCGCGGTCGACCTTGAACTTCGGGGTGACGAACAGCGAGATGCCCTTGGCACCCGGGGGAGCGTCGGGCAGCTTGGCCAGCACCAGGTGCACGATGTTCCCGGTCAGGTCATGCTCGCCGGCGGTGATGAAGATCTTGGTGCCGGTGATCGAATAGCTCCCATCGGCGTTCGGCTCGGCCTTGGTCTTTAGCAGGCCGAGGTCGGTACCGCAGTGCGGTTCGGTCAGGCACATCGTGCCGGTCCAGCGGCCCTCGATCAGCGGCTTGAGGAAAGCCTCGTGCTGCCAGGCCTCGCCGTGCTGCTTCAATGCTTCGATCGCGCCGTGCGAGAGCAGCGGGAAGTTGCCCCACGCCAGGTTGGCGGCGTTGATCATTTCGTTCAGCGGCACGCCCAGGGTGTGCGGCAGGCCCTGGCCGCCCAGCTCCGGCGAGGCGGTCAGGCCGGTCCAGCCGCCATCGACGAACTGGTCGTAGGCCTGCTTGAAGCCGGGCGGGGTGGTCACTTCACCGGTGGCCTGGTCGAGCACGCAGCCGATCTCGTCGCCGACGCTGTTGAGCGGGGCCAGCACGGTGGCGCTGAAGCGGCCGGCTTCCTCCAGCACGGCATCGACCACGTCGGCGGTGGCGTCGGTGAAGCCCAGGCGGGCGAACAGGGGTTCGACCTTGAGCACGTCGTGCAGGGCGAAACGGAGGTCGGAAAGCGGGGCGGTGTAGCTGCTCATCGGTACGTCTCGATTTGATCAGGGCAGGGGAGAGCGGCGCCGGGCGCCGCCACGAAAGGCGGGTTCAGCGCAGCACGCCGGGCAGGCCGGGGGCCTGGTTGAGGGTGCTGCGGCTGCTGATGTCGAAGCTGCGCTGCTTCTTCTCCTGCGGCGTGGCCGCCACCGTTCCCTTCAGGCCATAGGCCAGGGTGCGGTTGCTGGCCAGCGCATCGGCCACCACCAGGCGCGCGGCCGAGCTGGGCACGAGGTCGACATTGATGACGTCGGCGGAGGTGCCGCCGATGGAGATTCCGGGCTTGGCCTGCAGGGTGCCGGCTTCGTTGTCGCCGACGGTCAGCGCCAGCGAGACGTCATCGAAGGTCATCGGCATCGAGCTGAAGTTCTGCAGGCGCAGGGCCACGGTCCAGTTGCCGTCGGCACGCACGGTCAGCTGCTGCAGGCTGGCCGCCGGTTCCGAAACACGCTTGACGATGCCGTTGTTGCAGGCAACAAGGGCGAGGGTGCACAGGACAATCAAGGCGATACGGAAACGGTGGAGCATGGGCGCAAGTCCTCTGGAGGGGTGCGTTTGAATAAGCATACTACGGCGTATGGTCGTTTGGATCGCCTGTGGCGACCCGTCGCAGAGGGTAGCGCGTGAAGATGGTGGCCGGGCGTGCGCGGCGCCGCGGTTGCGACGCGGTTCAATCGGCGGGCGTATCGCGAAGCGGGGCCATCAGGCGCAGCGGGCGCAGGTCGTAGCCCATGGCCTCGGCTTTTTCTTTCAGCGCTTCGAAGCGTGCGCGATCCATTTCCGGCAGGCGCGAGAGGATCCACAGGTACTTCCGGTCCGGTTCACCGACCAGCGCCCACTGATAGTCCGGATCCAGCGCCAGCACCCAGTAGTCGGCCCAGACCAGCGGGACCCAGCTCAGCCAGTCCGGCGCGAAGCGCACTTGCAACTGGCCGGGATGGCCGGCCACCGCGCGAGCCACGCCTTCGGCGACCACGCGCTCACCGTCGCCGTTGCGGCAGGCGTTGGTGACACTGATGCGGCCATCGCTGCGCAGTCCGTAGTTGGCGGTGATCTCGCCCACGCACTGCTTCTGGAACGAGACCGGAAGATGCGCAATCTCGTGCCACTGGCCGGCGTAGCGATCGATGTCCAGGCGCTCGACCGCGCGCACAGGTTCAGTGGCGATCACCGGGAAAGCGGCCAGCAGCAGGAAGGCGAACAGGGCGGGGCGCAGAGGCATCGTCAGGCTCCAGGCAGGAGTCTGGAGCGTAGGTGCCGCCGCGCATGCCGGTGTAAATGTTTCGTCAACCGGGCGTGTGCGCAGGCGCCGCATCCGCCATTCGTGCAGTGCGCGAAGCACGGACAAAAAAAAGACCTGCATCTCTGCAGGTCTCGAAAGATGGTGGCCGAAGACGGAATCGAACCGCCGACACGGGGATTTTCAATCCCCTGCTCTACCAACTGAGCTACTCGGCCAAACTGTGTGGCAATCACGATCAACTGCGATTCCCGAAAAAAAGACCTGCATTTCTGCAGGCTGTCGAACGTGGTGGCCGAGGACGGAATCGAACCGCCGACACGGGGATTTTCAATCCCCTGCTCTACCAACTGAGCTACTCGGCCACGTAGTTCATTGCAGCGAGGTCGCTGCCAAGGACGCGCATATTACGGAGGTCAGCCGCCTACGGCAAGCATTTTGGCAAAAAACCTTCACATTGCCGTCTGCGCAGGCGCAAGTACTTGATCCGCCGTCGCGGAGCGGGGGGCGCGCTGGATGCCGATTCAACCGGGCGCGGCGGCGCGGTGATCATCGCGTGCGGCGGAATTCAGCGGGCCACGGTGATCGACAAACGCGGCGTGGCGCGGCCTGCGCGTGGACGGCACCGATACCGGACATGGAACGCTGTTTTCGTGACCGCCATGGGGGAACGCTGCGGCGTAGTGTCGGCGTTCCTTTCCTGATGCTGGCAACAGCAGAGACCGTCGTCATGTCCGACTCATCGACCACCACCCGCATCGTGCTGGCGTCGCGTCCGCAGGGGGCGCCCGCCGCAGCCAATTTCCGCCTGGAGCAGGCCGCGCTGCCGCCCTTGGGCGACGGCGAGGTGCTGCTGCGCAATCGCTATCTCTCACTGGACCCGTACATGCGTGGACGCATGGATGAGGGACCGTCGTATGCCGCGCCGGTGGCAGTGGGGGCTGTGATGGAAGGCCAGACCGTGGCCGAGGTGGTGCAATCCAGGGCTGAGGGGGTCGCAGTGGGCGAACGGGTGCTGGCGCCGGGCGGGTGGCAGACCCACGCCGTGCTGCCAGCCAAGGCGCTGGGCCGCCGCCTGGACCCGGCCGGGCTGCCGTTGAGTACGGCGCTGGGGGTGTATGGCATGCCGGGCTTCACCGCCTATTCCAGCCTTCATGAAATCGCCCGCCTGCAGCCGGGAGAGACGCTGGTGGTGGCCGCCGCAACGGGGCCGGTCGGCGCGACCGTGGCGCAGTTGGCCAAGCTGCAGGGCGCGCGCGTAGTGGCCATCGCCGGTGGCGAGGCCAAGCGTGCCTATCTGCGAACGCTGGGCGTGGATGTGGCGCTGGATCATCGCGCGGCTGATTTTGCCGAGCAGCTGCGCGCGGCGGTACCTGCGGGTATCGACGTGTACTTCGAGAACGTCGGGGGCCATGTACTGGACGCGGTGCTGCCGTTGCTCAACGACTTCGCCCGCATTCCGGTGTGCGGCACCATCGCCACCTACAACAATCGTGGTGTCGCGCAGCCTGGCCCGGACCGCCTGCCGGCGCTGTTCAGCCAGATCCTGCGCCAGCGCCTGACCGTGCGCGGTTTCATCGTGCACGACTTCAAGCACCTGTGGCCGGACTTCGAGCGCGAGATGGCGCAGTGGCTGCGTGAGGGCCGCATCCAGTACCGCGAGGATGTAGTGGAAGGGCTGGAAAATGCACCGGAGGCGTTCTTCGGGCTGCTGCTGGGGCACAACTTCGGCAAGCTGGTGGTGAAGCTGGACTGAGGGCTTGGCCGGTGCCGGACAAGGTCGGCGGCTTGCGGGTCGCGTCAGCCGTTGGCGACCTTTTCCCGGCGCAGCAGTTCGCGCTTGCGTGCCACGCCCCAGGCATAGCCGGACAGGTCGCCGTCGCGGCGCACCACCCGGTGGCAGGGCACCGCCACAGCCAGCGGATTGCTTGCGCAGGCGCGTGCCACCGCGCGGCTCGATCGCGGCGCGCCGATACGCGCGGCGATCTCCGCATATGAGGCCGTCTGTCCACGCGGAATCTGCTGCAGCGCCTGCCATACACGTTGCTGGAACGCCGTGCCGCGGATGTCCAGCGGCAGCGTGGCGCCTCGCGAGGGATCCTCGACCAGGCCCACCACCTGTGCCACCAGTTGCTCATAGCCGCTGTCGGCCCCGACCAGTTCGGCCTGGCGGAAGCGCTGCTGCAGTGACTGCAGCAGCGCTTCCGGATCGTCGCCGAGCAGGATCGCGACGACGCCGGTGGCACTGCTGGCCACCAGCACGCTGCCCAACGAACTTTCGGCAAGCGCGAAGTGGATGACTTCGCCGCGACCACCGGCACGCCATTGCTTCGGCGTCATGCCCAGCAGCTTCGGCGCGTTCTCGTAGAAGCGTCCGCTGGAGCCGAAGCCGGCATCGTGGAAGGCGTCGGTGATGCGTTCCTTCTGCTGAAGTCCGCTGCGCAGGCGATCGGCGCGCAGCGCTGCAGCGTACTGCTTCGGGGTCAACCCGGTGGCCTGCTTGAACAGGCGATGCAGCCGGGTCGGGCTGCAGCCAGCGATGGCGGCCAACGCCTGCAGCGAGGGCTCGTCGAGGCTGGCCTGCAGATGGCGGCAGACCCGTTCGACACGGGCATCGGGAGCGGTGGTGGCGGCGCTTTCCATGGATGGATTCTGGCACGTGCCGGTTCTACGGAAACTCCGTTTCCTGCACCGGGTCGGGAGGCCCGGAAACGGAGTGTCGGCAGGCGAGAGGCGCGGCATCGTGGTGGCCACTCCACAACCGGTACCACCCTCATGCGCCTGAACAACAAGATCGCCCTCATCACCGGTGCCAGTGCTGGCATCGGCCGCGCCAGCGCGCTGCGCTTTGCTGCCGAAGGGGCAAAGCTGGTGCTCAATGCACGACGCCCACAGCCGCTGCTGGTGCTGGCCGAGCAGATCCGCGCCGCCGGTGGCGAGGTGGTGGTGCATGCCGCGGACGTGGCTGATCCGGCCACGGCACCGGCGCTGGTGGAACTGGCCCAGCAGTCATTCGGTGGGTTGGACATCGCGCTCAACAATGCCGGCATGCTCGGCCCCGGTGCACCGGCAGCAGAGTTCCCGGTGGATGCGTGGCGCGAGGTGATGGCCACCAATCTCGATGCCGCCTTCCACGCCGCACGCGCCCAGTTGCCGGCGTTGCTGGCACGCGGCGGTGGCTCGCTGGTGTTTGTCGGCACCTTCGTCGGCCACACCGTCGGCTTCCCGGGCATGGCGGCCTATGCGTCGAGCAAGGCCGGCTTGATAGGCCTGAGCCAGGTGATTGCCGCCGAATACGGCGCGCGCGGCGTGCGCAGCAACGTGCTGTTGCCCGGTGGCACCGATACCGAAATGGGCCGGCAGGCCGCACCGACCGGCGATGCCCGCGACTTCGTGCGCTCGCTGCATGCACTCAAGCGCATGGCCGAGCCGGAAGAGATCGCCAATGCGGCGTTGTTCCTGGCCAGCGATGAAAGCAGCTTCGTTACCGGTACCGCAATGCGCGTTGAAGGAGGCGTGTCGATCACCCGAACCTGAGCGCCGTCACGCGCGAGGCGAGTAGCGGATGCCGCTGCTGGCCATGAATCCCTTCGGGTCGAACCGGGCCCAGGCCTCGCCCCAGCTGAAGCGGGCGTGGCCGCCTGCCAGTTTGCGCCCCAGTGCCGTGGCCAAGGTGCGCCGCATGAAAGCGACTTCGGCATTGATCGCGGCCTGGGTCGGCCAGCCGTCTTCCAGTGTTGCACCGGGCAGATCGACGCTCATTGTCACCATGTCGAGCCGTTGCCCGTGGAAGCCCAGGCTGATGCCAGCGGGCGCACCGCCCAGGCTGAGCCGGTGCAGGCTGAGCCAGTGATAGCCGGTGCCGACATCGCGCTCCCCTCGCACCAGAGGGGCAAAGGCGACGCGCGCTTCGTCCAGTGACAGGGTGGGGCCGATCAATGCGGGCAGGTTGCCGAGCTGGATCCTGCCGTCGGTCGCATTGAGGAGCATCGGCAACGCGTGAGCTGCGTGCTGGGCAGGGGAGGGCATGGAACACAGGTGAGCGTGGTGCCCCGGATTCTGGCCGCGTGGGGCGCTGGCGGCAAGCCGCTTCCTGCACACGATGTTGGCATGGGACTGACCCGCGGCTCACCCGGCAACCTCTAGCGTGGTGGCAACGTTGGCCTGCTGCCGGCGAGGGAGTTTTCGATGAACGAGCAAAGCAGGGATCAGGACCCGAAGCAGGGTATCCAGGAAAGCCGCCAGGACAGGAAGCAGGACGATGTGGCCAAGCAGCGGCCGGGGCAGCGCGATCAACAGGTGCGCGATGCGCACTCGCGCGGCCCGCAACGCAAGGATGGTGACCAGGAGCCGGCCTGAGCCGGAGGCGCTTAAAAGAAAAAACCCGCAGATCATGGTGATCTGCGGGTTCTCCTGAAGAGTGGTGGAGCCAAGGAGGATCGAACTCCTGACCTCGTCATTGCGAACGACGCGCTCTCCCAGCTGAGCTATGGCCCCACGGCAGGCTTTCAGTGTAGCGCCGCCCGCCGCGCTTGCCAAGCGCCCGGCCGGGACGGGGCGGGGACGGGATCCACCGCCGTCCCGGACCGTTTCAGGCCAGGGCCTGCCGCAGCAGGGCGAATTCGACAGAGACCAGGCGTTGCGCAAGGCAATGCCGGGGGCGGCAGCAATGAGCAGTCGTTCCGCGAAGCCGCGGCGCCGTAGAAGTAAAGGCGAGAGTTGGTTTCGCAGCGCGCACGCGGGCGACTTGCGAGGGTCGATGTCGCGCTGACCCGGCTGCCAGGAGCTTCGGGATCAGATCCGTTTTCCTTGGGAGAACGGAGCTGACCCCAAGGTGGTGCCGGCGGACTGTGCCGAAACCGCTTGTTTCGCCGGGTTCGGGTGCCGCGCAACGAAATCGTAACAATTTGGGGGATAATGGCCGCTTGCGCAGTTTCCCCCCTTTTTGCCGCCCGGCTCGCGCAGGCCGCACGGACGCCTCCTCAGAGCATTCCATGCCCTCCCATTCCGATTCCCGCCGCCTGTCGGGTCTGTCGTCTTCCTTCGTTTCCTTCCGCCGCCATCCGCTGGCCCTGGCCTGTGCCGGCCTGGCCCTGGTCGGCAGCTTCGGTGCCGCCGCGCAGGACAGCGCGCCGACCCCGACCGGCCTGGACACGATCACCGTGACCGCCGAACACCGTGAGCAGAACCTGCAGGAAGTGCCGGTTTCGGTGGGGGTGGTGCAGGGCGAGCGCATGCGCGACTTCACCGCCGGCGGCGACGACACCCTGCTGGCACTGTCCGGCCGCGTGCCGAGCCTGTATGCGGAAACCACCACCGGCCGCATCTTCCCGCGCTTCTATATCCGTGGCCTGGGCAATATCGACTTCTATCTGGGTGCCTCGCAGCCGGTGTCGATCATCCAGGACGATGTGGTGCTGGAGCACGTGGTGCTGAAGTCCAACCCGGTCTATGACGTGGACCAGGTGGAAGTGCTGCGCGGCCCGCAGGGCTCGCTGTTCGGCCGCAACACCACCGCCGGCATCGTCAAGTTCGACACCCTGAAGCCGACCCAGGACTACACCGGTCGGGTCAACGCCAGCTACGCGACCTACAACAGCGTGTCGATCGACGGCGGCTTCGGCGGCCCGATCAACGACATCGCTTCGTTCCGCGTGTCGGCGCTGTACCAGCACCGCGATGACTACGTCGACAACACCTACAAGGGCCCGAGTGCCGACGGCACGGTCAGCCCGAAGAAGAACGCGATGGGCGGCTTCGATGACCGCAACGTACGCGCGCAGCTGCTGCTGACCCCGAGCGACCAGTTCTCGATCCTGGCCTCGGCCCACGCCCGTGACTACGAAGGCACCTCGACCCTGTTCCTGCGCGGTGCGCTGACCAAGGGCTCGAACAAGACCGACGTGCCGCGCGACCAGGTCGCCTACGACGAAGCCGACAACAACCCGCAGGCCTACAAGACCTACGGCGGCTCGGTGAAGGCGCGCTACGACTTCGGCGCGATCGACTTCACCTCGATCACCGCCTACGAGACCACCTCCGGTTACAGCCGTGGCGACACCGACGGCGGCGCTGCGGTGAACTTCCCGGTGAACGGCGTACCGAACGGCTACGGCCAGTCGATGGGCCGCATCCGTGACCTGGACCAGTGGACCCAGGAATTCCGCCTGGCCAGCCATGACGACAGCGCGCTGCAGTGGCAGGCCGGTGCCTTCTACTTCAACGGCAGCGACACCACCGACTTCTACCAGCGCGCCTGGTTCCTGCAGGGCGCGGCCCGCAACCCGAACAACTGGGTGCGCCTGCGCAACAAGAACACCTCGTGGGCCGGTTTCGGCCAGCTGAGCTATGCCTTCACCGACAAGTTCACCGTCACGGCCGGCCTGCGCCAGACCCGGGACGAGAAGCACACCCGCCTGCTGAAGACGGCTGACACTGCCGCTGGCGTGGTCACCTACAAGGGCCGCACCGACGTCAAGATGTCCGACACCACTCCGAGCTGGGATCTGAGCGCGATGTATCAGATCACGCCGGACGTGAGCGTCTATGCCAAGGTCGCCCGCGGCTTCCGCGGCCCGACCATCCAGGGCCGCTCGGCCGTGTTCAATGCCGACTTCACCACCGCCGATTCCGAGACCATCCTGTCCTGGGAAGCGGGCGTGAAGAGCAGCCTGTGGGACAACCGCCTGCGCTTGAACGCCACCGCGTTCACCTACACCGTCAACGACATCCAGCTCAACGGCAACGATTCGGACGGCAACGGCGTGCTGTTCAACGCCGACAAGGCCAAGGCCTATGGTTTCGAAGCGGACATGGAGCTGCGCCCGATCCCGAACCTGACCCTGAGCGCCGGCCTGAGCCTGCTGCACAGCGAGATCAGGGACAAGCGCGTCTACGCGCAGGTCTGCGGCCTCAACGGCCAGGTGGTGTGCACGGTGAATGACCCGACCATCAAGGTCGGTGCCAACACCTTCGCGCAGATCGACGGCAACCCGCTGCCGAACGCGCCGAAGTACAACGTCAACCTGGCCGCCCGTTACGACTTCCCGGTCAGCGACGCCGGCACCATGTTCGTGTCCACCGACTGGAACAAGCAGGGCTACACCAGCTTCGTGCTGTACGACAGCAAGGAGTTCAACTCCAAGGGTGATTTCGAAGGCGGCCTGAAGATCGGCTACTCGGGCAACTACGGTGCCTACGAAGTGGCGCTGTTCGCGCGCAACATCACCAACGAGAAGAACCTCAAGGGTGTGATCGAGAACTACATGGCTGCGGTCTACAACGAACCGCGCACCGTCGGTGTCTCGCTGAACATGAACTGGTAAGGCGTTGCCACGGTGGCTGGACTTCCCGCCATCGCACTGCTGGAATGCAAAGGGCGGCCCGGTGATCCGGGTCGCCCTTTTTCATGGCCTTCCACGGTAGCCGGACCGCAATCCGGCGCCGTGCTCGGCGCTTCAACGTGCCGGCAGCAGCGCCTGCAGCCGCGACTCCAGCTCCTGCTGGCGCCAGCCGGCCAGTGCGGCCGGCCATTGGCGGCGCTCCAGGTAGCTTTCCAGATGCTTGCGCGAGGCCAGCACGCCATCCGGCAGGCCCAGCTCGCGGCTGCGCTCGGCAACGGCGTCCTGCAGCCTCTTCAGTGCCTGCTTGTTGGTGTCGTTGGCGGGCAATGCCAGCGGTGCCTCGGCCTCATCGGCCAGCGGCGTGTCCAGCGCCTGCCACACCGCGCCGGCGAGCTTGCGCGGTGCCTTCGGGAACTGTTCAAACAGCGTGGCCAGCGCGGCGGCATCGGCCGGTGGCGTGCGTGCCAGCGTGGCGGCCAGTTCGTTGTCCAGGATCCAGCTGCGCGGGCGGTCGCTGCTGCGTGCCTGCACATCACGCCAGCGCAGCAGGCGCAGCAGGCGGCGCTGCGCGGAAGCATCGAGAAACTGCGCTGAGCGCATCGCCAGATGCGGCCAGCGGTCCTCGTCATTGGCGACGCTGGCCAGCAGGCGCTCGCCGTCGTCGTGCAGCCACTGCTGGCGGCCCAGCGCCTGCAGCTTGGCATCAATCGCGTCATGCAGCGCGAACAGATGCTCGACGTCGTCGGCGGCGTATTGCAGTTGCGACTCCGAGAGCGGACGGCGCATCCAGTCCGAGCGCGTTTCGCCCTTGGCCAGCGCCACGCCGGTGATTTCCGCGACCAGCTTCTGGTAGCCCATGCCGCCACCAATGCCGGCCAGCGAGGCGCCGATCTGTGTGTCGAACAGCGGTCGCGGCAACACGCCGCAGGTCCACTTGAAGGCAACCAGGTCTTCGCTGGCGCTGTGCATCACCTTGGTGATCGATTCATCGGCCAGCCAGGGCGCCAGTGCCTCGGTCATGCCGGGAATCAGCGGATCGATCAGCAGGATGTCCTGCCCGACCGCCATCTGCACCAGAGCCAACTGCGGCCAGAACGTGCGTTCACGGATGAATTCGGTGTCCAGGCCGATGCGGGCCGGACGCTGCTGGAAGTACGCATCCAGCTCGGCGGGGGTGGTGATCCAGGTTGCCACGGGTCAGGGCCTACTACTCGGGTTTGCTCAGGCAGGGGAGAATAGCCTAACGTCGGTCCGCGTCCGTGCCGAAGGAGATCCTGCTTGCGTTTTCCGCTGTCGTCCGTGCTGTGCACCGCTCTGGCCGTGGCCCTGGCCGGTTGCACACCGTCGCCCTCGGCGACACCGGAGCCGGGGCCGGCTGCCGGCGAAGACGCGCGGCCGCAGGAAGGTTCACTGGCGGAGCCGACACCGGGGGCCGGGCAGGGCAGCGTCACCATTGCCGGTGAGGATGCCACCGAGGACGTGCAGCGGTGGACACCGCCACGGGTCGACCGGCAGGGCCGCAGCGTCGCCCAGCTGCGTCGCGCAGCCGAAAAGGCGTTCAGCGAAGGGCACCTGTACGAGGACGCCGACGCGGCGGTTCCGCTGTGGCTGGCGGTACAGGAGGAAGACCCGGATGACCGCCTGGCCCGCAGCGGCCTGCAGCGTTCTCGCCAGCGCCTGCAGCAGCAGGCCGATGCCCTGCTGGTTCGGCCACTGCGGCAGCGCGAGGCGCTGGCCGAGGCGAGTCGCCAGGCGCTGGTGCTGCTGACCCTGGCGCCGAAGGATGAGAAGGTGCGCGCGCTGCAGGGCCGGGTGGAGCTCGCCCAGCGCGTGGTGGCCTATAACCGTGCTGGCGAGGAAGACCTGCGGTCGGGGCGGATCGGTGAGGACGGTGACGGTGCGATCGGCAACTTCCGTGAAGCGCTGGCTCTGGACGAACACAACAGCCGGGCGCGGCAGGGCCTGGCGGCGGCCGAAAGTGGCCTGATCCGCCGGGCCGAGGACGCCGCGCGCGTACGCGACTTTGCCAGTGCGGGCACCTGGCTGGCCGAAGCCAGCAAGGTCCGTGACTCGTCACCGACCATTGCCGATGCCTTTGAGCGCATCGAGCAGATCCGCGCCGCCGCGCTGCTGCAGCTGCGTGATGAGGGCCTGCGCGAGCTGGCGACGCCGCAGGGGCTGAAGCCGGCGCGCGAAAAGCTGGCCGAGGCCCTGCGCATCGCCTTGCCGGGGGATGCGGTGGTGGCCCAGCTGCGCGAGCGCATCGATCTGGCCACCCATTACGGCAGCTTCCGCCCGGGCCAGGTGTTCAGCGACGCGATGCGTGATGGTGGGCGCGGTCCGCAGATGGTGGTGGTGCCGCATGGCGGCTTCCAGATGGGCGCGGGTGATGCCGAGCCCGGTTCCACCGACGCCGAGCGCCCCTCCCATTACGTTCGCTTTGACCGCGGCTTCGCGATGGCGATCACCGAGGTTACCGTCGGCGATTTCGAGCGCTATGTGAGGTCGACCAATGCACGACCACGTGCGACCCGGCGCGGCCACTCGGTGGTCTATGACGAGCGCAGCGGCAATTTCATCCGCCGCAGCGGCGTCGACTGGCGTTCGGATTACGATGGCGCGCGCGCACTGGGCAACTCGCCGGTGATGCATGTCAGCGTGCGGGATGCCGAGAACTACGCGGCATGGCTGTCCGAGCAGACCGGACGCAGCTACCGGCTGCCGAGCGAGGCCGAATTCGAATATGCGCTGCGCGCCGGGAACAGTGGCCGCTACCCCTGGGGAGACGCCGGTACGCCGCCGCCGGGCAGCGGCAACTTCACCGGCAGCAAGGACGTCTCGCCTTCGGGTCGGCACTGGCACAACGCTTTCATCGGCTATGGCGATGGCTGGTGGGGACCGGCGCCGGTGGCCAGTTTCCAGGCCAATGCTTTCGGCCTGCACGACATGGCCGGGAATCTGAGCGAATGGGTGGCCGACTGCTGGCACGCCAGCTACCGGCGTGCGCCGTCCGACGGTGTCGCCTGGTTCAACCCGGGCTGCCGGTCACGGGTGATCCGGGGCGGCAATTGGGCCAATGCGCCCGAGCAGACTCGTGCGGCCTGGCGGCAATCGCAGGATTCGGACACCACCAATGCGCGCATCGGCTTCCGTCTGGTGCGCGGCATCTGAGCGGCATCGGGCTTCACCCGCTGCTGGCGTCCGCGCACTAAGATTGCGCCGTGCCCGCCAGCCGGCGGGGTCTGCTGGAAGACCACCGATGCGCAACGATCCCTTTTCCCGCTCGCCCCAAGGCCCGCAGCGACGCGGCCTGTTCGGCAACATCCGCTGGTGGGTGCTGCTGCTGGCGGCGGGCTATGCGGTGTTCTACTGGTTCTCCAATCGCACCGTCGATCCCTACACCGGCGAGAAGGTGATGATCGACAGCAGCCTGGATGCGCGCCAGGAGACCGCGCTCGGTCTGCAGGCCTACCAGCAGATCCTCGCGCAGGAACGGCCGATGGATCCGAATGCGCCGATCGCGCGCGATGTGCGCGACATCGCGCAGCGCCTGATCGCCAAGGTGGATGTGGTGGAGACCGCGCTGGCACAGGAGCACGGCGTGCAGCCGGCGCATTTCGCGCGGGATTTCCAGTGGGAAGTGAATGTGATCCCGTCCGAGCAGGCCAATGCGTTCTGCCTGCCGGGCGGCAAGATGGCGGTCTACACCGGCCTGGTGCCGGTGGCGCGTACGCGTGATGCGATGGCGGTGGTGATGGGCCATGAGATCGCCCACGCGCTGCTGCGCCATGGTGCGCAGCGGATGGCGCAGCAGAAGCTGACCCAGATCGGGCAGATGGCCGGTGCCGCCAGCGGCATGGATGCGCAGCAGCAACAGATGATGATGTCGGCGATGGGCTACGGCTATCTGCTGCCCTATGCGCGCAGCCACGAGACGCAGGCCGATGAAGTGGGGCTGATGCTGGCCGCGGCGGCGTGCTTCGATCCCCGCGAGGCGGTGCCGCTGTGGCAGCGCATGGGCCAGGCCAGTGGCGGCCAGGCGCCGCCGGAGTTCGCTTCCACCCACCCGAATCCGGGCACCCGCATCCAGAACCTGCAGGCACTGATGCCGAAGGCGCTCGAGTACCGGCAGAAGTTCTGCGAGCAGGCAAAGTAGGGGGTTGTTCGTCAGGGCTGCGCCCTGCACCTGCCGAAGCCAGAGCAACAGCAACAGCAACAGCAACAGCCGAAGCAAAAGCTGGCTATCCGTGGGATGGCGGGGTGGGTCCGGTGGCGGGAGACGCCGTAAACCCGTCCATGGGGGCTTGGCCGCGGCATCCATGCCGCGGGCACCCCCCCCACCCGACCCCCCCCCCCCTCGCACGATTTCTGCGCCCTGCCCGGAGGGCGCCTTGGGGTAGATACGCTTTTTCGCAGG
>NZ_LXXZ01000103.1 GCF_003244875.1 Stenotrophomonas sepilia
ATGCCGGCGGCGATCGCCGCCTGGCGGGCGGGCGCCTGGCCGAGGTTGGCCGGCAGCACGCAGCCCATGAGGACTTCAGAGACGTCGCTGGCCGGCACGCCCGACTGTTCCAGGGCGGCCGCGATGGCGGCCGCGCCGAGGGTCGGGGTCGGCACGCCGTTGAACTGGCCGAGGAAGGAGCCGATGGCGGTGCGCTTGGCGGCGGCGATGACGATGTTGGACATGGCAATCTCGTTGATGCGTAAGCAATGTTCGGAAAGGAGACCGAAGACGTTGGAAGCGCCGCGATTTCCCGGCAGACTGCGTGGGGGTCGACCCAAGTATAGAGGGTCGGGGAGGGCCGCCGCTGGGCGGCACCGCACGCCTGCCGGGATGTGGGCAGGCCAACGTTCATGGGAAGGAATCGATGGAACGCACGATGATGGTGAGGTCGGCGCTGGCGTCGGCGCTGGCGATGGCATTGACGGCATGTGGTGGCGGCGGAGGCGGCGGCAATGTCCGCATCGATCCACCCCCGACCACCCCGACGC
>NZ_LXXZ01000104.1 GCF_003244875.1 Stenotrophomonas sepilia
TGCGGCTCACGCCCCTGCGCAACCCACCCCGCCCGGCCACGGACAGATTCCGGTGTGCCCACCACGGAAGAAAGAAAGAAGAGCAGGAGCGGGTCGCGCGCTGCGCGCGCTTGTGTAGAGCCGAGCCCATGCTCGGCTGCATTCAACGGCAGCCGAGCGTGGGCTCGGCTCTACAGTTACAGCAGCTGGCGTAGCATGGCTTTCAGGCGCCGGCCTTCCAGCTGGAAGTAGTCGCGCTGTTCGCGCCAGGCAGGGAAACGTTGTTCGACTTCATGCCAGAACGCGGGCGAATGATTCGGCTGGATCAGGTGGCAGAGTTCGTGCACCAGCACGTACTCGAACGCTTCCGGACGACCGAGCACCAGGGCCAGGTCCAGGGCCATGCTGCCATCGGGGGCCAGCGAGCCCCACTGCGAGGACATCACCTTCAGGCGCAGGCGGCTGGGGGCGCGCGGCAGGGTGGGCAGGTACTTCGGCAGCCAGCGGCCGACGTCGGCGCGGGTCTGCGCTTCATAGAACTCGCGCAGCAGGCGGCGCAGCGTGGCGTCACCACCACGGGTCGGCCACTGCACGCAGGCACCGTGCGCGTCGATCTCCAGCCGCGCGTAGCGGCCTTCCTGCCAGCGCAGCGGCAACAGCTCACCGCGCAATGGCAGCACGCCGTCTTCGCCGGGCTGCAGCGGTGCCGGCAGGCCCTGCCCCTGGTACTGGCGCAGCTGCAGCGCCAGCCAGTCGCGGTGCTGTTCCAGGAAGCGCTCGCCCATTACCAGGCTTGCGCGCGGGGGTAACGTCAACCGCGCGCCACGCTCGTCCACGCTCAGCTTGATGCGGCGCGCGCGCGGATCGCGCACGCGCAGCACCTCGATCTCGGCATCCTCCAGGCGCAGGCGAACGGTGTCGCGCTGTACGGTGGCGGGCGGGGTCGGAGTGATCAGGCGGCGCAGCAGACGGCTCATGCGCCCAGCATAGCGCTGCTTCGGGCCGCCGGATGACCGGCGACCGTCGGGCTGCCTGTTCAGTCAGCCTTGCTGAGCTTGAACGCTTCTTCCAGCAACAGGAACAGGCGGCGGATCTCGGCGCTCTGCAGGGCGAAGCGGGCATCGAACTCGGCACGGCGGCCGTCTTCGTCGGCATGCTCCAGCTGGTCCAGGGCGCCGTCGAGAAACTTCAGCTTGCGCACGATCAGGTCGTCGCCGATCACGAACGACAGGTTGTCCTCGAAGATCAGCGCCAGCTTGGTCACCTGCTTGCCGGCGTCCAGGTGCTTGTCGATCTCGTCGCAGCGCAGTTCCTGGTGCTGGCACTTGACCACCGCGCCGCCTTCGACCGGATCCTTCATCTCACACTCTTCGCCCAGGCTCAGTCCGGTCGGCAGCGGCTCGCCGGCGATCCAGCCGGTCAGGATCGAACGCGGCGCGACTTCGGCGTTCAGCGGCATCGCCGGGAAGCTGCCGAGCAGCCCGCGGATGTCGGACATGAAGTATTCGCCGGTCTTGCGGCTGGAGGTATCCACCGCCACGTAGCCGTGCTGCAGGTCGATGAAGGCGTCGTTGCGCGAGGACTTCACGAAGGCGCGCGGCAGCAGTTCATGCAGCAGGTCGTCCTTCATGCGCTTGCGCTCGCGGCCACCCGGGCGCCGCCCTTCCTTCTCCTCGATCTCCTCCAGCTTGCGCTCGAGCAGGTCGTTGACCACCGCCGCCGGCAGGATCTTGTCCTCGCCACCCACGGTCAGCCACAGGTGTTCGGCGATGCGGTGGGACAGCAGTTCCTTCTCCTCGCGGCCGAACGGCGAAATGAAGCCGCGAGAATTCATTTCCAGCGCGCCGACAGGCTTGAGCACGGCGTGCGGCAGCAGGGTATCGACTTCGGAAAAATCGGTGGTGGTCGGGAAACGGAAGAACGTCAGGTTGCGAAAGAACATGGAATTCCGGATGGCGAAGAGGAAGGGCGACCGACCTTAAACGGTGGGCGTCTCGGGATCTGCGTCGGCGTCGGCCGGGGAGCCGGCCAGCCAGGCATGGGCGTCGGGCAGCGGCGTGTCGTCGCGACGGCCCAGCGCCATGAAGTCGAACAGGGTGGTGTCGGCCAGCTGCGAGGGCCGGACTTCACCCATGGCGCGCGCGATCTGCTCGATGCGGCCCGGATGGTCCTTTTCCCACTGCTTGAGCATCAGGCCGACCTGGCGGCGCTGCAGGTTCTCCTGGCTGCCGCACAGGTTGCAGGGAATGATCGGGAACTGACGTGCCTGCGCGTAGTCGACGATGTCGCGCTCGCGCACGTAGGCCAGCGGCCGGATCACCACGTGCCTGCCGTCGTCGCTGCGCAGCTTCGGCGGCATGCCCGCCAGCTTGGCGTGGTGGAACAGGTTCATGAAGAACGTGGCCACCATGTCGTCGCGGTGGTGGCCCAGCGCGATCTTGGTGAAACCGTGGGTCTCGGCGTAGTTGTACAGCGCGCCACGACGCAGGCGCGAGCACAGCGAACACATCGTCTTGCCCTCCGGGATGACCCGGCTGACCACCGAATAGGTGTCCTGCTCGATGATGTGGTACGGCACGCCCAGCCCGGCCAGGTACTCCGGCAGGATGTGCTCGGGGAAGCCCGGCTGCTTCTGGTCCAGGTTCACCGCCACCAGCTCGAACGGCACCGGCGCCTTCTTCTGCAGCTGCAGCAGCACGTCCAGCAGGGTGTAACTGTCCTTGCCGCCGGACAGGCAGACCATGACCTTGTCGCCGGCCTCGATCATGCCGAAGTCGGCAATCGCCTCGCCGACCTGGCGGCGCAGGCGCTTGGCCAGCTTGTGCTGCTCGCGCTCGGCCACGCGTGGATCGCGGGCGGCGCGCGGCTGGGGATCGGGAAGGGAAATCACGGCACTCATGGGTTCCATTCTAACGGCTCGGAGCCGCCCCGGCCGGGGGTCGGGTTTCCCCTCTCCCGGCAGTCATCAACGCTGTGTATGCTCGGAGGCTGTGGATACCTACAGCCCCGCCGAGATCGTCGAGCACCTCGCCGCCCTGCGCGCCGAGCACCGCCTGCTGGATGAACAGATCACCCGCATGGCGGCCAACGGCGAGGACGAACTGGAAGCCAAGCGCCTGAAGCGGCGCAAGCTGCAGCTGAAGGACTGCATCGCCAGGCTGGAAAGCCTGCAGATTCCCGACGAGCCGGCCTAAAGACCGTCCTGGTGGATGCCAACCTTGGTTGGCCTCCCTCTCCGGTAGGTGCCAACCTTGGTTGGCACGGGTGGAAGTGTGCGGAGCAAGGTTCACACCCACCGCAGGAGCCGGCGCTGCCTTCAATCCTGCGGCGCAGGCTCGTCCGGGCGAGCTGCTTCCGGGCTGACCCGCTCGATGGTGTGGCGCAGCTCGCGCCCCAGGATGAACTTGGCGTCCTTGGCCCAGGCATCCAGGCGTTCATCGAACAGCAGCTTGCTGTTCTCGTCCGGCCACACCAGGCGCAGTTCGCGCAGCTTCTGGATGAAGCCGCGGAACAGGGCCTTGTCGAAGAACTCGGGAGCGGCCGGCGCATAGAGCAGGCTCAGGCGCTGCGCGGCCTGCTGGCACAGGCTTTCCAGCTCGGCCGCACCGAGCACGCCCGGGCCGTTCTTCACCAGCACCGAGATGGCGATGTAGTAGCGCTCGAACGCCTGCTGCAGCGAATGGCCGATCGCCCGCAGGCGGAACACCTCGTCGGTCTGCCCGGTGTTGCGTGCCAGGATGCCGCCGTCGTCATCGTTGACGTTCTGCAGCAGGCCTTCGCGCACGAACACATCAATGGTGCGGTCAATGCGCTGCTCGAACTCGTCCTCGCTCCACGGCAGGAACAGCTCGGCCTGCAGGAACGGGTACACCGTGCGGCCCAGCTGGACCAGGCCGGTACGGCTCATGCGGCGGTTGTTCTGGAAGCAGCAGGCCACCCACGACGAGGCGGTGAACAGGTGCACCACGTTGTTGCGGAAGTAGCTGAGCAGCACCGCGGTGTCGCCGCTGACGCTGAGCACATCGCCGAGCGGGTGCTTGATGCGGGTGAGGACGTTGATTTCCTCGGCATGGGCGATGATCCGCTCCGGCGAGTGCGGGGTCACCGTCACCCGGTCCGAGTACGGCATCTCGACCAGCAGCGTCTTGCACAGCTCGATCTGCGCGATCAGGTCGGCCTCGCCCATCGCGTGCTTCGGCGTGGACAGCAGGGCCAGCGCCAGCAGATTGATGGGGTTGACGTCGGCAGCGCCGTTGATGCGCACCTGGATGCGTTCGGCCAGCGTATCCACCGTGGTCGACAGCCAGGCTGGCTTCTCGTCCTCGGACACCGCCTCGCCCTTCCACTCCGGGGCCTTCTCGGCCAGTACGTCGTTCAGCGCGATCGGCTCGCCGAAGTTCACCACCACCTGGCCGTAGTTCTGCTTGAGCACCTTGGGGATGCCCCACAGCAGCGACCAGATCGACTCCTTTTCCTTCGGCCGGCCGGACAGTTCGTCCAGGTAGCTGCCGCCCTCCATCAGCTTCTCGTAGCCGATGTAGATGGGCTGGAACAGGACCGGCTTGCGCGGCTGGCGCAGGAATGCACGCAGCGTCATCGAGATCATGCCGCCCTTGGGCTGCAGCAGGCGCCCGGTACGCGAGCGGCCGCCTTCGACGAAGTACTCCAGCGAATAGCCACCGGCCACCAGCTGCGCGACGTACTCACTGAGCACTGCGGAGTACAGCGCATTGCCACGGATCGAACGGCGGATGAAGAACGCACCGCCCTTGCGCAGCAGGGTGCCGACCACCGGCAGGTTCAGGTTGATGCCGGCCACGATGTGCGGCGGCACGATGCCACGGTCGTACAGCAGGTAGGACAGCAGCAGGTAGTCCATGTGGCTGCGGTGGCTGGGCACGTAGACCACTTCGTGGCCCGGCGCGGCGGCCTTGAACTTGTCCAGGTGGTGCACCAGCACGCCCGCGTAGATGCGGTTCCACACGTGGCTGAGCATGAAGCTGGCCGAGCGCACCACCGGGCTGGAATAGTCCGCAGCGATTTCCCAGGCGTAGGCGTGTGCCTTCTTCCAGGCATCGGCCGGCTTCGAGTTGTCGCGCTTGGCCTGTGCGGCGATCGCTTCGCGGACCGGCTCGGCGGCCAGCACCTGGTCCACCAGCAGGCGCCGGGTCGACAGGTCCGGGCCGATCACCGATTCACGGATGCGGCGGAAATGGGTGCGCAGCACGCGCTGCAGCTTGCGGACCGTGCGCTCCGGCTCCAGGCCTTCGTCGACGGTGCTGCGCAGCGAGATCGGCGGGGCGAAGCGCACGATGGTATTGCGCCCGTTCAGCAGCAACCCCAGCAGGCGGCGGAAGCGGCCCACCAGCGCCCAGTTTTCCGAGAACAGCACCGCGAACCAGCCGCTCTGCTTGTCCGGCGCGCGGCCGACGAAGATCGACACCGGCACCAGGTGCACATCCAGGTCATCGCGCACGCGGTGCGCCTGCAGGACCTTGGCCAGCGAATCAGAGTGGGTCTTGGCGCCGCGCTGCTCGGGAATCAGCGAGTTGCTGGAGCTGCGCCGCGACAGCGCCAGATAGGCGCGCTTGCGGCCGGTCGGATCACCGGCCAGCGGCACCAGCGGCGACGGCAGGCCGGCCTGGCGGCAGGCCTTGTCCAGGATCAGCGCGTTGGACAGGCCGTAGTCTTCCAGCACGTACATGACCGGGCGGCCATCGTTGTACTGGCCCGGGTCTTCCGGTTCGATCTTCAGCGACAGCCACGGCTCGACCAGGCGACCGAGCAGTCGGGCCCACAGTGGACGGCGGCCGGGCGGACGCGCGTGCGCGGGCGGCGGTACCGGGTTCGGGCCGGTACCGGTCGAGGGGGACGCCGGCACCGTATCGGCGGGCGTCGACTGGGATTCTTCGCCGGGGAACGGCAGCGGGTTCTGTTTCGACATCGGCGCCATTATGGCTTAGCCGGCGGTGTTGCCGCTTCCCCACCCTCGGCGGGGGCTTCAGCCGGTGCTGGCGACGCAGCCGCGCGGGCCGCATCGGCCTTGCGCAGCAGCGCGTCGGCGTCGGCCAGGGTGCGGGTCAGGTACCAGTGGCCCTCGCGCCGGCTCAGTGGCAGCTGCAGGGTCATCTCGCCACCGGCCAGGTCGTAGTGCAGGCGCACCAGCGCATTGTCACCTTCCACCGACAGCAGTTCGCCGCGCACGCTGCGCAGCGCGTCGTCCACGCCGAGTCCGTAGCTGCCCAGCACCGCCTTGAGGGTGTGGATGAACGGTGCCAGCTGCTGCAGGCTGCCTTCCATGCCGGCCGCCTGCAGGCCGGCTTCATCATCGAAGCCGACCTTGCTGGCGGCGCCGACCAGCGCGGCGATGGTGCTGCGGGCACGTGCGCGGTCGCTGATCGGGGCAGCCTGCGCCCACCCCGCCAGGGTCTCGACCAGGGCGATGTAGTGGGCCTGCTGGCTGGGCGTGTAGCCCTTCTGGTGGCGCAGGTACTGCACGCCGAAGTTGCCCATCGACTGTGCGGCCTGGCGCACGGCGCCGGCCTGGCCAGCCAGCTGACGATCGAAGCTGCGCTGCAGTTCGGCGCTGGCACCGGGCTTGCGCAGTGCGGCCAGCATCGGCAGCAGCTGGTCGCCCAGTGGCAGCTCGGTCAGCGGCCACTGGCTGTGGCCTTCCACCCACGCCTGCTGCAGGCGCTGGTACTGGCCCGGCGGCACCGACAGCTTTGCGTAGCCGACCAGATCATCTTCGGCCAGGCGCAACGCCATCGCCTGTACTGCAGCCACCGGCTCGGCCGCCGGCCTGGCCGGATCGTTGGCAGACTCGCGGCACCCCGCCACGGCCAGCAGCAGCATGGCCGCCAGCCCCCATCCACGCGCAGACTTTCCTCGCACCGCCACGCTCATGCACTCGGACTCCCCGGACCGGCCCGCATCTTGCGGCCTGCGACGTGACAGCGGCAAGCCGGGACGTCACGGTTTCCAGCCAAGGGGGGCAGATCTCCTCTGCTGCGGGCAGAAGGGATCGCGCCGCCACCGGGATAAAAAAAGAGCCCGGATCACGGGGATCACAGGCTCTTCAAGCCGGCGCGGGGCCGGAGGACAGTGTTGTGGCACATGTCCGGCCCGAGGACCGGATGGCGGCGATCCTACGCTGCCGTTCAAGTTAAGGCAACACTTCACGTAGTGCCATGTATGTATTTGATTTTATTGTATCAATCGCGTTGCCAAACCGCTTCGATGAAATCTACGGCGTGTTTTTCGGCGATTCGGGCATAAATCCCCGGATAGCCGGCCAGCGCACAGCCCTCGCCCCAGCTGACGACACCGAACTGGGTCCAGCCTTCACGCAGGCGCAGCAGCAGGGGGCCTCCGGAATCCCCCTGGCAGCTGTCGATGCCCTCGCGGCCGGCGCAGATGACCTTTCCACGTGACAGTTCACCGCCGTAGGCCTGCTGGCATTCGGTGAAGGAAACGAACGGCACCTGCGCGGTCTGCAGCTGAGTCGGATAGACCCGGCCATCGCCGATGTCGGTGTCTCCCCAGCCGATCACCGTGAATTCACGGCCCGGCTTGAGATAGCTGGCGTCGGGCCGCAGCCGCAGTGCCACCGGCTGTGCGCCGTCCAGCGGTGCGCTGAGCTGGATCAGGGCGACGTCGTGCTCCAGCGAATTGCCGCTGTTGAATGCCGGATGGACGTGGATCGCCTTGACGTTGGACGGTCGTGGCGCGGCGTCGGTGGACAGGGTCGTGACCTTGCCGACAACGGCGATGCCACCAGGCGCTTCGCCCTGCATGCAGTGCGCGGCCGTCAGCACCCACGAGGGCGAGATGAGGGTGCCCCCGCAGAAGTGGCGGTCGTGGTCCGAATCGCCGTCGAAGATGCCCTGGATGCTGACCATGAACGGGTACTCGTCGGCCGGCGCCGCTTCGCCGCCGATGATGCGCGGCGCATCGCGCAGCTGCGGCGCAGCGATGGCGGGTACGGCAGACGCGGCCAACAGCAGGCCGATGAACAAAGAGGTGCTGCGATACATTTCCCTGTACTCCTCTGTCGATGGTTGGAACCGGTGCGGCCGCGGTCCGTACCGGTGCATCGATTGGGGAGCAGTGGAGAGGCCCGCAGCGCGAACGTGCGCACAGTTCTCGTGGCTGGCGCTGCGTGCGACAGATGCAGCCCCACAAATGCGAACGCCATCCCGCATGGATCGGGATGGCGTTCGTGGTGCCAGCGTGACCGGCGTCGGTGGTGGGCTCAGCGTGCAGCCAGAGCCGACGCGATTTCCTGCTGGATCGCCCGCGCTGCGGCCTGCGGATCGGCGGCCAGGCGGATCGGGCGACCGACCACGATGGCATCGGCGCCATCGGCAAAGGCCTGCGCTACGCCAACGGTACGCTTCTGGTCATCGCCGACCGGGCCACCGGGGCGGATGCCAGGGCAGACGATCGAGAATCCGCTGCCGGTGGCTGCGCGGATCGGGCCGGCTTCCTGGCCCGAAGCGATCACGCCATCGATGCCGGCGGCCTGGGCGGCCAGCGCGCGCTCGACCACCACGTCCACCGGTTCGCGGTCGATGCCCATCTGTGCGAGATCGGGGCGCCCCATCGAGGTCAGCACGGTCACTGCCAGCAGGCGCATGTCGCCGCTGTTGGCGGCCGCGCACGCCTCCATCATGGCCGGGTGCCAACCATGGATGGTGGCGTAGCTGACCGGCCACTGCGACAGGCGCTTGATCACCGCCGCAGCGGTGGCCGGAATGTCGAAGAACTTCAGGTCGACGAACACGCGCTTGTCGCGGCGGGCCAGCTCATCGAGCACCTGGAAGTACTCGCCGGAGGCGAGCAGTTCCATGCCGATCTTGTAGAAGGCCACGCTGTCGCCAAGGCGGTCGACCCACGCCAGCGCCTGCGCGCGGTCAGGCACGTCCAGCGCGAAGATCAGGCGCTCGTCGTCGCGCAGCGGCAGTGGCGCGCGGCTCATGGTGCGTAGTCCAGGGCGGCGCGCTTGGCGTCGTGGCGGGCCTGGCGCGACTGGCTGTAATCGTTGTTGAACTGCGCCGGCTCGAAGCCACCGTAGGTCGGGTTCGGCAGCATCCACCAGCGCTCGCCGAACCAGTCGTGGTACTGCTGCAGCAGGGCGTCACGGCCTTCGTTGGTGTTGGTGCTCACTTCCACGAAGTCACCCAGCTGGTCGCCGAACTGCATCAGCACGCGGTACTTCTGCCCGGCCAGGCGGCGGCGGCAGTTCTTCTCGCTGCCGGCCTGCTCGCAGCCCTCGACCACGGTGCCCAGGCCCAGGAACACGCTGTCATCGGCCACCGGCAGGCCCTGCTCGCGCAGGTTGGCCAGGGTCGCGTCCTTCAGGTGCACGGCACGGTTGGAGATGTACAGCAGGGTCACGCCCTTGGCGTTGGCGGCCTTGGCGAAATCAACCACGCCCGGAATCGCCTTGGCCTTCTTTTCGGCCACCCACTGGTCCCAGCTCAGCTCGTCGTATTCCTTGCCGTCGCGCACCAGGCGCGCCTGGTAGGGCGAGTTGTCCAGCACGGTCTCGTCCACGTCCAGCACCACGGCCGGCTTCAGGCCCTTGGCCTCGTTGCCGCGTTCTTCCGGCACCAGTGCGTCCCAGTGGGCCTCCTTCAGCGCCGCATCCAGGCGATCGGCGGCGGCCCGGTAGGTCTGCTCGGTGATCGCCCTGTACTCCTGCGCACGCTGCATCCACAGCACGGCGTTGAGGTTGTCGTTGGCGGTGGCATCACGCGCGCCATCGGCCTCGGCAGCGGCCGCCGGGGCCTCCGGCGCGGCGGCTTCGGCAGCAGGCGCATCCACGCGCTTGCAGGCGGACAGGCCCAGCGCCGCGGTGGCGAGCAGGGTCAGGGACAGGGAAACGGGACGACGCATGGATTCACCGGCAATCAGATATACCGGCGCATTTTACCGGCAAAGGCGGCCTCGGGACGGCTATGCTTGGCGGTTGACCCGTTGCCCTTCCGGAGGCCGCCATGACCGATTCCGTCCAGACCCCCGACGTCCCCCTGCTCGACGCCGTGCAGGCCCGCCTGCTGGGCTGCCTGGTGGAGAAGGAGGCAACCACACCGGACACCTACCCGCTGACGGTCAATGCGGCCCAGTCGGCCGCCAACCAGAAGACAGCCCGCGAGCCGGTGATGAACGTCGACGCCGGCAGCGTGCAGCACGCGCTGCGCCAGCTGGAAGCACTGGGCCTGGCTCGCCAGCACTTCTCCTCGCGCGCCGACCGCTACGAGCACCGCCTGCAGGCCGCGCTGGACCTGACCCGGCAGCAGACCGTGCTGCTGGCGCTGCTGTTGCTGCGCGGTCCACAGACCCTGGGCGAGCTGGTGTCGCGCAGCGAGCGTCTGTACCGGTTCGCGGATATCGACGAAGCCCGCCACGCCATCGAGCGCCTGCAGCAGCGCGCGCTGCTGGTGGTGCTGCCGCGCGCCAGCGGCCAGCGCGAAGACCGCTACATGCACCTGCTGTGCGGTGAAGTGGATGGTGCCGCGCTGGCGGCCAAGTACGCCAGCAGTGGCGGTGGCAGCAGCGATGCGGCCGATCCGGGCCTGGCCGAGCGCGTGGCCCAGCTGGAAACGGCCGTGGCCGAGCTGCAGGCGCAGCTGGCAGAACTGCGCGGTTGAAGGGGTGGGTGCCGACCGTTGGTCGGCACTGCATCTGAATCGTGCCGACCAACGGTCGGCACCTACCAACATCAGGGATCAGACCTCCGCCGCTCCCGGCGTGGCATACAGCCGGCTCGGGCTGTCCACGCCCGGCAGCTGGATCACTCCGCGCTCCTGCATGCCCAGGCCCAGCAGGATCTTCCCGGACACCACGTTGTCCAGATCGGTAATGCCATACAGATCCCGCAGGCCCAGCGCTCCGCGTGCATGCGCGAACACCGCACGCGCCGCCTCACCGGCGTAGCCTTGCCCGGCAAATTCCGAGAGCACCGCATAGCCGATGTCCGGCCCCGGCAGGCCATCACGCCGCACCAGCCCGGCATTGCCCAGCCACGCGCCATCGGACAGCCGCTCGATGGTGTACATGCCGAACCCGTTCAAGGCATAGCTGTGCAGCACCCGCAGCGCGATGTACTCCCGCGCCTGTTCCTCGCTGCGTACGTTGCGGTCACCAATGAAGCGCACGAAGCCCGGATCGTTCAACAGTGCCAACATCGGCACCGCATCGCGGTCGGGCTCGATCGCACGCAGACGCAGGCGTTCACTTTCAATCGGATGCACGCGCAGACCTCCAGCCGAAACCCCGATTCTGCCTCAACCCCCGGCTGTTGAATTTGATTTTCTTTGCATTGCCGTGGAAGGACACGCCCGGGGGTCACTTCAGGGACGGGTTCACGGCGTCCCCCGCGAACCCACCCCGACCGGCCAGCCACCGAACCAACGCGTGCTCCACCACGGAGGGGCGGCGCCGTTGGAGCGCCTTAGTCGAACAACGCCTCGATCGCCGCCAACCCCGCGCTCGCCCGTTCCTTCTTGCGCGCCGCATCGGCCACCGGGTCAGCACCGTCGCGCTGGATCTCCTCGGCCGGGATCTCATCGAAGAACCGGCTCGGCTTCAGCCGCACATGCTCGCCGAACTTGCGCGTGAGCTTGCTGTAACTCATCCACAGCTGGATCTTGGCGCGGGTGATGCCCACGTACAGCAGGCGCCGCTCTTCCTGCAGGTTGCCCTCGTCCAGGCTGACCTGGTGCGGCAACACGCCGTCCTCGCAGCCAACGATGAACACGTACGGGAATTCCAGGCCCTTGGAGGCGTGCATGGTCATCATGCGCACCTGGTTGCCGCCCTCGTCCTTGTCGCTGCGCGACAGCAGCGCCAGCTGTCCGGCCAGGTCGGCCGCAGTGGCGCCGCGCGGGCCGCCCTCGAACCACTGCGCCAGTTCCTCGATGTTGTTGGCGCGGCGCTGGTAACTGGCCTCTTCCTTGGCCTGCTGGCGCAGTTCGCTGAGCAGGCCCGATTCCTTGGCGACCTTGCGGATCATGTCGCCGGAGCTGACCTGGCGCATCTGCGCGCGCAGGTCGCGCAGGATGTCGGTGAAGCGCGCCAGGCTGTTGGCCGCGCGCGGTGGCAGCTGCTGCAGCGCACCGATCGACTCGGCGGCATGCGCCATCGGGATGTCCTTTTCCTGCGCCAGCTCGGCCAGCCTGGCCAGCGTACCGGCACCCACGTCGCGCTTGGGCGACTGCACCGCGCGCATGAACGCGGTGTCATCGTCCGGGTTCACCAGCAGCCGCAGCCAGGCCAGCGTGTCCTTCACTTCCTGGCGTTCCAGGAACATCGTGCCGCCGGTCAGGTGGTAGGGGATGCGCAGCAGCTGCATCGCCTTTTCCAGCGGCCGCGACTGGAAGTTGCCGCGGAACAGGATGCAGAAGTCACTCCACGGCACGTTGCGCGACTGCGCCACGAAGGCGATCTCGGCGGCCACCTTTTCCGCCTCGTGTTCGCTGTTGCGGCATTCCCACACCCGGATGCGCTCACCGTCGGCCTGGTCGCTCCACAGCTTCTTCAGGTGCTCGTGCGGGTTGTTGGCGATCAGCGCATTGGCTGCGCGCAGCACGCGGTTGGAGCAGCGGTAGTTCTGCTCCAGCTTGATGATTTCCAGCGTGGGGTAGTCACGCCCCATCTGCTGCAGGTTCTCCGGGTTGGCGCCACGCCAGGCGTAGATCGACTGGTCATCGTCACCCACGCAGGTGAAATTGCCTTTCTCACCAGCCAGCTGCTTGAGCAGGCGGTACTGCGCGTCGTTGGTGTCCTGGCATTCGTCCACCAGCAGGTAGCCGATGCGCTCGCGCCAGGCCAGGGCGATCTCGGGGTTCTCTTCCAGGATCTGCACCGGCAGGCGGATCAGGTCATCGAAATCGACTGCATTGAACGCGGTCAGCCGCAGCTGGTAGCGCTCGTAGACGCTGGCCGCTTCCTTCTCGCGGTTGCTGCGTGCGGCGGCCATCGCCTGCTCGGGCGACAGCCCGGCGTTCTTCGCGCGCGACACCAGGTTCTTCATGTCCTCGATGTCATCGGGCTTGGCGCCGTGCATCAGGTCCTTGATCTGCGCGGCGGCATCATCGGCATCGAAGATGGAGAAGCCGCGCTTCAGGCCCACGGCGGCATGTTCGATCTGCAGGAACTTCAGGCCCAGCGCATGGAAGGTGCAGATGGTCACCTCGTCAGCGTCCTGCTCGCGCAGGCGCTTGGCCACGCGCTCGCGCATTTCCTTGGCCGATTTGTTGGTGAAGGTGATCGCCGCGATGCGGCGCGCCGGATAGCGGCCACTGCCGATCAGGTGGGCGATCTTCTCCACGATCACCCGCGTCTTGCCGCTGCCGGCGCCGGCGAGCACCAGCAAGGGGCCTTCGATGTGCAGGACGGCGGCGGCTTGGGGGGGATTGAGACCGTGCATGGGGACAGGATTGTAGCGGGGTGCCGGCGGGCCGACCTGACTTGCATGACGCCTGGCCCTAAGGTATTGAGTCGACTCCGGAACACAGGAGCGTGGTCCATGTCGTTGAACATCATCGCCCGCCCGCTGGCGGCTACCCTGCTGGGCCTGCTGGCCGTGCCTGCGGCCGGGTCCAGCCCGGCACCGCCTGCCGACGCCTATGAAACCATCGTGCTGCAGTCGCACGAGTTCCTCGTCTACCATCCGGACCTGCGCTTCCGTGGGCTCGGCATGCAGGCCCGCGAGCGGGGCCGCCACGAAGAGGCCCGCAACGACTTCCGCAATGCCGCGCGCTACGGCGACAAGCTCTCACAGGCAGCGCTGGCCGACATGCTCTGGAACGGGCAGGGCGGTCCGGTCGACCGCGCCCTGGGCTATGCATGGATGGACCTGGCGGCCGAGCGCGGCACCGAATGGCTGGTGGTACAGCGCGAACGCTTCTGGGAGGCGCTGTCCGCCGACGAGCGCGAGCGCGCGGTGCGCGAGGGCCGCGCGCTGTATGCCGAGTTCGGCGATCCGGCCGCGACGCCGCGGCTGGAACGTGAACTGCGGGCCGGCAGCATGCGGCAGACCGGCAGCCGCGCCGGCTGGAACGGCGCCATGCGCAGCCAGGGCCGTGGCGATGCGGGAGCCCGTGTGCTGCAACCGGAAAAGCACCAGTTGGCGCGCTACTGGGACCCGGTGGCCTACCGGCAATGGCAGGACGAGGAGCTGGCCAGATCGGGGCGATGAGCCACGCCGGCCAGGCCATCGTTGCCTCGGCGCTGCTGGCACCTGGGTACGCGACAGCCGGCACGTGATCGCCCGGCCACGGCCGATCCGCGACGGCGGGCCGGGTGGCGACTAGAATTGGCCGATGGCCAAGCTCTACTTCTACTACTCGGCGATGAACGCCGGCAAGACCACCACCCTGCTGCAGAGCGCGCACAACTACCGCGAGCGTGGCATGCGCGTGGCGATCCTGACCCCACGCCTGGACGACCGTGCCGGCGCCGGCGTGGTCGCCTCGCGGATCGGCCTGCGCGCTGACGGCATGGCCTTCGACCGCGATACCGACCTGCAGCGCTGGGTGGAGCAGGATCTGGCAGCCAACGGCCCGATGGGCTGCGTGCTGGTGGACGAGGCGCAGTTCCTGACCCGCGCCCAGGTCTGGCAGCTCAGCGAGGTCGTCGACCAGCTGCGCATTCCGGTGCTGTGCTACGGCCTGCGTACCGACTTCCGCGGCGAGCTGTTCGAAGGCAGCCAGTACCTGCTGGCCTGGGCCGACGAGATGCAGGAAATCAAGACCATCTGCCACAGCGGCAAGAAGGCGACGATGACCGTGCGCGTGGACGAGCATGGCCACGCCGTGCAGGACGGCCCGCAGGTGGAGATCGGTGGCAACGACCGCTACGTATCGGTCAGCCGCGCGGAGTTCAAGAAGATCACCCGCGGCGAAGGGCGGATCGACCCGGCGCAGGCCCCGCTGCCGTTGTAAAGGGTGTTCGGCAGGGCTGCGCCCTGCACCTGCAGAGGCAACAGCAACGTCAACAGCGAAAGCTGGCATTCCGTGGGAAGGCGGGGCACTGTGGGTGTGCGGGGACGGCGCAAGTACGTCCATGTAGCCTTGGTCGCCGCATCCATGCGGCTCACACCCCGCAAACCCACAGTGCCCCGCCTTCGACAATTGGCCGGCGGCCAGTAGATCCACGCCATGAGTGGATGAAATCTGTCAGATATCGAATGAAATTCCGGGGTCAGATCCGTTTTCCTTCGGAAAACGGATCTGACCCCATGAGCTGTTCCGACAGATCGCGGAGGTCTGTCGAAGGCGGGGTGGG
>NZ_LXXZ01000105.1 GCF_003244875.1 Stenotrophomonas sepilia
TGAAGCCGGCCTCGCTGTACGACTTCGATCGCCGCCTGGATGCGATCGGCACCTTCGCCGCGTTGGCGGAGGCAGAGGCGCTGGCCGCGGCCAACAAGCGCATCCGCAACATCCTGCGCAAGGCCGAGGGCGAGATTCCGGCGCAGATCGACGCGGCACTGCTGCAGGAAGATGCCGAGCGCGCGCTGGCCGAAGCGGTCCATCACGCCATCGAAGAACGCGTCGACCTGCGGACGCAGGCGCGCCAGGCGTGCCAGCACCGCCACATAATCCTTCTGGTGCAGGCTGGCGCCGGTGTCATCGATGGCGGCGGTCACCGCTTCGGCCAGCGCGCGCTCGGCATCTTCCTGCAGCAGTGCCGCGTCGATCTGCGCCGGAATCTCGCCCTCGGCCTTGCGCAGGATGTTGCGGATGCGCTTGTTGGCCGCGGCCAGCGCCTCTGCCTCCGGCAACGCGGCGAAGGTGCCGATCGCATCCAGGCGGCGATCGAAGTCGTACAGCGAGGCCGGCTTCAACTCGGCCACCGCGTTGAAGTGCGTGGCCGGCACGCCCTTGTCGCCGTAGTAGCCCTTCAGGCGGTCGAGGATGAAGTCGTACAGCTCGCCGATATCGGCCTGCACGTTGCGCGCGGCCAGGCCGGCATTGGCGCTGGCCATCAGCGCGCGCAGGTCCAGTTCGAAGCCGCTTTCGATGATCGTGCGGGCCAGGCCCAGCGCATTGCGGCGCAGCGCGAACGGATCCTTGTTGCCGGTCGGCTTCAGGCCTGCAGCGAAACCACCGGCCAGCGTATCCACGCGTTCGGCGATGGCCAGCACCTTGCCCAGCGGCGACAGCGCGATGTCGTCACCACCGAAGCGTGGCTGGTAGGCCTCGTCGATGGCCAGTGCTACGTCGGCCGATTCACCACCGGCGACGGCGTAGTGGCGGCCGGCGATGCCCTGCAATTCCGGGAATTCGTTGACCATGCGCGACTGCAGGTCGTTCTTGGCCAGCTCGGCAGCCCGCCTGGCCTGCGCCGGATCGGCACCGACCTGGGCTGCGATCACTTCGGCCAGTGCGGCCACGCGCGCCACCTTGTCGGCCACGCTGCCCAGCTTGGCCTGGTAGGTCACCGTCTTCAGGCCGTCGCCCATCGACACCAGGCCCTGCTTCAGGTCCTCGTCGAAGAAGAACTTGGCATCGGCGAAGCGCGGGCGGATCACCCGCTCGTAGCCCTTGGCCACTTCGGCCACGTCCTTCGATTCGATGTTGGCAATGCCGATGAACTTCTCGGTCAGCGTGCCGGCGGCATCCAGCACCGGGAAGAACTTCTGGTTGATCTCCATCGTTTCGATCAGTGCTTCCTGCGGCACTGCCAGGAAGGCGCGTTCGAAGCTGCACAGCACCGCCGACGGCCATTCGACCAGGTTCACCACCTGCTCCAGGTTGTCTTCAGTGATGCGGGCGCTGCCACCGGCCCCGGCTGCAGCGGCCTCGACCTCGGTGACGATGCGCGCGCGGCGCTCGCTCGGGTCGACCAGCACGAACGCGGCGCGCAGCGCTTCAACGTAGTCCTGCGGCTGCGCCAGCGACACGACCTGGTCGTGGTGGAAACGATGGCCACGGCTGGCGCGGCCGGCCTGCAGGCCGAACAGTTCGGCCTCGACCACGTTGGCGCCGTGCAGCAGCACCAGCCAATGCGCCGGGCGGGCGAAGCCCCAGGCGTGGTCGCCCCAGCGCATCGGCTTGGGAATCGGCATCGCCGCGATCGCCTCGCGCAGGATGTCCGGCAACAGGCTGGCGGTGCTCGCGCCCGGGGTCACCGCGCGGTGCACGAAGCGCTCACCCTTGTTGTCGGTGGTCTTCTCCAGCGCAGTCCAGTCGATCCCGGCCTTGGCGGCGAAGCCCTGCAGGGCCTTGGTCGGCTGGCCTTCGGCATCCAGCGCGATGTTCAGGTACGGGCCCAGCACTTCGCTGTGCTGTTCCGGCTGTTCCAGGCCGACGCCCGGCAGCAGCACGGCCAGCCGGCGCGGGGTCGACAGCGGGCGGGCATCGCCCAGCTCCAGCGCGACGCCACGCTTGCGCAGGCCTTCGACAACACCGTCGAAGAACGCCTGGGCCAGGCCCGGCAGCGCCTTGACCGGCAGCTCCTCGGTGCCCAGTTCGATCAGCAGGGGGGACAATTGGCTCATCGGTTCGATCCTGTGGTGGGGGCGCAGCGCGCAACGCGTCCGGCGCCCCGGGTAGTTGATGAAAAGCGCGACGGTGCAGGAAGGCGGTCAGGCCTTCTTCGCACCCGGGAAGCCCAGCTTCTCGCGCTGCTCGTAATACGCCTTGGCCACCGCCTGGGCCAGCGCGCGCACGCGCAGGATGTAGCGCTGGCGCTCGGTCACGCTGATCGCGCGGCGCGCATCGAGCAGGTTGAAGGTGTGGCTGGCCTTCATCACCTGCTCGTAGGCCGGCAGCGGCAGGCCCACTTCCACCAGCTTCTGCGCTTCACGCTCGCAGGCATCGAAGCGGTGGAACATTTCGTCCACGTCGGCGTATTCGAAGTTGTAGGTGCTCTGCTCCACCTCGTTCTGGTGGTAGACGTCGCCGTAGGTCACCGGCTGGCCGTCCGGGCCGTAGGTCCAGACCAGGTCATAGACGTTGTCGCAGTTCTGCAGGTACATGCACAGGCGCTCGAGACCATAGGTGATCTCGCCCAGCACCGGGCGGCATTCCAGGCCACCGGCCTGCTGGAAGTAGGTGAACTGGGTCACTTCCATGCCGTTGAGCCAGACTTCCCAGCCCAGGCCCCACGCGCCCAGCGTCGGCGATTCCCAGTTGTCCTCGACGAAGCGCAGGTCGTGCACCAGCGGATCGATGCCCAGTGCCTTCAGCGAATCCAGGTACAGCTGCTGGATGTTGTCCGGCGCCGGCTTCATCGCCACCTGGTACTGGTAGTAGCGCTGCAGGCGGTTCGGGTTCTCACCGTAACGGCCATCGGTCGGGCGCCGCGACGGCTGCACGTAGGCCGCATTCCAGCTTTCCGGACCGATCGCACGCAGGAAGGTGGCCGGGTGGAAGGTACCGGCGCCCACCTCCAGGTCGAGCGGCTGGATGAGCACGCAGCCCTGCTGGGCCCAGAACTGGTTCAGGGTCTGGATCAGGCCCTGGAAGGTGATCGGAACGGTCGGGGTCGCGGACATGCGTACGAGTCTTGGCCGGCAAGGGGGTGCGCTAGTATAACGGCCGACCTGCGGGGCATTCCGTACCCGGGAGGAGCAGGCAGATGGAACATCGGCTGCCGGCAGGCACGCCCGGCGAGGCGGGCGGCGTCCCGCTGCCCTGGGGACGGCTGCATTTCGAGCAGATTGCCGCGGCTCTGGTCGCCGATGACCTGGTGGCCGAGCAGGACCGCGAGCGCATGCGGTTTTCCGCACAGGGCGCGCGCAATGCCAGTGAAGTGCACCCGCTGGTGCTGCTGTCCAACCTCAAGCTGGCCACCCGCGACGGCGGCGAACTGACCCTGGAACGCCTGACCGAATGGCTGGCCCAACGCACCGGCAGCCGCTACCTGCGCATCGATCCGACCCGGGTCGACGTCGCTGCGGTCACCGCGCTGGTCTCCCACGCCTATGCCCGTCGCCACCGCTTCCTGCCGCTGGCAGTGGATGCCGAACGGGTACTGGTGGCCACCAGCGAGCCGCTGGTGCAGGAATGGCGCCGCGACCTGCAGCACCTGACCCGCCGCCGCATCGAGCTGGCGGTGGTCAATCCGCTCGACCTGCACCGCTACACCATGGAGTTCTACGGGGTGACCCGTTCGGTGCGTGGCGCGCGCGGCGACGTCCGCGGCGAGGCCAACACCACCTTGCCCAGCTTCGAGCAGCTGGTCGAGCTGGGCCGCACCGGCGACGTCAATGCCGACGACCAGCACATCGTGCACATCGTCGACTGGCTGCTGCAGTACGCCTATGAGCAGCGCGCCTCGGACATCCACCTGGAACCGCGCCGCGAGATGGGACGCATGCGCTTCCGCATCGACGGCGTGCTGCACAAGGTGTTCGAGGTGCCGCCGGCGGTGATGACCGCGGTGGTCAGCCGCATCAAGGTACTCGGCCGAATGGACCTGGCCGAGCGCCGGCGCCCGCAGGACGGCCGCATCAAGACCCGCTCGCCGGGTGGCCGCGAGGTCGAGATGCGCCTGTCGACCATGCCCACCGCGTTCGGCGAGAAGTGCGTGATGCGCATCTTCGACCCCGATGCCGCCTTCAAGAGCATCGACCAGCTCGGTTTCAGCCCGCAGGAGGCCGCTGGCTGGAATGCCCTGGTCGAGCGCCCGCACGGCATCGTGCTGGTCACCGGCCCGACCGGCTCGGGCAAGACCACCACCCTGTATTCCACGCTGAAGCGGCTGGCCACGCCGGACGTGAACGTGTGCACGGTGGAGGACCCGATCGAGATGATCGCCCCCGAGTTCAACCAGATGCAGGTGCAGGCCAACATCGACCTGGACTTCGCCAGCGGCGTGCGCACCCTGCTGCGGCAGGACCCGGACATCATCATGATCGGCGAGATCCGCGATCTGGAGACCGCGCAGATGGCGGTGCAGGCGTCGCTGACCGGCCATCTGGTGCTGTCCACCCTGCACACCAACGATGCACCGTCGGCGGTCACCCGCCTGCTCGACCTGGGCGTGCCGCACTACCTGCTGGCCAGCACCCTCAACGGCATCCTCGCCCAGCGCCTGGTGCGTACCCTGTGCCCGCACTGCAAGCAGCCGCACACCCTTGCTGCTGCCGACTGGGCGGTGCTCGCTGATAGCCAGGCTGCATATCCAGATGCCGCCACGCCCTGTCGTCCGGTCGGTTGCCTGGAGTGCCGGCGCACCGGATTCCTCGGCCGCATCGGCCTGTATGAGTTGCTGCCATTGGGCTCGCGGCTGCGCGGGCAGATCCGCGCCGACATGGATCTGGCCGGTTTCACCCGTGCCGCGCGCGCTGAAGGGCTGCGAACCCTGCGCCAGGCCGGGCTTGAAAAGGTGGCGCAGGGGCTGACTACAATCGAGGAAGTCCTGTCAGTGCTGCCGCCCCCGGATGAACCCAGCCCCCTTCCTGATCCTTGAAACCGGCCGCCCGGTACCGTCGCTGCGCCGCTACGGGCGCTTTCCGCACTGGATCCGCGTCGCCGCCGGGCTGGAAGAGCACGAGACGGTGGTGGTCGATGTCGAACACGGTGGCGCCCTGCCCGATCCGCACGGTTTTGCCGGCGTACTGGTGACCGGCTCGGCCGCCTTCGTTACTGACCACGCCGACTGGAGCGAGCGCAGCGCGGCGTGGCTGCGCCAGACCGTCCACGCCGGCCTGCCGGTGTTCGGCATCTGCTACGGCCACCAGCTGCTGGCGCATGCGCTGGGCGGTGAGGTGGCCTACAACCCGGCCGGGCGCGAGTCCGGCACGATCGAGCTGGAGCTGCAGCCACAGGCGGCACAGGATCCGCTGTTCCAGGGCCTGCCGCAGCACTTTGCCGCCCACGCCACCCACCTGCAGACCGTGCTGCGCGCGCCCGACGGTGCCGAGGTGCTGGCACGCTCGCCGCTGGATGGCTGCCACGCGTTCCGCTGGGGGCGCCAGGCCTGGGGCGTGCAGTTCCACCCCGAATTCGCCACCCACCACATGCGCGGCTACGTGCGCGCCCGCGCCGACTGCATCGGCCGCCACGGCGGCTGTGCGCGCAGCATCGAGCGCGCAGTCAGCGCCGCACCGCTGGCCCGCCAGCTGCTGCGCCGCTTCGTCCGACAGGCGCGGCTGTCTTCAGCCCAGCCGGCGGCAAAACAGGGATAATCAGCGGCACGGGCAACCGCCCGTCCCCTCCTGTCCTTCCCGGATGTCCATGAAAGAGATTCGCAAGCTGCCGGCCTCGGCGGGCGCCCAGTGGTTGCTGGATACGTTCTCGCTGTATCGGCGTGCGCCGCTGCAGCTGGCCAGGATCGGCCTGGCCTGGCTGCTGGTGAGCTGGGTGGTCACCCTGTTGTCGACGCTGATTCCCGGCGCCGCCGGCATGGCCGTGCAGCTGATGACCCTGGCCATCTCGCCGATCATGTTCGGCGGCATGCTCTACGCCGTGGGTGAGATCGACGAAGGCCGCCCGGGCCTGTCCTCGCACCTGCTGCAGCCGATCCGCGACCACCGTGTCAGCCACCTGCTGGTGCCGCTGGCGATCCAGGTGCTGGCGGTGCTGCTGCTGGGCGCGTTGCTGTTCATGATGATCGGCCGCGAAGGCTTCACCGCCTTCAGCGAGGTCATGACCAAGATGGAAGAGATCAGCCGCAGTGGCCAGCAGATCAAGCCGGACGATGCCGCGGCGCTGGTCGCCAACCTGCCGGCCAAGCGCATCGCACTGTGGATGCTGCTGGTGTTCCTGAGCGCGGTGGCGCTCTCGCTGGCGATGTTCACCCAGCCGGCGCTGGTGGTGTTCGACAAGCAGAGCGGCATGCACGCGCTGCGCCTGAGCCTGCAGGGCTGCATCGAGAACATCGGCGCGATGATCGTGTTCGCCGTGCTCGGCCTGATCGCCGCGTTCTGCATCTACATCCTGTTCGTGATCGTGATCCAGATCGCGATGCTGATCGGAGGCCCGCTGGCCGCCGCCTTCATCGCCCAGCTGGTGCTGACCACGGTGCTGATGCCGCTGTATGTCGGCGCGGTCTACGCCGCGTGGAAGCAGATGTTCGTGCACCGTGGCAGCCGCGCAGCACCGCCGGTCCCGACCACCCCGGCCTCAAGCGACATCTTCCACGCCTGACGAAAAAGGGGACGGAGGGGATTAAGTCGTTTGTGCCACTGTGCCGATAACGACTTAATCCCCTCCGTCCCCTTTTTTAGGCGGCGGGTTTCTTCACCGCCGACGATGGCACCAGCCAGCGTGCGGCGTGGATGCCCAGCTCGTAGAGCAGGCACATCGGGATCGCCAGCATCAGCTGCGAAACCACGTCCGGCGGGGTCAGCACCGCCGCCAGCACGAAGATGCCGACGATCGCGTAACCACGTCCTTCCTTGAACTGCTGCGGCGTCACCCAGCCCAGCAGGACCAGGATCACCATCGCCACCGGCAGTTCGAAACTGCCACCGAAGGCGAAGAAGATCGCCAGCACGAAATCCAGGTAGGCATTCGCATCCGGGGTGATCGCGATCACGTCCGGGCTGAAGGTGGTCAGGAAATGGAACACCGCCGGCAGCACCAGGAAGTAGGCGAAGGCACAGCCGGTGTAGAACAGCAGTACCGAAGACACCAGCAGCGGCACCGCCAGGCGCTTCTCACGCGCGTAAAGCCCCGGGGCGACGAAGGCCCACAGCTGGTACAGCAGCCACGGCACCGCCACGAACAGGGCCACGAAGAAGGTCAGCTTCAATGGCGCGAAGAAGGCACCGGCCGGATTGGTCGCGATCATCGTCTGCCCGTTGGGCAGCTGCGAGACCAGCGGTTCGGCCAGCGCGTTGTACAGCTTCTGGGTAAATGGCAGCAGCGCCAGCAGCACCACGCCCAGGCCCAGCAATGCGCGCACCAGGCGGCCGCGCAGCTCCACCAGATGTTCGACCAGCGAGCTTTCGCCGAAATCCTGTTCACTCATGGCTGGCGCTCCGGGCTGCTCTGCGGCGGCGGCGCACCGGCTTCAGGGGGTGTCGCCGGCGTCGGCTCGGGAGCAACGCTCTCCTGTGCCGGCGCATCGGCATCGGGCGCAGCGCTCATATGCGGCGGCAGATCCGCAGGCGCCGGTGCGCGAACCTCCTGCGCCAGCGTATCGCCCTGCTGCTGCGCCTGCTGCGCTTCGCGACGGATCGCTTCACCGCTGGCGCGCAGCTGGTTCTCGGTGTCCTGCATGCCTTGGCGCACGTCCTGCATCTGCCGCTTGATGTCCTCGGCCTGCAGTTCGCGCTCCAGTTCCTGTTTCACCGAATCCCACTGATTGCGGGCACGGCGCACCCACAGGCCGGCGAAGCGGGCCGCCTTGGGCAGGCGCTCGGGACCGAGCACCACCAGGGCGACCACCGCGATCACCAGCAGTTCGCTGAAGCCGATATCGAACACCGCAACCGCTCCGGATCAGCGAGCGTTACGGTCGTGCTCGTCCTGCGCGGTGCGCGAGGCGTCCTGGCTACGCGACTCATCGCCCAGCTGCGCGTTCGGCTTGTCTTCGTCGCGCATGCCCTTCTTGAATTCCTTGACCGCCGAGCCGAGGTCCTTGGCGCCACTGGTCAGGCGCTTGGTGCCGAACACCAGCAGGACGATGGCCAGCACGACCAACCAATGCCAGATGCTGAAACTGCCCATAAAGACGCTCGTTACGTTAGTGATCAGGCTGTCGAGCATAGCGCACCGGGTGTCAGCCGGCGCGCGTGACGAAAGTCAGTTTCCGCCCAGCGTTTCCGTGCGGATTTCGCCGTCGTTGACCGGCTGGAAGCCCTGCTGCTGCGGCGGCGGGTTCTGCGGCACGTTCTGCAGCGGCGCGGTGGTGGCTTCGGTTGGGGTGGCCGGCGCGGCCTGAACAGGCGCCGGCGCAACCGCCGGGGTCGCCGCCGGACGCGGTGCACTGCCACCGTTGCCGTTGCGGTTGTTGCGGGCGGCGTAGGTGGCCTCTTCCAGACGATCACGGAAGGCGACCACGTCCATCGACGGCGCACCGGCGGCGCGACCTTCGAAGATCATGCGCGGCGTGGTGTTGCTGCCGTAGGCGTCAAGGTTGGCGGCATCGTCGATCTGCAGCACCGCACCATCCAGCGCGACGCCCGCGAACAGCCCACGGGCACGCGACCAGGACCAGATCTCGGCCTTCAGCTGGCCGTCGGTGGCGGCGGCGGCATTGCGGCCGACCGGACCGGCGGCAACGCCGGCATCGGCGCCGAGCGTGAACTTGCCGTTGACCAGATTGTCCAGGCTGCGGTCGTTGCGGAACACCAGCACCACATCCGAAGATTGCACGCCGGCCTGGAAGCCGATGCTGCCACCGGTGAGCTTCACGAACACCGGGTTGGACCATGCGCCATTGGGCATGCGCACCGACATCAGGCCGTGGCCACGGCGACCGCCAATGACTAGACCGGCCTTGATCGTGTCGGGAATGACGATGACCGCGCGGCCTTCGTCGAGCAATTTATCCGGAATGCCCTGTTCAGGAATTTCCTGGATTTCAGCCAGCACGCGCACGGCGTTGCGGGCGCGCTGGTCTTCCTGCGGTCCGGCCATGGCCTGGCTGGACAGCAGGCTGGCGGCGATCAGCAGGGCTTGGATCGGGCGACGCATGGCAGGCTCCAGAAGTCAGTCCATAGGAAGATATAGCAAGTGACTGAAATTAGTGGTGTTGCCATGAATCCCCAATGAGCGTTCCCTGCCCGCATTGATGCGCGCTATGCCTGCAATCCGAACCCTGCATCCCGGTGCGGCGCCGGATAGGCGACAATACCGCCCATGCTCGACGCACCCGATACCGCCGTGCTGGCGGTCAACCTAGGCACGCCCGAGACGCCGACGGCCCCCGCCGTACGCCGTTACCTGGCCGAATTCCTGTCCGACCCGCGCGTGGTCGCGATTCCGGCACTGCTCTGGCAGCCGCTGCTGCGCGGGCTGATCCTGCCGCTGCGAAGTGGCCGGTCGGCGGCCAAGTATGCCCAGGTCTGGCTGCCCGACGGCTCACCGCTGATGGTGCATACGCGCCAGCTGGCGCAGGCCATGCAGGCCCTGCTGCCGACCCTGACGGTGCGCCATGCGATGCGTTACGGCGAACCGGCGCTGGCCGGCGAGCTCGACCGTCTGGCCGCCGACGGCGCGCGCCGGATCGTGGTGCTGCCGCTGTACCCGCAGTACTCCACCACCACCACCGCCTCGGTCGAAGACCGGGTCGATGCGTGGCAGCGCCGCAACCCGGGCGTGACCGTGAGCCTGGTGCGGGATTACTCGGTCGATCCCGGCTGGGTCGAGGCCGTAGCCGGATCGATCCGCCGCTACTGGGAACAGCACGGTCGCGGTCAGAAACTGATGTTTTCCTTCCATGGTATCCCGCAGCGCCTGGCCGACGCGGGCGACCCGTATCCGCAGCGCTGCGAGGCCAGTGCGCAGGCCATCGCCAATGCACTGGGCCTGGGCAAGGACGACTGGCAGATGGGTTACCAGTCGCGCTTCGGCCGCGAGCGCTGGTTGCAGCCGTATGCCGAGCCCAGCCTGTGGGCGCTGGCCGAGTCCGGCGTGAAGCAGATCGACGTGGTCTGCCCCGGATTTGCCACCGACTGCCTGGAGACGCTGGAAGAGGTTGCGCTGGGCTTCACCGAAACACTGGCCGAGCGCGGTGCGACGATGCGCTACATCCCCTGCCTCAACGCCGAGCCGGAGCATGCACGCGCCCTGGCACGGCTGGCCGTGTCCTCGCTGGCATGAGCCTGCAACCGTTTGAACTCCAGGTCGGGGGCGCACGCGTCGCCGGCCTGCGCAACCACGGCGGCGGCCCACGCGTGCTGGCCCTGCATGGCTGGCTCGACAACGCCGCCAGCTTCGTGCCGCTGGCGCCGCACCTGTCGGCGTTGCAGCTGGTTGCCATCGATCTGCCCGGCCACGGTCACAGCGCACACCTGCCGGCGGGTGCCAGCTACACCACGGCCGCCGCGATCTGCCACGTACTCGATGTCGCCGACGCGCTGGGCTGGGACCGATTCAGCCTGCTCGGCCATTCAATGGGTGCCGGCATTGCCAGCCTTACCGCCTCGGTCAGCGACCGTGTTGATCGGCTGGTGGCGATCGAAGCACTCGGCGGCCTGCGCGGTCCCGAGGAAGAAACGGCGCATCGCCTGCGCGAGCATGTGAACGCCACGCGGGCGTTGGCACGCAAGCAGCTGCGCGTGTTTCCCGATCTGGCAGCGCCGATCCGCGCGCGGATGATGACCAACCAGCTCAGCGAACCCTGCGCACGGCTGCTGGTCGAGCGCGGCGTGGAACCGGTCGAAGGTGGCTACCGCTGGTGCAGCGACCCGCGCCTGATGCTGCCCACCGCGATCCGCCTCAGCGAAGGCCAGATCGACAACCTGCTGCAGGCCATCGCCTGCCCGACGCAGGTGATCTATGCCACGCCGGCGCAGTCCTACTATCCCGAGCCGATGCGCAGTGATCGCCTGCAGCACCTGCGTGATGGACGGCTGGCCGTGTTTCCCGGCAACCACCACCTGCATATGGAAGACCCGGCACGCATCGCCGGGGTGATCCTGCGCTTCCTCGGCAACGACAACGCCGGCTGAGTCGCAGCGTCCGCGCACTTCATTCTGCGCAGTTGCGGCCGATACATCGGTTGCGGGCCACTGCGTCCGCAGCACGTGGGCCCGGTCGGGCCTGCGGCGTGTGTCTGGTCCTGCAAGGAAGTCCGCATGCCCGCTCCATTGCTCCGTCACCCACAGGATGTGGTCACGGCGCCCCGTCTGCGCGACGTTGATTGCGTCGCATTCCCCGAATTCCCGGTCCATGCCCTGGCCACGCACTCGTGCGTGCGCCACCGTGTGGCCGTAGCCGTCTGCTGATCCAGGAGTCGCCGATGTCCGCTGCATCCACTCGTCCCCCCGATACCGCCCGCCTGCCGCATCTGCAGCAGCTCGCCCACCGCGCTGACCGCCGATTGCTGATCGGCAGTGCGGCACTGGCGGTGGCCGGCCTGATGCTGGCCCTGCGCGGGCCTCATGCCCTGACCGCCTCGCTGGTTGCGGCCGCTGTGCTGCCTGCCATATGGCTGGCCGGTCCCAAGGCCGGCCATTGCGTCACCCGCAATGGCCTGGCGCTGTTGTTGTCGCTGCAGCTGGCAGGGCTGTGCGCGATCACGGGCCTGTCACCGGCGTTGCCGATTGCACTGCTGCTGGGCGTGCTGTTGAGCCATCGTGATCGCCTGCCGGTATGGCTGGCCGGTGGCATCGGCACGCTCGCGCTGCTGGCGCCGTTGCAGGACGGTGCCGCGCTGTGGCCAACGCTGCTGCAGGCCAGCATGTTCGCGGGCCTGACCTTGTTCCTCGGCCAGGTCGCACTGCGCCTTCGGCAGCAGACCGAGGCCCTTGGCCACGGCCCGCGTCGGCTTGCCGCGCTGGCACGCGACATTGCCACCGGTGCCGATCTTGGTGCACATGCCGACACCAGCGCCTATGCACCGGGTTCACTCGCCCACGCCCTGGCCGACACTGCACGCCACGTGCAGACCCAGCGTGGACTCGAGGCGGCGGCGCATGCCGAGAATGCGCAGATCCGCCAGGCGCTGGATGCCTCGCGCACTGCGATGATGATCGCCGACAACGATCACGTGATCCGCTATGTGAACCGCTCGGTGGTGGCTCTGCTGCGCAACCAGCAGGCGACACTGCGCCAGGCCTTCCCTGACTTCGATGCCGAACGCCTGGTCGGCAGCAGCATCCATCGCTTCCATGCCAACCCGGACCGCATCCGCGCCATCCTCAATGGCCTGCAGACCAGCCACAACGGCAAGGTACAGATCGGCCCGGTGCACTTCGCCCAGGTGGTCACCCCGGTGTTCGATGCACAGGGCATGCGCCTCGGCTTCGCCGTGGAATGGCATGACCGTACCCAGGAGCTGGCGCTTGAGAACGCCGTGGCCGGCATCGTCGCTGCTGCCGCTGCCGGCGATCTGGGCCAGCGCCTGCAGGCAACCGAAGGCGCCAGCTTCCTCGATGGCCTGACCGGTGGCATCAACCAGCTGCTCGATACGCTGGGCAGCACCGTCGATGAAGTACGACAGATGCTTTCGGCGCTGGCCAACGGCGATCTCGATCGGCGCATGCGCGGTGAGTACCACGGCGCCTTCGCCGCGATCCAGCGCGATGCCAACGCCACCGCCGGCCAGCTGGCGCGCATGGTGGGGCGCATCCAGCAGTGCGCAGCCTCGATCAGTACCGCCGCCAGCGAGATCGCTGCAGGCAATGGTGCGCTGTCCGAGCGCAGCGAGCGCCAGGCGGCGCACCTGCAGGAAACCGCTGCCTCGATGGAGGAGCTGACCGCCACCGTGCGCCAGAATGCTGCGCATGCGCGCGAGGCCAGTGAGCTGGCTGCGTCCACGCAGAGCGCCGCCAGTGATGGCAACACCGCGATGCAGCGGGTTGTCGACACCATGCAGGCGATTGAAGGCGCCTCGAAGCGGATCGGCGACATCACCGGCGTGATCGACGGGATCGCCTTCCAGACCAATATCCTCGCGCTCAATGCGGCGGTGGAAGCCGCGCGTGCCGGTGAACAGGGCCGTGGCTTCGCCGTGGTGGCCAGCGAGGTGCGCGTGTTGGCGCAGCGCTCCGCCGCCGCCGCACAGGAAATCAAAAAGCTGATCGATGAGGCAGGCCGGCAGGTGGGCGAAGGTGCCCAGCTGGTGGCCGACGCCGGCAAGCGGATGCAGGGCATTGCCGGCGGCGTGGAGGATGTCAGCCACCTGATGCGCGAAATTTCCGCAGCGTCGCAGGAGCAGTCGACCGGCATCGAGCAGATCAACCAGACCGTGGTGCAGATGGACCAGGCCACGCAGCAGAACGCGGCGCTGGTGGAAGAAGCCACCGCGGCCGCACGCGAGCTGCAGTCGCAGGCGGGGACGCTTACCGAGGCGGTATCGGTGTTCCGCCAGCAGGAACCGCACGAGGTCCCGCGGGCCGCCTGATCCGGGCCTGCAATGCGATCCTGGTCAAGACGGCGCCCGCAGGGCGCCGTTTTTTTGCCTGCTTCTGCGTGATGGGTCAGGAAAAGTCCGCTTCCGGATCTGCCGTGAGGAGCGGCCAGCCCTGTTTGGCGCCGCATCCACACACGGCGTGGATCTACCGGTAGTGCCGGCCGCTGGCCGGCAATCGATTGGTAGCGGCCAACCTTGGTTGGCGCAATGCTTCCTCGTGGACGGCATCCACGCATGGCGTGGATCCACCGGGCGATGTAACGCCATCGGGTTGCCGGCCAGCGGTCGGCACTACCCACGTTTCCTGCGCACAAAGAAAAACCCCACTGCGCCAGCAGCGGGGTTTTGGGTATAAACCCTGGCGATGACCTACTCTCGCATGGCTTGAGCCACACTACCATCGGCGCAGCTGCGTTCCACTTCCGGTGTGGGGCGCG
>NZ_LXXZ01000106.1 GCF_003244875.1 Stenotrophomonas sepilia
CACCCGGACCCACCCCGCCATCCCACGGAATGCACGCATTTGACGTTGCCTTGGCTTGAAGCGGGTGCAGGGCTGCAAGCCCTGCAATCCCAAACCACTCAGTACAGCGTGCGCTCCGGCGCACCGGCCGGCGGCGGGGTGTACTGGTACAGCCAGGTCTCGGTGAGGGTCTTGCCACCACTGCGCAGGAACAGGCGGATGTCGATCTGCTCGGTACTGCCTTCCGGCGGCACCAGGTCGAACATCGCGCGATAGCCGTTGATCTCGCGCAGCGGGCGCGCCGAAACGATCTCGACCCGGCCACGGCTGGCTTCCACCACCGCTTCGACCTCGGCCTTGTCGATCAGCCTGGCCAGTTCGCCACCTTCGAAGTCCACCGCGAAGCGCCAGCTGAAGTACTCGCGCTTCTTGCCGACCACACCGCCCAGGCCGGTGCGGCTGGCCACGCAGTGCGCCAGCGGCGGGCGCGCCGGCGGTTCGGCGCCCCAGTACAAGCGGTAACCGACCAGCAGCTCCTGGCCCGGCTGTGGCTTTTCCTTCGGGTTCCAGAACGCCACGATGTTGTCGAAGGTCTCGTCCACGGTGGGAATCTCCACCAGCTGCACCGAGCCTTCGCCCCATTCGCCCTTCGGCTCCACCCACAGGCACGGGCGCTTCTCGTAGAACACGCCGTCGTCCTGGTAATGGTCGAAATTGCGGTCGCGCTGCAGCAGGCCGAAGCCGCGCGGGTTGCGGTCCACGAACATGTTGAAACGCAGGTTGCGCGGGTTCAGCAGCGGCCGCCAGATCCACTCGCCGGCACCGGTCCACAGCGACAGGCCATCGGTATCGTGGATCTCCGGGCGCCAGTCCCAGCCCATCCGGCGGTCGTTCTCGCCCACCTGGTACATGCTGGTGCACGGGGCGATGCCCAACCGCTCGATCGTCTTGCGCGGGTACAGCGCGCTGTCGATGTCCATCAGCAGCACGTCACCGTTGGTGATCGCGAAGCGATAGGCTCCGGCCACGCTGGGCGAATCCAGCAGGCCGTAGACCACGATCGTGTCCGAATCAGCCGACGGCTGTTCCAGGTAGTAGGCGATGAAATCCGGGAATTCCTCCGGCTTGCCCATGCCGGTGTCGATCGCCAGGCCACGCGCGGACTGCCCGTACTGGCCCTCCTTGCCGACCGCGCGGAAGTAGCTGGCGCCAAGGAAGGCGGCGAAGTCGCGGTCGGTGTCCTTGCGGGTGTTCAGGCGGAACCCGGCGAAGCCCAGATCGGCCGGCAGCTCGCCATCCTTGATGCCGCTCTTGCCGTAGTTGAACGCCGCGCCGTCATACGCCAGTTCCTGCGCCTTGCCGTCGACCACGTCGAACATGCGCACCGGCGAATGGAAGTACAGGCCCAAGTGGAAGAACTTGGCCTGGAACTTGCCGGGCTGGTCGGCCCACAGCGCATGGTCCTGGCGGTAGCCAATCGACTGGTACTGGTCCCAGTCGAGGCCTTCCAGGCGGCCCGGCAACACCCGCTTGTGGCTCTTGTAGGGTGCCTGTGCCAGCGCGCGCGCCTGGCCCTTCAGGGTGGCGAAGTCGAACGGCTGCGGTTGGCCGAGGCGGCGCAGGCCCATCTGGCCGCTCCTGCTGGCCGCGCACGCGGGCAGGGACGGCAGGCCGAATGCAGCCAGGGCGAGGGAGGCATTGCGGATGAAGTCGCGTCGTTGCATGCAGGCGCGTCAGGCACAGAGGGAAGGTCGGCCATGATAGGCAGACAAACGTTAACGGGCAGCGGAGACGCGCCCTGCCCGTTCAGCTGCCGCTGGTCGCCGGCTCAGCGCTGGCAGTGGCTGCACCAGACGCTGGCGCGCTGGCCGATGGTGGCGTGCTTCAGCGCGCGCCCGCAGTTCGGGCACGGCAGCCCGTCGCGGCCGTACACCAGCAGCTCCTGCTCGAAGTAGCCCGGCGCACCATCGGGGCTGATGAAATCGCGCAGGGTGGTGCCGCCGCGGGTGATGGCGTAGCCCAGGATCTCCTTTACCGCGTCGGCCAGCCGCTGGTAGCGTTCTCGCGAGATCTTTCCTGCCTCGCGCAACGGGCTGATGCCGGCCTTGAACAGGCTCTCGGCGGCGTAGATGTTGCCCACGCCCACCACCACCGCCTGGTCCATCAGGAAGGTCTTCACCGGCGCGCTGCGGCCCCGGCTGCGGTCGAACAGGTAGTCGCCGTCGAACGCGTCGTCCAGTGGCTCCGGGCCCAGCCCCTGCAGCAGCGGGTGGATCTCCCCAGCCGGCTGCCAGAGCAGGCTGCCGAAGCGGCGCGGGTCGTTGAAGCGCAGCAGGCGGCCGTTGTCCAGGCTGATGTCGACGTGGTCATGCGCCCGCAGCGGGGTATCACCGGGCAGCACGCGCAGGCTGCCGGACATGCCCAGGTGCAGGACGGCGCTGCCGATGGCGGTATCCAGCAGCAGGTACTTGGCGCGCCGGCGGATGTCCTCGATGCGCTGCCCCGGCAGCAGCTCGGCCACTTCCGGTGGAATCGGCCAGCGCAGGTCGGCGCGGCGCAGGATCACGCCATGCACGCGCCGGCCCTGCAGGTGCGGCGCCAGGCCGCGGCGGGTGGTTTCGACTTCGGGTAGTTCGGGCATGGTGCGATTCTACGCCCGCTCAACGCGGCGGCGCGGACAGCTCGCGGGCATCCAGGAAGCCATCACCGTTGGCATCCTGCTTGTGGAAGCGCTGCACGATCACCTGCCGCTGCTGCTCGCGGCGGATTGCCCTGCCCTTGCCGCCGGGCAGCTCGTCGGCGCTCAGTACGCCATCACCGTTGCGGTCCATGCGATCGAAGGCATACAGCATCCACTGCACGTACTCGGCCTCGTTGACCTTGCCGTCGCCATCGCTGTCCATCCGCTGCAGATAGCTGGCGGTGTCGGTGACCTGGGCCAGCGCCGCACCCGGCAGCAGCGCCGCCAGCAGAAGCCCATACCCTGCCCTCACGCGCCCACCAGACTGTAGCCCTTCAAGCGTGCGGCGTAGGCCTGCAACGCCGCGATACCGCTTTCCTCGGCCTCGCGGCACCACGCCTGCAGCTGATGCAGGCGCTCGGCGGCGTCGTGGCCACGGGCTTCCAGCAGCGCAGCCAATCGCCCGCGGTACTCGACCAGGGTGCGGATGCGCGGCCGCTGCGCCACCCATGCGCTGAGCTGGGCGCGGCTGTCCGGCTTCAGCCAGCGGCCATCGTTGACCAGGCCACGGCGCAACCGGCGTGGCAGCAGGCGGCGCAGCTTGGCCCCGGCCTGCGCGGCCTCCTCGCGCAGGGCTGGCATGAACACGTTGCGCTGGTAATCGGTCATCGCCTGGAAACGGTGCGACAGCAGCGCCTTCAGCGTTTCGGCATCGGGCACGGCGATGTTCGGGCGCACGTCCATGGCCGGCGCCACCCGCAGCACCCTGGCCAGGCGCAGCGCCTGCAGCAGGCGGATCGCACTCCAGCCGATATCGAACTCCCAGCGCCGCATCGCGAAGCGCGCCGAACTGGGGAAGGCATGGTGGTTGTTGTGCAGCTCCTCGCCACCGATCCAGAACCCCCACGGCGTGAGATTGGTGGAGGTATCGGCCGACTCGTAGTTGCGGTACCCCCACCAGTGGCCCAGGCCATTGACTACGCCCGCCGCCCAGAACGGGATCCACGCCATCTGGATCGCCCACAGCGCCACGCCGGGCAGGCCGAACAGCACACTGTTGATCGCCAGCAGCACTACCGGCCCCAGCGTGGCGTGCGGGGTATACAGGTGGCGCTCGATCGCGTCGTCCGGCGTGCCGCGCCCGTACTGCTCGATGTCCGCGCGCATGCCGCGCGCTTCGCGGTACAGCTCCACGCCATGCCAGAACACCTTGCCGATGCCGCGGGTGACCGGGCTGTGCGGATCGTCCTCGGTCTCCACCTTGGCGTGGTGCTTGCGATGGATGGCTACCCACTCGCGGGTGATCATCGACGTGGTCAGCCACAGCCAGAAGCGGAACACGTGCGCCAGTGCCGGATGGAAATCGACCCCGCGATGGGCCTGGCTGCGGTGCAGGTACAGGGTTACCGAGAAGATGGTGATCTGGGTGAAGAACAGCAACACCGCCAGCATGGCCCACCCTCCCAGGCCGAGCACACCACCGGTCAACAGGGACATCAGGGCATCAGACATGGCAGCTCTCCGGATCGACGCGGGGATGGCAGACATGATGGGCGCTTGCGTTGCAAACTGCATCCCTGCGGCGATGTATCGCATCGCCATCCGTGGCACCGTTCACAGTTGGGGACCTGAGTTGTCGAGCCTTGATCCACGCGCCAGCACCATGACTGCCGCCCCGCCCGTTGCGGAGCTGCCCCCCTTGATCGAACTGGACCGCGCCACCGTGGTGCGCGGCCAGGTGAAGGTGCTGCACGGGCTCAGCCTGCGCATCGCACAGGGCCAGCACACCGCCCTGCTCGGCCCCAACGGCTGCGGCAAGTCGACCTTCATCAAGCTGATCACCCGCGAGCTGTACCCGCTGGCGCAGGTTGACGGTTCCGTGGCGGTAAGGGTGCTGGGGCAGAACCGCTGGCAGGTGGACCGGCTGCGATCGCAGCTCGGCATCGTCACCGGCGATCTCAGCAGCAATCTGGCCGACATGCCGGGCCTGACCGTGGAACAGGCAGTGCTGTCCGGCTTCTTCGCCAGCTACGTGGTGCCGGCCTTCCGCGAAGTGACCGCCGATATGCGCGCACGCGTGGGCGAGACACTGGCGATGACCGGCGCCCTGTCCCTGCGCGACCGCGCCTACGCCGAGTTGTCCGCTGGCGAGACCCGCCGCGTGCTGATCGCCCGCGCGCTGGTCAACCGGCCGCAGGCACTGCTGCTGGATGAACCCTCCACCGGGCTGGACCTGGTCGCCCGCGAGCAGCTGGTGGCGACCATGCGGGTGCTGGCGCAGCAGGGCATCACCCTGGTGCTGGTGACCCACCACATCGAAGAGATCATTCCCGAGATCGAGCGCGTGGTACTGCTGCGCGATGGCCGCGTGCTGGCCGACGGCACCCGCGCCGAGCTGCTGCGCAACGAACCGCTGTCGGCGGTGTTCGGCGGCGCGATCACCGTCTGCGAGCAGGAAGGCCGGCTGACCGCATACGCGGGGTGATCGGCATGCCGTTGTAGAGCCGAGCCCACGCTCGGCTGCTCCTGATCACGGCAAACGGCCGCCGAGCATGGGCTCGCCTCTACGCAGGAGCAGCGGGCCGGACCCCGGCCCGCTGCACGCAACCTCAGAACCGCAACGCCAGCGCGCGCGACTCGATCGGTGCCATCCGGCTCTGGTCCTGCAGCTGCAGGTCGCGCAGCTCGTACGGTGCGCCAAAACCGGCCGGCAACGCGGCCTCGCCGAACGGCAGCACCAGCTGGCCGGCGCCTGGGCCATCGAACCACCCGGCTGCATGTGCCTGCGCGACCGGCTTCATCCGGCCATCGCGGGCCGTGGCATACAGCGTGCCGCGTGCCTCGTAGCGGCCTGCCGCAGCCACCTGCAGCGGCAGCGCCACCTGGCGGCTGGACGGGTCCGGTGCTGCATGGCCACTGAAACGCGCGGTCGGCCGTGCCACCGCGAAGGCCACCTTGCCATCGCGCAGCACGCCATCGGCCTGGGCGAACACCTGCAGCTCCCACAGTCCCTGCACGGTGCCGACGTCGGTCGGGATCCGCACCTGCGCGCGCAGGCTGCCATCGGTGGTGCGCAGCAGACGCTGCGGCCAACTGCGGCCATCCGGTGCGACCAGCAGGGCTTCACCCCCCAGGCCGCCACGACGCGATGCCAGCTGCGCGGTGGTGGCGCCGTCTTCCAGCAGGCGTGCCTGCAGCTGCACGTTGCCACCGGCCAGCACCTGCGCCTGGTTGGCCTGCACTTCCAACCGCAGCGGGCTGTTCGGCTCCAGCACCTGCACCACATAGCGGCCCTGCGCCTGCGTGCTCTGCAGGGTGTACGCACCGGCGGCACTGGTCGCGCCGGTGCGCAGCATGCTGCTGCCATCACTCACCGGCATGCCGGCATCCTGCAGCGCGCGCGCATCGACACTGCGGGCCACGCTGCTGCGGCCAGCCGGGTCGCGCACCTGCAGGGTGTTGGCCGGCAGCGCGCGGGCTCCTGCGGCCGGACTCAGCTGGATCACCGCATCCGGCGCCGTCAGCGGCAGGTCCAGGCCGCGCTGCAGCTGCGTGCCATCGACCTGCTGCCAGTAACTGCGGCTGACCGAGGCATATGGCGTGGCCGCCTGCAGCGGCTGTGCCGGGTCCAGCGCCCAGGCAAACGACAACGGCGCGTGTTCGCTTTCATCGGCAGGCAGCGGCGCGGCCACCAATGCGGCAGGCACCTGATCGCCCGCGCGGGCCGCCTGCAGAGGCTGCGCGGCCTGCGCGGCGGAAAGGGACAGTACTGCCAGCACCGCACTGGCCAGCAGGGTGGAATGGGTCGTCATGGTCATCTCTCTCACTGGGTCAGGTCGTTGCGCAGCAGGGTGCCGAGGCCGAAGCACTCGCGCCGGCTCTGGTTGTGGCTGAGCGGTTCTGCGCCCTGGGTGCGCGCTTTGTCGGTGAACCAGGTGGTGCCGGCCGCCTTCTGGCTGCTGCACTCCAGAAAGCCATCGGAGCAGGACGACAACCAGTTCTGGGTGAATTCCAGGCCAACGTTGGCGGCATAGCCACCGCAGTAGCTGTTGCTGTCCCACACAGCCGATTCCACGTCACTGCCGACCACCGCGCGGAACGGCTTGGGCAGCGCCGGGCGACCGGCCGTGCCGTACAGGTTCTGCGCGTTGTAGGTGGCCATGCTGGCCACCTGCTGCTGGCGTACCGCGTCGTTCTTGTAGCCCAGCAGCCAGCCCAGTGACGTTTCGAAGGTATTGCCGTTGAGCACCGCATCGGCCAGCGGCGTGCCCGCCGAGGACGGCGCCAGTGCGGTGACCTTGCGCACCGTGCGGATGATCTTCGGATAGCGGCTGTCGTAGGTCGGGTTGGACAGGATCCAGCGCATCACGTTGCCGCCGTTGGAATGGGTGATCACCACCAGCTGGGTGATGCCACGGCTGTCGATGAAGCCGGTCAGCTGGTTGGCCAGGCAGCCGGCGGCCTCCGGTTTCCACATGTACTGGGTGAAGTCACAGTTGATGACCACATAGTTGCTGCTGTTCGGCAGGCCCTGGCGCACGGTGTCGATGATCGCCGGCTGCCAGTAGTCCTGGGTGGCGTTGGTCTGCGCGCCGGTGCCATGCACGAAGGCCACGCCGACCACGTCGGCGGCCTGCGTCGGTGCTGCTGCCAGCCCCAGAAGCAGGGCCAGGACGGTACTTCCTGTTGCGGTGCTGCGCATCGCTTCTCTCCCTCTGTCTTCGGATCCCCCCGACCCGGCTGGAACTGGACGGCCCCTGGTGCCTGCCGATGTGCCGATGCTCACGGTGCGGCCGCGTGAAAGTCCGTGCGCTGCGCCCGGATTCAGCAGACTGGCACCCTTCGATGACGTTCTTCATCTCCTGTGATGACCATGCCGGGTCTGGCCGTATGACCGATGGCCACTGCGGTGCCGCGCACGGGCTGCGATCATGACGCGATGTTTTTCCTCCGGAGCCCGTCCATGTCGATGATTTCCCACCCTGCCCGCCCGCTGCTCGGCCTCGCCGTTGCCGTGGCCCTGGCCGGCTGTGCTGCCACGGCCACCAAGCCGACCGCCGTCGAAGCCAACATCACCACCAAGGCCGTGGGCTATCTGGACAAGAGCGCTGTTCCGGCCAGCCTCGATCTGGTGCCGGCACCGCCGGTGGCCGGTTCGGCCGCCCTCGCCCTGGACGAACAGGTCAGCCGTGAAGCCCGCGCGCTGCGAGGCAGCCCGCGCTTCGCCCAGGCCGGCGTCGATGCGGAACTCGGCTTCCCCGAGGGTGCAAACCACTTCTCCTGCGCCGCCGACATCGACGTCGATGCGGTGAAGACTCCGGCGCTGTATCGACTGCTGGAGCGCAGCCGGATCGACGCCAGCGCCGCCACCAAGGCGGCCAAGAACCACTACCAGCGCCCGCGCCCGTTCATGGTCAACGGTGAGCCGACCTGCTCGCCGAAGGACGAGGATGGCCTGCGCAAGAATGGTTCCTATCCATCAGGCCACACCTCAATCGGCTGGGCCTGGGCACTGATCCTGTCGGAGATCGCGCCGGACCGCGCCGATGCCATCCAGGCCCGCGGCCGCAACTACGGCGAGAGCCGCCTGGTGTGCAACGTGCACTGGCAGAGCGACATCCTCGAAGGCCGCTTCATGGGCGCCGCCGCCGTGGCCCGCCTGCACGACAACGCGGCGTTCAACAAGGACCTGCTGGCCGCACGCAAGGAGATCGAGGCGGCGCGGAAGGCCGGTCGGCACTCCAGCCGCGACTGCGCCACCGAGAATGCGGTGCTGAAGGTGCGCCCGCAGAGCGCGCTGTAAGCCATGCCTCTGTAGAGCCGAGCCATGCTCGGCTCATGGCAGTCGAGCATGGCTCGACCCTACAGAAAGCAGGAAACAGAAGGGCCGGCATTGCGCCGGCCCTTCTTCATTGCACTACCGCAGCCACCGCATCAGAACTTCGCGGTGAACTCCACGCCCCAGGTGCGCGGCTCGTTGAGGAAGCCGGTCAGGTTGTTGAAGTCGATCGCACCGACCACGCGGGTCTGGTTGGTCAGGTTGCGGCCGAACACCGCCACGTCGTACTGGCCATAACCCCAGTTGTAGCCCAGGCGCAGGCCGCCTTCCAGCGAACTACGGCCGCGGAATTCCGGCGACTCGTAGATGAAGAAGTTCACCGCACTGCGGTAGGCCCAGTCGGTGTAGGCGTACAGCTCGCTGCCATCGCTGAGCGGGAAGCCCACGCGCAGGGTCGCGTTGTGGATCCACTTCGGCGCCTGCGGCAGCGGGTTGCCGTTCACCAGCGCGTAGGTCTGGCCGTTGATCACCGTGGTCGGGTCGGTGATGGTGCAGCCGCCGCCACAGATCGCCACCGCCAGGTTCTTGTCCTTGATCTCGGTGTCGTTGTAGCTGCTGCCAAAGGTCAGCAGGACGTTGTCGGCCAGGTAGGCCTCCAGGTCCAGCTCGACGCCCTGACCGATGGTCTTGTCGGCGTTGAGCAGGGTGGCGGTGTTGTTGGCACCGCCCACGGCGATCAGCTGCTGGCCATCGACGTCGTAGCGGAACACGCTCAGGCCCAGGCGCGCGCGGCGCTCGAACAGATCGGCCTTGACGCCGGCCTCGTACGAGATGACCTTCTCCGAATCGGCCTGCGACAGACCCGGCGCAAAGGCCAGGCGGCCCTGGATCGACGGCGCGCGGAAGCCCTTGGCCACGCGGGCGTAGGCGTTGATGTCGTCGGTCAGCTTGTAGACGCCGCTCAGGTCCCAGCTGACGTCGTTGACGTCGGTGTTGGCCAGGTACGGGCCACTGACCGGGGTGCCGAACGGAACGGCCTGCAGCACGCTGGCGCTGAAGTCCTTCTTGTCCTGGGTGTAGCGCACGCCGGCACGCAGCTTGAAGCGGTCGGTGACATCGAAGTCACCCGAGGCGAACACCGCCCAGGCCTTGTTGCGCTGGTTCTGCACCACGTGGCCGGTCTGCGGATTGCCCGGGGCCAGCGAGTCGTAGTTGAAGTTGTTGATGGTCACGTCTTCATCGAAGTAGAAGACGCCGGCCTGCCAGTCGAAGCGGCCCCACTCGTTGGACTCGACGCGGAATTCCTGCGTCCACTGGCGGTGATGCGGCAGGCCATCAGCCGACTCCGAGGAGAACGGAATCAGGCCCGGGCCGTAGTTGCCGGCACCGAGGAAGGCCGCACCGTAGCCACCGTCGATGTCACCGCGGTTGAGCGATTCGGCGGTCTCGTAGCCGGTGATCGAGTGCAGGGTCACCGAGCCGAGGTTCCACTGCAGGCGCGCGCTGCCACCCCAGGTCTCCAGGTCGGAGAAGTTGACGCCGTCGTTGGCCACCTTGTCGCGGTCGAAGTTCTCGACCAGCGAATTGCCACCCTTCTGGATGATGTTGGCGCGGAACAGGCGGGCGGTGCCGTTGAGCTTGCGCTTGTGCAGGTTGAACAGCGCTTCGAAGTCATCGCCTTCGTACAGGAACTGCACGCGGCCGGCGGCTTCGTCGTAGCCTTCGAAGCCACTGTTGGGAGCACCGACACGGGTGTTGTCGACCCAGTCGTCGCGGCGCTGGTAGATCGCCGAGACGCGTGCCGACCAGCGGTCGGTCAGCGGGCCGCCGTAGGCGCCCTGCACGTTCCAGCTGTTGTAGCTGCCATAGCCGACGCGGAGGTAGCCATCGGCATCCTGCGACGGGCGCGCCGAGTCGAACTTGACCACACCGGCCGGCGTGTTGCGGCCGAACAGGGTGCCCTGCGGGCCACGCAGCACTTCCACGTTGGCCAGGTCGAACAGCGGGAAGCCCTTCAGCAGCGGGCTTTCCTGCACGACGTCGTCGTATACCAGCGACACCGGCTGCGACGCATTGAGATCGAAATCGGTGTTGCCCAGGCCGCGGATGTAGAAGCGCGGGAAGGCACGGCCGTAGGACGACTCAATGTTGAGGCTGGGCACGCGTGCGGCCAGGAAGCGGATGTCATCGCCGGCCGAACCGAGCACATCCAGCTTCTCGCCCTGAATCGCGCTGACTGCAACCGGTACGTCCTTGGCGTTCTCGACACGGCGCTGCGCGGTGACCTGCAGGGTGTCGAGGGCAACCGGATCCTTGGCGGCAGGGGTTTCCTGGGCGGCTGCTACCAACGGCAGCAGGGCGGAAAGAGCGGCAACGAGAGGGCGCGCGACCGGAAGGCGGCCACGGGAAGTGCGGGTCGGGGACATGGCGGTAGGCTGTGTTTGGAGGGGTGGTAAAACGGCGCTACCAGATAATTGTTGCAATACAGCACCTGCCCCGCAAATGCCGGCCGTTCATGGCCCCGTCGCCCTGCCCCCCGGGGCGCTCGCTAGACTCGGGGTTTTCCAGCGCCGCGGAGCCGCCGCAATGACCCAGTGGTACTTCCATGCCTCGGCCCAGGCCGACCGAATCGGACCGCTCGATGACCCGGCCGCGCGCCGCTACGCGCAGGCCAACCCGCGCGCGC
>NZ_LXXZ01000107.1 GCF_003244875.1 Stenotrophomonas sepilia
ATCATGGCCGAGATCTCCGCTGCCTCGCAGGAACAGAGCGCGGGCATCGAGCAGGTCAACCAGACCGTGGTGCAGATGGACGAGACCACCCAGCAGAACGCCGCGCTGGTGGAGGAAGCCACTGCTGCCGCGCGTGCGATGGAGGACCAGGCCGTGCAGCTGGGTGAAGCCGTGGCCCGCTTCCGGCTGGCATCGCACGGCACGACGGCCATTCCGGCACGCCCGCTGGCGGCGCCGGTACCGCGCCAGGTCGCAGCCGCCGCGCCTTCGGCAAAGCCGGCTTCCGCGCGCCCCCTGCGCAGCTCGACGGCGCAGCCGGTACTGGCCGCCGACGGCGACTGGCAGGAGTTCTGACAGAACCACGGGGTCAGATCCCTTTCCCGCAGAAAGGGATCTGACCCCTTACGCGTGGAAAGTGATGCAAATCCCACTTCATAATCCGGTGCAGAGGCCGATATCCCCATCGAGCCTCGCGCCAATGCGTGCTGGCGCCCGCCCCTGACCGTAGATTCCATGTCCGACGGCAACGACACTGCAGTGCATGATGTCCACGCGGCCGACGCCGCTGACGAGCGCTTCCTGGTCCGCAATCCGCGTCAGCTGCGCCAGCTGCTGCGCTCGCTGATCGACCAGCGATCATTGATCAACGCGCACATCGACGGCCGCGACCGTTCGTTCCCCACTGCGCTGCTCGACCTCGACGAAGACGAGGACTACCTGCTGCTCGATGGCAGCCCGCAGGAAGCTTCCAACCGCGCCGCCGAGCAGGCCGATCACCTGCTGTGCTTCGCCCAGCTCGAACGGGTGCTGGTGCGCTTCCGCCTGCACGAACTGCAGCGCGTGGACAACGACGGCCACGTGGCCTTCCGCGCCCCGCTTCCGGAAGAACTGGTGCACCTGCAGCGCCGCGAGCTGTATCGGCTGGAGACGCCAGTCACTGATTCACCGCAGCTGCTGCTGCCACCCGGCGAAGCGCGGGCCGAAGCGCTGTCGATGCGGGTGGTGGACATCAGCGGTGGCGGTCTGGCCGTGGTGGTGCCCAATGACTGCGCGGTATTTGGTCTGCAGAAGCGTTATCCGGCGCAGCTGTCGCTGCCGGACGGCCCCGACCTGGACATCGCGCTGGTGGTCTGCAACCTGTTGCCGCAGCGCCAGCCCAACGGCATCGAGGTCAAGCGCGTGGGCATGCGCTTCGACAGCCTGCCGCGCGGCGCCGACAGCGCCATCCAGCGCTACATCTTCCGCATCGACCGCCAACGCAAGGCACGCCGCAACGGCGAGCTCTAAGGCCCGGCCAACAGGTAGTGCCGGCCGCTGGCCGGCAACGTCGCGACAATGCGGGTACGGCCATTGCCGGCCAGCGGCAGGCACTACCGATCTCCGGTGGATCCACGCCATGCGTGGATGCCTTTCCCCGGGCACCTAAAGTCCCCCCCAGCGGAGCCGATATCGAGCCTGACACCGGGACTTCCGGCAGAACCAGGACCCCTCGATGAACGACAAGACCAGCTCCGCCGCCAGCACCGGTGGCGAATTCCTCAGCTTCACGCTTGGTGACGAGCACTACGGCGTGGACATCCTCAAGGTGCAGGAAATCCGTGGCTATGATGCGGTTACCCGCGTGCCGGATGCCCCGGACTACATCAAGGGCGTGATCAACCTGCGCGGCACCATCGTCCCGGTGATCGACCTGCGCCTGAAGCTGCGCCTGGACAACGCCCGCTACGACGCCTTCACCGTGATGATCGTGCTGAACGTCGACGACCGCGTGGTCGGCATCGTCGTCGACAGCGTCTCCGACGTGATCCCGCTGTCGGCCGAGCAGATCCGACCGACCCCGGAATTCGGTGCCGCCGTCGATACCCGCTTCATCTCCGGCATCGGTACCCATGACGATCGCATGCTGATCCTGCTGGACATCGAGACCCTGCTCGACAGCGCCGACATGGGCCAGGCCAGCCCCGCCGAAGACGTCGCCGCCTGAGCAACCGGAACTGCTTCACGTTCCAGTCACAAAACCCTTCAGTTCCCTTCGGCGGTGCCGATAGGGGGACAGAAGCCGGTCGCGCAGGAGCGCGCAGGACCGGCCCGATCGTTACCATCCCCGGAGATACCCTCGATGAAGTCCCTGTTTGCGTTCGTCTCGGCTGCTGTCCTGGCCACCACCGCCACCTCCGCTTTCGCCCAGTCGGCCGACATGATCCCGCCGGAAATGGCGCCGCGTTCGGTCGGCAAGGACGGCATGGTCTGTGGCAAGGTTGAAAAGGCCCGCTACGCAGAAGGTTCCGAAGGCCAGCCGACCTTCCTGTACATGGGCGGTGCCTTCCCGCGCCACACCTTCTCGGCCCGCATCGCCGGCGAGAACCGCGGCAAGTTCTCCTTCCCGCTGGAAACCCTGGAAGGCAAGACCGTCTGCGTGATCGGCAAGATCCAGCGCGACGCCTCGCGCGCGGAAATCGAAGTCAGCTCGCCGGCTGGGCTGAAGCTGGCCAACATCAAGTAATCCGCTGTCCGTCGAACTACGCCGGACCTGGTGCCGGCGTGGTTTCTGCTGCAACCGGGCCCGATGCCCGGGCGCGTCTGCCTTAGGAGCTCGCAACGCCAATGCCGTGGATCAACAACCTGAAACTGATGCCGAAGCTGCTGCTGACCTTCGGCGTCCTCCTGCTGGTGATGCTGCTGCAGGGCATCGTCGCCTATCGCGGCCTGCATTCGCTGAACAACGTCACCACCGAGCTGGCCGGTTCACGCATGGAAAGCATCCGCCTCGCCGGCGAGATGCGCGGCATGCTGGGCGAGTACCGCAATGCCGCCTACCAGCAGTTGATCCGCGCCAGCGACGACGTCAAGGCCGATGCGCGCAAGCAGGCCGTCGACCTGCGCACCAGCATGGACAAGTCGATCAAGGACTATCCGAAGCTGGTCGATAACGCACAACAGAAGAAGTTGTTCGACACCTTCGCCAAGGAATGGAAGGATGCCCTGGCGTCCTATGACAGCGTCACCGAGATGCTGGAACTGGACCTGCCGGACGACGCCATCGATACCTTCGTCGGCGAAACCCGTACCAAGCACCGCAAGGCTGCATCGGCGCTGGAAGCGCTGATCGCCGAAGACAACCGCCTCGCCCGCGCCTCGCGCGAAGAGGCCGCTTCCACCTATTCCGCCTCGGCCGTGCTGACCGTGATCGCCCTGCTGGGCGGCGCCGCGCTCGGCCTGGTGCTGGTGTGGCTGTTCGCACGCGCACTGGTCGGCAGCGTGCGTGGCGCCGTCTCGGTCGCCAACGACGTCGCCGGTGGCAAGCTCGATGGCCATATCGACGTCAGCCGCCAGGACGAAGTGGGCGAACTGATGCAGGCCATGCAGCGCATGCAGCGCGACCTGCGCGAGCGCATCGAAACCGACCAGGCCGTCGCCCGCGAGAACCTGCGCATCCGCACCGCGCTGGACTACAGCTCGACCGGCGTGTACCTGACCGACACCAGCAACACCATCGTCTACAGCAACCGCGCCCTGCAGCAGACCCTGAGCCAGTACCAGGACGAAGTGCGCCGCGACCTGCCGGACTTCGACGCCCAGGCCTCGCTGATCGGCAAGCCGGTCACCGTGCTCGAGCACCGTGGCGAGATGGACCAGACCCTGCTGGGCAACCTGAAGGCGCACGGTGTCGCGCGTCGCCCGATGCAGTACGGCGATGCCCAGTTCGCCCAGGTGGTGTCGACCATCCGCAATGAAGGCGGCGACACCGTCGGCTACGTGGTGGAATGGCGCGACCGTACCCAGGAAGCGCAGGTTGAAGCGGAAGTGGCCCGCGTGATCGCCCAGGCCGCCGCCGGCGACCTGTCCGGCCGCATTGACGCCACCGACAAGGAAGGCTTCTTCCTGCAGCTGGCGCAGCAGATCAACGGCCTGCTGGACGCCAACGCCGGCAGCATCGAGCAGATCTCCGGCCTGCTTGCGGCACTGTCGCAGGGCGACCTGACCGTGCGCATGCACGGCGACTACCAGGGCGTGTTCGCCCGCATGCGTGACGATGCCAACGCCACCGCCGCGCAGCTGAGCGAGATCGTCACCCGCATCAAGCAATCCAGCCGCGCGATCAGTTCGGCCGCCGGCGAGATCGCCTCCGGCAACAGCGACCTGTCGCGCCGGACCGAGCAGCAGGCCGCAAACCTGGAAGAAACCGCGGCCTCGATGGAGGAACTGACCTCCACCGTGCGCCAGAACGCCGAACACGCCCGCCAGGCCAACCAGCTCGCCATCGGCGCGCACGGTGTCGCCTCGCAGGGTGGCGAGGTCGTCGGCCAGGTGGTCACCACCATGTCCGCCATCGAAGCCTCGTCGAAGAAGATCGCCGAAATCATCAGCGTCATCGACGGCATCGCGTTCCAGACCAACATCCTGGCACTGAACGCCGCCGTGGAAGCCGCGCGTGCCGGTGAACAGGGCCGCGGCTTCGCCGTGGTTGCCAGCGAAGTGCGCACCCTCGCCCAGCGCTCGGCCGCCGCCGCCAAGGAGATCAAGGGCCTGATCGACGACTCGGTCGGCAAGGTCAACGATGGCTCGGCGCTGGTGCACAAGGCCGGCGCCACCATGGGCGAGATTGTCGCCTCGGTGCAGCGCGTGACCGACATCATGGCCGAAATCTCCGCGGCCTCGCAGGAACAGTCCGCCGGCATCGAGCAGGTCAACCAGACCGTGGTGCAGATGGACGAGACCACCCAGCAGAACGCTGCGCTGGTGGAGGAAGCCACT
>NZ_LXXZ01000108.1 GCF_003244875.1 Stenotrophomonas sepilia
CCCCAACCATCGCGGAATCCAGACCGCAAGACACGACGGGCGTCGCTGGCGTGTTACCAACCACGGGACGCCGCTTTGGCACCTACCGATAGCGGATCGTGCGCGCGCCGTCGGTGATCAAAAAAGGGGACGGAGGGGATTAAGTCGTATGTGCACATACGACTTAATCCCCTCCGTCCCCTTTTTCAATCCACCAGCCAACCGGCCAGGTCTGCACGATCCAGCTTGCCGCGACGCTTCACGTCCAACGCATTGAACTCATCGGCCAGCGCCGGGTTGGCCTGTGCTTCCTCGCGGCTGATGAAACCGTCGCCATTCACGTCAAGGTCGCTGAAGCGGATGCGGTACTGGCCAACCACGCTGCTGGGTTCCAGCGAGCGCACGGTCACCTGTGCCTCGCCGGCCGGCTGCGGAATATCGACGCTGCCGGTGACGCGGCCGGCATCCAGGGGCTGCTGACGGATGGCGCCGCCGGTCGGGCCCAGCGGCTGGCTCTGCGCAGGGGTGGACGGACCATGCTGGGCCATCGCCGGTACCGAAGCCAGCAGGGTGGCCACCAGCACGGCGGAACGGGGAAGGTTCATGACAGGCTCCTTGCCAGAGGGTACCGGGAGCGTACTCCCGGCAACCTGTGCCGCCGATGACGGATCAGCGCAGCGGCGAGGCCAGCACGGTGATCTCTTCACGATCGTGATAGAGCTGCTTGGCGCGCACCACCAGCGGCTTGCCGGCCTGGTCCTGGAACAGGTCCAGGCACAGCCGGGTCTCGTCCCAGCGCTTCTTCATCGGCAGCTTCAGATTGAAGATCGCATGCCTGCACCAGCCCTCGCGGAACCAGGTGGCCATGCGTTCGGCGACGCGGCGCGGCTGCTCGACCATGTCGCAGACCATCCAGTCCAACGGTTGTTCCGGATGCCAGTGGAAGCCATCGGCGCGCAGGTGCTCGACCAGGCCGGTGTCCAGCACGTGCTGGCGCAGCGGGCCATTGTCGATGCTCAGCACGTGCATGTGCTGCCGGGTGAGCACCCAGGTCCAGCCACCTGGGGCGGCGCCAAGGTCGGCCGCGCGCATGCCGGGCTTGGCCAGCGTCTCGCGTTCTTCCGGCGTCAGCAGGGTCAGCAGCGCTTCGTCCAGCTTCAGCGCCGAACGCGAAGGCGCTTCGGGCAGCAGCTTCAGGCGCGGAATGCCCAGTGCCCACGGCGCGCTGTCGGCCGGGTCGGCCACGCAGACGAAGGCGTGGGTACCGTCGACGAACACCACATGCAGGCGCGGCAGGCGGGTGTTCGGCTTGTCGCTGAGCTTGCCGGCCTTGCGCAGCGCCGGGCGCAGCGCGTTGCCGAAGGCACGCGCCAGCCCGGACAACGGCTTGCCAGCGTCGGAATCGGGATGCTCCACCCACAGGTCGCCGAAGCGCGGCGCATCGGCCAGCACCTCCAGCATCGGCGTGATGCGGTCGGCCGGATCCAGCTGTGGCAGCTCAGCGAGCACAACCAGCTTCTGCCGCGCGAAGATCAGTTCGCGCCAGCGCAGGCGCGGTGCCAGCGCCGCGGCCTCGTCGCACATGAACAGCACGTAGCCGTCATTGCGCTGGGTGCGCGCATAACCGGCGAAACCGGCTTCGCCGGCACGGAACTGCAGTTCGCCTGCCAGCTCGGGCTCGAAACCCTGCCGGCACAGGCACAGCAGGCCGATGCCGGTTTCAGTAACGGGCGCCATCGCTTTCCCCATAGGCACGCAGCACGCTGCGCGCGGCGTCGCGGTTCAGGCCCTGCACCACTTCGATGCCACGCTTGTTGAGCTCGCCGACCCAGTCGGCCGGCAGCGGGCCTTCGTCGAACGGGGTCAGTTCTTCGACGTCGGCTGCACTGGCACCGATCAGCAGGCGGTCGATGCCCGCCCATACGGTGGCGCCGTAGCACTGGCAGCATGGCTGCGAACTGGTGGCCAGGGTGACCGGCGACAGCACCGCGTTCAGGCGCGGGGTCTGCAGGCGCTGCTGGGCCAGCATGTAGGCCATGTTCTCGGCATGCGCCAGCGAAGTGGCGTGCGGCATCACCCGGTTCACGCCGGCGGCGATCACCTTGTCATCCGGGCCGAACACCACGGCGCCGAACGGGCCGCCACTGGCGTGCTCGACGTTCAACCGCGACAGCTCGATCGCCAGCGCGACCTTGGCCTCATCGCCCGGATATCGACGATCCAGGTCGATCTGGTCGTGGATCCAGGCGGGAAGGGTCAGGTGGACTTGCGCGTACAGCATCGCGGGGGTGCCTCGTAGGGAATGGAAGAAGGTGCGGTTGCTTGGGAAACCGGCGCGCAGTGTAGCCGCACCGGCCTGTATCGGGTGTGGCGGTGGGTCAGCCGGGCGAGCCGGTGCGGATCACCACGTACTGCTTGCGGAACTCCAGCCCGGCCTGCGGCCAGCTGGCGGCATACGCGCGCAGCAATGGCAGGGCAGCGGCGAAGTCGTGGCCATTGACCCGGCAATCGGCCTCGCACAGGCCATCGGCATCGCGCGAGGCGAACAGGCGGATGGCCAGGAATGGGCGCGCTTTCAGCAGTTCGTCGAAGGCGTCCATGCTCCTGGTGAACAGGCAGCACGGACAGGACCCATGGTCGTCCTCGCTGCAGGTGCTGGCGTCCACCTCGTGCTCGCGGTAATGCGCCAGCGGACCCAGCACCACGGTGCGTTCGTGTTCCTGGCCGTCATCGCCGGCCGGATAGGTCAGACCCATCATCGGCAGGCCCTGTGCGTCTTCGGCGCCGATCGCGGTCTGCAGGGTCACTAGGTCCACCCGTGCCCAGGCCTGGAAGCCGGCCAGCAGCGATGCCTGTTCATCGGTACCGTTGGCGTGCTGGTACTCGAACAGGCCGTCAGCGAACAGCAGCGGATGCTGGCTTTCGATGACGGTGGAGGTCTGCCAGCCGCCGTTGTCGCGCGCGTATGCGGCCATCGCATGCGGGGTCAGGCGCAGTCCGCTGTCCAGCAGCAGCGCGTTGCCGTCGATGCGGCTGGCGACGCTGACGTCCTGCAGCGCCTGCTGCAGCAGTGGGAGGAGGGCGGTGGACGTCGTGGTCATGTCGGGCCTGTGGATGGATCGGGTGGAGCATCCAGGCCGGGCCTGGTGCTAGCGGTCGAGCGCGTCAAGTTCGGCGCGATAGCGCTGCGCGTCGGACTGCTGCTGCGGGTCGTTGCCGTGGTCGCGCAGCCAGCTTTCCAGCTCGCGGCGATAGTCCGCGCGGAAACCGGCATTGCCCGGGCTGAAGTGCAGCTTGCGCGCCGCCACCTCCACCCGCTCGCGCGCGCTGGCACGGGCTTGCGCGATGCCGTGCGGCGATTCGTTGGTGAGGATGACGAAGTTGCGTGGGAAGCCCGGCGTGTACTTCACGACGAACGGCTGGTCCTGCGCGGGGATACGGATGGCGTTCTCCAGCGGCCACAGCGAGGCGGTGTTGGTATGGAACACCACCTCCACGTCGCGGCCCTCGGCGGTGCGCAACACCGCTTCGTAACGCCAGATGTACTGTTCGTTGAGCGTGGAATTGGTTTCCTCGGCCTTCACGATCACGGCTTCACCGCGCTCGCCCACCGCATTGAGGAAAGTGGCGTTGAGGAAGCTGCCGAGGAAGATGTTGAGCATCGCCAGCGGAAACACCACGATGGCGTAGACCGGCGAACGCCGCCACCACGAGACCAGCCCGGCCAACACCATTGCTGCAAAGAACGTCAGCAGCGGATGCTGCGAGATGAACCAGAGCAGGGCGGACAGGGCGGTGATCATCGTCGGGAGTGTGCGGGCGCCATCCCGGCGCCCGCGCAGGTCCTCAGGCCGACCAGGTGTCGCGCAGGGTCACGCTGCGGTTGAACACCGGCTTGGCTTCGGTGTGATCGCGGCGGTCGGCGACGAAATAGCCGGTGCGCTCGAACTGGAACGACTGCTCCGGTGCGGCGCTGGCTGCGGCCGGCTCGACATAGCCGGTGACGGTACGGCGCGATTCCGGGTTCAGGTAGTCGCGGTAGGTCTTGCCTTCCGATTCGTCATCCGGGTTCGGCACCGAGAACAGGCGGTCGTACAGGCGGATCTCGGCCGGCACGCCGTGCACGGCGCTGACCCAGTGGATGGTGCCCTTGACCTTGCGGTTGGCGCCTTCCATGCCCGGACGCGATTCCGGATCGAGCCAGCCGCGCAGTTCGATGATGGTGCCGTCGGCATCCTTGATCACTTCGTCGCAGCGGATGATGCCGGCGCCACGCAGGCGCACTTCGCCGCCCGGCACCAGGCGCTTCCAGCCCTTCGGCGGCACTTCGGCGAAGTCCTCGCGATCGATCCACACTTCGCGGGCGAACGGAACTTCGCGGCTGCCGAAGCTCTCGTCCTTCGGGTGGTTGCTGAAGGTCAGCAGTTCTTCGTGGCCTTCCGGAAGGTTGGTCAGCACCAGCTTGACCGGATCGACCACCGCCATGCGGCGTGGTGCGGCGCTGTCGAGGTCCTCGCGCAGTGCGCCTTCCAGCACGCTGAAGTCGATCAGCGAATTCTGCTTGCTGATGCCCACGCGCTCGGCGAACAGGCGCATCGCGGCCGGGGTGTAGCCACGGCGGCGCAGGCCCTGCAGGGTCGGCATGCGCGGGTCTTCCCAGCCGTCCACCAGCTGTTCGGTGACCAGCGCCATCAGCTTGCGCTTGCTCATCACCGTGTAGTTGATGTTCAGGCGCGAGAACTCGATCTGGCGCGGCTTGGCCGCTTCGCGTGGCAGCCCGGCATCGACCAGCGGCTGGGTCAGCGCGTCGTCATGGGCGAAATCGACGTTGTCCACGCACCAGTCGTACAGCGGGCGGTGGTCTTCGAATTCCAGCGTGCACAGCGAGTGGGTGATGCCCTCGATCGAATCACCCAGCGCATGGGCGAAGTCGTACATCGGGTAGATTGGCCACGCGTTGCCGGTGTTCTGGTGCTCGACGTGCTTGATGCGGTACAGCGCAGGATCGCGCAGGTTGATGTTGCCGCTGGCCATGTCGATCTTCGCGCGCAGGGTGCGCGCGCCATCCGGGAATTCACCGGCGCGCATGCGGCGGAACAGGTCGAGGTTTTCCTCGACGCTGCGGTCGCGCCATGGCGACGGACGGCCCGGCTCGGTCAGGGTGCCGCGGTAGGCGCGCACTTCTTCGGCCGACAGGTCGCAGACATAGGCCTTGCCCTGTTCGATCAGCTTCTCGGCGGCCAGGTAATAGGCCTGGAAGTAGTCCGAAGCATGGCGCAGCTCGTTCCACTCAAAGCCCAGCCAGCGCACGTCGTCCTGGATCGCGGCCACGTATTCCGGATCTTCCTTGGCCGGGTTGGTGTCGTCGAAGCGCAGGTTGCAGACGCCGCTGAACTCGCCGGCGATGCCGAAGTTCAGGCAGATCGACTTGGCATGACCGATGTGCAGGTAGCCGTTCGGCTCCGGCGGGAAGCGGGTCTTGATCGCCTGGTGCTTTCCGCTGGCCAGGTCCTCGCGCACGATCTGGCGGATGAAATCGCGCTTCTCGTGGCTGTCGGCGGGGGTCTCGGGGCTGGCGGGGGTGTGCTCGGACATGAGTCGGCGAAAAGAAAGGCAGAAAGACCAACAGTCTAGCGCGTACCGGGCAGAACTGCCGGGGTTGCCGGCCAGCGGCCGGCACTACCCGGCGTCTTCCGGTAGTGCCGGCCGCTGGCCGGCAACTCTCGGATCCCGCCCTCTCCACCATTCAGCCCCCAGGCGTATGCTGGACCCTTGCCCCGAGGAGCCGCCACATGCACATCGTGTACAAGGCCGACAACCTGTTCGACGCCCATCTGGTCAAGCACGCCCTGGAAGACGCCGGTATCCCCGCGTTCGTGTTCGGAGAGCAGTTGCTGGGCGGGATGGGCGAGCTGCCGCTGTTTGGCGTGTTGCGGGTCGGCATCCCCGATGCGGCGCGGCCGCAGGCCGAGGACATCGTAGCGGCGCTGGACTTGGGCCAGGCCCCGTCCGACCCCATTTCCGATGCAGACGACATTGCCGGCCTTCCGGCGTAGGAGCGCATCATGTTGGGAATTGGCCAGGGCATCCTCGGCATCGGCGCCTTCAAGCAGCGCCTGCCGCGCCCGGAAGAGGCGCTACCGGGGCGTGACCAACCACTGCCGCTGCACAGCAACCAGCACTTCGTGAACAGCCATCCGCTGAAGGACCGTTTCGCCGGCCTGCAGCAGATCCGCTTTGCGCTGGGCTGTTTCTGGGGCGCCGAGCGCAAGTTCTGGACCGAGCCGGGCGTGTACAGCACGTCGGTCGGCTATGCAGGCGGCATCACGCCGAACCCGACCTATGAAGAGGTCTGCTCGGGCCTGACCGGCCACACCGAAGTGGTACAGGTGGTGTTCGACCCGGCGGTGGTGAGCCTGGAGCGGCTGCTGCAGCTGTTCTGGGAAAGCCACGATCCAACCCAGGGCATGCGTCAGGGCAACGACACCGGCACCCAGTACCGCTCGGCGATCCATGCCACCGACGAGGCCCAGTACAAGGCCGCGCTGGCCAGCCGCGAGGCCTACCAGGCGCAGCTGGCTGCGGCCGGCTACGGCCCGATCACCACCGAGATCGTGTACCCGGCACCGGCGTACTACTACGCCGAGGACTACCACCAGCAGTACCTGGCGAAGAATCCGAACGGCTACTGCGGCATCGGCGGCACCGGCGTGAGCTGCCCGATCGGGGTGGATGTGGAGGCGCCGCGCTGACGCGCGGTGGTCCGCCTGCGGCGGGCAACGTCAACATCAACATCAACAGCCAAAGCGGCTCTGGGTTGCTGATGGTTGGGCGGGACGGGGGCGGCTGGCAGGACACGCCGTAAACCCGTCCATGGGGGCTCGATGGCGCCATCCATGGCGCCAACGGTCCTGCCAGCCGCCCCCGTCCCACCTTCGACAGTTTCCCGGTGACGGTGGGCAAGAGCATGGGTTACTGACGAACTGAAGAAAAACAAAAAGGACGCGGCGTTTGCCGCGTCCTTTTTGTTTGATCCTGCAGTGCTTTCTGTAGAGCGGAGCCATGCTCCGCTCCAAGCAAGCGAAGCGCGCGACCCGCTGTTGCTCTTCTTTCCTTCTTCCGTGGCGGGCGGCCGCAGGAAACTGTCGAAGGCGGGGTGGGTAGGCCGTGCAGGGGCGTGAGCCGCATGGGCCCGAGGCATGCCTCGGGCCCATGCGGCTCACGCC
>NZ_LXXZ01000109.1 GCF_003244875.1 Stenotrophomonas sepilia
TTGCGAAGCAGTGCTTCGCAAACAAAGCGCCCTCACCCATGTAAGCTCGGTCGCGCCATCCATGGCGCTCACGCCCCTGCCACCGGATCCACCCCGCCTTCGACAGTTTCCCGCGGCCTGCCGGAAGGGCATCCCGCTCTGGTAGGTGTCGACCTTGGTCGACACGGTAGATCCACGCCATGCGTGGATGGGGTGGTGGAAGACGCTGTAATGAAATGGATGGAACCAGGGGGTCAGAAGGGGTTCAGTGCCACGCGCTGAATGCGTCCCCCGGACGGGTAGACTGTGGCTCCTGCTCACGTGAAGACTGGTTGCCCGATGTCCGCCAAACGCCGCTGGTTGCCCCTGTTGTGCCTGGCCCTGGCGGGCTGCAGCCAGCTGGAAAATCCAGGCAATGTGACCGCTGCTGACAAGGCTGCGCGGGCGCCGGCCAGCGATGGCGAGAACATGGTGTCGATCAATGCGGCCGATGCACCGCCACCGCCAGCGCCGCCGCGCAGCCAGGCGGATCGGCCGTGGCCGCAGGCGCAGCTTGAGAATGGCCGTGCCTGGGTCAGCTGCAGCACGGAATATGCTGGCGATGCCGGCGACGGTGTCGAGCTGGAAGGCCTGCAGCGCGAGCAGATCACCCAGGCGCTGGCGCCGTGCGCCGAGCGCGGCCTGATGCGCGTGCGTTACGCCGGCAAGATCAATCCGGGCTTCGCCGAGATGATGTGGCGACTGGCCGTGGTTGCTGACGAGCAGAAGATCCACAAGCGCATCCTCGATCTGGATTCCAGCGGCGGCCAGGTGGAATCGGCGATCGTTGCCGGTGACAGCATCGGTGAATCCGGCTGGACCATCTGGGTGCGCGAAGGCTCGATCTGCCATAGCGCCTGCGTGTTCGTGCTGGCCGCCGGCGACAACCGCCTGCTGTCGGGCAAGGTCGGCATCCACCGCATGATGCGCATCAGCTCCAAGGCCACCTCGCGCGCCGAGCTCAACCGCGAGCTGCACGAGGTCTACGACAACGTGAAGGACTACCTGCAACGCAACGGCGTGGCGGTCGGTGTGGCCGATCTGATGATGACCGTGCCCAACCGCAGCCTGCGCCTGCTGACTCCGGACGAACTGCGCCAGTACGGTCTGGATGGCACCAATGCGGTGCAGGACGATCTGGAACGGATCAAGCAGATGCGTGCCTGCGGCGACGATTTCGTGCAGCGCAAGGACGCCTTCCTGGTCGCCTTCGACCAGCAGTGCAAGCGCGAAGGCGCCGACATGGAGTCGATCAACAGCTGCGGCCAGGCGTTGAAGCAGCGCTTCGGCTTCCCGGACGCGGTCTGCCCCGACGAAAGCCCGCTGTCGGAGATCGATGTGGCGACGCTGCCACCAGCGCCGCCGGAGCCGCCGCCGGTGGCCGAACAGGCGCCAGCAGAGACCGGCACGCCGGCCGCGCAGGCCGATGCGGCGGCGGTGGAAGGCAACGCCCACGCGCGCTGACGAACCGCTCACTGCGCTGGCGTAGACTGCGGTCCTTTCCTCCAGAACCGGCGGTGTCCATGAAGCGCGTGCTCCTGCTGCTGTCCCTGCTGCCCCTGACTGCGTTGGCGCAGGTACCTGCGCCGGCCACGTCGGCACCGGCACCCGCGCGCCCGGCCCCGGCATCGCCGGCGGCCGCGAAGCCCGCCACTGCAGGTGCCCCGGCGTTGACCGCTGCGCAGCAGGCCCAGGTGCAGAAGCAGGACGCGGAAATGGGCGCGGCTGCGTTGAAGGCGGCACAGCTGGTCGATGCCAACCGCGCCGGCGAATTGTGGGATGGCGCTTCGGCCGTCGCGCGCCGTGCGGTGCCGAAGGCCACCTTCGTCAGCCAGTTGGCCGCCGAGCGCACGCGCCTCGGTGCGCTGGCCGGGCGTGGCCAGCCGACCATCACCCGGGTCAAGTACAGCCCCGGCGCCGCAGTGCCGGAAGGGCTGTACATCAACGTCAGCTTCCCGACCCGTTTCGCCAACAGCGCGCAGCCGGTGCGCGAGCTGGTCTCGTTCCGCTTCGACGAAGACCAGGTCTGGCGCCTGGCCGGTTACAGCCTGCGCGCGTCGGCGCCCTGAGGAGATGAACGATGGCAACTGAGCTGACGATGCTGGCCTGGTCGGTGCTGCTGGGCTTCGTCTACATCTTCGCCACCTCCACCGTGGTCACCCGCGAGCGCGGGATGAAGTGGAATGCCTCGGCACGGGATGGCAATTCAAAGCCGCTCAGCCCGCTGGCCGGCCGCCTGCAGCGTGCGCAGTCCAACTTCCTGGAAACCTTCCCGTTCTTCGCCGCTGCCGCCATCGCAGTGGTCGTGGCCGGGCGCAGCAACGACACCACGGCGCTGGCTGCGCAGGCCTACGTCTGGGCGCGTGTGGTCTACCTGCCGCTGTATGCCGCGGGCGTGCCCTACGTGCGCAGCCTGGTCTGGCTCGTATCGCTGCTGTCGATCCTGGCGCTCGTGTTCGCACTTCTGTAAGTCGGCCTGATCCAGATCAAGGCCGCTCAGGCGCGCGGCGCTATGCTGGCCCGGACTGAATCAACGGCAGGAGGCGCGCATGCGCAGGATGGACGTGGTGGTGGTCGGCGCCGGACCGGCGGGCCTGTGCTTCGCGCGCGCGCTGGCCGGCAGTGGCCTGCAGGTCGGGCTGGTCGAAGTGCAGCCGCGCCAGGCCCTGGCCGACGCCGCCTTCGATGGCCGCGAGATCGCGCTGACCCATGCCTCGCGGCAGAGCATGGAGCAACTGGGGCTGTGGCAGCGGCTGCCGCAGGCCGAAGTCGCCGAGCTGCGCGATGCCAGGGTGATGAACGGCGGCTCGCCGTTCGCGTTGACCTTCGCCAGCAGCCAGGTTGATGGCCAGCCGCTGGGCTGGCTGGTGCCCAACCATCTGATCCGCCGCGCCGCCTGGGACGCCGTGCAGGGCCAGGATGGGCTGGAGCTGTTCGACGGGCGCAAGGTGCTGGGCGTGCAGGCCGATGCGCAGGGCCAGGTGGTCAGACTCGATGACGGCAGTCAACTGCACGCGCGCCTGCTGGTCGCGGCTGACAGCCGCTTCTCCGCCACCCGCCGCATGCTTGGCATCGGTGCGCAGATGCGCGACTTCGGCAAGTCGATGCTGGTATGCCGCATGCAGGTCGAGCGCGACCATCACCATACGGCCTGGGAGTGGTTCGCCTACGGCCGCACCATGGCGCTGCTGCCGCTCAACGAGGGCCAGGCATCGGCGGTGATCACGCTGCCGCCGCGGCAGATCGAAGAACTGCTGGCGATGGACGAGGTGGCTTTCGGTGAGGCCATCAGTGCCTGCTTCGAGCATCGGCTGGGCCGCATGCAGCCGGTGGCCACACCGCAGGCGTATCCGCTGGTGGGGGTGTACGCGCACCGTTTCGTCCGCGAGCGTTCCGCGCTGATCGGCGATGCCGCGGTGGGCATGCACCCGGTCACCGCGCACGGCTTCAATCTGGGACTGGCCAGCGCACAGCGGCTGGCACAGGGCATCGTCGCGCAGCAGCGGCGCGGTGCCGACATTGCCGCCGCCGGCATGCTGGCCAGCTACCAGCGCGGTCATCGGTTGGCGTCGCGGCCGCTGTACGAGGCCACCAACGCGATCGCCAGCCTGTACACCGACGATCGTCGCCCGGCACGCCTGCTGCGGGCCGCGGGCCTGCGCCTGGCGCAGGGCGTGGCGCCGTTCAGGCAGCTGATCGCCTCGCACCTGACCCAGCGCGTGGCCTGAACACCCTCGGATCAGCCAGCGGCCAGCACGCGGATCTGGCTGTCGGCGAACTCGACCACCTGGCCTGCGCGGATCTTGCAGGCCTTGCGCAGTTCGACTTCGCCGTCGACCCGCACCTGGCCCTCGCTGATGACCATCTTGGCCTCGCCGCCGCTGGTGACCAGGTCGGCCAGCTTCAACAGCTGCTTGAGTTCGACGTAGTCGCCGTCGAGGTCGAATTCGAGAATCTGCATGGAGCGAGGGGTCCTGGAAAGAGGGCGCAGGCCAGCGGCCGGGCCGGGGAGAGGGCGCGTATTGTGCGCCAGCACGGGGCACGACGGCACGCGCATGGAAAGCTGTACGCCTCGTTCAGGATCAATGCGGTATCATTCCGCTCTGAGCGAGTGAAATCTCCTCCGACCGAGCAGCGCCAGGGCACGCGATAAGAAGGGCGCCCAAAGCGCGGACCATCACCCTTTTTATCGCACTGCCAGGAAGACGGCAGTGCCTTCGGAGTTCCCCATGTCCCAAGATTCCCAAGCGCCGCTGCAGTTCGCGCAGCTCGGCCTGTCCGAGCCCGTGATGCAGGCGGTCACCGCCATCGGCTACGAAACCCCGTCGCCGATCCAGGCCGCCACCATCCCGGCGATGCTGGAAGGCCGCGACGTGCTGGGCCAGGCCCAGACCGGTACCGGCAAGACCGCTGCGTTCGCACTGCCGGTACTGTCCAACATCGACCTGCAGCAGATCAAGCCCCAGGCCCTGATCCTGGCGCCGACCCGCGAACTGGCCATCCAGGTTGCCGAGGCATTCCAGTCCTATTCGTCGAAGATCCCGGGCTTCCGCGTGCTGCCAGTGTACGGCGGCCAGCCGTACGGCCAGCAGCTGTCGGCCCTGCGCCGTGGCGTGCACATCGTGGTCGGTACTCCCGGCCGCGTGATCGATCACCTGGACCGCAGCACCCTGGACCTGTCCGAGCTGAAGACCCTGGTGCTGGACGAAGCCGATGAAATGCTGCGCATGGGCTTCATCGACGATGTCGAAGCCGTGCTGAAGAAGCTGCCGGAGCAGCGCCAGGTGGCCCTGTTCTCGGCCACCATGCCGCCGCAGATCCGCCGCATCGCGCAGACCTACCTGCAGGACCCGGTGGAAGTGACCATCGCGGCCAAGACCACCACCTCGGCCAACATCCGCCAGCGCTACTGGTGGGTGAGCGGCATGCACAAGCTGGACGCGCTGACCCGCATCCTGGAAGTCGAGCCGTTCGACGCGATGATCATCTTCGCGCGCACCAAGGCCGGCACCGAAGAACTGGCCAGCAAGCTGCAGGCGCGTGGCCTGGCCGCTGCCGCCATCAACGGTGACATGCAGCAGGCCCAGCGCGAGCGCACCATTGCCATGCTGAAGGAAGGCAAGCTGGACATCCTGGTCGCCACCGACGTGGCCGCCCGCGGCCTGGACGTGGAGCGCATCAGCCACGTGCTGAACTACGACATCCCGTACGACACCGAGAGCTACGTGCACCGCATCGGCCGTACCGGCCGTGCCGGCCGCAGCGGCGAGGCGATCCTGTTCGCCACCCCGCGCGAGAAGGGCATGCTGCGCCAGATCGAGCGTGCCACCCGCCAGCCGATCGAAGAGATGCAGCTGCCGAGCGTGGAAGCGGTCAACGACACCCGCATCAACAAGTTCACCTCGCGTATCAGCGAAACGCTCGGCGCCGGCGGCCTGGACTTCTACCGCCAGCTGCTGGAGCGCTTCGAGAACGAGCAGAACGTGCCGGCCATCGAGATCGCCGCCGCGCTGGCCAGGATGCTGCAGGGCGATACCCCGTTCCTGCTGCAGCCGCCGGTGCGTGCCCCGCGTGAAGAGCGCGCGCCGCGCGAGCGCTTCGACCGTGGCGACCGCCCGGAGCGTGGCGATCGCTTCGACCGCAACGAGCGGGGGCCGCGCTTCGAGCGTGGCCCGCGTCGCGACGACGCCGAAGGTGGTTTCGAGCCGCGTCCGCGCCGCGAGGTTCCGCCGCGTGGTGCGCCGGAGCAGGGCATGGAGACCTACCGCATTTCGGTGGGCCACCAGCACGGCGTGAAGCCGGCCAACATCGTCGGCGCCATCGCCAACGAAGCCGGCCTGGAAAGCCGTTTCATCGGCCGCATCGACATCCACGACGACTTCTCGCTGCTGGACCTGCCGGCACAGATGCCGCCGGACGTGCTTTCGCACCTGCAGAAGGTGTGGGTGTCCGGCCAGCAGCTGCAGATGCGACCGCTGGCGGCCGGTGAAGAGATCAACCCGGCCCCGCGTCCGTTCAAGCCGCGCTTCGACAAGCGTGGTCCGGGCGGCCCCGGTGGCCCGCGTCGTGGTGGTCCGGGTGGTCCGGGTGGCCATGGGGGCGACCGCGGCGGTGACCGCGACAGCCGCCCGCCACGTCGTGATGGCTTCAAGCCGCGCGGCCCGCGCAGCTTCTAAGCCGCACCCACAGCCGTCCAGAGCGACGCCGGCCCCCGGGCCGGCGTACAGGAAAAGGGGACGGAGGGGATTAAGTCGTCTATGGCAGGCCATGCGCTTATGCCGAAAATGACTTAATCCCCTCCGTCCCCTTTTTCGCACGGTCAACACATTGCCGGTCATAGGCTGGTCCGGTTCCAAAGGAGGTTGTCACCGCAGCACATTCGGGGGGATCCGGGATGGGTAGGAGTGGCACGGACCAACAGAGCCGGCGGGTGCCGATGACCCGGGGGCTGGGACTGCGATTTGCGTTGTTGACCGGCATGGCGATCGGACTGGTCGCACTGTCGGCGTTGATCCAGGAACTGCAGGCGGCCTCCACCGCCTGGATCGCCGGCCAGGGGTACTGGTCGCGCGGTCAGCAGGATGCGACCGCCGCGCTCAGTCGCTACCTGGCGCGCGGTGATGCCCAGGACCTGGACGATGCACGCCAGGCCCTGCAGGTGCCGTTGGGCGATCTGCAGGCGCGCTTGGCGCTGGAACAGGCGGAGCCTGACGAAGAGAAGGCCCGGCAGGGCTTCCTGCAGGGGGGCAACGCGCACGCCGACATTCCGCGCCTGGTGTTTTCGTTCCGCTACGCGCGCGATATCGGTGCCTTCCGCGAAGCGACCGCGTTATGGCGGCAGACCGACGGGGACCTGATGGCGCTGCAGCGCCTGGTCGATGAGTTGCAGCGGCGGCACGACGGCGGCCTGGTGCCCGTTGCCGCACGCGACCACTACCTGCAGCAGCTGCGTGACCTGGACCAGCGGATGAAGGTGCAGAGCCAGGCGTTCTCGCAGGCGCTGTTGCGGATGGCGACGCTGGTGAGGCTGGCCACGCTGATGGTCGCGGGCCTGTCGGTGCTGGCGATCAGCCTGATGGCGGTGGCCCTGGCGCGCCGCGTCGGCAAGGACCTGACCGAACACGAGAGCCGCTTCCGCGCAGCGTTCTACCAGGCCAACGTCGGCATGCTCAAGCTCGATACCGAAGGCAAGGTGATCGAGGCCAACCAGGCGATGGCCGATATCCTCGACCATCGTCGTGACATGCTGCTGCAGCTGTCGCTGGCTGACCTGCTGATGGACGGCGAGCTGGTCATTGATGGGGTGGGGCGCATCGATTGGGACCGCCAGCTGCGCCCGAGCGAGCTGCGCTTCCGCCGTCGTGATGGCAGCCTGGTCTGGGGCCGCTGGAGCGGCACCGGTGTGCGCAGCGCCGGCGGCGGCCTGTCAGTGTTCGCGATCATCGAAGACGTCAGCCAGAACCATGCACTGGCGCGCGAGATCGAGCACCACGCCAGCCATGACCCGCTGACCGGCCTGATCAACCGGCGCGAGATCGAGCGCCTGCTGGAACGCGCACTGCTGCAGGTGCGCAGCGAAGGTGGCACGCACGCGCTGTGCTACATCAACCTGGACCATTTCAAGCTGGTCAATGACAGCTTCGGCCATGCCGCCGGCGACCAGATGCTGCGCAGCTTCGCCGATTACCTGGTGGCGGCGGTGCGCGATGGTGACTGGGTGGGCCGGCTGGGTGCGGACGAGTTCGCGGTGTTCCTCGCCCATGCCGGGCAGGACGAGGCCAAGCGCGTGCTGCAGCGGGTGATCCGCAATCTGGGGCAGGCGACGTTCCCGGTCAGCGAGGGCAGCCCGCAGTTGAGCTGCAGCATCGGCGTGGTCGAGGTCAGCGCCGATGCACCGGATGTGAACTGGTTGATGAGCGCCGCCGACAGTGCCTGCTATGCGGCCAAGCAGGCCGGGCGCAACCGCGTGCACTGCTTCAACGAGAACCGCATGGCGTTGGAGGAACGGCGCCGGGAAGCCGAGCGGCTGCAGGGCGTCAGCCTGGCCATGGCCGAGAACCGCATGGTGCTGTATGCGCAGCGCATCGCCCGCATCGGCGATCCCACCTACCTGCACTACGAGGTGCTGGTACGCATGCGCGGCAGCGATGGCAGCCTGCACCTGCCGGGCCAGTTCATGCCGGCGGTGGAGCGCTATGGCATGGCCGTGGCGCTGGACCGGCACGTGCTCGGCCTGCTGTTCCGGCACCTGCAGGTGTGCCCGGCGCATGTGCGGCAGCTGGGACTGTGCAACGTCAACGTGTCGGCGCAGTCGATCGCCGAACCCGGCTTCCTCGCCTTCGTCTGCGACCTGCTGGAGCGCAATCGCGCGCTGGCCTCCAAGCTGTGCTTCGAGATCACCGAGACCGCCGCAATCAGCAACCTCAGCCAGGCGCGCGCGTTCATCGATGCGGTGAAGGCGCGCGGCTGCCGGATGGCGCTGGACGATTTCGGCTCCGGGCTGTCCTCGTTCGGCTACCTGCGCCAGCTGCCGGCCGACATCCTGAAGATCGACGGGGCCTTCGTGCGCGACATGGATACCGATCCAGTCAGCCACGCCACCGTGCGCGCGATCAGTGAACTGGGGCGCGAGCTGCAGATGGAGGTGGTGGCCGAATGGGTAGAGACCGCCGAAGTCGCCGCCGCGCTGACCCGGCTTGGGGTGCAGGGCCTGCAGGGCTATGCGGTCGAGCGGCCGCAGCCACTGGAACGGATGACCCTGGCCGACCTGCGGCCGGTGCGTCTGGTGGCCGTGAAAGGTCCTCCCGCCGCAGGTTGAACGCCGTCGGCGACTTTGGTCTACACATGCGTTGCAGCCGCGGCTGCGATAATGCCTGCCAGGGGCGACGCGCAGTGGGCGCGGGCGTAAGCAGGAACAGGACGTGGCGTGGGCGGCAGGCAGTGGCAGTACGGAACAGGGGCGGTGCTGGTCGTGCTGCTGGTGTGGTTGGTCACGCCGTGGCCACTGTGGGCCGCTGCCGTCGAAGTCGGCCGCGATTACCTGCTGGTCGGCGCAGCCACCGATGAACCCACTCCACATCGCGCATGCACGCCGGACATGCTGGCCGGTCACCGGCAGCAGGTGCAGGTGCCTGCGCCGCCGGGCGGCTGGTCGGGGCAACCGCAGGCCCTGGACGTGTTCAATGTGTTCGCTGGCGAAGTCCGCGTGCAGTATGGCGATCGCGAGATCTGCGGCAACATGCACGATGCCCGTACCCGAGACTCACGCTTCCGCGCAGGCATCGGGCTGGTGGCGGTGCCGCAAGCGGGCAGTCACGATCCATTCCTGGTGTCGTGGCAGACGCCGTTGAAGGCGCGTTGGGTACCCACCCTTCGGCTGGGCGCGCCCAGTCCCGTGCAGCAGAACGATACCGCCCGCCTGCTGGTGCGCGCGGCCTGCATCGCCGTGGCGATCGCACTGGCGTTGTCGGCACTGATGGCCTTCCTCACCACCCGCGACCGCAGTTTCCTGGTCTACATCGCCGGTACCACCGTGCTGGTGCTTTGGCAGGCCATCCTCGGTGGCCTCAGCGGCTATCCGGAACCCTGGTTGCCGGTGGGCGAGCGCGGTGCCTGGTGGCTGCTGGTGTTGACTGCGGCCACGCAGGCCCTGGTGCTGCCGGCGCTGTGGCGGCTGAATGGCGGTGATCGCCTGTTGCCGCGTTCGCGTCCGTTCCAGCTGCTGGCGCTTTGGGGATTGCTGGTGTTGGCTGCACTGGTGCCCTGGCTGCCATGGGACAGCCTGGCCTGGGTGGCGCAGGGCCTGCAGGTGTCCTATCTGCTGGGCTGTGGCCTGGCGTTGATGGCAGGGGTGTGGGCACGGCTGCGCGGTGACCGCTGGGCGCAGGCGGGGCTGGCGGCGCTGGCGCCGATGCTGGTGTTGATCCTGGCCGACGCCTGCCGCGCGGCGTGGTTGCTGGAATACCGCGTGGAGGCCCTGCAGCTGGCGGTGACCTGGCTGCTGATGATGGCCGCCTACGCACTGAACCAGCGGCTGGGTCGGCTGCGCCAGCAGCGCGATGAACTGTGCCAGCTGGCCGAGACCGATGGCCTGACCGGCCTGCCCAACCGCCGTGCCGGCCTGCAGCAGCTGGCCCGCCACCTGGAGCGGGTTGACCGCGAACGTGGCCCGCTGGTGATCGGCTTCCTCGATATCGATCTGTTCAAGGACATCAATGACCGCCATGGCCACGCCGTGGGGGACCAGGTGCTGGTGGCGGTGGCGCGTGCATTGCGTGCCGCGGTACGCAGCCAGGACCAGGTAGTGCGGATGGGCGGCGAAGAGTTCCTGCTGCTGATGCCGGGCATGCCGCGGGAGGCGGCGTCGGCGCGCCTGGATCGCCTGCGCCGGCACATCACGGAGGCGGCCCGGGCGCTGCAGGTGCCCGGCCTGGAGGTCACCGCCAGCATCGGCCTGGCGCAGTGGCGGCCGGGCGAGGACGATCTCGCCGCGCTGCTGCGCCGGGCCGACCATGCCATGTACGTGGCCAAGCGTGCCGGCCGCAACCGGGTGTTCGACGGCGAAGAACTCGATCCACCCGGCCTGGCATGAAGCGCGGCGGGCGGCGATGCCGGATAATAGGGCGATGACCACCCGACTCAACAAACACATCGCCGACACCGGCTTCTGCTCCCGCCGCGAGGCCGATCGCCTGATCGCCGCCCGCCGGGTCACCGTCAACGGCCATCCGGCCGGCACCGGCGCGGTGGTGGGCGAGGAAGACCAGGTGCTGGTGGATGGCCAGCCACTGCGCGCGCGCGTGGCCCGCAAGCCCGGCGCCCGCCGCCACGTCTACATCGCGCTGAACAAGCCGGTCGGCGTCACCTGCACCACCGAGACGTCGGTCAAGGGCAACATCGTCGACTTCGTCGGCCATGAACAGCGCATCTTCCCGATCGGCCGCCTCGACAAGGACTCCGAAGGCCTGATCCTGATGACCAGCAACGGCGACATCGTCAACCAGATCCTGCGTGCCGAGAATGGCCACCAGAAGGAGTACCTGGTGGCGGTCAACAAGCCGGTCACCGATGAGTTCCTGCGCGGCATGGCGCGTGGTGTGCGCATCCACGACCAGATGACGCTGCCATGCAAGACTTCGCGCATCGCCAAGTTCGGTTTCCGCATCACCCTGCAGCAGGGCCTGAACCGGCAGATCCGCCTGATGGCCGCCGAGTTCGGCTATCGCGTGACCCAGCTGCGCCGCGTGCGCATCGACAACATCAAGATTGGCGCGCTGAAGCCGGGCCAGTGGCGCAACCTGACCGAGCAGGAGCTGCAGGGCCTGCTGCCGAAGCAGCTGGACTGGTAGTGCCCGCCGCTGGCCGGCTGCAATGGGCGCGCGAGGTATCCGGGATGCCGGCCAACGGCCGGCACGACCTGCCATGCGGATTGCGCACCGGCTTCCGCTAGACTTCGCGGTGACCTGCCGGAACGTGACGTTGCATGATCAAGCCCGACAAGCCCGCCAACGAAGCCCTTCGGCTCGAGGCGCTGTACCGCTACCGCATCCTCGATTCGGAGCGTGAAAAATCCTTCGACGACCTGGTGGTGATCGCCAAGGCGGTCTGCGGCACCTCGATGGCGGCGGTGACCCTGATCGATGTCGAACGGCAATGGTTCAAGTCGATCCAGGGCATCGATGCGGCGGAAAACCTGCGCAGCGAATCGATGTGTGGCCATGCCATCCTGCAGCCGCAGCAGATCATGGTGGTCGAGGATGCGCTGCAGGATGTGCGCTTCCACGACAATCCGGTGGTGGTCGGCGATCCGCACATCCGCTTCTATGCCGGCGCGCCGCTGATCAGCTCCGACGGCTTGCCGCTGGGTACGCTGTGCGTGTTCGACGCACAGCCGCAACACCTGGCCAGCGACAAGGCCGAGGCGCTGGCCGCACTGTCGCGGCAGGTGATGCTGGTGATGGAGTTGCGCCGTTTCGCGCTCGACATCCAGAACCACATGCTGGAACGCGATGATTATGAGCGCCTGCTGTCGGAGTACCACGACGTGCTGCTGGCGCAGAACGCCGACCTGGCCGAGCAGAGCCGCACTGATGCGCTGACCGGCCTGCCGGACCGCCGCGCGATGGCAGCGGCGCTGGACGAGGCCGTGGCGATGACCGGGGAGCAGCCCGCTGAGGCCTGCGTTGCGCTGCTGGACATCGATCATTTCAAGCACATCAACGACTTCCAGGGCCACGCCACCGGCGACCGCGTGCTGGCCGAACTGGGCGCGCTGCTGCGGTCGCACTTTGCCGGCCGTGGCATGGCGGCGCGCTATGGCGGCGAGGAGTTCGTGGCAGTGATGCCCGCAACCGACCTGCGCACCGCCGAACTTCAGTGCGAGTTCCTGCGCCTGGCCGTGGCCGACCTGCCACTGGGCTTCCCGGTCACGATCAGTATCGGCATCGCCCAGCACCAGCCCGGTGAAAGCGTGGACGACACGCTGGCACGTGCCGACAAGGCGCTGTACCGGGCCAAGGGCAATGGCCGCAACCGGGTGGAAGTGGCGGGCTGAAGCGCCCCGTCCGGTAGATCCACGCCATGCGTGGATGCTCTTCCCGATTCACATCGCGTCGCAGCGCCTGCGATCAAGAGCGGGCAGCATGACGCCCTGTTTTCCCGGAAGCCGACCATGTTGCAGACCCTGGCCATCGCCCACTATCGCTCGCTGCACGGGTTGGTATTGCCGCTGCAGCAGTTGAATGTGGTGACCGGCGACAATGGCAGTGGCAAGTCCAGCCTCTACCGCGCGCTGCGCCTGCTGGCCGAGACCGCGCAGGGCGGCGTCGCGGCGGTGCTGGCCCGCGAAGGTGGGCTGGGCTCGGCGCTGTGGGCGGGCCCGGAAAAAATAGACCGTCGGGTTGCTGCCGGCGAAATCCCCTTGCAGGGCGGCCCACGCCAGGAATCGGTGGGATTGAAGCTCGGCTTCACCACCGACGAATTCGGCTACGCCATCGATCTCGGCTACCCGCCGCCCAGCCGTTCGGCGTTTGCGCTGGACCCGCAGATCAAGGCCGAGGCGATCTGGGCGGGGCCGTTCCTGCGCAGCGCCAACCAGCTGGTCGATCGTCGCGGGGGGGATGGTGCGGCAGCGCCATGCGCGCGGTTGGGATCTGGTGGATGACCGGTTGTCGCTGTTCGACAGCCTGTTCACCCAGGTCGGCGATCCGCAGCGCATGCCCGAAACGATCACCCTGCGTGAGTACATCCGTTGCTGGCGCTTCTATGACCATTTCCGCAGCGATGGCGATGCCCCGGCGCGGCAACCGGCGATGGCCACGCGCACGCCGGTGCTGCATCACGATGGCCGGGACCTGGCGGCGGCCTGGGTGACCATCCTCGAGATCGGCGACCCGGTTGCGTTGGCACGCAGCGTCGACGACGCGTTCCCGGGCGCCACGGTCGATTTCGAGGCGCTGGATGGACGCCTGGCGCTGCGCTTCCACCAACCTGGGTTGCTGCGGCCATTGTCGATGGCCGAGCTCTCCGACGGCACGCTGCGCTTCCTGCTGCTGGCGGCGGCGCTGCACACACCACGCCCACCGCCGCTGATGGTGCTCAACGAACCGGAGACCAGCCTGCACCCGGACCTGCTGCCGGCGCTGGCGCGGCTCATCATCGCAGCCAGTGCGCGCAGCCAGGTATGGGTGGTGTCGCACGCCAGCCGGCTGATCGCGGCGTTGGAACAGGCGCCAGGGTGCCATTCGCTGCATCTGTACAAGGAACAGGGCCGCACGCTGTTGAGCGGGCAGGGCCTGCTGGATGCGCCGGCCTGGCATTGGCCGCAGCGCTGATGCGGCCATCCACGCCATGCGTGGATGCACTCAATCGGCGATGTTGCGCGCTTCGGCCGTGCCGAGGATTTCCGGATGCTGCACCGGCTTGCGGCGGTTCAGCAGCGGATGCAGGAACACCGCGCCGACGATGATCGCCACGCCCAGGTAGAACCACGGGGTGACTTCGTGCTGCTCGCGCAGCAGCACCACCGCCAGTACCACCGCATAGACCGGCTCCAGGTTGGTCACCAGCTGCACCGTGTAGGCGCTCAGGTGGCGCAGTGCGACCAGGGCCAGGGCGAACGGCAGCAGCGTGCAGAATCCGGCCAGCACCAGCAGCAGGATCCCGTCGTGCAGATTCGGGACCACCCACAGCGGGCTGGCCAGCGCCGGCAGCAGATAGGGCATCAGCGGCGCCAGCAGGGTCAGTGTGAGGGTGCCGGCACCCAGCTCCAGCGCGGTGACCGTGAGCGGATCGGCATGGCTGACCATGCGCTTGTTGAGCGAACCGAACACCGCCACCAGCAGCGCCGAGATCGCGCCGATCAACACACCCAGGCGCATGCCATCGGGCACGCCACCGACCACCAGCGCAACACCCGGCAGCACCGCCAGGCCAAACGCCAGCTCACGCAGCTGGAACGGCCGCTTGGCCACCCACGGCTCGATGATCGAGGTGAACACCGGTGCCAGTGCGATGCAGGTGGCAGCCACCGAGGCATTGGCCAGCTTCACCGCGCCGTAGAACGTCAGCCAGTGCAGGGCGACCAGCGCGCCGATACCGGCGTAGCCGGCGACCAGCCGCGGGGGCAGGGTGCGCAACCCGCGCCAGACCCGCGGCAGCAGGGCCAGCATCGCCGTCACCAGCAGCATGCGCCACCACACCAGCGGCAGTGCGGGCAGGGTGATCAGCTTGCCGAGGATGGCCGTGATGCCCCACAGCAGGACACAGAAATGGATCTGCCACAGCGCTTTGCGGGTGTCGGGTGTGCTCATCGGCCTATTGTGAGGCAATCGTATGGTCGCCGGCGACGCCTGTGGCATGCTCGCTGAAACTCCTCAGGGGAACCCTGCAATGGCTGCCAACCGCTCCGCCCTGCGTGCATGGGCAGCACTGACTGCACTGGTGGCCGCCACCGCCTTGCTGCTGCAATACCTGTTGCTGCTACGCGGCCCCGGGGCGGCTGCCGGGGTCGGCATGGCGACACTGCGCTTCGTTGGTTACTTCACGATTCTCAGCAACCTGGCGGTGTGCCTGGGATGCGTCAGGCTGATCCGTGCGGGTGTGCTGGACACGACTGTCGCCGCGGTGATCGCGTTGTGCATCGGGGTGACCGCGTGCATCTACGTGCTGGCGTTGCAGGGGCTGTGGCAGCCCACCGGGCTGCAATGGTGGGTCGATGCCGGCCTGCACTACGCTGTGCCGGCGCTGTATCTGCTGGGGTGGTGGTGGCTGCTGCCGCATGGGGCGCTGCGCTGGCGCGCGCTGGGCGGTGTGCTGCTGGTACCACTGGTCTACCTCGGCTGGGCGATGCTGGTCGCTGCAATGACCGGACAGGCGCCGTATCCGTTCCTCGAACTGCAACGCCTGGGGCTGGCGGCCTTCCTGCTCAACGTGCTGCGCGTTGCGGGCGTGTTCGTGGTGGGGTGGACCCTGCTGTGGGGGCTGGACCGCTGGCGCCGTCGATGAGGCGCTGCAGGGCCATCGCTGCGGCCGGGTTGCGGGCCTTGCCGGCACCGATGCACAGCAGGTAGACCTCGCGCGGGGTTTCCGGGGCGGGCGCGGCCAGGCAGGGCAGGTCGTCCACCGGCTCGCCGCGTGACCAGCGTCGTGCGCGTTCAGCCCAACGCTGCTGCACGGACGCAGGCAGGCCCTCGTTCAAGCGGGCCTGGCTGCGCTTGATCCGCGCGTAGACGAAGCCCGCACTGACATCGCCATGCAATGGCGCCTCGTCGCTGTCCTCGATCACCAGCGCCACGCCGTGGCGGCGCGCGGCGGCGACCAGAGCCGGTCCATGTGCCTCGGCGTTGCGCACTTCCAGAGCGTGCTGCAACGGCACGCCCTCGAGCTGCTTCGGCAGCTGCGCCATCAGCGCTTCCAATGCATCGGCGTCGGCCGGATGGTACGGATCGAACTGCCACAGCAGCGGGCCGAGCCGGTCACCGAGCGCAAGTGCCGCCTGCAGGAACGGCGTGGCCGCTTCCACGGTGCTGGCCAGGTCGCGGCGCTGCACCAGGTAGCGTGGCGCCTTCATCGAGAAACGGAAGCCTTCCGGCGTCTGCGCGGCCCACTGCGCGCACTGGGCCGCAGTCGGCGTGCGGTAGAAGGTGCCGTTGATCTCGATGCAGCGCAGGGCGCGGCTGGCATGGGCCAGTTCCTCGCGCTGCGGCAGTCCCACCGGATAGAACATGCCGCCGCGCCACTCGGGAAATACCCAGCCGCCAATACCGCAGCGGATCGCCATCTGGCCGGCAGCGGTCACTGGCTGTGGTCCTCGCGCCAGGGGTCGTAGCTGCCGAACCACCACAGGTAGCCTTCAGGATCGGCACAGGCATAGCCGCGGCCGCCGTAGTCCTGGTCGGCAATGTCGATGACGATGCGCGCTCCAGCCGCCTTGGCCCGCGCATAGTGCGCATCGACATCGGTGACGATCACGCAGGCACTCTGGGTCTGGCGGCCGCCGACTTCTCCGGGCAGGACCGCGTGTTCGCTCCACGCGCTCTGGTTGTTGGCCGAGCCGAGCATGATCATGCCGTTGCCGAAGGTGAGCTGGGCATGGAAAACCGTATCGCCATCGGCATACACGGCCTGGGCATGGAAGCCGAAGGCCCGTTGCAGCCAGTCGATGGCGGCCAGCGCGTCGCGGTAGCGCAGGCACGGAATGATGGTGGAGCCGTTGCTTGGTTGGCCGTTGCCGCCCATGACACCCCTCCTATGGCACGGGGCAGGGTGCATCGGCGACCGTTACCATCCTGCGAAACCCCGGTGACGGCCTGCACATGGCCGCTACCCCTGTTCGGAGATGGTGCTCGATGAAAACCTGGATCGGAGGAGCCGTGCTGCTGGCGTGCACGACCATGGCCAATGCGGCGACCCCGCAGCAGCTGCAGGACCTGGATGCGACCGTCGAGCGCGTGCGCACGCAGTTCGACGTGCCCGGCATCGCCGTGGCCGTGGTCAAGGACGGCCAGGTGGTGCTGGAACGTGGCTGGGGCGTGCGCGAGCAGGGCAAGCCGGAACCGGTGCAGGCCGACACCCTGTTTGCCATCGCTTCCAATACCAAGGCGTTCACCGCCACCTCGCTGAACCTGCTGGCCGAGGACGGCAAGCTGAAGATGGATGACAAGGTGATCGACCACCTGCCGTCGTTCCGCATGTCCGATCCGTTCGTGACCGGGCAGATGACGATCCGCGACCTGCTGTCGCATCGCAGCGGGCTGAGCCTGGGCGCCGGTGACCTGCTGTTCTGGCCGGCTACCTCCTACAGCAACGCCGAAGTGGTGGAGCGACTGGGCAGGGTGCCGCTGAAGGGCGGCTTCCGCGAAAGCTATGCCTACGACAATATCCTGTACGCGGTCGCCCAACAGGTGATCGAGCGCGTGTCCGGCATGAGCTACCAGCAGTTCCTGCAGACGCGCATCTTCGACAAGGTGGGGATGGCCGGCACGCGCTACAACGCCGACCACCTGAAGCCAGGTGACAAGGCGGCGGTCGGCCACGCCAAGTACGATTTCAAGGACCTGCGCACCGTTGCACCGCTGACCTGGTCGAACAATGCCGGCGCCGGTGGCATCTATTCCAGCGCGCACGACATGGCGCGCTGGATGCAGGTGCAGCTGGCAGAAGGCAAGCTGGCTGACGGCACGCCGTTGTTCAGCGAGAAGAGCCAGCAGCAGATGTGGCGGATGATCACCCCGCAGTCGATCCCGGCGCCGAGCGTGCCGGAGCTGGCACCGGCGCGGGCCAACTTCGCCGGCTATGGCGAAGGCTGGAGCCTGAGCGACTACCGCGGGCAGAAGCTGGTCTGGCACACCGGTGGCTGGCCGGGCATGGTCTCGCGGTTGACCCTGGTGCCAGGCGAGAAGCTGGGCGTGGTGGTGCTGACCAACCAGGAAGTGGGTGCGGCGTTCAATGCGATCACCCTGAGCGTGCTTGACGCTTACCTGGGCGGAGAAAAGCACGATTGGGTGGACGCCTATGCCAAGGCCGTGGCCAAGGGTCAGGACAAGGCCGACGAGGCCTGGGCCAAGCACCAGAGCGCACGCGACAAGGGCAGCAGGCCATCGCTGGCGCTGGCCGGCTACACCGGCAGCTTCCGTGACCGCTGGTATGGCGACATGCAGATCAGCGCCGAAGGCAAGGGTCTGCGCCTGCGCTTTGCGAAGACCGCGCAGCTGAGCGGGCGCCTGGAGCACTGGCAGCACGACACCTTCATCGTGCGCTGGGACGACCGTTCGCTCAACGCCGACGCCTTCGTGAACTTCAGCCTGGACCCGGACGGCAAGGTACGCGAGGTGCGCATGCAGCCGATTTCCGACCTGACCGATTTCAGTTTCGATTTCCAGGACCTGCTGTTCACCCCGGTCAAAGAATGAGGGTAGCGCCGGCCGCTGGCCGGCAACCTCATGATCCCTGGAAACGTCGCGAGGTTGCCGGCCGGCGGCCGGCACTACCGGCGCCACGGCATCGTCGGCCGGCGTACACATCCGGCGTGGGATACTCCGCCGGCTATTGATGGCGAGGGAATGCGATGTTCCGTTGGTTTGAATCCCTGATCCCGGTTTTCCCGCCCGTGGATGGGCGCATGCCACCGCGCAAGGTGCTGCCGTTCTACCTGCACTACCTGCGCCCGGTCTGGCCGGTGCTGCTGGCGACCCTGATTGCCGGCCTGCTGCTGGCGCTGGTGGAAGTGGCCATGTTCGACTACCTGGGCCGCATCGTCGACATGGTCGCCGAGCAGCCCGGTGCCGATTTCTTCAAGCGCCACGCCAATGAACTGGGCTGGATGCTGTTCATCACGGTCATCGCGCGGCCGATCCTGGTGGGCCTGCACAACCTGCTGGTCAACCAGGCGATCGTGCCCGGCCTGAGCAACCGCTCGCGCTGGCTGATGCACAACTACGTGGTTCGGCAGAGCCTGAGCTTCTTCCAGAACGACTTCGCCGGCAGTGTCGCCAACCGGGTCATGCAGACCGGTACCTCGCTGCGCGAGTCGGCGGTACAGATGGTCGATTCGCTCTGGTACATCGTGGTCTATACCGGCACGGCGCTGTACCTGTTCGCGCAGGCGGACTGGCGGTTGATGGTGCCGCTGGTCCTGTGGCTGCTCGCCTATGCGGTGATCATGGTCTACTTCGTGCCGCGCGCGAAGGAACGGGCCTGGATTGCGTCCGAAGCGCGCTCCAAGGCAATGGGCCGCATCGTCGATGGCTACACCAACATTCTCACGCTGAAGCTGTTCGCCCATGGCGGGCGCGAGCAGGCCTACGTGGCCGAGTCGATCCAGGAACTGGCGGTCAAGCACCGCGCGCAGACCCGGGTGACCACCGGCATGGACCTGACCATCGCCATCGTCAACGGTTTCCTGATTGCCGGTACCTGTGGGCTCGCGCTGTGGCTGTGGAATGGTGGCCATATCACCGTGGGCGCGATCACCCTGGCGACCGGCCTGGTGATCCGCATCCACAACATGTCCGGCTGGATCATGTGGACCATCAACGGCATTTTCGAGGACATCGGCACGGTGCAGGATGGCATCACCACCATCGCCCAGCCGCTGACCGTGCAGGACCGCGGGGACGCGGTGCCGCTGCAGGTGACCCGCGGTGGCGTGCAGTTCCAGGACATCCACTTCCATTACGGCAAGAAGGGCGGCGTGATCGCCGGCCTCGACCTGGTGGTGAAGCCGGGCGAGAAGATCGGCCTGGTCGGTCCTTCCGGTGCCGGCAAGTCGACCCTGGTGAACGTGCTGCTGCGCCTGTACGACCTGGAAAGCGGCCGCATCCTGATCGACGGCCAGGACATCGCCTACGTCACCCAGGAAAGCCTGCGCCAGCAGATCGGCGTGGTCACCCAGGACACTTCGCTGCTGCATCGCTCGATCCGCGACAACCTGCTGTACGGCCGCCCCGATGCGACCGAGGAGCAGCTGCGTGCTGCCGTAGCCAAGGCGCGTGCCGAGGCCTTCATCGATACGCTGGTGGACGGGCAGGGGCGCCGTGGCTACGACGCGCATGTCGGCGAGCGCGGCGTGAAGCTGTCCGGTGGCCAGCGCCAGCGCATCGCCATTGCCCGCGTGCTGCTGAAGGATGCGCCGATCCTGGTGCTGGACGAAGCGACCTCGGCACTGGACTCGGAAGTCGAAGCGGCGATCCAGGACAGCCTGGATGAGCTGATGGGCGGCAAGACGGTGATCGCAATCGCGCACCGGTTGTCGACCATCGCGCGCATGGACCGGCTGGTGGTGATGGACCAGGGCCGCATCGTCGAGACCGGCAGCCATGCCGAACTGATTGCGGCCGGTGGCCTGTACGCGCGCTTGTGGGCGCGACAGACCGGTGGTTTCGTGGCTGCGGAGCAGTGATTGCTTCAAGGCTTTTTGAACGGGGCACGGAGGCGGAGCCCAGGCAACTGCTTCGACGCATCGAGATCTGATGCGGACGTAAAGCGCCACGCTGTGGTGCAATCCGCGCGTTGCTTTTGCACAACTGACGCTAGATGTTCGGCTCGTCTTTCGTCCTCAATTCAGCGGGAGGGAGTGGAAATGAGAATCACGGATTTCCTGGTGATGGACGGTGAGGGTGACCAGATCCCTGCTGATCCGCATGGCCACCATGTGGCTTTCAACTGTTTCGAGTGCGGATATCCGGTCGTGGCTGGCTCATTGGAAAACGAGCGTGGCAGTGATGAGGATTGTCCTGCAGCGTGTCGTGGTTGTGGTGCCGAGTACTTCGTGGATCTGCGGCTGGGCTCAAAGAAAATGTACATCCATCTGCTCTGACCCGGCAGCAGCCCAAGCCGGGGCGAACAAAGAAAGCGGCCCGGGTTTCCCCGGGCCGCTCCGCTTCGTCTCACACCGTCCCGATCACTCGATTGGCTGGTCCAGCATCAGCTGGCGGGCGAAACGCACCGGCGGCGCGCCGTAGGACAGCACCTGGTCGTGGTACGCCTTCAGGTTGAACTTGTCGCCCAGCTTCTCCTGCACTGCCTTGCGGGTGTCGAAGTGTTCCTGCGCACCGACGAAGTAGGTCGGCAGCTGTGCCGACGTCAGCTGCGCGCGCACCCACTTGCCGGCCGCTTCGCTTTCCTGCTGGAACGCGTCGTGGGTCATCAGGTGCATCGCCTTTTCGCGATCCCAGTTGTCCACGTGCACGCCCTGGTCGAGGATCGCGTTGGAGATGGTGCGCAGGTAGAACTTCAGCTGCACCAGGTGGAACAGCGGATCGTTGTTGAGGTAACCCTGCTCCTGCATCATGCGCTCGGTGTAGACCGCCCAGCCTTCGGCGAACAGGCCCGAACGCAGCACCGCACGCAGGGTCGAGGGGAACTTGGCCGAGTGCCAGCCTTCCAGGTAATGGCCCGGAGTACCTTCATGGATGCTGAGCAGGTGGATCATGCGCGAGTTGTACTCACGCAGGAACGAGTCGACCTGCTTCTCGCTCCAGTCGTCCGGAATCGGCGACACGGCGTAGAAGGTCTTCAGGTTCTTGTCCAGCGGGCCCGGCGAATCGCAGTAGGCCACGGCCACGCCACGCTGGAATTCCGGCATCAGGATGATGTCCACCGGCGCATCGGGCAGCGTCATCAGATCGTGCTCGCGCACGAACGCGGTGGACTGCTCCAGCGCGGCCTTGGCATCGTCAACAACCTTGTCGCGTGCCGGCTTGTCGGCGTAGGCCAGTTCCAGCGCGGCCTCGATCGCCTTCTGCTGCTGCTCGTCGGTCGGCTGGGCCGGCATCTCCGGTGCACCCGGCTTGTCCTTCAGCACGGTCTGCGCGATACCGTACATGTCCTCGCGCACGCGCTTGAGTTCGGCGCGCGCACGCTCACCGATCTCCTGGCGAGACAGCGAGGAGCTCAGCGCGAATTTCAGCTTCTGGTCGTACTTCTCCGCACCGATGCGGAAGTCGCCCTTGGCGTTCGGCACCAGGGTCTTGTCCAGCCAGGTCTGCTGCTCGTCCACGGCCTTCTTCAGGCCGTCGATGGCCGCCTGCAGGCGCTGCTGGTCGGCCTGCGGCAGTTCGCCGATGTGCGGGGTGATGAAGGTATCGACGATGCTGAGGATGCCCTTGTTCTGCTTGGCAACGGTCTCGGCATGGATCTTCGGCACGCGGGCCGGATCCAGGTTCTCGCGCGCCTGGGCGAAGATCGCCGGCAGCTTTTCCATGCGCGCGGTGGCCGCCTTCAGGCGCTCCGGCAGCGGTGCGAACTCGCGCGCCATCAGGCCGTAGATCGCGCTGCCGGCGATACCGTTGTACAGCTGCGGGTCCCACTTGCCGGACTGCAGCACTTCAGCGTTCCAGATTTCCGACTGCAGCTGGTTGCGCAGGATCGCCGCGTCCACCTGGTTCTCGCGGCCCAGCTTGGCCACTTCGATCTTGTCCAGCTCGCCCAGCAGCGCCTTGTAGGCGGCCACGGTCTTCTGCTGGCCGGCGGCGCTCAGGTCGTCCAGCTCGCTGTCGTAGCGGTGGTCACCGATCTGGGTGGCGCTGACCGGCGACAGCTGCATCCAGGTGTCCATGGCGCGCTTGGACAGATCGGCGAAGGCGGCATCGACCGCCGCGTCACCTGCCTGCTGGCTGGCGGCCGGGGTGGAAGCGTTGGTCGGGGCGTCGGCCGGCTGGCAACCGGCCAGCGCGGCGACCAGGGCGAGGGCAAGAAGATGCGGGCGCATCGGCATTCCTGTACGGGGTCAAACCCTGAGCATAGGGCCCCGTTGCTGCTTTGTCCCCGTGCCATAGGATTACCATGGGCCGATTCAAGGACCCTCCAAAGGAGCGCAGGACATGGAATACCAGGGAAGCTGCCATTGCGGCAGGATCGCATTCACCGTGCAGGCCGAGGCGCCGATCAGCGACGTCATCGACTGCAACTGTTCGATGTGCCGGCGTCGCGGCAGCCTGCTGTGGTTCGCCCCGCGTGCGGCGTTCCAGCTGGCCACCGATCCGGCTGACGTGGCCACCTACCACTTCAACAAGGCCCACATCGACCACCACCACTGCCGCGAATGCGGTATCGCGCCCTACAGCGAAGCGGTCGATCCGCGTACCGGCACACCGATGGTGGCGGTGAACGTGCGCTGCGTGCCGCAGGTCGATCTGGCGGGCCTTTCGGTGACCTCCTACGACGGAGCGGCACTGTGAGGCCGGTGCGAGCGTGGACGCGCAGGGCGGCGCTGCCGGTACTGCTGCTGGCGCTGGGCGCCTGCGCCAAGCAGGGCGACATGGTGGGGGATGCGGGCGCCACGGCCGCCGAGGCTGCCATCGCGTCGCCGGAAGGCGCATTCCTGGCCTACGAACATGACGTGCAGGTGCAGCTGGAAGCGGCGCAGATAGCACCGCGCATCCAGCAGATCGCTCAGGCCTGCCAGAGCGCGAAGTTCGGCGACTGTGCAGTGTTGCAGGTCGAGCAGCACGGCGGCGAGCAGCCCAGCGGCGAGGTCAAGGTGCGCGTCGCGCCGAAGGGTACCGAGCCGCTGATCGCGATGGCTGGTGAAGGCGGCAAGCTGCAGTCGCGCAATACGCGCGCCGAGGATCTCGCGCAGGCGGTGGCCGACACCGCGCTGACCAAGGCGCGGCTGGAGAAGGAACACGCACGGCTGCTGTCCTACCAGGACCGCAAGGACCTGAAGATCGAAGACCTGATGGCGATCACCACGCGCCTGTCGGAGATCGAAGCGGGTGTCGAGCAGGCCGACAAGGATGCCGCGCAGCAGCGCCGGCGCATCGATACCCAGCTGGTGGCGATCCACTTCGACACCACCTCTGGCCAGCGCAGCCGCAGCGAGATCGGTGAGGCGCTGAGCGAGTCGGGCGGCATCCTCAGCACCAGCATCGCGTTCCTGATCCGCGCTGCGGCCGCACTGCTGCCGGTGGCGGTGCTGGCCTTGATCGCGGCCTGGGGTGTGCGGGCATGGTGGCGTCGCCGCCGCAAGCTACCGCCCAACCGCTGAGGTGAAGGCTGATGCCGGCCGTCAGCCGGCATCAGCCCTCGTCGGTCTCGTACTCGACGAACACATCCAGCTCCAGCGCCAGTTCCTGCACCGCATCGCGCACCTTCTGCGCGGTGCTTTCATTGCCGACTTCCACTTCCAACTCGTGGATGCCCGGGCCGATGTCATCGGACAGCCCGGCCGAACTGGAATCGTCGTCGTCCATATGCGGCATCAGGTCGTCGGTTTCCTCGACATGTTCGATGCCGTCCAGGCCGAGCAGCAGGTCGCTGATGGCGCGGGCGTCGTCTTCGGTTCCGGTGATGCGCAGTCGCAGCATGGCCATGGCATAGGTACGTTGTGGGTTCGCCAGCAGCCTAGCCAGCGTGAGGCAAAGAACGGGTGAGGGCGCAGTCAGGCGTGCGTCGCCGGCCGCCCGAGCAGGCTGTCCGGCAATGCCGGGATCGGCGTGCGCTCGTCCTGCGCCTGTTCCAGCAACCAGTCGATGAACAGGCGCGCGGCCGGGCTCGGCGGTTGCCCTTCTGCGTGCACCACGTGGTAGGCATAGCGTGCCTTCAATGCCGGACCGGGCAGGCGCACCACCTCGTAGCGCTGCAGGTAGGGCTGGGCGATGTGGGTGCGCGCCAGCACCGCGCCCATGCCATACACCGCCGCACGCATCGCGTCGGTGCTGTCGGCGAACGTGTGCATCGGCGGCAGGGGCGACGGTGGGCGCACGCCGGCGTGGCGGAACCAGTCACGCCAGCCCTGCGGCGACAGGTCGGTCAGCAGCGGCAGGCCGGCGATGCGCGCCGGATCAACCAGTGCTTCGACCCCGGCCAGCGCCGGTGAGGCCACCGGGAACAGGAAGTCATCCATCAGGTGCTGTGCACGCAGGCCCGGCCATTGGCCCAGCCCGTAGCGGATGCCGACTTCCGGTCCGTTGTCGTCGTAGCGATCCAGCCCGCTGCCGGTGTGCAGCTCGATGCGGATGTGTGGATAGGCCTGGGTAAAGCGTGGCAGTCGCGGCAGCAGCCAGCAGTACGAGAGCGAGCGCAGCGTGGTGATCCGCAGCGGCACGCTGTCGGCATCCGGTTGCAGGTGATGGGCCACCGCCGCGACATCGGTGAAGGCGGCGCTGGCGGCGTCGGCCAGCTGCCGGCCCTCGGCGGTCAGGCGCACGCCGCGGGCGTGGCGCAGGAACAGGCGAACTTCAAGTACTTCTTCCAGGCGGCGCACGTGGTGACTGACCGCGCTGGCGGTCAGGTGCAGCTCCTGCGCGGCCTGGGCGAAATTCTGGTGGCGTGCGGCGACCGCGAATACGGCCAGTGCGGGGAGCAGGGAAGGACGGAGCAGCATGTCGAGCCTCAAACCATACTTGTGGCTGACAGCGATACTACGCGCTTGTGCGGCGGGCGTCTGCGCCTGATCCTGTCTGCCTTGGCGAGGAACAGACGATGGACGGAGGCAGGACATGAATGCGATCCCACAGGCGGCCGAGCGCGACTGGCGCACGCCGCTGGAATTGACCCTGCTGGGCGCCATCTGGGGCTGCTCGTTCCTGTTCATGCGGGTGGCGGTGCCGTCGTTCGGCCCATTCGCGCTGGTCGAGGTGCGGCTGGTGCTGGGCGCGCTGGTGCTGCTGCCGTTCCTGTGGCGCGCTCGCGCGCAGTTCCCGCCGCGCCGCTGGCTGTGGTTGGCACCGATCGGCCTGATCAACTCAGCGCTGCCGTTCGTGCTGTTTGCCTACGCCGCCGAGCAGGCGCCGGCCGCGATCGGTGCGATCTGCAATGCGATGACGGTGCTGTTCGCCGCGCTGATCGCGTTCCTGTTCTTCGGCGAGAAGATCGGCATGCGCCGTGCCGGGGCGCTGCTGGTCGGCTTCGCCGGCGTGGTGGTGCTGGCCGCGGCCAAGGTTTCCGGCCTGAGCATCGGCACCGCAGTGCTGGCCGGTGCGGCGGCATCGCTGCTGTACGGCCTGGGCGTGAACCTGGTGAAGCGGCACATGACCGGGTTGCCGTCGGCCGCCGCCGCGGCGGCAACGCTGTCGTGCGCCTCGCTGTGGATGCTGCCGATGGCGGTCAGCCACTGGCCGCAGGCGGCGATCCCGCTGAAGGCCTGGGGCGCTGCGATCGCGCTGGGCGTGGCCTGTACCGGCTTGGCGTTCCTGATGTTCTATCGCCTGATCGGTCGTATCGGCCCGTCGCGGGCGTCGACGGTGACCTACCTGATTCCGTTGTTCGGTGCGGCGTTTGCGTGGTTGTTCCTGGGGGAGGCGGTGACGGTGCAGATGTTGATTGCGGGTGTGTTGATTCTGGGTAGCGTGGCGGTGAGTCAGAAGGGCTGAGACGTTTTTTGCACGTGGCACGTGCTGAAGGTGCTTCACTGTTCATGGGCGTTACTTTTCTTTGTACGCAAAGAAAAGTAACCAAAAGAAACGTTCCGCCGGCCGCGAGCCGGTGCTGCGCACCGGTGCCCTGCGCTCCTCCGCCCGTCGAGGGACGGCGCGCGAACTCGCTGCGCTCAGACACCCGCGCCTCTTCGCCCTCGCCGGACCTGCGGTGCTCGGCTCGCTCAAGGCGGACTGGAAGGTCAAGATCAACAGCAAGAGCATCCACGCATGGCGTGGATCTACTGGGTGCAGCTGTGGCCTTTGAACTGGGTCCGCCTTGAGCGAGCCGAGCATCGCAGGGGAATCAGGGGCGAAGAGGTGCCGATGTCTGAGCGCAGCGAGTTCGGCACCGTCCCCTGATTCACCGAGAAGCGCAGGGGACCGGCGTGCGAAGCACGGCGGCTCGCGACCCGGCGGCGCGTTTCTTTTGGTTACTTTTCTTTTCGCGCGAAAAGAAAAGTGACGCCCATGAACAATGAAGCCCCTTCAGCACGCGCCTCGCGCAGAATCCGCGACGGCGTTACTTCACCGGCACCGGAATATTGCAGAGGTCGATATGCCCCGCCGGGCGCTTGTAGAAATCATCCACGCGGTTGCGCCGCGCCTCCACCGTATCGGCAAAGGTCTTCGAGTCGGTACGCAGTACCTGGATCGGCGTGCGCTCGGCCGCCGGCACATCGCTGGCGCGGCGGATCGACATGATCGGCGTACGCAGCTTCGGGTCGGTGTAGAAGCCCATCGGCGCCGGTCCGCGCGGCGTTGCGCTGAGCAGCTCCATGCCCTTCAGCACGCGACCAACCAGCGTGATGTTGCGGTCGAGCTGGCGCGGTGACTGCCCGGTCACCACGTACAGTTCGGCGCCGATGCTGCTGTCTTCCTCGTTGCTGCGGCCGGCACCGAGCATGCCGTAGCAGTGCGCCAGCCAGGTCTTGCCGGCCTGCGGGTCCTGGCCGACCGGGAAGCCGTCGACGAATCCGGTCTGTGCGGCCCAGCCATCGCGATCCGGCAGCACGTTGACCTTCAGGCCGGCGCTGGCGCGTTCGAACTCGGCCGGCAGCTTGCGCGCGGCGCTGCCGAACGGCCTGGCCTTGGCCGCGTCATCGGCGTCGGCATCGCCGAACTGCACCACGAAGTTGTCCTGCGAGCGGTAGATGCTGGTGCTGTCCCAGAAGTGCTCGTGGGCGAAGGTCTGGATGTTGGCGACATGGCGCGGGGCGAACTGCGGCGCCAGCTCGATGATCACCCGCCCGGCCGGCAGGTCCATGTACAGCAGGTTGGCCGGGTCGGGGGTGCGCCAGTCGCTGGCGGCCGAAGCGTCCAGGATCTGCTGCGGGCTGCGGTAGGGCGTGGCCGCGCTGGCCATGGCGGGCAGCAGGCAGGCGAGGGCAAGGGCGGTCAGGGCAAGGCGACGACGGTGCGGCATGGGAACCCCGGAACATGAACAAGGCTTCGATTCTGCGCGAGCAATTCGGTCACGCCAACCGGCGGAGTGACTAACGACACATTCGCTATACCGAACTTCGCACTACTGTGGACTTCAACGTAGTGGAGGGCCGGCCATGTCCGAGGACGATGTCCACCTGAAGAAGTTCCAGAAGGAGCTCAGCGCCGGAACGGTGTCGCTGGCCCTGCTGGCGGTGCTGGCCCGGGCCGGGGAGCCGCTGTACGGCTACCTCATTGCCAAGGAGCTGGAGCGGGTGGGCGAGGGCGTGCTGAGCGGCAAGCAGAGCGCGCTGTACCCGGTACTGCGCAACCTGGAGGGCGCCGGCCTGCTGGAAAGCCATGTGGAGCCGTCCAGCAGCGGGCCGCCGCGACGCTACTACCGCATCAATGAACGTGGCCGCGAGGTGCTGGCGCAGTGGCGCCAAGCGTGGCAGGCCACCCGTGATTCCGTCGATTCCGTGTTGGAGGGGGTACCGCAATGAACGACCCGAGCCTGGCAGGCCGTGCCCTGCCCACCACCATTCCGCAGTACCTGGCGCAGCTGCGCGCGGCGCTGGAGGGCGCCGATCCGGCGATGGTGCAGGACGCGCTGTACGACGCCGAGGAATACCTGCGTTCGGAGCTGGCAGCACAGCCCGGCCGCAGCGAGGCCGAGGTGATCGCCGATGTTGCCGGCAGCTATGGCGCGCCGGACGAAGTGGCCGACATCTACCGCGAGACCGAAGTGACGGTGAACCGCGCGCTGCGTACGCCGCGTGCGGATACCGCGCCGGTACTGCGTGCCGCCGCCGAAGCCAGCGGCGTCGAACCGGCTGCGCCGCCGCCGGCGCCAGTGCAACGCTCACTGCTGGCGCGCTTCTTCGGCGTGGTGGCCGATCCGCATACCTATGGCGCGCTGTTCTACATGCTGCTGTCGCTGGCCACCGGCATCTTCTTCTTCACCTGGGTGGTGACCGGCCTGTCGCTCTCGCTCGGCCTGTTGATCCTGATCGTCGGGATTCCGCTGACCGTGCTGTTCTTCGGCTCGGTGCGCGGGCTGGCGCTGCTGGAAGGGCGGCTGGTGGAAGCATTGCTGGGCGAGCGCATGCCGCGCCGTCCGCGCTACACCGACCGTAGCCGCACGTGGCTGCAGCGCATCGGCGACATGTTCACCGATGGCCGTACCTGGCTGACCCTGCTGTACTTCGTGCTGATGCTGCCGTTGGGCGTGGTCTACTTCACCATCGCGGTGACGCTGCTGTCGCTGTCACTGGGGTTCATCTGGGCGCCGGTGGCCGCGCTGTTCAGCGGTGACATTCCGGGTGTCTACGTCGATGGCGTGAACGTGTTGCCGATGGCCGCCTCGCCGCTGGTGGGCATCGTGATCGCAGCCGTGGGCGTGCTGCTGCTGCTGTTGACGATGCACCTGGCACGGGGCATCGGCAAGCTGCACGGGCTGATTGCCAAGAACCTGCTGGTGCGGTTGTAACAGGCCAGGGGTCGGATCCCTGTTCGCAGAACAGGGCTCTGACCCCGGATCCCATCATGCTGGGTCAGAGCTCTTTCCGTTGGAAAGGGATCCGACCCCACCGCGGGGAGTTACCCCGCCTTTCGCCGCAACGGAGTGACGTTGCTCTTCTTCTTCGTGGCCTTTGCCGCCGGTGCCTCGGCATGCGCAGCGAAGAAGTCGCGGACCTTCGGGTACACCACTTCGCGCCAGCGACGGCCGCTGAAGATGCCGTAGTGGCCGGCGCCTTCGACGATGAAATGCTCGCGGCGGTCAGCAGCAATGCCGGTGCACAGCGCCTGCGCTGCTTCGGTCTGGCCGAGGCCGGCGATGTCGTCCAGTTCGCCCTCGATGCTCAGCAGCGCGGTATCGCGGATCGCCGACGGATCGACCTTCTCGCCATTGACCACCCACTCGCCACGCGGCAGCAGGAAGTCCTGGAACACCACGCGGATGGTATCCAGGTAGTACTTGGCCGGCATGTCCAGCACCGCGTTGTACTCGTCGTAGAAGCGACGGTGCGCGTCGGCGTCTTCCAGGTCCCCCTTGACCAGGTCGGTGTAGAAATCCCAGTGCGAACTGAAGTGGCGGCTGGGGTTCATCGACAGGAAGCCGGCGTGCTGCAGGAAGCCCGGATACACGCGGCGGCCGGCGCCGGGATAGCTGGCCGGCACGGTGTGGATGACGTTGTTCTCGAACCACGACAGCGGGTTCTGCGTGGCCAGGTTGTTCACTGCGGTCGGGCTGCAGCGTGCATCGATCGGGCCGCCCATCATCACCAGGGTGCGCGGTGTCGGCTCGCCACGGCTGGCCATCAGCGAAACCGCGGCCAGCACCGGTACCGTCGGCTGGCACACGCTGACCACGTGCAGGCGTTCGACGCCCAGATGGCGGATGAACTCCTGGATGTAGGCGATGTAATCGTCCAGGCCAAACTCGCCTTCGTTGGCCGGCACCATGCGCGCGTCCACCCAGTCGGTGACGTACACACGGTGGTCGCGCAGCAGCGTGCGCACGGTATCGCGCAGCAACGTGGCGTGGTGCCCGGACAGCGGTGCCACGACCAGCACGAACGGCTGGTTGAGCATGGTGTGCAGCTGTTCGGCTTCATTGCTGTGGCGCTTGAAGCGCAGCAGCTTGCAGAACGGCTTGCTCACTTCCTCGTGCACGACGATCGGCACGCGCTCGCCGTCGACCTCGATTTCGTTGATGCCCCACTCGGGCTTCTCGTAATCCTTGCCGATGCGGTGGAACAGCTCATTGACCGCCGCCAGGCGATCGGCGCCGGGCATCTGCGACCACCAGTGGCCCGGGTTGGCGAAGAATCTGGCGTTGGCCTGGGCCTGGTGCACCCAGGGGGCGAGCAGGTTGCGGGTCAGTTCGTGCAGTTGATAGAGCATGACGACCGAATATGTATGGTCATATGTTGCCGCGCAGCATATCCCATCCGGGTGTCCCGCAGGTTAAGTTGGCTGAAAATAATGAATCTGGATTCACATCCGTTCCAGCGCGGCGGCATCGCCTGCCAGGGCGGGGCCGAGCCAGCAGTGCGACCCGACCGGCTGCAGGCCGTGCCGGGCCAGCGTCCGCCGATACCAGCGTGCTGGGCGGGCCTGGAAGCCGTCGTGGTCGCCTTCGAACGCGTCCTCGGCGGCGAAGGTCTCCAGGAAGGCCACACCGCCGGTCAGCTCGGCCACGCCGGACAGGCCGGCGCGCAGCTCGCGGTCGGGCACGTAGTGCATCACGTCCGAACACACCAGCAGGTCGACCGGGGCGCAGGGCCGCAGCCAGGCGAAGTCGCCGAAGCTGGCCAGGTGCAGGTTGCGGGTGCGGCCATAGCGGCGCACAGCGTACTCGCTGCTGTCGAAGCCCAGGTATTCGACCTTCGGACGCAGCTTCAGCAGCGGTGCGCGCCAGGCGCCTTCGCCGCAGCCGATGTCCAGCACATTGCGGATCGGTCGTTCGAGGTAGTACTCGGCACTGGCCACCGCCAGGGCAACCTTGCGCGCCAGGCGGGCGCTGCCGCCGATGTCGGCGCGGCGGTACCAGCGTTGGAAGTAGGCGGCGTCGTAGGTCTTGTCCATGGGGCGGTGCGCGATCGGGGAAAACGGCGCCTATCGTACGGTGTTGCGCCCCCGGGTGTTGCGGACCCGCAGTAGAGCCACGCCATGCGTGGCTGTCCTGATGCGGCGATTGGACGCGGCAGCCACCCAGGAGGTGGCTCTACTGCGACAATGGGCGCCCATCTACGCCAGCCGCCGGAGCGAGCGCATGCAGAGCTACTACTGGGTCAAGACCTTCCACATCGTATTCGTGGTGGCGTGGATGGCCACGGTGTTCTACCTGCCGCGCATCCTGGTCAACCTGGCCGAGACCGCAGGCCAGCCGGCGGTGACCGAGCGCCTGCAGCTGATGGGCCTGCGCCTGTACCGTTTCGGCCACTCGATGTTCGGCCTGGCCTTTGTGCTGGGCCTGGTGCTGTGGCTGGGCTACAAGGTCATCCCGGATTTCCCGACCATGGTCGCGCCGGGCGGCGCTGGCTGGCTGCACGCCAAGCTGGGCCTGGTGGTGGTGCTGCTGGTGTATTTCAGCTGGATCGGCCGTCTGTTGAAGGGCGTGGCCAAGGGCAGGGCGCTGCCGTCGTCGCGCGCGCTGCGCTGGATCAACGAGATCCCGCTGCTGGCGTTCATTCCGATCGTGTGGCTGGTGCTGGCCAAGCCGTTCTGAACGGGGCGCGCAGCGCATCGCACAGATGCATCCACGCATGGCGTGGATCTACTGGGTGCAGCTGTGGCGTTTGATGTTCAGGTCCGCCATGAGCGAGCCGAGCATCGCAGGTGAAACAGGGGCGAAGAGGCGCCGATGTCTGAGCGCAGCGAGTTCGGCGCCGTCCCCTGATTCACCGAGAAGCGCAGGGAACCGGTGCGTGGCACCGGCTCGCGTTCGGCGGCGTGTTCTTTGGTTACTTTCTTGCACCAGCAAGAAAGTAACAAGCCGATGAATCAGGCCGCTTCGTACGTACCGTAACTGCGCAGGCGCGCGTAGCGCTGCTCCAGCAGCTGTTCGGTGGACAGCTTCTCCAGCGCGTCCAGCTCGTTCAGCAGCACGGCCTTCAGGCGCTTGGCCATCTGCGTCGGGTTGCGGTGGGCGCCACCGGTCGGCTCGCGCACGACCTTATCGACCAGGCCCAGGCTCTTCAGGCGCGGGGCGGTCAGGCCCAGTTGTTCGGCCGCTTCCTTGGCCTTGCCCGCGTCCTTCCACAGGATCGAGGCGCAGCCTTCCGGGGTGATGGTCGAGTACACCGCGTATTCCAGCATCACGGTGCGGTCGCCCACGCCCAGCGCCAGCGCGCCGCCGGAGCCGCCTTCACCGATTACGGTGCAGATGATCGGCACCTTCAGCTCGGCCATCTCGATCAGGTTGCGCGCGATGGCCTCGGACTGCCCGCGCGATTCGGCGTCGATACCCGGCCAGGCGCCGGCGGTGTCGATCAGGGTCAGCACCGGCAGGCCGAAGCGCTCGGCCATCTTCATCAGGCGCAGCGCCTTGCGGTAACCCTCCGGCTTGGGCATGCCGAAGTTGCGCTTGATCTTTTCCTTGGTATCGCGGCCCTTCTGGTGGCCGATCACCATTACCGCGCGGCCATTGATGCGGGCCAGGCCGCCCATGATCGCCTTGTCGTCGGCGAAGGCGCGGTCACCGGCCAGCTCCTGGAACTCATCGAACATGACGCGGATGTAGTCGGCGGTATACGGACGCGACGGGTGCCGGGCCAGCTGCAGCACCTGCCACGAGGTCAGGTTGCGGAAGATCTGCGCGGTGCGCATGCGCAGCTTGTCCTGCAGCGCGTGCACTTCCGCCTCGACATTGACCGCCGGCCCGGCACTGGCGTTGCGCAGTTCCTGGATCTTGGCTTCCAGGTCGGCGATGGGTTGCTCGAAGTCGAGGTAGTTCGGATTCATCGGAAGCCGTCGTGTAAAGAAGGGGGCAATTCTAGCCGAATGCGTGCAAACCACCCGTACGCCTTCGTCTGGAAGGCGACGGTAGCGCAGCCGGGCAGGCGGCGCCAGTCAGCTCAGGGCACCACCAGGGCGCTGCGGCCCATCAACTGGCTGCGCCGGGAAACGAAGTCGTTGTAGGCCTCGTTGGCCTCCCGGCCCAGGCCGCTGCCCAGGGCGGCGGTAGCCGAGGTGAAGGCCATCTGCGCGTCGAAGTCCTGCTTGCGCAGGGCCTTCTGTTCATCGGCGGTGGTGGCCTTCAGCCAGCGGGCATAGACCTCGCGCAGCGGCGCGGCGTGCGCCTCGAAGGCGGGGTCGAGTGCCGGCAGGCTGGCCGGGGCCGGTTCCAGGCTGAACGCCGGGGCCACGTAGCCGGCCGGCTGTTCGCGCTTGAATGCACCGGGTTCGCCCATGCCTTCTTCGACGTAGGCGATGAAATCCGGTGCCGTGAACACCTTGGCCACGATCTGGCCGCCGCTGGCGTCGACGTGGGCCACCACCTTTTCCGTCGGGAAGGGTTCGCGCACGCCGTAGGTCCAGGTCTTGTCGATGAACAGTTCGTGGCTCTTCTCGAACGGGCCCTCGAAGTCGACGCCGCCCAGCTCGATGCCGGCCTTGCCGGTGCCGAAGTTCTTCAGCTTGCTCTCGTCGGTGACATAGACCTCGCGAGCGATCACGTACTCGCTCAGGGTCGGGTTGATCAGGCCGCCGCGGCCATCGACGTAGACGATGAAGCGCACATCGCCGAGCGTGTCGGTGTGCAGGCGATGCTCGCCAATGGCCAGCGAGACCGGGCGCGAGCCGTGCGCAGCCACTGGCAGGTCCTGGCCGTCGATGCTCAGCGCCAGCGGCGTGTCGGTCGGATTGTCGATCTGGAACTCGATCTTCGACGGCGAGCAGGCGGCCAGCGCCAGTGCGGCAACGAACGGGAACAGCAGGGTCTTCATCGGCAATCGTCCTTGATGACTGGAACGGGAAAAGCAGGAACACGAAGCAGCCAGCCTCAGCTGGCCCACGGCGGGCTGTAGCGCACCTTCAGCGTACGTACGGCCGGGTCGGCGCGCAGCGCCTCCATCAGCTTGGAATCGATGCGCACTGCGCTCTGCCCGGAGACATCCAGCATGCCGGCGACACCGCCGTGCGGGCCCTTCAGCAGCAGGTCCAGGCGCAGCGGCGTGCGCCCCGGGCGATGGCGGTCGAGCAGGGCATTGATGCGCTCCCAGACCGGGCGCTGCTGGCGCAGGTCCAGGCGCAGCGACAGCCGCGTGGCGTAGTTGGCGCACACTTCGTCGAAGTCCCAGCACTGGCGGATGCGCAACGCGAAGCCGCCGTTGAATTCGTCCTCACGCAGGCCACCCTTCACCACCAGGATGCGGTCCTTGGTCATCAGGTGGCCGAACTCGGCCATCGCATCGGAGAACGCGCTGCACTCCACCCGGCCGCGACCGTCCTCCAGCTGGATGAAAATCTGGCTTTCGCCCTTGCGGCGCACGCCGACCACCTGGCCGGCCAGCACGGTCTGCACTTCCGGGCGCCAGCGCTTCTCGCCGCCACCGCCGCCGCTGTTGGCGCTCCAGATTTTCTCCACCGAACCCAGGTCGTTGCCTACCAGATCGCGCACATCGTCGCGCCAGGGATCGAACGGGTGGCCGCTGAGGTAGAAGCCCAGCGTATCGCGCTCGCCGTTGAGGCGCTGCAGCAGCGGCCATTCTTCGGCTTCCGGCAGGTCCAGCTGGATCGAAACGGTGCTCGGATCGGGCCCGCCAAACAGCGAATTCTGCCCGGACGCACGCTCGCGTGCCATCTGGTCGGTGGCCTTGATCACTTCCGGCAGCTGCAGCATCAGCGAGGCACGGTTGCGGCCGAGTTCATCGAGCGCGCCACAGTTGATCATCGCTTCCAGCGTGCGCCGGTTGAGCTTGGCCGAGCCGACGCGGGTGCAGAAGTCCAGCAGATCCTTGAACGGTCCGCCCTTCAGTCGTTCCTCGACCACCGCTTCGCAGGCGCCCTGGCCGACGCCCTTGATCGCGCCCAGGCCGTACTGGATCGTGTCCGGCGTGACCGCTTCGAACATGAAGGCCGACTGGTTCACCTTCGGCGGCAGCACGGTCAGGCCGAGGTTGCGCACCTCGTCGAGGAAGCCAACCACCTTGTCGGTGTTGTCCAGGTCCGAAGACAGCGTGGCCGCCATGAACTCGGCCGGGTAATGGCGCTTCAGCCAGGCGGTCTGGTAGCTGACCAGTGCGTATGCAGCGGCGTGCGACTTGTTGAAGCCATAGCCGGCGAACTTCTCCATCAGGTCGAAGATTTCGTCGGCCTTGGGGCCGTCGACGCCGCCCTTGGCTGCACCTTCGCGGAAGATCTCGCGGTGCTTGGCCATTTCCGCCGGCACCTTCTTGCCCATCGCGCGTCGCAGCAGGTCAGCGCCGCCCAGCGAGTAGCCGCCGACGATCTGCGCCATCTGCATCACCTGCTCCTGGTACACCATGATGCCGTAGGTGTCCTTCAGGATCGCTTCGGTGCGCGGATCGGGATAGATGATCTCTTCCTGGCCGTGCTTGCGCGCGTTGAAGGAGGGAATCAGATCCATCGGGCCGGGGCGATACAGCGACACCAGCGCGATCAGGTCTTCGAAGCGGTCGGGGCGCGCGTCCTTCAGCAGGCGGCGCATGCCCGAGGACTCGAACTGGAACACCGCGCCGGTGTTGCCGTTGGCGAAGATGTCCTTGTAGGTGGGCGCATCGTCGAGCGGGATCGCGGCAATGTCGACCGGCGGAATGCCCGCGCGTTCGTGGCGCTTGTTGATCGCCTTCACTGCCCAGTCGATGATGGTCAGCGTGCGCAGGCCGAGGAAGTCGAACTTCACCAGGCCCACTTCTTCAACGTCGTTCTTGTCGAACTGGGTGACCGGGTTCTTGCCGAGCCCATTTTCGTCGTGTTCGGCGTACAGCGGGCAGAACTCGCTCAGCGGCTCGGGCCCGATCACCACGCCACCGGCGTGCTTGCCGGCGTTGCGGGTCAGGTCTTCCAGCTGCAGCGCCAGATCGATCAGGTCGCGGACATCGTCCTCGGTCTCATAGCGCTGGATCAGTTCGGCCGAGGCCATTTCCGAGCTCGGGCCTTCCTTGCCCTTGCCCAGCGCATCCTTCAGGTGGATGCCCAGGATGTTCGGGATCAGCTTGGAAACACCGTCGACCAGGCCATACGGGAAGCCGAGCACGCGGCCGGAGTCGCGCACCACCGCCTTGGCGGCCATGGTGCCGTAGGTGATGATCTGGCTGACGCGCTCGCGCCCGTACTTGCGGGCGACGTAGTCGATCACCTCGTCGCGGCGGTCCATGCAGAAGTCGATGTCGAAGTCGGGCATCGACACGCGTTCCGGGTTCAGGAATCGCTCGAACAGCAGGTTGTACGGCAGCGGGTCCAGGTCGGTAATCTTCAGCGCCCAGGCCACCAGCGAGCCGGCACCCGAGCCGCGGCCGGGACCGATCGGGATGCCCTGGTTCTTGCCCCACTGGATGAAGTCGGCCACGATCAGGAAGTAGCCGGGGAAGCCCATCTTGATGATGGTGTTGAGCTCGAACTCCAGGCGCTCGAAGTACTCCTCACGGGTCTTGCCCGGCGCCAGCGGATTCTTCTCCAGGCGCTCTTCCAGGCCGTCGCGCGACATCTTCTGGATCCAGGTGTCCAGGGTCTCGTCGTCGGGCACCGGGTAGTTGGGCAGGAAGTAGGTGCCCAGCCGCATCTCGATGTTGCAGCGCTCGGCCAGCGCCAGCGTGTTGTCGATCGCATCGGGGATGTCGGCGAACAGCGCGCACATCTCCTCGGCCGACTTCAGGTACTGCTGGTCGCTGTACTCGCGCGGACGCTTGGGATCGTCCAGCACGCGGCCGGTGGAAATGCACACGCGCGCTTCGTGCGCGCTGAAATCCGACGGCGACAGGAAGCGCACGTCATTGCTGGCGACCACCGGCAGGCCGCGCTGGCCAGCGGCCATCAGCGCGAACTGGTTGAAGGTTTCCTCGCCCTCGCGGCCGGTACGGGTCAGCTCCAGGTGCAGGCCATCGCCGAATACGCGCTGCCAGTCGGCCAGCTGCTGCTCGGCCAGTTCATGCTTGCCGTCCAGTGCCAGGCGCCCGGCCAGGCTCTGCCGGCCGGCCAGCGCGAACAGGTTGGCATTGCCGGCCTTCAGCCAGTCCGGGTGGATGGCCACGCCGCCTTCCGGGCGATGGCCTTCCATCCAGGCGCGGGTCAGCAGCCGCGACAGGCTCAGGTAGCCCTCGCGGTCGCGGCACAGCAGGGTCATCCGCCACGGGTCCTGGCCTTCCTCTGCGATCAGCACGTCGGCACCGGCGATCGGCTTGATGCCGACGCCTTCGGCGGCCTTGTAGAACTTGACCAGGGCGAACAGGTTGTTGAGATCGGTCACCGCCAGCGCGGGCAGGCCGAGCTCCACCGAGCGCGACAGCAGGTTGGCCTGCTTGGCCTTCTTCGGGTCCGCCTGGTCCGGCTTGGCCGGCACACGGATGGTGGAGTCCGCCAGCGAGAACTCGGTGTGGACGTGGAGATGTACGAAGCGGGAGTTGGACATGCCGGACCAGGTTGGAGCGCGCGGGCCCCGGGTGCTGACGGAGGTTCGTCGCCGGGGTCGGGAAGCGCTGGAATGCCCGGTCAGGGTAGCGAGGGCAGGGGGTTGCCACAAGGCTTGACAGGGGCAGGGCGTGGCGCCGGATTCAGGCGTGCGGGAGGCCGCCTTCTGTAGAGCCGAGCCCATGCTCGGCTGTCCACAGCAGCGAGCATGGGCTCGGCCCTACAACTCCAGCTGGCTCAGGCGATGGCCGCCGCCTGCGCCAGGTCCAGGCACTCACGCACCGGTGCGAAGCTGCGCCGATGCTCCACGCAGGGGCCGTGCTCGCGCAGGGCGGCGAGGTGGGCCGGAGTGCCGTAGCCCTTGTGCTGCTCGAAGCCGTATTGCGGGTGGCGGGCATGCACATCCTGCATGTAGCGGTCGCGCGAGACCTTGGCCAGGATCGATGCGGCCATGATTGCGCGGTCGATGCCATCGCCGCCGACCAGCGCCTGCGCCGGCAGCACCAGGCCCTTGGGCACCACATTGCCGTCGATGCGGGCGAAGCCGGCCACATGGGCGACCGCTGCAACGACGTCACGCATGCCCTGCAGGGTGGCCTGGTAGATGTTCAGGCGGTCGATGGTGTCCACGTCCACCAGCACCACGTGCCAGGCCAGGGCGCGCTCGATGATGCGGTCATGCAGCTGCTCGCGGCGGGCCGCGGTGAGCTGCTTGGAGTCGTCCAGGCCGTTGATCCGTGGCCGCGCCGGGTCGAACACCACCGCCGCCACCGCCACCGGCCCGGCCAGCGGGCCACGCCCGGCCTCGTCGACGCCGGCCACAAGACGCTCCGGCTCGACCACGGCCACGCCGTCGAACAGGGTCAGGCTGGCTGCGGCGGCGTGACGGCGGCTCATGCCTGGGCCTGGTCGCGCATCAGCAGCTCGCCGACGGCATCGGCGGCACGCGCCGAGGCGTTGCGTCGCAGGCGTTCGTGCAGGCGCACGTAAGTGTCCTGCAGGTCGCTCACCCGCTGCGGGTGGTCGAACCACTGCTGGATGGCCGCGGCCAGCCTGTCCGGCGTGCAGTCGTGCTGCATCAGTTCCGGTGCCAGGTCCTGCCCGGCCAGGATGTTGGGCAGGGCGAAGCGGTCGACCTTGATCAGGCCAAGCGCCTTCACCAGTCGATAGGTCAGTTCGTTGACACGGTAACCGACCACCATCGGCCGCTTCACCAGCATGGCCTCCAGGGTCGCGGTACCGGAGGCCAGCACCACCACGTCGGCGGCGATCATTGCGTTGCGCGCCTGGCCGTCCAGCACGTGCGAGTAGGCCACCGGCAGCGCCGAGCGCGACAGCTGTTCTTCGATCAGCTGCCTGCAGGCCGGGTTGGCGGCAGGCACCACCACGTGCAGGCCCGGAATGCGTTCGGAGACCTGCCAGGCCGCTTCGAAGAACGGCTCGCCCAGGCGCGAGATCTCGCCGAGGCGGCTGCCCGGCAACACCGCCAGCACCTTGGCCGAGGCTGGCAGGCCGAGCGCGGCGCGTGCTTCCTCGCGGTTGCCCTGCAGCGGAATGTCATCGGCCATCGGGTGGCCGACGAAGCGCGCGTCGATGCCGTGCCGGGCATAGATCGGCGGCTCCATCGGGAACAGGCACAGCACCAGGTCGGCGCTGCTGCCGATCTTCTCGGCGCGCTTTTCGCGCCAGGCCCAGACTGACGGGCTGACGTAATGCACGGTGCGCACGCCGCGCTGTTTCAACCAGCGCTCGATGCCCAGGTTGAAGTCGGGGGCGTCGATGCCGATGAACACGTCCGGCTGCCAGTCCAGCGCACGCTGGCGGAACGCCGAGCGCAGCTTGAGCAGGCGTGGCAGGTGGCGCAGCACTTCGGTCAGGCCCATCACCGCCAGCTCGCTGGCATCGTGCCAGGTCTGGCAGCCGGCGCTGCGCATGGCATCGCCGCCGATACCGGCGAACTCGGCATTCGGGAAGCGCGCCTTCAGTTCACGCACCAGGCCCGCACCGAGCAGGTCGCCGGAGGCTTCACCGGCAACCAGCGCGATCCGCAACGGGCGCTCGCTGAGCACCCGCTGTGCGGGAACGCTGCCGGCCATCGAGGCCAGCGGGATCACCGCGGCGCCGGCCGGCGCCTGGCCGGTCGAGCTGCTCATCGCAGCAGGGGCCTCTCGGCGTGCTCGATGAAGTCCAGCATCGCCTTCACGTCGTCGCTGTCACGCGCCTGTTCGGTCAGCTGCACCTTGGCCTCTGCCAGCGGCAGGCCCGCGACGTACAGCGTGCGGTACGCACGCTTGATGGCCGAAATGCGGTCAGCGTCGAAGCCGCGCCGCTTCAGGCCTTCGCTGTTGATGCCACGCGGGCGTCCCAGCGAATCGGTGCCGACCATGGTGAACGGCGGTACATCACCATTGGTCAGCGCGCCCATGCCGAGGAAGGCATGCGCGCCGATGCGGCAGAACTGGTGGGCACCGGCGAAGCCGCTGATGATCACGTAGTCGCCCACGGTCACGTGGCCAGCCAGAGTGGTGTTGTTGGAGAACACGCAGAAGTTGCCGACATGGCAGTCGTGTGCCACGTGCGTGTAGGCCAGCATCCAGTTGTCGTTGCCGATGGTGGTGATGCCGCCGCCGCCGCCGGTGCCACGGTTGAGCGTGACGAACTCGCGGAACACGTTGCGATCGCCGATCACCAGTTCGGTACGCTCGCCGCCGAACTTCTTGTCCTGCGGCTCGCCACCGATCGCGGCATGGCCGACGAAGCGGTTGTCGCGGCCGATCCGGGTCGGGCCGTGGATGCTGCAATGGGGGCCCACCACCGTGCCGGCACCGATTTCAACGTCGGGGCCGATCAGGGTGAAGGCGCCCACCTGGACATCGTCGGCCAGGCGTGCGGCCGGGTCGATGACGGCGGTGGGGTGGATCCGCGGTGCGTTGTCAGTCATTGCTGCCTCCAGTGGATCAGCCCTTGGCGCCGGCACACATGACCTCGGCCGACGCGACGACTTCGCCGTTGACCTTGGCTTCGCCGTAGTACCAGCCCATGTTGCGGATCAGGCGCTTCATCTGCACGTCCAGCATCAGCACGTCACCGGGCACGACCTGCTTGTTGAAGCGGGCGTTTTCCACCTTGACCATGTAGAACAGCTTGGACTGCGCATCGCGGCCGAGCGTGAGCTGGGTCATGACACCGCCAGCCTGCGCCAGCGCTTCGATGATCAGCACCCCGGGCATGATCGGGCGGCCCGGGAAGTGGCCCTGGAAGAACGGCTCGTTGATGCTCACGTTCTTCTGCGCCAGGATCCGCTTGGCCTCGACGTCGAGTTCGAGCACCCGGTCCACCAGCAGGAACGGGTAGCGATGTGGAAGCAGTTCCTGGATCTGGCAGACGTCGATCGGAAGCTGCAGCGAATCGTTCATTCTTTCTCCTTGCCAGCAGCCAGAACGCGGCGAGCCAATGCGTCCAGCTGCTTGAAACGCGCGGCGTTCTTGCGCCACGTGCGGTTGTCGGTCAATGGGGTGCCGGACGAGTACTCGCCCGGCTCATGGATGGAGTTGCGGACCACCGACTTGCCGGTGATCACGACCTTGTCGCAGATCTCGAGGTGGCCGACCACGCCAACGTGGCCGCCGAGCAGGCAGTAACGGCCGATCTTGGCGCTGCCGGCGATGCCGGTGCAGCCGGCAATGGCCGAGTGCGCGCCGATCTGCACGTTGTGGGCAATCTGCACCAGGTTGTCCAGGCGCACGTCTTCGTCCAGCACGGTGTCTTCCAGCGCACCACGGTCGACGCAGGTGTTGGCGCCGATCTCGCAGTCATCGCCGATGCGGACGCCGCCGAGCTGCGGCACCTTGATCCACTTGCCGGCGTCCATCGCCAGGCCGAAGCCATCGGCGCCGAGCACGGCACCGGGATGCACGCGCACGCGCTTGCCCAGCCTGACCCGGGTGACCAGGGTGACCCGTGCGATCAGCTCACAGCCGGAATCCAGGCTGCAGTCCTCGCCGATCACGCTGCCGGTGCCGATGATGCAGTTCTCGCCGACGACGCTGCGCGCACCCACCGAGACGAACGGGCCGATATGGGCGCTGGCCGCGACCTGGGCGCTGGGATCGATCACTGCGCTGGGATGGATGCCCGGCGGGCGGGTCGGCGCGATGTCGAACAGTGCGGCAATCTTGGCGAAGGTGGTGTACGGGTCCTTGGCGACGAGCGCGGCGCCGGGAGCGGACTCGGCGTCGTCGGCACGCAGCACCACCAGCGAGGCCTGGCTGTCGGCCAGCTGGGCGCGGTAGCGCGGGTTGGCAAGGAAGGTCAGCTGGCCAGGACCGGCATGGGCGAGGGTGGCCACGCCATGGATGGCGGTAGCGGGATCGCCATGGACCTGCAGGCCGAACTGCTCGGCGAGTTGCTGGGCGGTGTAGGTGGGAGTATTCACGGCGGGAGTTTAACGTGTGACGCCATTGCGGTCATGCGGGGGGCATATGCAGCCAACGGCAGGGCCCCTCGCGGCCGGCAGAGCCAGTGTCATGGGCTGGGTCGGACGG
>NZ_LXXZ01000110.1 GCF_003244875.1 Stenotrophomonas sepilia
CGAAGGCGGGGTGGGTCCGGTGGCGGGAGTGTCCGCGGCATGGATGCCGCGGCCAAGCCCCCATGGACGGGTTTACGGCGTCTCCCGCCATCGGATCCACCCCGCCATCCCACAGGAAACCAGCTTCTGCCGTTGCCGTTGCTTGAAGCCTCCGCAGGTGCAGGGCGCAGCCCTGCCGACACCCCCAACAGGCAGCCGGCGCCCGGAACAGGTACCCTATGCCGCCATCAGATAGCCAATGTGACATGACCGACGCCCTCGTCGCTCCGCAGTGGGCCTCCCGCCTGCGCGACATCGCCGACTTCCCCAAGCCCGGTATCCTGTTCAAGGACATCATGCCGCTGCTCGCCCACGGCGAGGACTTCCGCGGCGCGATCACCGCGATGGCCGACCGTTGGCGCGACCAGAAGCTGGACGCGGTGGTCGGCATCGAATCGCGTGGTTTCATCCTCGGCGCCGCGATGGCACTGGAGCTGGGCGTGGGCTTCGTGCCGGTGCGCAAGCCGGGCAAGCTGCCGGGCCAGGTGCTGCGTGAGGAATACACGCTGGAGTACCGCAGCGACTGCATCGAAGTGCACGCCGACGCGTTGCCGTCCGGTGCCCGCGTCGCGATCATCGATGACGTGCTGGCCACCGGCGGCACGCTGGTCGCTGCGTTGTCGCTGGTTCGCCGCCTGGGTGTTGAAGTGGTCGGTGCAGGCGTGCTGGTCGAGCTCGACGGCCTGGGCGGCCGGGCCCGCTGGGAGGCGGGCTTGCCACTGCACACCGAACTGGTGTTCTGATCGAAGGGTGAATGCCAACCAGGGTTGGCATCTACCAGAGCGAAGGGCCGGGAGCCGGTCGTTGCCAACCGTGGTTGGCAACGCGGCTTCAATCACATCATCCGTACGCGGAAACGACGGCCCTTGATCTTGCCGGCTTCCAGCCTGGTGACGGCCTTGTTGGCCTGTTCACGCGCGATCGCCACATAGGAGCGGGTCGGGAAGATCGCGATCTTCCCGATGAACTTGCTCGACAGGCCGGCATCGCCGGTCAGTGCGCCGAGGATGTCGCCCTGTCTCTTATACACAACC
>NZ_LXXZ01000111.1 GCF_003244875.1 Stenotrophomonas sepilia
CTCTTCCACCCCTCACGCCCACCGATGCCCCACCCCAGGAGTCCGTGTGGAGTTTTTCAGCCCACCGTTTCGCATTGCCCCGGATCCCCAGGACAGGTTGCCCTCACCCACCCGCAGCACCGACCCACGACACCCAAGCCACATTGGTTTTAGTCAAACGTGTGCAGTGCCCATGGATACACCGCCACCGTGTTTTCCGAATCACAAGTGGGGAGCCAAAGAACCCCTGGAAGGGAAGCGCGGAGCCCTCGCCGCATTTCGTTTTAGTCAAGCGAGGGTGCGCCCCATGACCTCCATTCACCGCCATTGGCCCATCGGTGATTTGCCGGCTTTCGTTTCAGGAGCGCTCCCATGACCACCGCTGACCTGGGCGCGTTTGCCCGTCGCGTGCTGGCCTTCCATGGCGCCCGTGCGCCTGCCACTCCCCGTTGGACGCTGGACGTGGCCCGCCGTTCCGAACGCCCTGTGTGCGCTTTCTGCACCGCCCCCCTGGACTTGGATCGTCGCCACGCCTGGGGGCTCTCACCGCTCGTTCCGTTGAGCCTAGCCGGCCCAAGGGACGCCGAGAACCTGCGCATGGCTTGCAAGCGCTGCATCACCGAGCGGGGCACCCGTGACCTGTTGGCCTGGCCCGAGTTGAGCCAGCGGCTGCCACCAGAACCCCTGGACGCCCTGCTGGCCGACCGACTGTTTGTCCTGCAGCGCTCCGATAACCACCTGGTCGAGGTAGGGCGCTTTGCCAAGCCAGCCACCGTCCTTGCCCAGCTTCAAGAGCGCTGGAAACACCCCCGATTCGTCGTTCATGCCGAACGGCATTCGGACACCTGGATGCTGGGGTGGCCACTGGCCCACCGTGCCCATCTGACGCGAAACGACTTGGCGGCGCTCTTGCGCAACGTGCACCAAGGCGAATGGCTGGAACACCCCGAGGTGGTGGCCTTCCGGTTGACCGAGGATGTTTTTCAATCAGCGGTGTGGCAACTGATCGCCCTCCACGCCTTGGTCATCCCCCTGGCCCAAGAAGAAGCACCCCCTCCCGATCGAACGTTTGAGAATCGGTGGATGGCCCGGTATCCAAGCCTGAGCCAGATCCGCCGGCGGCGACAGGGCGCGCACGAAACACCCTGGCCTAGCCAAGGCAAAGACCATGCCCGGACTTACAGCGACAAGCCCAACGCGGTTCGCATGCGGACACAGCGCCAAGCCACTCGTCAGGAGGAAACCAAGGCACAGTGGCTCAATGCCCGGCGCCGTTTAGCGGACCGGGACGCTGGGGTGGCCAGTGGGACGTTGAGGCCATGGCTCCCTGGGGAACGGGCCGCGCTGCAGGCCGACGTGGACGATCTGGCGGCTGCGTGGTTGAAAGCCCGCCAGCGGAAAGCGGAAGGCCGCTCTCAGCGGCCGTGATCCACTACCATTGTTCAAGCCTCAAACGACCAGCTAGCCACCATGGACGACACAGACAAGGAACGGATTGCAAATTGGCGTCTGACGAAGCAGATGCGGCGAGAGAGAAAGTGGGACGAGCAAAACAGCAGGTCCTACAGCAGTCATTTCACCTTGACGGACAAGGACGCTGCAGATGTAAAGGAGTTCGAAGAGCACCTGGTTCGCAAACACTTGGGGAAGGGCCAGCTCACCCGACGCATGTCCACCAATGAGCTTGGGCTAGCATTGCGCACCTGGAACCTAGAAGAGCTGAATCAGCTCTGGAGCATGCGCCGAGAGAAGCTCACTTACCTCGAAGACGCCGCCCTCCTGTTGGCCCATATCCGACACCGATCCGGCATTGACCCAAAGCTGCGCCCGGCAGCAGAGCTGCTTGGATACGACGCCATCCAAGCCCTCCAGGGCGTCCTTGAGGAGAGCGGGCGGTTGGCAGTGGAACAGGCACTGCCCCCAGCGGCGGAAGCCGTCGTTGCCGAGGGCAAGCGGGTGGAACAAGTCCTTCGGGTGATCCGAGAGGGCCAAGCGGAGTTTCGTAAACGCCTAGTCGCTCACTACGGAGCCGTGTGCATGGTCACCGGGACCGCCTTGGCAAGCGTCATCGACGCCGCTCACATCGTCCCCTACAACGGGGCAGCCACCAATGCTTTGAGCAATGGCTTACTGCTACGGAAGGACATCCACGCGTTGTTCGATGCAGGCCTGTTAACGATCGGGCCGGACCTGGTCGTCTACGTCAGCGCGGGGGTGGACGATCCGTTCTACCGTTCGTTGGACGGAAAGAAGCTCTCGCTGGACACTCCGCCCAAGATGTCCAAAGAGGCCCTGCGGCGGCGACTGGCGGGCAATGAATCGTCCGAACTGGAGGTTGCTAGCCTTCCCCAATGAGCCGCCCCAAAGCTCCGGCTGATCGGACAAATCGAATCATTGCTCATGATAGGAACGCCCTCCGCGTGGATCCGGAAGTTCAATCAACGGTTCTTCGCGCCGTAGGCGTATGCCAGCTCCCGCCAGGGGCCCCTTTTTCAGCTGCTTTTGCTCTGCCCACGGGATGATCCACAGACACAGAAAAGCGGCCATAGCCGCTTTCTTCGTCCCCCTGATTGTGAGGGTCAGTAGATCTTTCCGTTCTTGCTCATCCCCAAGTTCCGCACCGCTACCCTGGCGGCTTTGCGGTCCTCCGCGTGCTCGTCCACCGGCGAGCTCACGATCAACAGCGTGTTGTCTTGGATGAGCGACGCGGCCGCGTAGTCTGCCAGCGCCACCATGGCGGTGGTCAACGCGACTTCACTCCCGGCGTCCTCCGAATCGTCAAAGCCGAACAGCTTGGCGATGTTCTCGCGGAGCTTTGGCGGGATCGTCACCATGGCCCGGTGGTGGCGCAGCCCGTCCTCCCGACGGCGGTAGTCGTGCAGGGTGACCGATCGGGGCATGACCATGTGAACCCGCTTGCCTCCCACGCTTCCCGCCTTCTGGCTGTCGTCGTAGTCAAAGTAGGACTTGCGCTCCGGGTAGTCGCCTGGCCCCAGCAACAGGTGCTCCGGGATGCGGGCAATCGGAACGCTTGCCGATTTGCTGGCCCGGCGGGGCTTGGCATGGGTCACGTCCTTGACGTCATCCAAGGTGCGCTTGACGGCCTTCTTCGTGGCAGCCTTCTTGGCAGGAGCTTTGCGAGTGGCCATGGGTAGGTCTGGGAGGGAAACCAAGGGAAGCTCCATCATGCCGCAGCCCTCCGGCCTGCACCAGCAGCCAGGATGTCGCGCACCCGGACCGCCAAGGCGTGGATCTCCTCCTGGGCCACCCGGGCCCAGCGGCCGTTGGCGTCGAACACGGTCTTTCCCTCCTCGTAGCAGTCCGCAAACAACGCACGATCCCGCACCAGCATGGCGCCCGACATCTTGGGGTGCTCCAGGCGACGTCGATGGGCTGCCCGCCTCTCGTTGGCCCGGTTGGCGATGGGCAGGAAACGCTTTCCCTTCTTTTCAAGAACATCCACGGTTCGCAGGAAGATGAGGAAGCTGGCCCCGTCGAGCAACGTCGGCACCAGGTAGAGGTCCGCCTCGGGAATCACCTCGTTGTCCGGCAGACGCGGCGGGGTGTCGGTGATCTCCACGTCGAAGCCAGGGGAGCGCGATCGCCCGACACTGAACGGTGTTTCGTCCGACAGTGAGGCAAACGCGCAGGCCCCGCCTTGGGGGTCCCGGTCATTGACCAGCACACGCAGGCTGGGGTCACGGGCATAGCACCCGGCTAGATTCAGGGCCAGCGTCGTGCGGCCGACGCCACCCTTGAGTGAGAAGTTGCACAGTCGCATAGGACATCCTTTCGTGAGTAGATAGGGGTTTCTCTCGAATCTACCCCGACGCTGCCATAGCGCAAGTGCATGTTTTTGCAACCCTTTCGGGCCGTTCAGCCCTTGGATTATTTTCTATCCTTCCGACAAGGCGGCTGGACGACGGCAGTCCCACCGCAGCGTGTGGGCGGTGTTTGACGCCGAGCAATGCAGATCGAACGGCTGAGAGGCCATCCATGCTTTGACAGACGGTGGCGCAGCGCCATGCAGTGCTTCGATGATCGTCCAGCGTTGTTTTGCCGGACCGAACTCCGCGAACACGTCCGCTCCGGCTTCAGCCAGCATTCCAGCCATCTTGTCGTAGCACTGTCGCTTGGCCGGGTCATCCTGGTTCACGTGCCACGCCATGCAAGCGACGTGGAAAGCGGTGATTCCGTTGGGCCCCACCGGGTGGTCCAAGGACGGGAAAGCCGTCAGGCCCCTCCACGCCTTCAGACGTGCCTCGCGGATGGCCGCAATGGTTCTCTTCAAAGCCTGTGGGTTGCGGTGCTCGATGGCATCCAGAAGCCGTTGAGCACGCCGGTCTGTGGTCATTTCCATTTCAGCTCCTTGCGCAGCTGGCGCTCGAAGTGGCGTTGCTCGCGCGCCAGGCGGGCTTGCCGGCGAAGTTTGCCTTCGGGCAGGAACGCGGGAACCGTGGGAGGGATGTGCGCGAAAGGAAGGCCAGCAATAAGGCGGGACAAGTTGGCGGGGCTTTCAATCATGGTGGCGGTCTCTTGGGTTGTTTGGAGCTACGTTCGTGCGTAGGTCGACCCACTCACTTGACCTCATGCAACCAGATCGCCGAGCAATGTCAAGATGAAAAATCGACCTTTTTTTGACTAAAAACAGGGGCTTGCGGAATCCCAGGTGCATCGCATGCTGAGTGCATGACGCACACAACCCGCCCCCGTTGTTCGCCCACTCTCACCCACGTTTCCAAGGGCGTGCGCAGCGCGCTGGGCTTCACCCTCACCGAGGCCTTGCTTGCGCTCGGGGCCGTGACCGCCGCCACGGGCGCGATGTTCCTGTTCTTTGGCCAGGTCGATGCAAAGTCCAAGGTGGCCAGCGAGACGCGCAACCTGCGCGAGCTGTCCCGTCGTCTTGAAAGCAGCTTTGGGGTGGTGGGGACGTTCCGCGGGGTGAGCACCACGGCCGTGGTGGTCGATGGATTGGCCCCTGAATCCCAGCTCGGCGCCGGGGAAAACGTTTTGACCAACGCGTGGGGCGGCGCGGTG
>NZ_LXXZ01000112.1 GCF_003244875.1 Stenotrophomonas sepilia
TTCCACCCTGAGCCTGCGCACCCAGCGTGCGCAGGCTCAGGGTGGAAAGGCCACGGATGTCCAGCTCCGGCTTGACCACGCCGGGCGCCTTCACCAGGCCGCTGTCGTACAGCAGGCGGTTGTCGCCCCATACCTGGAACTGCAGGCCGCCGGCGTTGCGGCAGGCGTCGTCGATGCCGAGGTCGGCACGCAGCAGGTGCCAGCCGCCCTGCAGGCGCAGGTCGATGCGGCTGTTGGCGCCGACCCCCAGGCCACGGCGGAACTGCAGGCCGTTCATGCGCATGCCGGCGTCGCCTCGGAACGACTGGTCGGCGCGCACCTGGCTGGCCAGCGCGGCCGGCACCGGCAGCTCGGAGAGATAGCGCTGCCGGGCCGGTCGCTCCGGTTCCTGGTGTTCGAGGATGTGGAAGGTGGACAGTGCGATCGGGCCGACGTCGCGCGGCTGCAGTGCATCGAACGCGCGGGCGCTGCCCTGTGCGGCGGTGACCATCGGGTCGGTGCTGCTGGCGCCGTCGCCTTCAGGGTTCTGCACGCTCAGCACGCGGAAGCGCAGCAGGCGGCCGGCATGGGCCGGGAACGCGATGCGCTGCACGCCTTCCTTCAGCTGCAGGCGGCCACGGGCGATCGGCTCGCCCCACTCACCATTGCTGTCGCCCAGGTACACCTCGTAATCGCGCACCTGGCCGTGCTTCCAGTTCTTGTCGTTGCGCGGCGCGATGTCGATGCCGTCGATCATCCTGCGCTCGCCGAAGCCGATCACCCACTCGTGCGCGCCGGTGCGCACGGCCTGGTTGCGCACGCTGCGGAACCAGGTGTTGGGATCGTCATCGAAGGCGTTCTCCAGCGCATGGCCGGGCTCCTCGGCCGGGCGGTTGACCACCAGCAGGCTGTCTGCAGGCAGTTCGCGGCCGAGTACCGGCGCGGCCGGATAGGCATCGTCGGCGGCCGCAGCGGCCACCGCGAAGTCCAGCTGCAGCTGCAGCGGCTGGCGGATGTCCTGGGTAGCGGTACGCACGTGCAGCGTGCCACGGCGCTCCTTGGCATCGAAGTACCAGCCTTCAGCCGCACCGTTGAACGCCGCCGCATCGGCCAGCGCCGGCAAGGCGCGGCCATCGGCCTGCACTGCACGCGGCGCCTGCCGGCTGAGCACGCGCAGGCCATAACGACGCTGCGCCAGCTGGCCGTTGTACTGGCCCTGCACCGCGTCGATCTGCACCTGCACCGGGCCACTGCCCAGTGCAGGCGCCTGCACGCGGATCTGCTGCGTGCTCGACTCGCCCTGCTGGTAACGGCGCGTGTTGCCATCGTCTTCGTACAACGTGTACTGCGAATCGCCCTGCGGGTACAGGTCGAAGGTCACTTCATCGAGCGGCTTTTCACCATCGAACAGCATCGACGGGTACATCGGCAGGATCGCACCGGCACGCACGAACACCGGCAGCGTGGCCAGGTCCACCTGGCGGTCCAGCTGGCGGCCGTCGGCACCGGCCTGCACGCGGCGGCCGTCCCAGTAGTCGATCCACCCCCCGGCCGGCAGGTGGATGTCGCGGCGCCAGCCACGGCTGGCGGCCTGGCTGCGGTACACCGGCGCCACCAGCAGATCGCGGCCAAGCAGGAACTGGTACTTGTAGGTTTCATCCTGCGCGTGCGGGTCGCGCGGGTTGTCCCACATCAGGCCACGCACCGGTGGTGCGCCGGTCTGCGCGGCCTCGTGCACCAGGCCGTACATGTACGGGGTCAGGCGCATCTTCAACTTCAGGTAATCGCGGTTGATGCTGCGGTAGGGCTCGTCGTACCACCACGGATGCTTGCGTGCGTTCGACGACCAGCCGCTCATGCCCATCAGTACCGGCGTGAACGCCTTCCACTGCAGGTCGCGGGTGAAGGTCTCGGCGCTGCCGCCGAAGATCGCATCGACGTCGCCGCTGGCATAGGCCATGCCGGACAGGCCGGAACCGACCAGGGTCGGCACGTGCCAGCGGATGTAGTCCCAGCTGCTGCTCTGGTCGCCGGTCCAGGCCACGGCATAGCGCTGGATGCCGGCCCAGCCCATCACCGTCCACAGGAACGGGCGCGAATCGGAATTGTCGAGGATGCCGTTGAACGCCTGGCGGTTGGCGTCCATCGCGAACTGGTAGCCCTTGCCGGTCCAGGCCACGTCCAGCTTCTGCACGCGGCTGCCGGCCTTGCCCACTTCCCAGGCGATCTTGTCGACGCCGTTCTCGGTCCACAGTCCGGTGCGGAAACCGTAGCCGGCCAGCCCCTTCACGGTTTCCGGCAACTGCTTGTAACCGCAGCCGTAGCCGTCGTTGGGCAGGATCCAGCCACCGGGCATGTCGTGGGCGCGGTACTGCTTGGCCACGCTGTCGATCACATCGGGGGTGGTGCCGGTCGGGCCGTCGCTCCAGCCTTCGGGCACGGTGCCGGGCTTCTTGCTGTTGTCGCCATCGTTGTAGCAATCGGCGTCGCCGTAGGACAGCGCCCAGCGCGCGACCATGTTCGGGCGGCCAGTCAGCTGGGTGTAGCGCTCGATCAGTTTCGGCAGGTCGGCGCCGACGAAGTAATAGGCATCGAAGCGGTCTTCGCGATGCAGCAGCGTGGACTGGTCGGCCTCGCGCAGATCGTAGCTGCCATCGCTCCAGGTATTGCGCAGCATGCCCCAGCCACGGCTGCTCAGCAGCATCGGTGCAGGGCTGGGGCGGTCGCCCTCTTCCCAGCCGCCGGAATAGGACACCTCCAGCTCGCGGCCCTTGAACTGGTAGCGGCCGTTCTGCTGGCCGCCACCGAAGTAGCCCTCATCGGCCTGCGAGGACAGCACCTGCACGCTCTGCGTGGCATCCAGGTCCAGCGGCTGCAGTTCCTGCCACAGCGCGGTGGGCTGGCCGTTGTCCAGCCGTTCCAGGCGCATGCGCAGCGGCTGCCGCTGTACATGCAGCACCAGGGACTCGGTCCGCACGCGGATTTCCTGCGCGTCTTCTTCCAGCTTCGCCTGCACGTTGGCCTTGGGCTGCGGCAGTACGATCGGCGCGGCCTTGTCGCCGGCGCCGGTCAGCGTGCCGTTGCGGCCTGCCTGCACGCGGATGATGTCGGTGGCCGGCAGTTCGATGCGGAGGCGCGCGCCCTTGTCGGTCTGCAGGTCCCAGCCCTGCACGCCGTCGCGGCTGGCGCTGGCGGCAACCGAACGCAGGTTGCCGACCGGCTCGGCCTGGGCCGGCATGGACGCCAACATCAATGCCGGCAACAGAGCCAGCATCAGCGGCGAGCGACGAACGCAGATTTCCACACGGACTCCCAACCCGTTCACCGGGCGTTTCGAAAGCGGTTGGGCCGACTCTAGGGCAGCGATTCGAAAGATGTCAACAAATTGAAAGGAAAAAGGAAGATATATTCCGTTGAAACGAAAGTTGTTGCGTCGCAATACTTTGAGTAATAGATTGCAGCTGCCTGTTAAGCATTGTGCGATACGGCATTCGCCCCGTTCTTTCGTTTTCCCGAGCGCCCGGCAGCGGGAAAAGTCATCGCGTCATTTTCTTTCTTTTTACTTTCGATGTTTGACATTTCGAAAGAAAACGCAGATGGTGCGCTGGCCCAACTGGAACCTCCGAATGGACGTCACCCTGCTTTCCGATGTGTCCGCCTGGCAGCGCCTTGGCGGAGCCGATACCGCTACCGAAATCGCCCAGCAGCCAGCGCTGTGGGAAGTCCTCGCCCAGGATCTGTCGCGTGCCCGCGACCGCCTGCAGGCCTTCCTCGGCGGCAGCCTCAACGATCCCAACCAGCGCGTGCTGTTCACCGGCGCCGGCAGCTCCGGCTTCATCGCCGAGATGGTGGCCGATGCGATCAACGCGCAGTGGCCGGCCGAGGTGCGCGTGGTGCACACCACCAGCCTGCTGACCCATCCGGCGCTGTACCTGCAGCGCGACCGCCCCACCCTGCTGGTCTCGTTTGGCCGCAGTGGCTCCAGCCCGGAAAGCGTGGCCGCGGTGGACCGCGTGCGCGCCGATGTGGATGAGGCACGCTTCCTCGACATCACCTGCAACGCCGATGGCGAACTCGCCCGTCGTGGTGCCGGCCGTGCCGATACCTGCACGCTGCTGATGCCGTCGGCCAGCTGCGATCGCGCCTTCGCCATGACCAGCAGCCTGACCTGCATGCTGCTGGCCGCACTGACCGTGTTCGATCGTTCGCCGTGGGATGCGCGCGTGGCGCGCCTGAAGCAGATCGCCGCGCTGGCCCGCGAAGGCCAGGCGCAGTGGGATGCACCGGTGGCGGTGCTGGCGCAGCGCCCGTTCAACCGCATCATCTACCTCGGCAGCGGCCCGCTGGAAGCGCTGGCGCGCGAGTGCGCGCTGAAGGTGCTGGAGCTGACCGCTGGCCGCGTTCTGGCGCTGGCCAACACGCCGCTGGGCTTCCGTCACGGCCCCAAGTCGACGCTGGATGGCAACACCCTGGTGGTGGTGCTGCGCAGCGTGCAGCCGCTCGCGCGCCGCTACGAGCAGGACCTGCTGGAAGAACTGCGCCGCGATGGCGTGGCCGGGCAGGTGCTGGCGATTGGTCCGCATTCGGATATCGGCGCCGATGACGATTACACCCTCACCGTACCGGCGCTGGACGATCCGTGGCTGGCACCGGTGTGGCTGGGCTTCGCGCAGCTGTTCGCGCTGCAGCGCTCGGCCGCGCTGGGACTGACCCCGGACAACCCGTTCCCGGATGGCACCGTCAACCGCGTCGTCAAGGGCGTCACCATCCACCATGGCTGAGCTGATCGCCCACGCCTGCTACGGCATCGACATCGGCGGCACCAAGATCGAGCTGGTGGCGTGCGATGCAGCGATGCAGGTCACCTGGCGCCGCCGCGTGGCCACGCCGCAGGGCGACTACGATGGTTTCCTGCAGGCCGTGGTGACGCTGGTGGCCGAGGCCGACGCCGCGCTGGGCCGGAATGATGCGGCCATCGGCATTGCCCTGCCCGGCGTGCGTGACCGCCGCAGCGGCCGCCAGCTCAGCGCGAACGTGCCCGCACTGACCGGCCAATGCGTGGCGAAGGATCTGCAGGCGCGGCTGCAACGCTCGCTGCATTTCGGCAATGACCTGCAGTGCTTTGCCCTGTCGGAAGCGCACGGCGGCGCCGCCGATGGCTACCCCAGCATGTTCGGCGCCATCCTCGGCACCGGTGCCGGCGGTGGCTTCTGCCTGCAGGGCCGGCTGCTGTCCGGCTTCAACGGCCTGGCCGGCGAGTGGGGCCACTGGAGCGTGCCCGGCCATCTGCTGCAGCGCCATGGCCTGCCGCTGCTGGACTGCGGCTGCGGCCTGCAGGGCTGCGTGGAGCGCTATGTGTCCGGCAGCGGATTGGCCATGATCGAACGCCACCTCGGAGGCAGCGCCGTCGACGCCAGTGCGGTGATCACGCTGGCCGAAGCCGGCGATGCCCGCGCGCGCAAGGCGCTGGACATTCATCGTGATCTGCTCGGCCACAGCCTGGCCGCGCTGGTGCTGGCGCTGGACCCGCACGTGATCGTGCTCGGCGGTGGCCTGTCGCAGTACGCGCCGCTGTACCAGCAGCTGCCGGCCGCCATCGCCACCCATCTGTTCGATGGCGTGCAGGTCCCCCCGATCGTGCCGCCACGGTTCGGCGATGCCGGTGGCGCACGTGGTGCCGCCCTGCTCGCCTGCCAACCCTCGTTTTCCCGATCTCCGGAGCCTGACCATGTCCCCGTTGCAGACCCTGCTTGCTTCCCACCGCGCCGGCGCTAACGTCGGCCTGTACAGCGTCTGCTGCAGCAACGAGCAGGTGCTGCGCGCGGCCATGCACGTCGCCCTGGCGCATGGCACCGTGCTGCTGATCGAGGCCACCTCCAACCAGGTCGACCAGTTCGGCGGCTACACCGGCATGACCCCGCCGCAATACCGCGACTACGTGGGCACGCTGGCCGATGAAGAAGGCTTCCCGCGCGAGCGGCTGATGCTGGGCGGCGACCACCTCGGCCCGAATGCCTGGCAGAAGCGCCCGGCGGCCGAAGCGATGACCCACGCGCGCGTGCTGATCGAAGCCTACGTCGCCGCCGGTTTCCACAAGATCCATCTGGATTGCAGCATGTCCTGCGCCGATGATCCGGTGCCGCTGCCCGATGCCATCGTCGCTGCGCGCTCGGCCGAGCTGGCCGAAATCGCCGAACGCACCGCCGCCGAACATGGCCTGCCGCCGCCGGTCTACGTGATCGGTACCGAAGTGCCGATTCCCGGAGGCGAAGCCTCGCTGGCCGAGGGCCTGCAGGTGACCACGCCGGCCGCCGCCGCGCAGACCCTGGCCATCCACCGGCAGGCCTTCGATACCCCGCAGCTGCGCGATGCATGGCAGCGTGTGATCGCGATGGTGGTCCAGCCGGGCGTGGACTTCGACCACAGCAGCGTGCACGAGTACGACGCTGCCGCTGCCAGTACGCTGGCCGATTTCCTCGAACAGCAGCCACGCATCGTGTTCGAAGCGCACTCCACCGACTACCAGCGCGAGAGCGGCCTGCACGCGCTGGTGCGCGACCACTTCGCCATCCTCAAGGTCGGGCCCGCGGCCACCTTCGCCTACCGCGAAGCGCTGTTCGCGCTGGCCGCGATCGAGGCCGAACTGCTGCCGGCGGCACAGTGCTCGCGCCTGCCGCAGGTGCTGGACGAGGTGATGGTGGCGCAGCCGAAGTACTGGCAGTCCTACTACCAGGGCGATGACGCCGCGCTGCGCCTGCTGCGCAGCTACTCCTTCAGTGACCGTTGCCGCTACTACTGGGGCGAGCCCGCGCTGGTGCAGGCGGTGCAGACCCTGTTCGCCAACCTGGAACAGCACGCGCCGCCACTGGTGCTGCTCAGCCAGTACCTGCCGGAGCAGTACCGCGCCGTGCGTGAGGGCACGCTGGCCAACACCCCCACCGCGCTGGTGCAGCACCGCATCGGCCTGTGCCTGGGCGAGTACGCGCGCGCCTGCAGCGCCAACCAGGCCGGAACCCGCACGCAGAACGCACGTTCGGCTGCCGCAGTTGCTGCGAACGGCTAATCTCTACCTTTCCCCGCGAAACCGAGAATGGCCATGCGCAACACCCGCTCCCGCCGGCAACAGATCCTGCAGCTGCTGATCGAGCACGGCTCGGTGCAGGTGGCCGATCTGGTCGAGCGTTTCGGCGTGTCGGCGGTGACCATCCGTGCCGACCTGACCCACTTCGAGTCGCAGGGGCTGGCCAACCGCACCCACGGCGGCGCCACCCTGGTGCGCACGCCGCCGCAGGAACAGGACATCCATGAGAAGGACGCGCTGAACCTGCCGTTGAAGGAATCGATCGGTGCGCGCGCTGCGCGCCTGGTGCAGCCGGGCGACAACATCATCATCGATTCCGGCTCGACCACGATGACGCTGGCCCGCCACCTGCGCGCGCATCGCGACGTGACGGTGATGACCAATGGCCTGAACATCGCCTGGGAACTGGCCAATGCCGCGGGCATCACCGTGCTGCTGACCGGTGGCCTGCTGCGCCAGCAGTCGCTGTCGCTGCAGGGCAGCCAGGCCGAGGCCAGCCTCAACTCGTACAGCTTCGACACCCTGTTCCTGGGCGTGGATGGCCTGGACCTGCAGTTCGGCCTGACCACCCACGACGAGGCCGAAGCCCGCCTCAACCACCGCATGGTCGAGCGCGCGCGCCGCATCGTGGTGCTGACCGACGCCTCCAAGTTCGGCCGCGTCAGCCTGCACCGCATCGCCCGCCTCGACCAGATCCACGCCATCATCACCGACGCCGGCATCGACGACGCAACCCGCGAAGGGCTGCAGCGGCTGGGTATCGAAGTGATCATTGCCGAGCCTCCCGCATGACCGACATCCGTTCCCTGCATGGCCGCATCCTCACCCCGCTGGGCTGGCGGCGTGGCCAGGTCCACTTCGATTCACACGTGCGCCAGCTGCAGGTGGATGACCACAGTGGTGCTGACGACCTGCAGCTGCCGGTCATCCTGCCCGGCTTCATCGACCTGCATGTGCACGGTGCGGCCGGGGTGGACCTGATGCAGGGCGGCGACGTGGCGCGCACCATCGCGCGCACCCATCTGCGCTTCGGCACCACCACGCTGCTGGCAACCACCATGACCGCCGGCCTGGATGAGATCGAGCACGCGCTGCAGGGGGTGGCTGCGACGATGGCGGCGCCCGATGCCGACGCCGCCCGCATCGTCGGCGTGCATCTGGAAGGACCGTTCATCAGCCCGCAGCGGCTCGGTGCACAGCCCAACCGTACGATCGAGGCGACGCTGGCGCTGGTGCAGCAACTGCACGCACTGGCGCCGATCCGGGTAATGACGCTGGCACCGGAAATCGGCGAGCACACCGCACTGATTCCGGCGCTTTCGGCGATGGGCATCCGCGTGCAGCTCGGCCACAGCGCCGGCACCTACGAGGAAGGCGTAGCCGCGCTGCAGGCCGGCGCCTCCGGCTTCACCCATCTGTTCAATGGCATGACCGGTGTCGACCATTACCGACCCGGCATCGCCGCGGCGGCGCTGGCGCATGCACAGTACGCCGAGATCATTCCCGACCTGCAGCACATCCATCCCGGCGTGATCCGCCTGGCCGCGCGCGCGATCCCACGCCTTTACGCAGTGACCGACGCGACGGCCGCCACCGGCATGCCCGATGGCGAGTACGCCCTGGGCGAACAGCGCGTGCACAAGTGCGGCGGCTGCGTGCGCCTGGCGACCGGTTCACTGGCCGGCAGCGCCCTGACCATGGACCAGGCGCTGCGCAACCTGGTGCGCGTGGGTCTGGAGCTGGCCGACGCTTCGCAACGTGTTTCCACCTTCCCGGCCGACTACCTGGGCCTGGGCGATCGCGGCCGCATCGCGCCCGACGCCCGTGCCGACCTGGTGGTGCTGGACGCCGAACTGCGCCTGCAGCAGGTGGTGGTGAGTGGGCGCGTGGTCGATCTGAACTGACACGCGCGATGCGGCCCGGATGCCGCGCAGGCTCCCTGTAGAGCCGAGCCATGCTCGGCTCAGCGCGCGAAGCGCGGCATGGGGAACCTCGATATCGGAACGGAAAGCGGCCGAGCATGGCTCGGCTCTACAGAAAGCACTCTGCGACGAACCGCCGCCGGGCGTGGCCCGGCGCTACCACAGGAACTGCCGATGACTCCAAGCACCGCTCCGCGCTGGCCCGTACGCTACCTGCTCTTCATCGGCGGGCTGGGTGGCCTGCTGTACGGCATCGACATCGGCATCATCGCCGGCGCCCTGCCCTATCTCGAAGCAACTGCCAGCCACGCCTGGCAGCTCAGCAGCCAGCAGCTCGGCTTCGTGGTGGCCGCGGTACTGCTGGGCAGCGTGCTGTCCTCGCTGTTCGCCGGCATGATCGCCGACCTGATCGGCCGCCGCGGCGCGATGCTGCTGGCCGGCCTGCTGTTCACCGCCTCGATTCCGATCATGGCACTGGCCTCCGGCTACACGCCGCTGCTGCTGGGCCGCCTGCTGCAGGGCATCAGTGGCGGTTTGATCGGTGTAGTGATTCCGCTGTACCTGGCCGAAGTGCTCAGCCCCGAGCGACGTGGGCGCGGCGCGGCGATGTTCCAGCTGCTGCTGACCGTTGGCCTGGTGCTGGCAGCCCTGATCGGCCTGTACCACGCCCACGCCGTGGATGCCGCCGCCGAAGCCGTGCGCTCGCTGCCGCTGGCACAGCAGGCGCAGGAGCTGTTCACGGTGAAGGACCACGCTTGGCGCACCATCTTCTGGACCTGCCTGGCGCCGGGCCTGCTGTTCTGCGCGGGCATCTTCTGGCTGTCCGAATCGCCACGCTGGCTGGTACGCCGGGGCCGCATCGATGAAGCCCGCCGCAGCCTGCATCGCGTACTGCCCGCTGCCGATGTGGAGCCCACCCTTGCGCAGATCCAGGCGCCGGAATCGAGCAGCAGCGACAGCAAGCGCGACCCGCTGCTCAGCCGCCGCTACGTGGTGCCGTTCCTGCTCGCCTGCGTCGTGCTGGCCTGCACCCAGGCCACCGGCATCAACTCGGTACTGGCCTACGCGGTGAACATCCTCAATCAGGCCGGCCTGTCCGGTTCAGTGGCCAACGGCGCCGACGTGGCGATCAAGCTGCTGAATGCGGTGATGACCGTGGTCGCGTTGCTGCTGGTCGACCGCAAGGGCCGCAAGTTCCTGCTGATGCTCGGCAGCGGTGGTATCTGCGTGGCCCTGCTGGCCGCGGCCACGCTGTTCTTCCAGGCCGAGCGCGGTCGCGCTGATGTGCAGCCGCAGTTGCAGGCGGCGGTCAACGGCGGTGGCCTGCAGCTTGTGCTGGATGAAGCCCAGTGGCAGCGCCTCGGTGCTGGCATCGACAGCGAGGGCCGGCCGCTGCAGCTGACCGTGTCGTACGCCTACGGCGACTTCACCAATGTGCGCGCCGTGCGCAGCGACAACCTGATTGATCGCGAACTGCGTATCGACCGCACCGGCACCGTACAGCCAGACAGCGTGATCGGCGCATTCTTCCGCAAGTTGCATCTGAACCCGTTCGCCGACCCGGCCAGTGCCGCGCAGGCGCCGCTGCGCATCGAACAGGCCCGCATCGGCCCGGTGCCGCCGCCTGCACATGGCTGGGCGGTGGCCGCCTGCATCCTGGTATTCGTCGCGTTCTTCGCGGTCGGCCCCGGCGTGTGCGTGTGGCTGGCACTGTCGGAACTGATGCCGAACCGCATCCGCTCCAACGGCATGAGCATCGCACTGCTGATCAACCAGTTCGTGTCGACCACCATCGCCGCCATCTTCCTGCCCACGGTGGGCCACTACGGCTACGCCAGCATGTTCGTGTTCTGGGCGGCCTGCACCTTCGTGTTCTTCCTGGTAGCCGCGTTCTGGCTGCCGGAGACCAAGGGCAAGTCACTGGAGGAGATCGAGGCACGGTTCGCCCGGTAGCAGTCGACCTTGGTCGACCTCCGCGCGCAACGCGTTGGTGTTGGCGCGCCCGTCACTGACCGGTGATGTGCTTCGCCAACGCCTGCGCCTCGGGGGTGCTCGGCAATCCGCTCAGCATCATCGATTCACCGAACGGGCCTTTCACCGTCGCCACCATCAGCACGCGGCCGTCCACGCTGAGCGCCGCGCGCTGGCCCACCAGTGCTTCCGTGCCATCGTGGATGCGCTGGTGCGCTTCGTGTCGAAAGCGGATCTGCAGGCCAGGTTGCTTGTCCTGATCCAGCACGTAGCGCACATCGGCAATGTCGGCGCTGCCGGCGATCGGCGGCTCGCGCAGGGCCAGGGTTTCGCCTTGCCATTGCGCCGGCTTGCCTTTGCCGGAGGCGTCCACCGCGCTCAGGCGCACATCCACGCCAGGGCGCGGCACGTGATCCTTCCCTGCCAAGCCACCGGGCGTGGCGCCCGGCATGCAGCCGGCCAGGGTCAAGGCCACGCCCAGCAACAGCGGAAGCGCAGCCCTCACTTCAGCTTCCGCAGCTTGAATGCCACCAGCACCTGCAGCAGGCCGTACAGCAGGCTGCCGATGCCGATCCACAGCGTAGTTACCGCCACGCCGGCATATGGATTCGCCGCAAACAGCAGGCCCAGCACCACCGCCAGCACGCCGCTGAGGATCAGCAACCATTCGCCCTGGATCTGCTTGCGCACGCGGATCGCGAACACGATGCGATAGATGCCGGCCACCAGCAGCCACGCCGCCAGGAACAGCACCAGCACGCTGGCGGTGGCCAGCGGATTGATCACCGCCAGGATGCCGAAGCCCAGCGAGGCGAGGGCGTACAGCGCCAGCCAGCCGCGGGACGCGCCGCTGCCGCCATTGATCAATGCGAACAGGCTGATGACGCCCTCGATGATGGCCATCACGCCCAGCGTCCAGGCCAATGCCATGGCCGCCGACAATGGCCAGCCGATGGCGACGATGCCGAAGCCGAGAGCGACCAGGCCATACAGCAGGAGGATCCACCAGCTACGGCCAACCGCCGACAACAGGGGAGACAAGGGGGAATTCATGGCCACTCCTTCGATCCGGAACCGGGTTCATCGTAGCCGTTCGAGATGAAGGGGGAGATGACGGTGATCGTTGGCGGGTTCGTCGTGGGCCGGCGCTGCCATGGACGAAATTGCTCCGATCTCATCAATAGACAACAGCTGTCGTTCTTCTTCGCGTCGCCCGGCGCCCCATTTCGCCAGCGACGGTGAGCCGGGTGGGGCTGATGCCACTGCCATCGATCCTGGCGCGGGATCGGTCAGCAGAACAAGGCTCATCACCTCATGACCTCAAACTGCGCTGACCTTAGTGAAATCTGCGCAATTGTTGCGCCGCCCCCATCGCAGAACTCAACCTCATAGGCTTCCTCTGGCTCGGAGAGTACGGCAACTACCACCCCGAGACTGCCACGATAAATTCCCACTGAAGGAATATCCTCCAACAAGCGCACACCTTCATTGATTCTAAAATTCATATATAAATTACTTCACAAATCCTGCTGTCAGCTCTGGAGCATCTGATCCGAGCTTATAGATCCATCCACCTCTAACGACCCCGCGCCCTTTCGGACCTAAAACAGGAATATCGACAGCATATCGAATGCAAAAGGCCCATTCCTATTCATCCATCATTCTTTTCATTTCCAGCCTGAAAATTTCTTCCGCCGCCGAATCTCCCTCATTGTAAAGATCCCAAAAGTCAGCGGTCTGCCAGGACTTCGGCGCTATGGAAACAGCTCCACTCGGATCGAAACTGATTACCCAAGCGACCGAGAGCGTACTGTCGGACACACTAAAATCTCCAATTGGAAATAGTGCCACCGACTCTTGCGCGTCGGACCACAATACCAATCTAACTTCACCAGATGGAGAAATCATGAGTGCAAGGACCGTTACTTCAGCATCTTCGCACAACCAACCGCGCGCGCTTTCAGCGCCTGGCTTGACCACAACTTTCACTTCACCCTTCCTTTGACCTTGAAATCGATATTGAAATTGAGCTTTCCGGTAACTTTATTCATGTAGTAGTGGATTTGAGATCTTTGACCACTCGGCAGAACTATGGTTTGGGTAGTAAATTTTCCCCAGTCCTCAATTCTAGACCCATCCGAGGTGAGCTCCTTGACGACGGCCGGATTGGTGAGCTTCCCGCCTGAGATTGGAATTTCTCGCGAGGACCCTACGGCCTCCTTGGTTAGCGCGTTGCCTCCTCGCGTCAGAATTCCAGCTTCTTCATAAGCAGTTGGGTTGAGAGCCTCAGAGCATCTGCCGGGCGGCCCGCAGCGCCCGCCCGAATAGCACTTTCGCCAACTTCTATTGCGTCGACACCAGCATTCTGCACCGACTTCAGGATCTCCTCAGACCGAAGCACACCTTGCTTGGTCGCAGTGCCGGCAATCTCCGCACCCACTTCACCAACGATCTTCGCTCCAGGCAACCGCACCGGGATCAGGAACGACGCTGCGCCGATGGCAGCACCATTGCCGTCGCCCTTGGCTACG
>NZ_LXXZ01000113.1 GCF_003244875.1 Stenotrophomonas sepilia
CGACGCGGCGCGAGAGGCGGTGGCGGCAACGCCAGCATCGGCGGCTGCACCACCGGCCGGCGGGTGCTTGCGGTGTCCTTGAACAACAGCCACCACAGCGCGACGCCAAGCACCAGCAACGCGGCCAGCACCAGCGCGACGGTCACCAGCAACGGGCGGCCACGCATGCCGGGCTCCTGCCGAGGGGGTTGATGGGCGGTCATGCCTCAGCCCTGCGCCTTGCCGGTGACCAGGCCGACCTGGGCCAGCTCCAGGCGCCGCAGCAGGTCCAGCACCTCGACCACGCGGGCATACTGCACCTGTGCGTCGCCGCGCACGATCACCGGGAAATCCGGCGTGGTCGCGCGTTCGGTACGCAGGCGATCTTCCAGCTCGGCCATCGTCACCGGGTAGGCATCCAGGAACACCTGGCCGCTGGGGTCGATGGTGATCGCCTTGGTCTTCGGCTTCTCCAGCGCGACGCTGTTGCTCGCCTTCGGCAGGTTGACCTCGATGCCGGGGATGGAGGCGTTGCTGGTCAGGATGAAGATCACCAGCACCACCAGCAGCACGTCGACGAAGGGCGTCACGTTGATGCCCTTCTCGCGCTTCTTGATGCCGAACTTCGCCTTCTGGCCCATGGCGCGCCCCTCAGCCCTGCACCGCGGCCGGGCCGCGCCCGTCCTGCTCTTCGGCCAGGCGTGCGGCGAACTCGTCGATGAACACTGCCATGTCCGCACCGATCGCTTCGGCACGCGCGCCCAGGTAGTTGTAGCCGAACAGTGCCGGGATCGCGACGCCAAGGCCGGCCGCCGTACACAGCAACGCTGCGGCCATGCCGGGTGCCACAGAGTTGATGTCGACCGCGCCGGCCATCGCCGCCACCACGAACACCAGCATGATGCCGATCACGGTGCCGAACAGGCCCACATACGGGGCTCCCTCGATGGTGGTCGACAACCAGTTCATGCGTCGTGCCATTGCCTCCTGCTCACGCACCATCACCGCATCCATCGACGCGCGGATCGCCGCGATGGTGGCGCCACTGAGGTAGCCACTGTTGCCGTCGCGCTGATGGCGCTGCTGCATTTCGTCGATGGCCACCTGGTAGATGCGCCACAGCGAACCGTCGTGCATCGCGGTGGGTGCCTTGCCCTGGCGGTCCATGTCGGACAGGGTGCGCAGCGGTACGCCGGACAGCTTGCCGAAGCTCTCGGTGAACACCGCATTGGCCTTGCTGGTACGGCCGAAGTGGCGGCTCTTGGCGATCATGATCGCCCACGACAGCAGCATCATCAGGCCGAGGATCGCGACCACCACCCAGGCGTCGAACGGCATCGCCTTGAGGATGAAGGCGAAGTGGCTCTGGCCGGCGGACTGCTCGTCGGCGCCGTAGCTGATCAGCCGCGAATCGGCACCCTGTGCGGTGGCATCGGCCAGCAGCAGCGCGGCCGGCCGTGCCACGCGCGAGATGCGCAGTTCATCCAGCGCACCTTCGAAGTTGGCCAGTGGCTGCACCGCGCCCGGCGCATCGGCACCCACCACCGGAGCCGTGCCCAGCGCCGGCAGCGCACCGCTCAGCTGGGCAACGACGCGCCCGTTGAGGTACAGCTGCAACGCGCCCTTCTCTGCCGTCAGTGCAACGTGTGCCCACTGTCCTTCCGGAACCGGCTGCGCGGGCGTGCTGCGCTGGCCATTGAGCTGCACGAACGGCACGCGGTTCTCGATGCCCAGCACCAGTTCGGACGCGCCATCTCGGCGGGCGTAGATGGCCTGCGCAGCGGTGTTGCTGCCGGGCTTGATCCAGGCCGAGACGGTCAGCGGTGCACCCGCTTCCTGTGCCAGCGAGGCGCTGGCCGGCAGCGGCAGCGGCGCGGTGCCCAGCTGAACGCCGCGACCGATCACCGAGCCTTCCGCCGGCGGTGCCACGGCACCGGCGTTGTTGCCGTAGGCGGTGGTATCACGCGCCGGGGCGTTGGCCTCGGCAAAGTGGTAGACCAGCGTATAGTCCGGATCGAACACCTGCTGGCCGTTGCCGCTGGCCGGGGCCTTTTCATTGCCGTAGTACATCCAGATCGTCTGCGGCGCGGCGGCACTGAACGCAGGCACGTCCACCCAGACCAGGGCCAGGCCCATCTTGGGATCGAACTGTTCGATCTGGTGGGCCAGCACGGTACGGCCATCACCCGAGACGAAGCGCAGGTCGTTGCCCGCATCCTGGGTGCCGTCGAAGCCGAAGTTGCCGGTATGCAGGCGCAGCAGCAGCGGCGTGCGGCCCGGGTCACCGGCCAGGCCCGCGCCCTGCGGTCCGGCGTCGATGGTGATCGGCTTGCGGTACTTCCATTCGGCCTGCCACCAATTGGCATCGGCCGCAGCCGTCGGCAGCGCAATCAGCGCGGCCAGCAGCAACAACACTCGGGAAAGCAAACGGTCCATGCGAAGGGTCTCCGGAGAACGCATGTTCAAGGGAAGGGTCAGTAACTGGTGCTGATGTTGAAATGCAGGCGCGGATCGTCCTTGCGCGTGACCGGGCCATCGGCATACGGCCAGGCGTAGTCCAGGCGCAGTTGCAGGTGTTCACCCAGGCGCAGCTGCGCGCCCAGGCCGACCGAGGCCAGGTTGTACTTGTCGCGCTGTTCGGGCAGCGGCTGGCGCAGGCGCAGGTAGGCTGCGTCGGCAAAGCTGTAGACACGCAGGTCGGCGCCGCGCCACAGTGACCACGCAGGCGTGCGCCATTCAAGGCTGGCCAGGCCGCCGTAGTCGCCGATCGCCTCGGCCGACAGGTAGCCGCGCACGGTGTACATGCCACCTGCGGCGAACTGCTCGGCCGACACCAGTGGCGCATCGGTTACCTGCAGCGAGCCGCGCGCATACCATTGCCAGTCGCTGCCGAAGGTATGCGTGTTGTCCACGTCGGCCTTGAACGCCACGAAACTCGGGTCGGCCCAGTAGCGCTTCTGCCCGAACGCAGTGGCGTCGCTGCCGTAACCGAACAGGCGGCGGGTACCGGCCACCAGCTGGGTGTTGATGCTCAGCTGATCGTGCTCGCCCTGGCGCACGCCGACGAAGGCCAGCGTGATCGGCGCGTACTTCAGCGGCGTCTTCAGGCTGTCCTTGCCCATCTGCGTGTCCTCCTCGGTGTCCTTGAAATCCACGCCGAGGCTGAGCTGGCGCCACCACTGGCTGCTGCCCGGCAGGCGGTAGTTGAGCTTGAGGCCGATCGAATGGCCGTTGCCGATCACATTGGTGCCGGTGCCGGTGCCGACCTGCCCACCTGCATCCAACACGCGGCTGTCGGATCTGTAGCCGGAGGCTTCCAGGCTCCACGGCGTGCCTTCGAACGGCATTGTGTACGAGGCCGAGAACACCTTGGCCTGCTTCGTATCTTCCGGCGCCAGATACACGCCAAGGTTGGCGCTGTGCCCACGCTTCCACAGGTTGTCGTAGGCCAGCGATGCACTCAGGCGCAGCTTCTCGGTGTCGGCGCCATGGTCGTTGTTGAGTGACGCACTGGCACGCCACGGCGACTTCTCCTCGACCTGAAGGTCCACATCCATCGTGCCCGGCACCTGGCCTTCGCGCACCAGCGGCATCACCTGGCGACGCCCGCCTTCGTTCAGTGCGGTCAGTTCCTTCTGGGCCTGGTCAAAGTCCGGAACCTTGCCTTCCGCCAATGCCGGCACGCGTTCAAGAATGCGTTCGGGCGATTCGTGGCGGGTACCGACGACGCGGAGCTGGCCGATCGGCGTCTGCTGCACCTTCAGCAGCACCACGCCACCGCTGACCTGCTGCTCGGGCAACTCGACGTAGACCGACTGGTAGCCGGCCTGCTGGTAGAGCGCGTGGACCGCATCGCGCGCCTTCTCGACATCGGCCAGGGTCTTGCCCGGGCCGAGGAACGGTTCCACCGCACGTTCAATCTCCCGCGGATCGAGCACTGTGTTGCCGCGCACGATGTATTCGTTGATGTTCACGCTGGGCGCGGGTGCTGCCTCCTGCGCGAGCAGCGGCAGCGGCAGCGCTGCCAGCGCCAGCATCAACGGATGCAGGCGCAGCGGAAGGCGAACGGCTCGGCACGGAACAGGATTCATCGAAGGCATCGCGTCGTATCGAAGGGAGGGGCCAGGGAGCGGCGCGTGGATCTACCAACAGGACGTGTACATCGCGTCAAAGCCGCCAACAGTTTTGTGACAGCGCCGTCATCTTTTGACAGCGCCGCAACGCACGCAGGCGGGCCCTGCCTTGGCCACCCGTCTTCATTGCAGAACATCGATTGCTGCGGGAGATTCGAGATGCGTGAATCGTTGATGCCGGGCCTGCGCGCTGCGCTCGCCCTCGCCCTGCTGCTGGCGCTGCCATCGGGTCGCGCCGACGAGGTGAAGAAGCAGGAAGGAGCTACGCCCTGCATCGAAGTGCAGGTCAACGGCGAGCGGATTCCGGCCTGGGACTGCCTGCAACGCAAGCTGGCTCCTGCGACAAGGCCGGCGAAGTCGCCAGCGCTCCCCGAAGCCGAACGCCTGATGCGGCAGCCCGGCAACCAGCTGATGCAATACAACCTGGAAGGCACGCGGCAGCGCATGGGCGATGCGTTCGGTCGCTCGGTGGTGCCGCAGCGACCTGCGCGCTGAGCCTGCGCCTCTGTAGCGCCGAGCCCTTGCTCGGCTGTCTTTGTATCCGTCGACGAGGCCAAGCTGAAGCAGCCGAGCGCAGGCTCGGCCCTACAGGGCGGCCGGCACGATGCCATCGCTCGGCACCGGTGGCAGCGTGGGCACCGCTAGGCTGCGCGGCTGCCCTGCCTGGTTCAGCTCCACCGTGTTGGCACTGATGCTGGCCAGCACCGTGCAGGGCCCCAGCCGCTGGCCCGGCGCGTAGGCCTCGGCAGGACGCCCATCCACCGAGAGCAGCGCAAGCGGTGCGTGGTCGCCGGCCATCACGCCCAGCACCACCACCTCGGTCTGCACTGCGCCGGGGGACAACAGTCGCACCAGCGGCAGGCTTGCCACCGCATCGAACATCGGCCGCACCGCCGCCTCGGTCTTCGCCTCGCTGGCCACAGCCGCCGGCGCTACCGCAGACAGAGTGACGCCCCAGTAGGCCACCACGGCCAGCAGCAACGTTGCCGCCAGCAGGGTCAGTATGCGATTGCGATCCCAGCGCCTGCCATCCATGTTCCGCACCATCGCCACGTTCGTCCCTGCCCACGCTAGCAGCTGCAGCTGACGCTTTTGTTTCATCATGCGGGCCTATGCTGGGAGGCATCGGCCAGCACAGGAGGCAACGTCGATGCAGCGCATGCCGCGTGGTTTCACCCTGCTGGAACTGATGGTGGTGCTGGTGATCATCGGTATCTGCACGGCGGGCATCGGGCTGGGCCTGGGCAGCCTGCTCGACCCGGGCCGGCAGCTGCGACAGGAGGCCGAACGGTTGGCACAGCGCCTGCAGGTGGCACGCGATGAGGCGCGCATCGATGGCCGTCCGTGGCGCTGGCAGGCCGACGCCGCCGGCTACCGCTTCAGCCGCCGCGAAGGCACCCGTTGGGTGGATGTGCAGCGCGACGACCAGCTGCGACCACAGCCATGGCAGCCGGCGGGCATCGCGGTGCAGCCGAGCACGCCGATTGAACTGAGCCCCGAATGGATTGGCGTGGCGTGGGAGGTGACGCTGTCGTTGCAGGGCCGCCAGCTGCGTCTTCGTGATGATGGCAGCGGACAGTTGCAGGTCGTGCAGTGAAGCGGAACAGGCACGGGTTCACCCTGATCGAAGTGCTGATCGCATTGGCGATCGTTTCAATCGCACTGGCGGCGGTGATGCGTTCGGTGGCGGTGGCCACCGACGATCAGTCGCGCCTGCGCGATCGTCGGCTGGCACTGATGTGCGCGCAGGACCGCTGGCAGGAGCTGCGCCTGGCCGCGCAGCCGCCCAAGGATGCACGGCAGCGCTGCGTGCAGGGGCGCAGCACGTTTCTGGTGCTGCAACATGTCGGCACGGGGAGTGACGGACAGCCGCAACTGGAACTCAGCCTGGTGGCCGAAGATGCACCGCGGCAGTCGCTGGCGCGGGTGCAGCTACCGTGGACGGCAGCGCCATGAGGCACGCCGCACGTGGCTTCACTCTGATCGAGGTGATGATCGCGATCACCATCATGGGTGTGCTGGCGCTGATCTGCTGGCGTGCGCTGGACAGCGTGGCCAGCAGCGACCAGCGCCTGCGCCGGGCCGATGCCGAAACCACAACGGCGTTGCGCATCCTGCAGCAGTTCCAGCGCGATATCGAGATGCGTGCCGACGACGCGCTGATGAATGGTGCAGTGCGTCCGGCCGATCAACCGCAGCGGCTGCTGCCTCCGTCCCTGGTAAGCGAACGGCACCCGGACGGCAGCTTTGCGCTGGAGATCACCCGCAGTGTCGGCAGTGATGGACTACGCTGGCAGCGGGTGCGCTGGTGGCGGCAGGGCACTACGCTGTGGCGGGCCAGTGGCGCGGCGACGGATCGATACCCCCTGCCCGCGCCTGAGCCGTCGAAAGCCATTGCGGTGGCCAGGGATGTGCAGCGGTTCGAGGTACGCGCCTGGCAGCCGGGCGCGGGGTGGGCGCTGTTGCCGAGCGAAGGCGTAGTGCTGCCGGCCACCGGGCTGGAACTGCGGTTGGGCCTGCGCGATGGGCGTGGGCCGTTGAGCTACCGGCGCGTGCTGGCGTTGTAGGATTCCTCCCAGGCAAAGCATCCACGCATGGCGTGGATCTACTGCCGAGCGGCTTCTACTGCCCGGCCTGCCCTGGTGGGTGCCGACCGTTGGTCGGCACTGATGCTGGCCCAGCCATCCACGCATGGCGTGGACCTACTGCCGAGCCTGCCGCCGGGTGCTTTCCTGCGCCCGGCGGCGCCGTGTCGGTGGTCCTCACCGCTGAAGGCCGCTCCCTGCCCTCCGTGCCGTCCTGGCTGGGGCCGCCACCGTTCCCTGGCGGCTGGCCCGATGCTATCCGTTCTTCCTGGTCAGTCCCATCCACGCATGGCGTGGATCTACTGCCGGCCGCGATCGTGCCGACCAGGGTCGGCACCTAGCGGCGCTGCGTGCCGTCGTCGCGGCTGGCCTGCGGGAACTGGAATGCGCTGTCGGCGTCGTAGCCGCTGTTGGCGGTAGTGCCACGCGCCGGCGGCGCTACGCTGCTGGTGCCGCTGCCGAAGCCCAGGATCTGCACGCTGATCACCGACGGCTGGTTGCGCCGTGCGTCGTCCTGGCTCTTGCGCATCACGTCCTGTGCCGCCTGGCTGGCGCTGTTGGCTGCCGCACTGGCCGCGGCCAGCGCATTGACGTTGACCGATGCCAGCACCGGCAGGCCCTTGCTCTCGCCCTGTACCTGGATGTTGGCCGCGTTGAGCACCTGCAGCGCGGCCAGGTTGATGTTGCCGGAGACGCGGATACCGGCCTCGCCCGCATCGATGGTGCCCAGCGGTGCGATCAGGTCGACGTCGCCCGGCGGCACTTCGGCGATGGGGTTCAAGGTCGCGATGCCAGCACCGCTGGCCGGGGCCTGCGGCGACAGGATCACATTGCCCCACCCGTCATAGACGCGGCGCGGTGGCGTGTACAGCAACGTCGTGCGCGAACCACGACCAGCATTGATGTCACCCTGCTCCGACCACGCCAGGATGTCGCCGCCGAACGTGGTCATCACCCGCGACAGGCCCAGCAGCACGCTGTCCTGGCTGAACAGCCGGATATCGCCCTGCCCTTGGGTCACCAGTCCGGCACTGGCCGGGGGCACCACGCCCTGCACACCAATCACGATCTGCCCACCCGGCGCCATCAGCTCGATGTTGCCACCCGCTTCGGTGCGCACGCCGGAGCCACCGTACATCACGATATCGCCGGTACGGTCGATCGTCGCGCCGGTCGCAGCCTTGTCTGGCATCAGCGTGGCGATGGCCTCGCGCCCACGCAGGTAGGAGCCGAAGCGGGGCCCTTCTGCATCGGTATATTCCCGTCCACCTTCGCGCAGCTCGGCGTAATAGACCTGGCGCAGGAAGATGTGCTGCTGTTCCTGCGGCAGCGCATCGAAGGCAGCCAGCGCCCCGTCGCCGTCGGCGGCCACGCCGAAGCGCTGCTGCAGCCACTGCTTCAGTTCTTGGTCGTAGACCTTGACTGCCTTGCCCGGCTGCGACGCAAGCGATTGCGCGGGATCGGCAAGGTTGACGGGGTCCAGATAGCGGGCACGCAGGGCCGCGTAATCGATCTGCTGGTTGCCGGCCGTCAGCGCGATGCTGGCGCCGGGACGGGTGTCGCCCTGCACGATGCCACCGAGGCTGACGATGCTGCCCGCATCCTCCTGGCGCAGCTGGCGGCCGGCACTGATCTCGGTGTTGCCGGGGCCGGCGATGGTCGCGTTCAGATGCACGATGTCGCGGCCCGCCGCCGCCACCGTGATGTCGGTGGGCGCGGTGTTCAACGCGGTCATCGACACCCCGAGGATGTCCCGGCCTGCCCGCAGTTGCACGGCGCCGACGGCCTCGAACCAGTTCAGCTGCGTGCGCTGCCCCACGTTGGGATTCAGCGTGCGCCGGGCGCCGGTGGCCAGACCGATGATGTCGCCCTGCATCGCGTAGAAGCGGCTCGGCGCCAGGGCCGGAGACACGGTGGACAGCGGAGTATTCGGACCGAACGCAAACAGCGGAAGCGACGCGTCCGGCGATGCAATGTTGCCGTCGACCGACAGGTTGTGCCGCGAGCGGGTCACATTGCCGCCGGAATCCCCCTGCTGGGCCAGGAACGCGGGGTCGAAGGGTCCCGGCAGGCGCGCATCCGCGCCCGAGCGCGCGATCTGGGTCGCGCCACGTTGGGCGAAGATGCTGCCACCGGCCAGGACGTCCAGCCGTCCTGTTGCCGAGGGTGCCAGCAGGATCACATCCTGCGTCCCCGGCGTGGCGCTGATCCGGTCCAGCTTGATGTCGCCCTGCGCAGCAATGGCGCTGAAGCGCGAAGGATAGAGCCAGTAATTCAGCAGATCATCACTGCCACGCACAACAAGCTGGACCTGCTCGCGCCACAGATTGCTACCGGTCACGTTATCCGGCCCGGCGAGGCCTGGCGCGAGGTCACCACCGGCACTGAACAGATCCACGGCCGTGCTGGCGGTCCACAGGGAAAACCACGTGCTGCCTGCAGCGCGCGCGCCATCATCCTGCAGCACCGCGCTGTAGTTGGCCAGCGGCACCCGGCCTGCATCGGCGACCCCGCCGAGCACCACATCGCCCCGTGCCTGCAGCTGCGCGACCGCATCGCCCAGCACCAGCACCGGTCCGCCCATCGCGCGGGCGGCGTCGGGCGCAAACAGGTCTGCGGCGCGCTGCTGACGCAGCGTCGCGTAGTTTTCCAGGGTGACGCCCATTGCACCGATGCGCCCGGCATCGAGCTGCAGGCTGCCACGCAGATTGCTGAAGGTACCGTTGAGGTCGAGATTCTGTCCCGCCCTGGAGGGATTGAGGCTGGAGATCGTCGCCTGCAGATTCGGATTCAGTGCGCCACCGATGCGCAACCGCAGGTCGCCGCCACCGGTCAGGTGCAGCTGGCCATTGCTGACGCGGCCGGTCGATCCCACCGCCGCGATGATCGCGCCCGAGCGCGGTGCGCTCAGCGAGCCCAGCGCGTCGCCCATCGGATCGCGGACGCCGGCATTGCGCCCGGCCTCAAGCGTCAGGTCGCCGCCACCCAGGGTGCCGAAGCCGGTGAAGCCGACCATCCGCGGAGAGGCGCCAGCGGCAGCGGACACGTTGGTGTAGGTGCCAAAGTTCACCCACCAGCTGGTCGGCACCGGCTCCACGCCGGTGGTGCTGCCGGTTCCCTGCCGCCACAGCCAATTGCCGACCGCGGCACTGGAGTACAGCGCCCAGTCGCGCTCGCTGGTGCCCGACTCCGCGCGCGCGGTCCAGGCGTCGCCGACGATATCGCGCCCGGCTTCGACCCGCAGGTTGCCACCATGATCGGGATACCAGGCCTGGTAGCCTGCGATCGCTGCGTCATAGCTGCCCGGCACCAGGTTCGGCCCCAGCAGTGCGGTGTTCCAGGGAGCCGCTGCACGGGGCGAATTGAAGGCAGCGTCGTGGCCCCCACCCAGCGCGGTGGGAGTGCCGGCGGTGTAGACACCGAAGCCTGACTTCATCACGACGTCACCGGCAGCGAGCAGTTCCATGTCACCCTTGCCGGTGCGCAGTACGCTCCACGCCGGCGTGCCCGCGCGCTTGCCGTAGATGGTCACTTCGGTCTGCGTGCCGCCGCCGGCGCAGTAGCTGGGCGCGGTACTGCAGAACTCGTCTTCGGTCATGCCGAACATCGCGGCGAAGTCCTTCGCAGGGGTGCCCACGTAGGACTCGTCGCCCCAGTAATCCAGCGAGCCCTGCGCGGCCACCTGGCGGGGTGCCGGGCCGCAGTAGTCGGCCGACATCGCGCAGAACTCATCTTCGGTGAAGCCGAACATGTCGGCCAGCTCCGCGATCGGACGGCCCGCGTAGGACGTGTCACCGATCCAGTCCAGCGATGCCCGCTCGGTCAACGCACGATCACCCACCCAGATGATCTCGGTCTTGACCGTGCCGATCGAGCCCTGGTGGGTATCGGCCAGCACCACGCTGCCTTCGCTGCCCCAGCGCCGGCTGCGTGGATCGGCCGCCCCGGCATCGGCACCGGCAACCGCGGTCAGGTCCCAGGAGCTGGTGCCCTCGGCCAGCATCGGCGCCAGCGCCCAGTTGCGCCCCTGGTTGCCGTTGGCATCGGCCGGCCGCAGATTCACCGGCCCGTCGCCGGGCAGCTCCACCTTGGTCAACGAGGGAATGTACGCGCCCACCTTGAGCGCGACTTCCCGTGCCAGGCGCAGCGCAACCGGCAGCACCGCGCCGGCGGGCCACTCCTGTGCCGCCACCTGTACCGCACTGCGCAGGCGGAAGCCGGCTCCCAGCCGCGCACCTGCCGCCAGCACCAGCGGCTCCTGCAGCACGGTGCCCGCCGCCAGCGTCTGCCCGGAGTCGGTGGTCACCGCCGCACCCAGTACGGTGCCCGCTGGCAGGCGCAGGGTCTGCGAGATCACCATCGGCGCGGGCAGCACGGTACCAACCGGAAGCGTTACCGATTCGACCGGCACGTCGTAGTTCAGGCGGGTGCCGGCCTGGAACTCGGTGCCGGGCTGCAGCTTCACTCCGTCCACCGGCACCACCAGGCCGCTGCCGAAGGGGGTGTGCCCGGCGCTGCCATTGCGACCCTCATACAGCTGCCAGCCCCCCTCATCCGGCGTGGACGGCGGCGATGCGAAGCCATCGTTGATGCTGCCGTAGACGTTGATGTTGCCTTCGGCCCGCAGCACCAGCGAGGCCGATTCGCCGAAGCCACGCCGCGATGGATCGGCGCGGTTGGCTTCGGGCCCGTAGCGGTAACCGGACAGATCGATGTCGCCGGCAATGGTCAGGTCGCCGTCCGGGTTGGCGTCGCTGCGCCGCGCCACCACCTGCACGCCGGGACGAAGGCGGACGTCACCCAGCGCGTGCGTGCGCTGCTGCAGGTCCGGGTTGCCCAGCGCACCATCGATCCACGCCACGCTGTGCGGATCGACCACCTGGTCCAGCCACTGCTGGGTCACCAGCTGCGCGCGGTTGCCGCGCACATCAGCGGTGCTGGCCAGGGGCGCATCGTCGTAACGGCGGACACCATTGAGCTGGATGTCAGCCGCGCCATCGATGCGCAGGCCATTGGCCGCGGCAATCGCCGCGTCGTTGCTGCCCACCCGCGGCACATCGATCTTCAGCGAGCCCCGCGCCATGCCGTCGTTCTGTCCAGGGCCGTCGCCGACGGCAACGTCGCTGCCGGCACGCAGGTCCAGGTGCGCCGCGCTGCCCAGACCCACGGCGCCTTCGGCGCTGCCCAGGGCGATCGTGGCCCGGTTCGGACTGTCGATGATCTTGCCATGGCTGTCCACGCGCAGGCCGGTACCGTGCGCGTCCAGCGTGCCATCCACCTGCAGCTGGTCGCGGGCGTACAGGCGGATGCTGCCGACCTGCTCGCCGCTGGCATCGATGCGGCCGGCCACGGTCAGGCTGCCCGCGTCGACACTGATGTCGACCCGGCGCGCCTTCACTTCGTCGCCGATCCGCAGATCGCCTTCACCAATCTGGAAGCTGCGGCCGCCGACGACACCGCCGGCGGTCAATCGCTGGTTGAGGCCGGTGAAGTCCTGCAGCTGGCGTGCCCGCAGCACAAGTTCGCCACCGTCGTAGGGCACCAGCGTGCCACCGGCATCGTAGCGGCCACTTGCGGCGCCCTGCAGATCGCCGGCCAGATCGGCTCGGCCAGCCATTGCGGTGACCGTCAGGCGCCCGGCGCGGTTGTTGCGGGCGGAAACATCGATGCGGGAGGCCGTATCGGCGCGGATGTCACCCGTGTCGGTGGACAGCACGACATCGCCGCCCCAGCTGAACTTGTCCACGTCGTACAGCGGGACCTTGCGCCCGGCCAGATCCAGCGCCGCCCGGCTACCAAGCGCGATGCCCTCACGCGCGTTCGCAGACAGCCTTCCTGACGCCAGCGCGATCGTGCTGTCCAGCGTGATCCGGTTGGCGTCGATGCTCAGCTCACTGCCCAGTGCATCGCCACCCGCCTTGCCGGTACCCCCGTGCAGGCGGAACTCGCCGCCGGAGCGCACGCGCAGCTGCGCGGCGGGATCGGCGGTCAACAGCGGTGTATCGATATCCAGGCTGCCTCCGCTGTACTGCCAGCCCTTGTCGGCCAGATAGTCGCCGCGCTGCTGGAACACGTCCAGCGTGCCCTGCGCGGAGAACGACAGCTGCTCCGAAGCCCTCAGGTTCAGCGCACTGAATCCGAGCACCTGCCGGTTCGCACGTACTTCAGAGCTGGGACGGCTGAATGGCGCCCGCCCGAGCTGCAGCTGGCGGGTGACGATGTCCAGCTGCCCGGCACCGAGCCGGTCCACCATCGGATCGGCCGGCGGCACCGACGCGTCGCTGCCCGCCGCCTGGCTCGCCGCCAATGCGCCGTCCCAGACCAGCGTGTCCACCAGGATGCGCGCGCGGTCGGTCGCCGCACCGTAGCCGCGGATGGCCTGCGCACCCAGCACAAGCGTCTGCAGGCCACTGCGGCCGGTGGCACTGTCGCGCGCGTCCAGGTCGACGCTGCCGAACACGTTGACAGACTCCCGCGCGACCAGGCTCAGCGTGTCCAGCGCCGGCGCGCCGGTGGCGTCATCGCCGCGCAGCAGTTGCTGCAGCACGGACTGGTTCATGGTCATGCCACTGGGCAGCGCCCCTGCCGCTGCGGCCTGTGCGATCGCTTCGGCACTGCCGAGGTTCAGCGCCGCCATGCTCAGGCCGAGCTGACGGGTGCCATAGCTGACCGAGTCGCGCATCTGCAGCGTGCCATCGGTCGCTACCGCGATGCTGCCATCGGAAACCAGCCGGGCGTGGCCGTCGCACGCCGCCTGGCACCCCCCGATGTCGATCGCCACCGGACCGGCCTCCACGCCCGTGGTGCCGGTGATCAGGTTCAGGCGCTGGTTGGACACCGCCAGCAGGCCGCCGGAGACCTGGTAAGGCAGCGTCGCGCTGGCACCCGCGTTGGCGGTCGCGAACGGCAGTGAATCGAGGGTCGCACCGGCCTCGACCAGTACGCCGCTGCCACCGGAGGCCGCTGCCACCAGCACTTCCGGTGCGTTCAAGGTGACGCCGGAACGGATCGCCACACTGCGCGCCTGGCCGGTCACCGCCACCTGCGAGGCCTCCTGGCTGAACTGCCCGCCGATGATCATCCGCGCCGGCAGGAAGGCATTGAGCGCGTCGTCGCTGAAGGTGGCGCCGCGATCACGCGCCTGCGATTGCGCGCTACCGTCAACGATCTCCAGTGAACCGACCGCCGGGCTCGCCAACGTGGCTGCCAGCGTGCCGCCGCGCCCCTTGTCGGTGGCGGCGCCGAACCGCGCGGTGCCGGCGAAGCGGATGGCAGGCGTGTCTGCACGACCTGCACCTTCGCCCAGCGCAAGGGTCAACCCGAGCGCATCGATGGTCTGCCAGCCACGCGACTCGCCGCGGCGGTCGGCCACCGACTGCGCGAAGCTGTTGTAGGAGGTTTCGTTGTAGCCCGAGTGCCGGCGTACCACTGCGGCGGGCGTCAGCAGGATGTCGGTGAGCAACGGCGAGAATGCCGCGCCCAGCGCCGTGCGCTGCTGCCCGGACACACGCCAGGTGCCGGTGCCGGTCGCAATCGGTTGCACGATGCCGGTGGTGCCGGTAGCGCCCAGCTCAACCCGGAATGCACCGGGCTGCAGCGCATAGCTTGCCGGCATCAGCGTGTAGGTACCGGCCGCCAGGCCGGGCACGCCAGCCGGCACGGTGATCTGCTGGCCCACCGCCGGAGCTGAGAATCCCTCTTCGCCGCTGGGGGCGAACGCCTCGGCGCGTCCCGGTACGATCGCGTACACCGGGTTGCCCGACGCACTGAACGCGTAGCGCGGATTGGCGTCGGCCAACGCCGTGCGCAGCACGTCGACGGAGCCGCCGCGCCCGGACACGAAGGCGGCACCGGTCAACTCACCACCGCCGGACATGTCCAGCAGTGCCCCCGGCGCCACCTCGATCGCGTTGGCCTTCAGAGTCACCCCCATCGAGGAGATGCCGGCCGGCGTCAGCGAGCTCAGGCTGCGCGTGCCTACCCGCCAGTCGACACCATCGACGGTGCCACCATAGGGCAGCGACAGGCCGGCAGCGCTGGTGGAGGTAACGCTGCCTGGCAGCAGTTCCACCCGGCTGCCGATGGTTCCGTTCTGGATCAGGCCGCCCAGCTGCAGCGTGCCCATCGGCGCCTGCACGTTGCCGCCCTGCTGCACCGTGGCAGCCACCAGGCGAAGCGTGCCCAGCGCCGATTCCGGCGCCGGCTGCGTGGCCGCACCTGTGCCGTGGATTCGCAGAACGGCAGCTGGATCGGCCCAGTAATCAACGGTCTGCACGGTCTGCGCCGAAGCGCCGGCCACCAGCGTGCCGACCGCGCCTGCGGTGGGGTACAGGCGGGCGGCGGTCACGTCCATCGAACCGGCCGTCATCAACGCGCTGGTGTTGCCACTGCTGGCAATGCCGTTGGTCAGGCGCACGTCGCTGCGGCTTTCCAGCGCCACGTGGTCGAACCCGGGCAGCCAGGTGACGTCGCGGATGTCGATCAGCGCGGCCTGCACCGCCAGCGCGTGATCGTCCGGCCCGGCCGAAGCGACCGCCACGGTACCCTGCAGGTTCTCGCCCGCCAGCTGGCCCCAGCGCGCCTGCGCCAGGCGGACGTAGGGCGCACTCAGCCGCAACGCCGACGACGGCCCGGCATCCACGGCCATGCCCAGGCTCGAAGTGCCCTGGCCATGGATGCGCAGGCTCTGGGCCAGGCGCAGGTCGACATCGCCGACGGCGCGGATGTCACCGAACACGGACAGGTTGTCGAAGCCGCCCGCCTGCAGCTGCTCGACCGACAACGCGGCGTGGCCATACTCCAGTGCGGCCGGCAGTGGCTGCACCGGTGCGCTGTGCTGGCTGAGGGTGATCGCACGTGCGCGCAGTACCTCCTCGCTGGCGCCACGCGCATGGATGCTGCCGCCGAAGGCCAGCCCAAGGGTGCCGCCGCGTGCGCCGGCACCCCCGGCGGCCGCGTCCATCCCGCCCTCCAGATACAGCGCATTGGCCGAGCGCAGCACGATCTGCCCGCCGTCGCTGTCCACGCGTACACGGCCCTGGCCGTCGATATCCAGCTCGGCCGACGTACCCCGTGCCTGCAGGCGCGCACCGCGTTCGACCACCACGAAGGCTTCCGGTGGTCGGTTGTCGACGAATGCTGTGGTTTCCCAGTCCAGCGCCCCGCCGATCTCGATGCGTCCACCCGCGCGCACCTGCCCGCGCAGGCGGCCGCTGGGATCGGGCAGCGAGATCGCGTCTGCATCGGCATCCAGCAGCGCGCCTTCGGCGAAACGCCAGGTGCGTTCGGTGCGCTGCCCGGCGTACAGCGCATTCTGCGGACGCACATCGTCGATCACGATGCGGCCGCCCTTCGCACGCAGTGTGCCTTCAACATCGATGTTGCCTGCACCCAGCAGCGAGATCGTCTGCCCTGGATCGACCGCCACCAGTGCATCCTTGCCGACCCGCAGGTCACCGCCCACGCTGTTGCGGTCCGAACGCAGGCTGATGCTCGCACCGGCGCGCTGGCTGACGCGCCCGTTCGACGGATCGGCGCTGTACAGCGGCGCATCCCATGCCGCCAGTGCGGACGCCCGATCGGTTGCCGTCTGCGCGTCCTGGGTCATGCGCAGGCCTGGCAGGGCAGCGACCAGCCGCGCGCCGTCGGCCACCTCCACGCCTTGGTGGCCGTTGATGTCGTACTGTGCGAAGCCACTGCCGAACAGGCCGGGGTCCAGTCGCAGCGACGCGCCCGCCAGGTCCGCATCGCCCACTCGAACGTGGCCACCGGTTCCCAGCGAGAAGGCACCACTGCCCTGTCCTCGGCCACTGAACCGGCTACCCTCGCCCAGTTGCACCCGGCCACTGCCGTCGGTCGTAACCGTGCTGCTGTTGGCCTGCAGGCTGACGCTGCCCCCTTTGCCGATGCGGCCTTCACCGCGCAGGTCCAGCGCGGCGCCGGCCTCGACGTCCACCGTTGCCTCGGCGCCCACGATCACGTCATGACTGTTGCTCAGGCTCAGGCGGCCGCCATCCGTCCAGGCACCGCTGGCGTCGAGCGGCATCGCCAGTGACGCGTTGCTCCATTCACCGGAGAGATCGATCCGCGTGCCGTCGGCAATGGCGGTGCGGGCGCGGCCATCGTGCAGCAGCGCCGTCGGCCGGCCCTGGACATCCAGCAGGTTGCCCGCCGACAGCTGGCCGCCGGCAATGCCGATGTCGCCTGCCAGTTCCACCTCGCTGCCGGTCAGGTTGAGCTGTCCGCCTGCCTGAAGCCGAAGGCTGCCGTCGACGCGGATGCGACCGGCGGTCGCCAGGTCAATCCGTCCCCACTGCTGGGCACTCAGCGCTGCGATATCCAGCCACACGGTGTCACGCCGCTCCTCGTCGACCGGAGCCAGCAGCGACCACGCCGCCTTCGTCGGAGCCTTGTCATCCAGGCGCACATCCGAGCCGAACACACCGCTGCGGCCCTGGCCGTCGTAGCGCCCCAGGTACAGCTGCGCATTGCGCGCCACCGCCGTCTGCGCCTGCGCATAGCCCTCCAGCGCGGCCTCCGGCCTGCGGTTCTGCTGCGCGCCCTGGAAGGTGGCCGTCTCAACCTTCCCATCCAGCACCGCGGTCGGTGCGGAGACGATCAGCCGTCCTGCATCGCGGCCGACCGTGTACCCGTTGTCGACACGCTGCGCCGCGAATACGATCGGATCACGGAAGGTCTCGGTGATGCCCCAGCGTTCCTGCTTCACTTCATGGCCGCTGTACAGGCCATCGAACAGCATCTCCGCCGGCGCCTCATCAAGGCGGTAGACCTGGCCGTCGACGCCGCGCACCCAGCTCTGCCGGACCACGCCGCTCTGCACATCCAGGCTGCCGCCGGCAAGGTTGATGCGTGAGCCACCGTTCGTGATCACTTCCCTGCCGCCCAGCAGGACGGTGCCTCCCTGCGCGGCCCATTCGCCGATCGAGTGCCCCTGGTTGTCGAGGTAGCCACCCACTTCCAGCAGGCCGCCAGCAGCGTACCAGCGCTCCCCCTCGTAGCCCCCGGTACCGGCCGGAACGTGGACCAGCCTGCGGCGGTCGACCCAGACTTCACTGCTGGTCAGCTTGCCGCTGTCGCGGTTGTCCAGGGCGTCGCGCAGTTCGTTGCCCTGCACCTTGACCTGGACATTGTTGCTCTCCATTGACACCTGCACGCCCACTGCGCCGGACACGTCCACGCGCGCGGCGTCGTCCACGTAGCTGCGGGCCGCCGCATCGGCGATGATCTGGCCGCCCGTGGCGACCGTCAGCGAATCCCTGCTGAAATGAATGTTGCCACCCGAGACGATCTCCACCCGCGACTGGTCCCGGCGATCATTGTGCTGGGACAGATTGTCGAAGGTTGCCGAGCGCGCGCCAGCGCGGATCGCGTCCTGCTCTGCCGACTCCTTGATGAGGCTGTCGCGCTGCGTATCCAGCACCGTGGCCTTGCCATCGTCCTCGATCAGCACCGCCGTAGTGGCGCCATCGGCGAGCGTGACGCTGCTGCCGGCATCACTGGCCGAGGCCAGAAGATGCACGGTGCCGCGCTGTGCGAGCGTGGTGCTGGCCACGGCCACACCGGCCTGCTCGACGCTGCGCCCGGCCAGAGTCACATCACCCTCAAGCGCGCGCAGCAGGCCGGTGTTGCGCACGCCGCCAGCCGTGCTGCCAGCGATGAAGCGCGGCGCGATCTCATTGCCCCGGGTGGTGGAGCTGGTGTTGGTGGCCGTACCCACGCCACGCCGGATCACGAAACTGTCACCCGCAGCGAGCTGCACCTGGCCCTTGCGCGCCTCGATATGGCCAGCATTCTCCACGCTGTGCCCGGCCAGCAGTACGTAGCCACCGCCGCGCGTCGCACTGGTCGGCTCATGGGTCGCGATGCGGGCGCCCTGCTCCACCGTCACCTTGCCGAATGCATCGCTGAGCGCGCTGCTGCTGGCGTCGGGGCTGTACAGGCCATTGTCGCGGAACTGCGCATCGCTGATCCGTGCTGCAGCCGCCAGCAGATTGCGTACATTGACCTGGCTGTTGTTGCCGAACACCACGCCGTTGCGGTTGGCCACGAACACCGTGCCATTGGCCTTCAGCTGGCCCAGGATCTGGCTGGGCCGCGCCTGCGGATCGTTGACGCGGTTCAGTACTGCCCAGTCAGGGCTCTGCAGGAAGTTCAGCGTAGTGTTGCCGCCGATGTTGAAGGTCTCCCAGTTCAGGATCGCCTTGTCCGCGGTCTGCTCGACCGTGACCTGCACCCGCCCGTCGCTGCCCTGCGACTGGATCGCCTCGCGCGCATTGAGCCAGCCGCGGGTCAGCGGGTTCTGGTCGACGCTCAGGCCGTCCTTGCCGAGGCCATCGGCAACAATGAAGCCAGCCTCGCGGCGCGCCTGCCGCGCCTGTTCCTGCAGGCGCTGTTGCAGGGCGATCGCCTGCGCCGCCGTGCCAAGATTGTCGATCGACTGCTGCAGCTTCTGCCGTGCTGCATCCTGCTGCTGGGCCGGCAACTGGAACTGGATCGGCACGCCGTTGGGCATGCGGCCACTCTGTGCCGCGCTGCCCTGGGCCGCGCCCCGTTCGGCGAACCAGCCCGGACTGAACGCCTGCTGCGCCTGGCTGGCCGGGGCCACCATGCTCCCCAGTGCGACTGCGATGGCCCACGCCATCGGATGATTGCGGCGCATCGACGCGGCCGGACGAACAACGGACAGGAGCGGGTGCGACATCGGAACCTCATCAACCTGGTGGGCCGCGGCTGCGGCGACGATCGGGGAGGCACGCGCAACGCATGCCCTGCCACTGATAGACGGTTCACGTGACACGAAGCCGACAGTGAAACACTGCGGCGGCGGCACCATCACGGAAATGGCGACGCCGGCCCAGAGGCCGGCGTCGCGTCAAGCAGGATTCAACCGGTACTGCGGATTACAGCGGACGACCGATGCCGGCACAGGTGCTGGGGTTGTTCAGGCCGGCCGTGCTGCTGGCCAGCACGAAGCGGTTGCGGATCGCATCGCGCCACGCTTTGGTCAGCGGGATGAAGCCGTGGTCGGTGATCGACTTCTCATACGCAACGGTGTAGGTCGCCGGATAGTGGCGGGCCAGGAAGCCGCGCAGGCTGGTGGCGACGCTCGAATCCTTGTAGCACTGGCCGATCACCAGGTTGGTGTAGCCGGCGATCGGATAGCCAGCCGACGGGTTGCCGAACACCGGCACCCAGTTGGCGGGGTTCTCAGCATCGGTGCCGGTCGGCGGAGCAACGGTGTCCAGGGTGGCCTGCACGCTCACCTGGTCCGGCGAGAAACCCTTGACCTTGGCGACCTTGGTCGCATCGGTCAGGCTCGGGATCACGTCCGGGCCGACGTAGCCGATACGGCCTTCAGCTGCGTAGACCGTGTTGTACAGCGAGGTGCCACCGGTGGCCGGGGCGGCCACCAGGAACGCCGGCAGGTTGCCGTTGGCATCGCGCTTGTACAGGTCGGCGAAGGTCGACTTGATGGCGAACTTGCCGCCCACCAGCTTCGAGGTTTCAGCGTTCTCGGCGGCACAGGCCGCGGTCAGGAAGCGGCTGAACATTTCGCTGGTACCGCTGCTTTCCGGACGGTACACCACCTGGATCGGGCCACTGCGGTTGGCATCGATGGTCGACCAGTCGCTGATCGCGCCCGAGAACACGCCGCAGATCTGCGCCACGCTCAGGTCCACCGCCGAACCGGCCTTGTTGAACGGAATGGTGACCGAGGTGGCCACGGACGGCACCTGGATCAGCGCGCCGTAGCGGTTGGCGTTGGTCGCCTGGTTGAAGTTGGTGGTGTAGTTGCTCAGCTCAGTGCTGCTCAGCACCGAATCGCTGCCGGCGAAATGCACGGTGCCGGTGGTTGAGAACAGCGCCGAGTTGTTTTCCAGGAAGGCCTTCTTGCCGGTGCCCGAACCGGTCACGGCGTAGGTGAAGTTCGCCGGCAGGATGCTGTCGGCCGAACCCTTGTAGAGGTCGGCCGGCAGCGAGGCACCGCCGCCGGTAACGGTCTGCGCCGAGGCGGCGCCCACGGTAGCGAGCAGCGCGGTGGCAACCAGCGCGGCCAGGGTCTTGTACTTGGTCATGATCTTCTCCTGAAGGGTTTACTGCGAAGGGAAACGCCAAGGGAGGAACGGTCACTACACGCCTGCTGCCGCCGAGGGCCTCCCAGCCCACTCTGCGGCGACGGGTCCATGCTGGTCCGCGCCGATGACAGGCCGCTTAAGAAACCTGTGGAAGATCGGAAAAAGGTGTGGAGGATTGTGTGGAGAAATCCAGGCACCCGTAGATCCACGCTGTGCGTGGATGGATCGAGCGACGCGCGTCCTGTCCGGTGCATCCACGCATGGCGTGGATCTACTGCACCAGCTGGTTCATTTCCATGATCGGCATCAGCACCGCCAGCACGATGGTCAGCACCACGCCGCCCATCACCAGGATCATGGTCGGCTCCAGCAACGCAGTCAGCGCCATCGCGCGACGCTCGATCTCGCGCGAGATGGTCTGTGCGGCGCGGTCCAGCAGTGGCGCCAGCGAACCGGTCTTCTCGCCGCTGGCCACCAGGTGCACCAGGATTGGCGGATACACCTTCTGCACCTTCAGCGCAGAACCAAGCGCGGCACCTTCGCGCACACGCGCGGACACGTCACCGGCACAGCGCGCCAGCAACGCATTGCCCAGGGTCTGCCGGGCAGCTTCAAGCGCACGCAGCAGCGGCACACCCGCATCCAGCAGGATCGCCAGTGTCGAGGCGAAGCGCGCGCTGTTCACACCCAGCACGAAACGCCCGACCATCGGCACCCGCAGCAGCATCGCGTCCCAGCGCAGGCGCAACCCGGCCTTGCGCAGGGCCAACCGCCAGGCCACCACCAGCGCAGCGATGCCGAGCCCCACCCACATGCCCCAGCTGCGCACGAACGCGCTGGCGGCCAGCATCACCTGGGTCAGCATCGGCAGCGTCTGCCGCGCCTGCACGAACGCGGTCACCACCTGCGGCACCACGTAGCTGAGCAGGAAGATCACGATCGCCACCGATACCAGGCTGATCGCCGCCGGGTAGATGAAGGCGGTCAGTACCTTGGCCTGCAGCGCATTGCGTTCCTCGATGTAGTCGGCCAGGCGCTCCATCACCCGCGCCAGATCGCCGGAATCCTCACCTGCACCCACCAGCGCCCGATAGATCGGCGGGAAATCGCGCGGCCGCGCGGCCAGCGCCACGGTCAGGCGCTGGCCGGCGCGCACGTCGGCGCGCACAGCGGTGAGTGCCTGGGCCACGTGCGGGCGCTCGGCCTGCTCGATCACCGCACTCAAGGCGCCTTCCAACGGCAGGCTGGCCGCCAGCAGGCTGGCCAGCTGGCGGGTGGCCCAGGCCAACTCGCTGGCCGACAGGCGGCGAGCGCCCCAGCCACTGCCGACACTGCGCGCCGCGCTCACCTGCACGGGTGTCAGCCCGCGCCCACGCAGCAGCTGGCGCGCACCGCGCGGGCTGTCGGCATCCAGTTGACCCTTCTCGATGCGGCCCTGCGCATTGGCAGCCTGGTAATCGAACAGCGCCATGCAAGCCTCAGTCGTCGCCAGTAACGCGCAGGATCTCTTCCAGCGTGGTCACCCCGCTGTCGACCCAGCGCTGGCCGTCCTGTCGAAGGGTCCGCATGCCGGCCCGCCGTGCCGCCTCGCGTAGCGCAGGCTCACCCTGCCCTTCATGGATCAGTGCACGTACCCGGTCGTCCACCACGAACAGTTCATGGATGCCGGTGCGTCCGCGATAGCCACTGTTGGCACAGGCCGTGCAACCCACTGCGCGCCATACGGTCCGGCCTTCGCCGTCCACCTCGGCACGCCGGCACTGCGTGCACAGCCGCCGCACCAGCCGCTGCGCCAGCACACCGCGCAGCGACGAGGCCAGCAGGAACGGTTCCACGCCCATGTCGGCCAGGCGGGTCACCGCCGAGATCGCATCGTTGGTGTGCAGCGAAGCCAGCACACCGTGCCCGGTCAGCGACGACTGCACCGCGATCTGTGCGGTCTCCAGGTCACGTATCTCGCCGATCATGATGGTGTCCGGGTCCTGGCGCAGGATCGCGCGCAGCGCGGTGCCGAAGCTCATGCCGATGCGCGCGTTGACCTGGATCTGGCCAATGCCGGCAAAGTCGTACTCCACCGGATCTTCCACGGTGAGGATATTGCTGGTGCTGCTGTCAAGCTGGCCCAGCGCGGCGTACAGCGACGTGGTCTTGCCGCTGCCGGTCGGCCCGGTCACCAGCACGATCCCGTGCGGCTGCCGGATCAATCCGGTGAACGTGGCCAGGGTGTCATCGGCCATGCCCAGGCGCTGCAGCTGCAGGCGGCCGGCATCCTTTTCGAGCAATCGCAGCACGGCGCGCTCGCCATGCCCGGTCGGTACCGTGGAAACACGGATGTCCAGCGGCCGCCCGCCCACGCGGATCGCGATGCGCCCATCCTGTGGCAGGCGCTTCTCGGCAATGTCCAGGTGGGCCATGATCTTGATGCGCGACACCAGCGCTGCGTGCAGTGCGCGCCGAGGCTGCACCATGTCGCGCAGCGTGCCGTCCACCCGGTAGCGCACCACCGAATGGGTCTCGAACGGCTCGATATGCAGATCGCTGGCACCGTCGCGTGCAGCCTGTGCCAGCAGCGCGTTGATCATGCGGATCACCGGCGCATCATCCTGCGCATCCAGCAGGTCGGTGACCTCCGGCATGTCCTGCATCAGCCGGTCCAGATCGACTTCACTTTCGGCGGCACCGACCACGGCCGCGGCATCACCGCCGTCACGGTACTGCTCACCCAACCGCTGCTGCCAGGTCGCCGCATCCAGGGCATGGAAAGGCAGCGGGCCATGCCGGCGGCGCAGCTCGGCCACGGCCCACGCCGCCGTGTCGGCCGTGCCGAGCAGCACCGGCTCGCCACCGGCTTCGGACAGCATCACGCCGTGGCTGCGCACCCACGCGTATGGCAGCGGCACAACGGCGCTCACGGCCCGATCACCAGTTCCGGCGTGTAGCCCAGCCCGCGCAGCTGCTGCAATGCCGGATCCAACTTCGCCGGATCACGCGGCAACCGCACGCGCAGGCGTTGCCCACCCTCGCCCGGCGTCGCCTCCGCGTAGGCCTGCAGGCCCAGCGCCCGCACCTGCGCCACGCCCTGGCTGGCACGGCTCGGCTCCAGCCCCTGTGCGAACTGCACCAGCTGCGCATCGCCGTCACCGGCCGGATACAACGCTGCCAGGCTGGTGTTCTGCAACGGCTGGCCGTGGCCATCGCGCGCATTGCCCTGGCCGAGTACCGACAGGTCCTGCGGTGGCAGCTGCGGCGCCGACAGCGCGGGCAAGGCCCAGCTCTGTACGGGCTGCGCGCCGGCCTGCGCATTGCGCATGTAGTCGTAGCGGTCGCGGGTCAGGCGCTGTCCGGCGGCCGGGTCGCGTACCACGTGCGGGCGCAGGAACACCATCAGGTTGGTCTTGGCGCGCTTGCGCGTGTCGCTGCGGAACAAGGCGCCCAGCACCGGGATCTTCCCCAGCCCCGGCACCGCATCACGGCCATGGCTGACGCTGTCTTCCAGCAGGCCACCGAGCACCATGATCTGGCCATCGTCCAGCAGCACGCTGGTATCGAGTGCGCGCTTGTTGGTGATGATGCCGGCCGTGCTGTTCGCGCTCTGCGCGTCGATGCTGCTGACTTCCTGGTAGATGTCCAGCTTCACCGTACCGCCCTCGGAAATCTGTGGGCGCACCCGCAGCTTCAGGCCCACGTCTTCGCGCACGATGGTCTGGAAGGGGTTGTTGCTGCCGCCGCCACCGTCGGTCACGTAGCGGCCACTGACGAACGGCACGGTCTGGCCGACCATGATGCTGGCTGCCTCGTTGTCCAGCGTCATCAGGTTCGGCGTCGACAGGATGTTGGCGCCGCCCTTGCTCTGCAGCGCAGTGGCCAGCGCCTTCATGTTGAGGATCTGGCCGACACCGGGCAGGTTGATGGTGCCGTCGATCACGCCGATCTTCAGGCCATCCTTGGGCAGCACGTCCAGCGTGGTACGCGCACCGGTATTGAGCCCGCTACCGCCGGTAGCGCCCCCGAAATGGGTGCCGCCAAACGTACGGCCATTGCCCAGCATCCACTGCACGCCCAGCTCGGCCGCGTCGGTCTGGTTGACCTCCACGATCAGGCTTTCCACCAGCACCTGCGCACGGCGCTGGTCGAGCTGGTCGATCACCCGCCGAAGGTTGCGGTACACCGGCTCCGGCGCCGAAATCAGCAGGGTGTTGGTGGCCACGTCCGCCTGTACCGAAATGCCGTTATGGCTGAAGCCGGTGCTTCCTGCATCGATCGGGTCGCCCCGGCTCGGGTCCAGCCGCTGCGATTCCAGCGCATTGCCTCCGGGCTTGGCCTGCTGCGGCTGCGACGGCTGGATGGGCGTGGAACGGTTGGCGTCACCCGGCAGTGGGGTGATGCCTTCGTTGCTGCCCATGGCCGGTGCATCGCTCTGTCCGGCCACCACGCCACGCAGCACACCGGCCAGCTGGTTGGCCTGGGCGTTGCGCAGGTAGACCACATGCAGGTTGCCGGACTCGTCCTGCGCGCGGTCCAGCTTCTCCACCAGCTGCCGCGCCAGGCGGGTGCGGCCTGGGCTGCTGGAACGCAGCAGCACGCTGTTGCTGCGCGGGTCGGCCATCACCACCACCTTCTGGCCCGGCTCGGCGCCCTGCGCATCCAGCAGCGGCGCAACCATGGCCGCCACGTCCACCGCAATGCCCTGCTGCAGCTTCACCACATCGGTGTCCATGCCGGCGGGCGTGTCGACGCTGGCGATCACCCTCGCGATGCGCTCCAGGTTGTCGGCGTAGTCGGTGATCACCAGGGTGTTGTTGCCTGGATTGGCGGTGATCGGGTTGTCCGGGCTGATCATCGGCCGCAGCACAGCCACCAGCGCCGCCGCATTCTCATAGCGCAGCGCAAACGTACGCGTGGCGATCTCGCCCCCTGCACCACCGCTACCCACCCGGCCACCGAGCAGCTTGGCATCGGCCTGCGGCACCACCCGGCTGACGCCGCCGTTCTCGACCACGGCGAAGCCTCTCATGCGCAGTGCGCCCAGCAGCAGCTGGTAGGCCTGGGTACGGCTGACCGGGCCATCGGAAACCACCGTCATCTTGCCGGTCACGCGTGGGTCGACCAGGAACTGGCGTCCGGTGAAGCGCGCCGCCATGCGCAGCACACCACCGATATCGGTATCCACCAGGTTCAGCTGCACCGGCTCATCGCGGGTGTCCTGCGCCGCCACCGGCGCCGGCACGTGGGCCATGCCCACGATCAGTGCCAATGCGGCACTGCAGGCAAGGCTGCGCATCGCCCTCATGGATGGGCACCCGCAGGAGCCACCATCACGATGTTTCCGGAAATCCTTGCCGCCGGCATGTTCGCATCCCCTGTGCGTGTCAATTGCAACTGCTGCAACTCGATGGCCGGATCGGCCAGCAGCGGCAACAGCCAGTTCCATAGCGCATCGGCGGGAACGGCCCGTACCTGCAGGTGCCAGCACCCGTCGCGCGCTTCGATATGCAGGCCGCCAGCCAGACCGGCGGACTTGATCTGGTCACGCAGCCCGGCCGGGGTCGGATGCTGGCCCTGCGCCAGCTGCTGGCGCTCACGGGCGCGCAGCAGCGGTGCCAGTGCGCGATGCTGCGCCTGCAGCCGTGGCAGTTCGGCCTGCCAGTGCGTGCGCTGCTTCAGCAGCGGCTCCAGCCACAACGACCACAGGCCCGCCACCAGCAGCGCCACAACCATCACCCACAGCATCAGCCGGTCGCGCGGTGGCAGGCGTTGCCAGCGCTGCTGCAGGCCCGCCAGCCCCTCGCCCAGCCGCAGGGTTCGGGTCGTCACTGTCCCGCTCCGCTCACCCGCAGGCGTCCACCGGCGTCGCGCGCCAGCTGCAGCCCCTGCGCCTGCATCGCTTGCTGCCAGTGCTCAAGCCGCTGTGGATCGTCAGCCAATGCCTGGGCATCGGCGTCCAGCTCCAGGTACACCTGCCCGGGTTGGTAGTGCAGGCTGTGCACCTGCCCCGCCAGCTCCGGAACCGCATGCAGCGTGCTGGCGACCTGGCGCTGCAGCGCCGGCAACGGCGGCGCTGGCGGCGGAACCGCCAGCGCTCGCCTTGCTTGCAACACCGGGTCCACCACGTCGGTGATCTCCGGAAAGCGTGCGCTGAACTGCCGTGCCATGTCCTGCTGCAGCGCCTCACCCTCGACCCGCCAACGCGAGACCTGCCACTGCAGGCCAAGTGCAGCCAGCAGCACCGCCGCCAGTGCCAGGCCGATCGCCAGTCGCGGCGCTTGACGGCCTGCGCCGGGCAGCGGCAATGACCACCCCGGCAACGGGCCACAGGCCTGCCGTTCATGCGCGACGGCGGTGCCCGGCAGGCTGTCCGGCCACGTCGGCGGCACGCTGCCGATCCACTGCACGGCCTGCACGCCGGCCTGTTGCAGGCGGGTGGCCAACGCCTGCATCACCGCAGACGCGTCACGTCCGCCATACCATTGGACAAGTCCCCGATCGCGCCCGCTGCGCACCAGCAGATGCTCGCCGCTGACCTGCAGCGTGGCGTGGCCGTCCTGCCAAGGCAGCAGCAGTGGCGTCGGATACAACGCCTGCAGCTGCAGCGCACACGAGGCCAGCAGCTGCTGCGCCTGCGCGATCGCCTGCTGGCCGAGCCAGGCCACCGGAACCGTACCGTCTGCCGCCTGCGCACCGTGGGCCAGCGCCACCTCCTGCAGGTCATCCAGCAGCATGGCCTCCACCTCGCCCTGCAACGCCGCCTGCAGGCGGCGCCCGGACAGCGGCGGCAGCTGCAGTTCCAGCAGGATCAGGTCGTTCGGGTCAAGGCAGGCATGCACCGCCGCCCGCGGATGCCGCAGGCCCAGCGCGGCCAGCGTGTCGCGGCCGTGTGCCACTACCTCGTCCTTGTGAAGCCGCGCCCAGTCCACCGCGCTGTCGGCGCGCAGGTGCGCCAACGGCGGCAGGCGCACCCGAAGCTGCACCGTCATGCGCCGATCCTCGTCCACACCCGTTGTACACGTACCCCGTCGTCGCGGTACTCGCGCCAGAGCAGCGCGCGAAAATCAACCGCGCTGCCGTCAGCCTGCACCCGGCCCACGGCCAGGAACCACTCGCTATGGATACCCAGTGGAAGCACGGCCATCTGTTCGTTGCTCAGTTGGAGTCGGTTGGCGATGTCACCGCGGTTGAGCAGCCAGTGGCCGGCGTCGCGCTCAGCGAGCAGCGCCTGCAGCCGTGCGGGCTCGACCGCAGGCGTCACCGCCTGCAGAACGCTCAGGTCGCTGGTATTGGCGTTGACCAGGGTCTGCGCCGGCAGCACCACGGTGCGTCGCGCCAGCGCCTGCAATGCCACCGGATCGGCACCGGCCAGTGCCTGCGCGATCAGTGATTCGCGCGGCAGTGGGGCCTGTGCCTGGATGTCACCGTCGCGCAGGCGCGCCTGGATGTGGTCCGCCGCGGATGCGCAGGCACCCTGGCCAAGCCCCTGTGCAGCACACAACGCGATGAACGCGCGCCGCGCCTCGGGGTCCGGCCTGCCCTGTGCCAGCAGGTTGCGCAGGTTGAACATCGACTGCGCATCGACCAGTTGCAGCTGCACCGGCAACGGCGCCTGCAGTTGCAACGGGCGCGCCCAGCGCCCGCTGCGCACCGTGGTCAGCTGTTCCTTTACATCCTCACGCAGCTGCTGCGCCGCACGCTCCAGCGTGGCGTCCACCGCCATGCGCACCTGCGCGCGCAACTGGTCGCCGCGCAGCGCGCGCAGCTGCGCCGACTGCCGGGTCAGCAGCGCGGTGGCAATCACGGCCACCAACGCCACCACCAGCAGGGCGACGATCACCGCCATGCCACGCTGGCGGGTGCACGAGACCGAACGCGTCGGGGCTGCCATCAGCACGCCTCACAGCTGCCAGGAGCCGATGTCTGCGTTCCCGGCGTCGCCACCGGGCTTGCTGTCCGCACCCAGCGAGAACACATCAATGTCGCCATGAGTGCCTGGAACCTGGTACTGGTACGGATGGCCCCACGGGTCATTCGGCAGGCGATCCAGGTACGGCGTCACCGGCAACGCACCACTGCCCTGCGGCGGCTTCACCAGCGCCTGCAGGCCCTGTTCGGCACTGGGATAGCGCCCATTGTCCAGCTTGAACAACTTCAGCGCCTGCATCAGCGCCGCGATGTCCTGGCGCGCCGCCACCACGCGCGCCTGGTCCGGACGGTCCATCAACCGCGGCACGATCAGCGCGGCAAGGATGCCGATGATCACCACCACCACCATGATCTCGATCAGGCTGAAGCCCTGCTGCCGAGCCCTGCGACCACCTGCCTGCCTTGCCATTGTTCCGCCCTCGTCATCCTGGAAGAGACCGCTGCACCATGGTCAGCGGTGCATGTGTCAGTACGATAAACATCCGCCTGCGATTCGCTGCGCGGTTGCCTGTGCGGGCGCACGTGCAGCCGGCACGCGTGCCGCCTCGAGCAGGTGCGGCGGCACGCTGGCCAGTGTTTGGTCGATGCACTTGCGCAGCAACGGATGCACGCACGCCTGCAGCAGGCGCACGCACTGCGTCGGCGACCACGCGGTGCCGTGGTCGAGCCCGATGAACATGCGGTAGGCCTGGTGGTAGCGCAGGTCGTCGTACACACGCTGCGCACTGTTGAGGTCACGCACGTTCACCAGCAGGGCCGCACGTTGCAGCAGTCGCGCATCGGCTGCGCCAAGCGGCAGCGCGCTCATGGCCGCGTCGGGCCAGGGCCGCATCCGCAGGTCGAGGGCCTTTCGAAGTGCCGCCAGTGGATGCGCACTGCTGTCCAGTGCCGCCCAGCGCGCCGCGTCCGCCCAGGCGTCACTGGACAGCACCCAGACCCACGAGCGCCCGTAACGCTGCACGTTCAGGGGCGTGTGCCGTGCCTGCTCCAGTGACTGGCTCAGGTGGCGATCCAGCTCCAGCATGCTGATCCTGCGACTGTCTTCCATCTGCGCCGCCCGTGCTCCGCGACGCGTGGTGCGTCGTACTCTGGAGAAGACGTCAGCAAGGCAGGTGAAGCGACACCGCGAATGCAACTCTGTGCACGGGATGGCGCTTCATCGGCAACGTCATCGCAGCGTCATCCGCCTGCAGGCTTCGCGCTGCAGCCGCGGTGCGTCACCCCCACAACGGCGGGCCAGTACCGCCACGTCGCTGCGGGCAGCGAATGCGACCAGTGCATCGGTCATGTCCACGTCATCGCACCATGACGCCAGCGCGACGCGCAGCGCGGGCAGCTGCCACCCGTCCATCACCCCATGGGCGCCCGCCACGAACCAGTGCCAGAGCCGATGATGCAGCACCTGCTCATGCAGCTGCGTGAGATCGTCGATGCCATGCATGTCCGCCAACAGCAGTGCGCGTGCGAGCGCCGCAGGCGGCAGCGCCCCGGATTCGACCAAGGGCATCTCCTGCTGCTGCAACCGCAGCAGCATCGCCAAGGGGTGTGACTGCGGATTGAAGTCCAGCAGCACCGCCTGCTGCTGCCACTGCGCGTCAGACACCACGCACACCCAGGGCGAACCATAACGATGCACCATCAGGGGCCTTCGCTGGGTGGTTTCCAGCAATGCAGACAGATTGCGACGCAGATCGAGCACACCGATGGTCTCGTTGCGCATCCTTGGCTTCTCCTCGCTTGCAACAGCCCTGCGCGGCGCGCACGGCCAGCGCCTTCATCTATCCAAGAACGGCGATGCCACCCGGAAAGCGACGCAGATCCAGCGACATCGTCAGTCGCAGCTGCTCCAGCGCCGCATCCGGATCATCGATGCGGAAGCGGCCACTGACCGGCGCGCGCGCCAATGCCGATTCACCCAGCAGTACCTTGCCCCGCCGGTAACGGTTGATCTCGTCCACCACCTCGCCCAGCGGTGCGCGGCGGAACACAAGCATGCCTTCGGTCCAGGCACTCACTTCCGAAGCTACGGCCTCGGCCACGACGCCACTGAGGCGCTCGTCGAACCGGGTCTGCTGGCCTGCCTGCAGCTGCAGGCGGCCCTGCGGGTGCTCGATACGGGCGCTACCCTGCAGGCAGGTCACCCGTACCAGCCCGTGGGTGTTGCGCACGTCCAGGCGCACCGCACCTTCATCGGCAATCACGCAACCCGGGCCCGCGAACAGTGCCAGGCGCAGGCCAGCACCGGTTTCGATCGCGGCTTGGCCCTGCACCAGCTCGAAGCCTTCGCCCTGCGCGTGCGCGCGGCGGCGCAGGCTGCTCTGCGTATCCAGTTCGATCTTGAGCTGCGGCGAGGGCGCGATCTGTAGTCGTTCACCGGTGCCGGTGTGGAAATCGGCCGCCATCGCCGTCACCGACGGCCACAATCCCAGCGGCGGGCGGAGCGCCGCCACCACCACCAGACTGGCCGGCGCCGCCACCGCAGCGCCCAGGAAGGCGCGCCGGCTCCAGCGCTGCGCCGGCGTCGGCGCGACCGGTTGGCGCGCGGCGGCGGGCAGTCGCTCGCCGGCCAGCTGCACCTGCTCCCACTGCCGGCGCGCACGGCCAAACGCTTCACGATGACGCGGGTCGGACTCGCACCATGCACGGAACCGGCGCCCATCGGCAGCGGTCGCCTCGCCCGAGGTCAGCCGCACCACCCACGCGTGGGCCTGACGCTCAACGGCATCCAGCGGGCGTTGCGGGCGGTCGTCAGGATCCATGGGAGCTCATGCCGGACCCGCACGCTGCGGGGTTCTGCTCGGCGTCAAAGTGTAGACGGATGCCGTCGCTCAGAACCGCACCTGGCGCCCCTGCCCACTGCGTTCGGCCAGGTAGTCCTGGGCTGCCTTCAGCTCCCGCTGCACCAACCGCAGCGACACACCGAGGTGGTCGGCCACGTCGCGCTGCTGCAGGCCATCGACGCGGATCGCCAGCAGGATGCGACGACGGCGCTCGGGCATGCGCTGCAGCAGGCCGACCATGTCTTCCAGCGCGAAGTCGAGCTCGGCCGCCTGTGCCGGCCCCGGCCCCGGGTCGGCCATGTCCATCAGCGTATCCACCTCCTCCAGGCTCAGCAGGCGGTGGTCTGCCCGTTGGCGGTCGATCACGGTGTTCATCGCCATCCGCAGCAGGTAGGCCGCAGGGTTCTGCACCGCGTCCAGGCGGTCACGTCGCGCACTCAGGCGCATCCACGTGTCCTGCAGCGCGTCGCCGGCCAGCTCTTCCGATCCGAGCTTGCGCACCAACCGGCGTTTCAGCTCGTCGTAGGCACCCAGAAGGTGGTCCATCAGATCAACCGCCCCAGCCGTACCGTTGTTCATGTCCGAATCCTTGAAGTCATGGAAGGGGCGCGCGCCGGCCACAGTCGTGGTCGGTGCCGGAAGGACGGATCTGCAGCGTCACCGGCTGTGGCAGCGCGGCGGCGTCGGCCGCCAGCACCAGGCCGTGCAGCGCCTGCAGCAGGCGTGCGTCGCGGCGATCACTGCCACTGCCGGACAGCAGCTCGGGCTCGCTCACCTGGCCCGCGCCGTCGATGCGGAAGCGCAGCGTTGCGGCATAGCGGCCGGGCGCAATCTCCGGGTCGTCACAGAACGCCGCACGCAGCCGCTGCTGCAACCCGCCGTAGCGACGCCGGCGTTCGGCCTCGGGCAGCCCCGCGCCAACATCGGGTTCCGCGGCCGAGGGCTTGCCCCGGCGCAGCACCACACGCTGCTCGCCGATCACCTCGGCCTCGATCCCTGTGTCCTGCAGCAGCGACTCCAGCGCCACAAGCGGCGCCAGGCTCCCGCGCAGCGCATGGCTGCTGCGGCCCGAAGCAAGGTCGCCGGGATACATCACCGACCACCCACTGATGACACTGAAGCGCTCGACCGCCTGTTCCAGCGGCTGCGCAGGGATGTCGTAGGCGTGAACCGCGTCCTGTGCGGCAGCGGCAAAGGACAGCAGCAGCCATGCGGCGATGGCCACCTTCCAAGTTCTGACCGCATGGTGTCCATTCAGCCCCCTGACGTAGAACACATGACCCTCGGCAGCGACAGCAGCTGCAACGGTCGCGCACTACAACCGGAACCCCGGCCCACGCGCGACCCGCAAGCGGGCTCAAACCGTACCGGGGGCACATGTCATTGCGATGACCGCCGCCACGGCTGACGCCGGGTCAGGCCCTGCGAAGCCAGTCACGCGTCAGGAATCAATGAATCGAACAGGCATGATCATCTGCCCCAGGGGTCAAAACCCGTTGCGCAACAACGGGATCCGACCCCGACGGATCGCGGGGAACTGTCAGGCGGCGGGGCGGTGTGGCCAGGCAGGACCGTTGGCGCCATGGATGGCGCCATCGAGC
>NZ_LXXZ01000114.1 GCF_003244875.1 Stenotrophomonas sepilia
CCACCCACGAGGGGCTGCGCCGTTCGCTGGAACCTATTCCGAAGGCGCAGGTTTCTGCCGAAGCAGGCTGAGCGCCAGGCCACCCACCACCAGTACGCCCAGGCCCAGCAACGCCCACAGCAACCACGATTTCCAATCGCGCTGCGGCTTCAGCGCCGCATCGCCGGCCAGCGGCTCCGGACTGCCTTCCAGGCGCGCCAGTGTTGGCTGCCACGAAGGATCGTTGCGCTGCCGAAGTTCCTCGATCAGCACCCCGATCGGCGCGTCCGTGCGGCGCGCGGTCGCGCTGCCCACCGCCAGTGCGTAGGGCGCCGCACCCTGGCTCAGGAACACCAGCACTTCCGGCTGGTAGCCCAGGCGCAGCGTCGGCGCGGTGGCGGTTTCCGCCGGATTCGCCACCAGTTTCCAGTAGCGGTCGCGGTGCGCCCCGCCCAGCGGCTGTGCCGCCGACTGCTGGCGCTGGCCCTGCGTGCCCTGCTGCACCTGATAGGCGATCCACGGCGCGCTGCGACGTTGCCATTCCGCACTCTCGTCATCGCGGCTGAACAGCGTCCATTGCACGAGGCTGTTATCGGTGCTGGCGACATCGGCACGCGCCACCGGGAACCGGCCATCCATCTCGAAGGTGTACTCGCCCTTGCCCGACGACGTCGGCTCCAGCGACAGCCATTCCCAGGGCAGCGTGGCCGGTGCTGGCGGCAGTTCCGCCAGTACGCCGCGCAGGGTCGGCAGGCGCGAGTCGCCCTGCGCCAGGATGCGCAGGTAGCGTGCAGCGCCGTCCACCTGCAGGCGGCGCTGCAGCAGGCGCTTGCCGGCGCGCTGCAGATCCACCAGCGGCACGTCGCGACCAATCGATCGCCAGTGCTGCAGGTCGTCACTGGCATCCAGCTGCACCTGCGCCTGCAGCGGCTGGCCGCTGTCGGTCCAGTCCAGCACCAGTGCCGCCAGCGGCTGCTGGTCGAGCATGCTGGCGTCGATCAGCCAGCCGCCCTGCCCGCTCGCCGCTGCCCCGCCACCCACCCGCGCTTCGACCCGGCGCACGCGCCCATCGGTATCGCGCTCGGTCAGCAGCTGCAGGTCGTTGCGCTGTGCATCGGCCAGCGGCGGCAGCACGAACCACGGCAGTTCACGCTGCACCGGCGACTGCGCCAGCGGCTGGTCCGGCGCCAGCAGTGCCGACGGCAACAACTGGCTGGCCGCGTTGAACACCTGCAGATCGCTGAGATCGGCGGTTACGGCACGGCGGTAGATCGCCGGCTCCAGCACGATACGGTAGGCACCGGACTGCGCACTGGACAATGTAAGCGGCCATTGCTCGGCATACTGCGTGCGGTAATCAGCCGCCTGTACCACGACGGCGGCCAGCATGCCGAACATCGCCGACAGCAGCGCCCTGCTCCACTTCCTCATTGCGTTTCCTCCACGGTCGGCGCCGCGCTTGGCGGTGCCGGTGCCAGATAACCCACGACCGTGCACAGCAGGCCGTAGGCGATGAACGATGCGATGCCCAGCAGGTTGCCCAGGTGCTGGCGATCGACAATAACCAGCTTGGCCAGCACCACGCCCATCAGCACGGCACCGACCATCCACAACACACGCTGGCTGCGACGCGAACCCCACACCCAGGCAATCACACCCAGCACGCTCCACAACACGGTCAGGCTGGTCTGCGCCAGGCTGAAGCGCATCATCGACGCATTCCACGCCAGTCCACCCCATTGGTGTACGCCATGCAGCACCAGGCTGGTCAACGCGAGGAAGGCCGCCAGTGCCAGCAGCGGCATGCGGATGTTCAGCAATGCCTGCGGTGCCTGCGGTTGCTGATCGCCGTACAGCCAGCGCGCCAGCAGCAGCAGGCTCAGCCACTGGCCGATCTCCGCCGGATTCAGCACCGGCAGCCACAGCAGCGGCGCGGCGTCGCCCGGCAGCAGCTGGCCCAGCAGCCAACCGATCGCCAGCAGGCCGAACAGCACGCACTGCAGCGGGACGCGCGCGCTGTCGAAGGCCGCGCCCAGCGGCCAGCGCAATGCGTTCCAGCGCCACAGCGACAGCGCCGCCATCAGCAGCCACGGCAAGGTCACCAGCAGGGTCGTCCAACCCTGCGCCAGGCCGGCCTCGCCACTACCCCACAAGGCCAGCAACGAAAGCAGCGACGGCCACAGCAGCCACCACAGGAACTGCGCGATGCGAGCCACGGTATCGCCGCCTTGGCGCAGGCACAGCAGGGTACGCACGCCCAGTACCGCGAACACCGCCCAGGCCAGCGCGCCGTGGCCGGCGAACGGCTGGTGGTGTGCATCGCTCTGCATCAGGGCCAGCGGGAAGCCCAGCGCGAGCATGGCCAGCGCGGTCACGCCCAGCGCACGCGCCGGCTGGCGACGCTGCGCTTCGGCCGCCAGCCAGGCAGTGACCGCGGCCAGCACCAGCAACGCGTCCACTTCGGTGCGGTACGGGAAGAAGCGGGTGATCTCATGGACCAGGCCGCCCAGCCACCACAGCAGGCCCCACAGGTAATACACCAGTGCGACCTCATGACGCGGCCTGCGCTGGTAGCTCCACGCCGACGCGAAGCCGGCCAGGGCCAGCAACAGCGCGCCAACGGCGGTCGGGTTGATCAGGAAGCGCAGGTCTTCGTGCCAGTGGTCGCCACCGGCAACGAAGGCGAATGCGGCGCCGATCTGCAGCAACGCGCCGGAGACCTGCGGCAGCCACCGCTTCTGGCGCAGCCCCAACCACGCCAGGCCAGCACCTTCCAGTGCAAACACGGCGCCCGTGGCGCGCGCCGACAATGCCAGCGGCACCGCCAGCGTGGCGAAACCCACCGCGAGCACGGCATGCGACTGCGCCAGCACGGTGTACGACGCACGTGCGATCAGCGCCCGGGCCAACACCGCGTAGATCGCCGCCAGGCCCAGCGCGCACAGTGCCAGCGTCATCGGTTGCGCGTGCAGCATGCCTGCCTGCAGCGAGAACGCGACCAGCGGCGTGCCGAACACCAGGCTGCCATCGATCAAGTCACGGCGGCCGGCCGGCTGCCGGCGCGCGTACAGCAGCGGAATCAGCAGGTAGAACACGAAGAACAGCACCAGGAACGGCTCAGTGCTGCTGAACTTGTCCGGTGCGTACTGCAGCACGCCCCAGAAGGTGCCGATGCCGAAGGTGAAGGCGAAGCCCAGCAGGTTCAGCGCGCGCCATGGGCGGAACCAGGCAATGGCGAAGATGCCCGCGTTGAGCACGGCGTAATAGCTGAACAGCCCCACGTGGTTGCCGCTGCCGGTGGACAGCCACAGCGGTGCCATGAAGCCGGCCAGGATGCCCAGCACGGCCAGCGTGCGCGAGTTCTGCACCACCGCCAGCACGCACAGCCCGGCCACCAGTGCGATCGAACTGGCAAAGGCAAAGGCCGGCGGAATCAGGTCGAAGCGCTTGAACGCCGCGAAGATGGTCAGCAGCAGTACGCCGATGGCACCGCCCTGCAGCGCCAGGGCAAACAGCCGCCGGCGTTCACGCTGGTGCCAACCGAAGGCCAGCAGGCCCAGCGCAGCCACGGTGATGCCGGCCAGGCGCAGTTCGATCGGCAGCACCAGCCAGCCTTGGTCGCTGACGTACTTCAGCAGCGCAGCGACACCGGCCAGCAGCACCAGCATGCCGATCTTGACCGGCACGTTGCCTTCGGTGAACCAGCGCTTGACCGCACCGATGCCACGCTCGATGACATTGGGCAGTGCCGGTTCGGAAGGCAACGGCGGCTGCACCGGCACCGGCGGCACGGGCGGTGGCGCAGCAGGACGAGGGACAGGCACCCCGGTGGGCGTTGCTTCGCGCACCGGTGGCTGCGGGGACGGAGGCACAGCAGCGGCGGCCGGCCGCAGGAACGGTGGATCGTCGCTGGCAGCAGGTGCGGCCACAGGCCGTTCAGGCGCGGGGGCGGTAGCGGCCGGCCTGACGGCGGTCGGCGCGGCGGCCATCGCGCTTTCCAGCGCAGCGACGCGGCGGCGCAGGCCGGCAATCATCACCAGCGCGACCACCAGCAACAGCGGGATGGCCAGAAGAACCAGTACGACCAGGGCTATCAGTGCTTCCATTGCGTGCTTCCAATGCGATCCCGCGCCCCAGCGGCGGCGGTCGACCGCCCCATGCTACGACAGGGTGGGTCCCATAAACGACGAACCCCGGCCAGGCCGGGGTCCGTCTGCGATCTACACCGGCCTTACTTGGCGGCGATGACCTTGGCCATTTCCAGGCACTTGTTGGAGTAGCCCCACTCGTTGTCGTACCAGGTCACCAGCTTGACGAAGGTGCCGTCCAGGGCGATGCCGGCGTCGGCGTCGAACACCGAGGTGCAGGTCTCGCCGCGGAAATCGGTGGCCACAACCTTGTCTTCGGTGTAGCCGAGGATGCCCTTCAGCGCGCCTTCGCTCTGTGCCTTCACTTCAGCGCAGATCTCGGCGTAGGTGGCTTCCTTCTCCAGCTCGACGGTCAGGTCGACCACCGATACGTCCGAGGTCGGGACGCGGAAGCTCATGCCGGTCAGCTTCTTGTTCAGTTCCGGGATGACCACGCCGACGGCCTTGGCCGCACCGGTGGACGAGGGAATGATGTTTTCCAGGATGCCACGGCCACCGCGCCAGTCCTTGTTGGACGGGCCATCGACGGTCTTCTGGGTGGCGGTGGCCGCATGCACGGTGGTCATCAGGCCGCGCTTGATGCCCCACTTGTCATTGATGACCTTGGCCAGCGGGGCCAGGCAGTTGGTGGTGCACGAGGCGTTGGAGATGATTGCCTGGCCAGCGTAGGTCTTGTCGTTCACGCCGAACACGAACATCGGCGTGTCGTCCTTCGACGGGGCCGACATGATGACCTTCCTGGCGCCGGCATCGATGTGCTTCTGCGCGGTTTCCTTGGTCAGGAACAGGCCGGTGGCTTCCAGCACCACGTCGGCGCCGACTTCGTCCCACTTCAGGTTGGCCGGGTCGCGTTCCTGGGTCAGGCGGATCTTCTTGCCGTTGACCAGCAGGTCGTTGCCCTGCACCGCCACATCGGCCTTGAAGCGGCCGTGCACGGAGTCGTACTTGAGCATGTAGGCCAGGTAATCCGGCTCCAGCAGATCGTTGATGGCCACGATTTCGATGTCGTCGCCGAAGTTCAGCACCGCCGAGCGCAGGACGTTACGCCCGATGCGACCGAAACCGTTGATACCAACCTTGATTGCCATTTCTCAAGCTCCTGCAGCCGCGACGGGTGCGGCGGGATGGATAGGGCCCACAAGTCTAGCAGGCCGTGGCTGGCCACCGTGGGCCAGGCCGGGCCGCCAGCAGGTCGGCGGACAGGATTTGATCCGGATCAAAGCGTTAGCGCGGCGTGAGGCCGAGACTGTCGCCATCCACCCAGCAACGAGAACACCCCCATGCGCAAGACCTCCCCCCTGATCGTGGCCAGCCTGGCCGCCGCCCTGTCCCTCGCCGCCGCCCCGGCCATGGCCCAGTCCAAGGGCGACTGGACCGTTTCGGCTGGCGTGCACCAGGTGGCGCCGAAGTCGAACAACGGCTGGCTGGCCGGCGGCACCCTGAAGGTCGACGTCGACAACGACGTCAAGCCGACCATCACCGGCGAGTACTTCATCGCCGACAACCTGGGCATCGAAGTGCTGGCCGCACTGCCGTTCAAGCACGACATCAACATCAACGGCCTGGGCCGTGTCGGCAGCACCAAGCAGCTGCCGCCGGTGGTGACCCTGCAGTACCACTTCAACAGCAAGGGCAAGGTGTCGCCGTTCGTTGGCGCGGGCGTGAACTACACCACCTTCTTCAGCGAAGACACCACCGGTGCATTGGCCGGCAGCAAGTTGAAGCTGCAGGATTCGTGGGGCCTGGCCGCGCATGCGGGCATCGACTTCGCGATCGGCGAGAAGGGCGCCCTGCGCGTGGACATGCGCTGGATCGACATCGACAGCAAGGTGAAGTTGAACGGCGAGAAGATCGGCACGGTCAATATCGATCCGCTGGTCTACGGCGCTTCGTACGTCTTCAAGTTCTAAGCGGTGTGTTGATTGCGGGGGCTTCGCCCCCGCTCCCCCGCTGCACGCAGAAACCCTCGCAGCATGTTGCCCCGGTGATTGCCGGGGCTTTTTTGTTTGTGCGAGAAGCACCGGCTTCTGGAATTGGGCGGAGAGGGTGAGGTGATCGGGACACGCCGTAAATACGTCCCTGTAGGCTCGATCGCCGCATCCATGCGGCGAACGGTCCCGCTCACCTCACCCTCTCCACCCTTCCCATCTGCGCGCGCGTACCAGCTCAAGCAAAAGCAGCAGCAACGCCCGGTCATTCGAAGCGTAATGGTTGCCTGCAACTGCAGGAGGCCGATTCTGATCCCGCATTTGTTTTTGATCCTGCCTTTGACGTTTCCATCTGCCTCCGCGGCCATGTTTGGAGGGGAGCGCAGCGGGAGGGGCGGCGGGACCGTTGGTGCCATGGATGGCGCCATCGAGCCTCCAGGTACGGATTCACGGCGTGTCCCGCCGCCCCTCCCGCTGCGCTCCCACTTCGGAACAGGAACGCGCCGCTCTTCAATCCACCTACCCCGCTAGAATGTGTGCATGAAAGCCCTGCACTCCCTGTTCCTCGCCGCCGCCCTGGCGCCGGCCCTGCTGTCCGTCTCCGCCCCCGCCCATGCCTGGGGCGCGCAAGGCCACCGCCTGGTTGCCGAAGTCGCCGACGCCCGCCTCAACCCCACCGCCCGCGCCGAAGTGGACCGCCTGCTGGCCACCGAAGCGGACGCCACCCTGGCCAGCATCGCGCCGTGGGCCGACCAGCTGCGCGCCAAGGACCCCAGCCTGGGCCGTCGTTCGGCCGGCTGGCACTACGTCAACATCGCCGAAGACGACTGCCACTACGAAGCACCGAAGCACTGCAAAAACGGCAACTGCATCGTCGAGGCCCTGAAAGCACAGAGCGCCATCCTGGGCGACCGCAGCCTGACCGATGGCGAGCGCCTGCAGGCACTGAAGTTCGTCGTGCACCTGGTCGGCGACATCCACCAGCCGATGCATGCCGGTTACGCCCATGACAAGGGCGGCAACGATTTCCAGCTGCAGTTCGGCAACCGCGGCACCAACCTGCACTCGCTGTGGGACAGCGGCATGCTCAACACCCGCAAGCTCGACGACACCGGCTATCTGCCCGTGCTGCAGGGCCAGCGCGCGCCGAAGCTGGCGCGCCAGTCCAACCCGCAGCGTGACCCGCAGGCCTGGGCCGAGGCCAGCTGCCGCATCTCCATGCAAGCTGGCGTTTATCCGGCGTCGCATAAAATCGGTGACGAATACACCGAGCGCTACCGGCCGCTGGCCGAAGCGCAGCTGCGACTGGCCGGTGAAAACCTGGCGCAGTTGCTGAATCGCGTGCTAGGCACGCGCTGAGGAGAATTCCGATGCCGGTCCAGGTGCAGTCGTTCTTCCACCGTGACAGCAATACCTTCAGCTACCTGGTCAGCGATCCGGCCAGCAGTGAGGCGGCGCTGATCGACCCGGTCCTGGACTACGACCCGGACACCGACGCCAGCAGCGAATCACCGCTGCGCGGGGCATTGCAGGCCATCGAACAGCAGGACCTTCAGCTGCGCTGGCTGCTGGAAACCCATGCCCATGCGGACCATGTGTCGGCCGGGCGCCGGCTCAAGCAGCGCTTCCCGCACGCCACGCTGGCCATCGGTGAAGGCATCCGCGCGGTGCAGGCCACGTTCGCGCCGCGCTATGGCCTGCAGCTTCCGGCCGCCGATGAGATCTTCGATCACCTGTTCAGCGACGGCGAAACCTTTGCCATTGGCGAGCTGCAAGGACAGGTGATCGCCGTGCCCGGCCACACCAGCGACAGCATCGCCTACCTGATCGGCGATGCGCTGTTCACCGGTGACTCGCTGTTCATGCCCGACGGCGGCACCGCACGCTGCGATTTCCCGGGTGGCGATGCCGCGCAGCTGTACCGCTCGATCCAGCGCCTGCTGGCGCTGCCCGATACCACCCGGGTTTTCGTCTGCCACGACTACGGCCCGGGGGGCCGTGATTTCGCCAACGAAACCACCATCGGTGAACAGCGCGCGCACAACATCCACGTGCATGACGGCGTGGCCGAGGCAGAGTTCGTCAGCGTGCGCCAGGCCCGCGATGCCACGCTGGAAGAACCGAAGCTGATGCAACCGGCGGTGAAGGCCAACATCCAGGGAGGGGCCTGACGTACGCCGGGCAGAGCCCGGCGCCATCGGTTTCCATCACGGACCGCGAGCGTTCATTTTCCCTGCGTGCGCACCACATGCTGGCCCTTCACGATCTCGAAGGTGAAGGCGTACTGCAGGGTGACCGCCACCGGCTCGACCCGTTCGGCGCCCCGGCAGTCACCGCGGTCGGCAGGCACCTTGCCAGCCGCGAAGTGGCAGACCGCTGCGGACGAGTACTTCCACATCGCCACGGCCTCCTGCGCAGCCTGCAGCAGGGGCGCATTCTCGCCCGCAGCACCTGCCGCGCACTCCGGGCGATCGGTCAATGGCAGGCTGCGCTCGACGACGCCGTTGGCATCAACCACCACCTGCAGGCAGATCGTGGTCGGCGCCAGTTCCGCACGCGGGTCACGATCGCCGACCTCCGGGTCCGGTGCCGCGTACAACTGCGGCATCCGGTAGCCCTCGGTCGCACCCAGCGAATACGCCTGCAACTGCCCACTGCCACCGCCCGCCTGCGGCTGCAGTCGCTGGTGGCCGACATTCTCGCTGCGGGTGTGCACGGTGGCCAGCCGTTCCTGGCTCGCACACCCCATCATCAGCGCCGCCACCACGAGCAGCGGCGCGGACTTCACTGGGCGTCCTCGCTGTTGTCCATCGCAAAGGTGATCGGAATCTTCACTGCGCCTGCCACCGGCTTGCCGTTCTTCATCGCCGGCCGATAGGTCCAGCTGCGCGCTGCGGTGATCGACACCGCGTCGAACACGCCCGGATTGGTGGCACTGAGCACCCTGACATCGGTGGGTTGGCCGCTGGCATCCACTTCCACGCGCAGGTTCACCACGCCCACCTGGCGCTCCTCGACCGCGGATTTCGGATAGGAAGGCGGTGGCATCTTGACGACCTGGATCTCCCGATCCATGACCGCCGCTGCCGGGCGGCCAGCCATCGCATCGCCCTGGCTGGCCCACGCTACTGCGCCCATTCCCAGGCACAACCCGACGACCAGCACCTGCCCCGATACCCACGGCAATGCCTTCCGCTTGGACTGCTTCAACATGGCGATACGCTCCTTCAACACGGGTTGGCTGCGCCAATGGCAGACCGCTGGCGCAACCGGGTGGACCAGCTGCGCCTTCAGCAGCGTGCTGGCGTAAAGCCCGCGCAGCGCAGGCTGCGGGGCGATGGTGCGGGCATCGCAGGCCAGTTCCTGGTCGCGCAGGAAGCAGCGTGCAGCCCAGAGCACCAGCGGGTGGAACCAGAACACCGCACGCATAAGCAGCAACGCACCATTGGCCCAGTGATCGCCATTGCGGCGGTGGCTGCGCTCGTGCTGCAGGATCAGCCCCTGTTCCTGTGCGCTGAACTGTTGATCGAAGTCCGGGCCAACCACGATTCGCGGCCGCCACAGGCCAACCAGTGCTGGCAGGCCTGGGTCACCACTGGCCTGCCAGCTGCCATCGGCGCGCGGCTTCAGCGGGCCCATGCGCCGTTCGAAACGACGCTGTGCGCGCAGGTCGCGCAGCAGGCAGATGCCCATGCCCAGCGCCCATGCCAGCAGCAACAGCGGTGCCCATGGCAGCGACGGCCCTGCCAGTTCGTCCACGGCCCCTGGCTCGACTTTCAGCAGCACTGTCGGCACGTGCTGCAACAGCGCAGCCTGCGGCAACGGCAGCAGCAAGGTCACCAGCAGCATCGGCAACAACCACCAGCTGCGATAAGCCAGTCCAGCGCCCCCCATCCACACCAGCAGCGGTCGCAGCACGGCCAGCAGGATCACCCCCATGGCCAGCCACACGCTGGCCTGCCACAGTCCACCGAGCAGCTCAGTCATGGTCCAGCTCCTGGATCAGCTTCTTCAGTTCGGCGATGTCCTGTGCGCTCAACTGGCCGCGTTCGCTGAAGTGCGCGACCAGCGGCGCCACGCGCCCTTCGAAGACACGGCCGATGAAGTCCTGGCTCTGCGCCTCCACCCACACCTGGCGCTGCAACAGCGGGCGATACAGATAGCGCCGGCCATCGCGCTCGGCGGCGATCGCGCCCTTGGTCAGCAGGCGGTTGAGCAGGGTCTTGATGGTCGGCTCGGCCCAGTCGCGGTGGGCCAGCGCGGCCACCACGTCATCGGCACTACGCGGTGCCTGATGCCACAGCACCTCCATCACAACGGCTTCGGCTTCGCTGATCGGGGTCATGATTTACATCCGTAATCGACAGCTCGATTACGCGCGTAATCGAACCGACTGTCAAGCCCCTCGACTCCGGATTCATCGGCTTTGCGCCAGCATCGAGCCCTCCCGGCCGAGGCGTCGGATGAAAGCGCTTCCCAAGAAGGAATTCCCGGTCGAGCAGGCCCGCCGCTTCCTCGAACCCGGCCCGATCGTGCTGGTCAGCACCGCCTGGCGCGGCCAGCACAACCTGATGACGATGGGCTGGCACATGGTGATGGGCTTCTCGCCGTCACTGGTCGCCACCTACCTGTGGAATGAAAACCACAGCCATGCACTGGCCGTCGGCAGTGGCGAGTGCGTGATCAACGTACCCGGCGTGGAACTGCTCGATACCGTGGTGGACATCGGCAACTGCAGCGGCCGCGAGGTCGACAAGTTCGCCCGTTTCGGGCTCGATGCGCTGCCCGCGCGCGAGGTCGGCGCGCCGCTGGTCGGGCAGTGCCACTCGAACTTCGAATGCCGGTTGTACGACGACAGCCAGGTGGCGTCGAGCAATCTGTTCATCTGGGAGATCGTGCGCGCCCATGTTGCGCCCCGGCCGAAACTGCCGCGCACGGTGCATTACCGCGGCGATGGGCAGTTCATGGTGTCCGGCGCAGAAGTCTCGCGTCGACGGCGGTTCAAGCCCGACATGCTGTAATGCCCGCACTCCCCCACACGCAGGACCGCCGCGCATGACCGAACACCTCACCGACCTGGACGCCGCCGTCGACTGGCTGTTTGCGCGCGTGGACGGGCCGCTGCGGATCGGGGCACCGCTGGCACTGGGCAAGCCGCATCGGCTGCTCAATGCCCTGTACGCACGCGTCGAACATGATCCTTCGCGGCCGCTGCAGCTGTATACCGCGCTGTCATTGAACCCGCCGAAGGCGCGGGGCAACGGCCTGGAGGCGCGCTTCCTGGCACCGTTCGCGCAACGCCATTTCGGCGACGACTTCCCGCGCCTGGCCTATGCCGATGCGATCGCGCGCGACGCGTTGCCAGCGCACGTGCAGGTGGAAGAGTTCTACATGCAGTCCGGCGCCCTACTCGGGTCGCGGCAGGCGCAATCCAGCTATACCAGCCTGAACTACACCCATGCCGCCGACGCGGTCGCGCAGCGCGCGCCGCAGGTGATCGTGCAGAAGGTGGCGATGCGGCCGAATGACCGTCGGCTTTCGCTGTCGTGCAACAACGACATCACCCAGGACACGCTCGATGCGATGACCGCGCGTGGCCTGCCACGCCCGTTGCTGATTGCCGAGATCGATCCGCAGCTGCCCTATCTGGGCGGCTCGGCGACGGTCGATGTGTCGTTCTTCGATCTCGTGATCACTCCGCCTCCGCCGTACCCGGCGCTGTTCGGGCTGCCGCGGCAGCCGGTCGGCGATGCCGACTACGCCATCGGCCTGTATGCCAGCACCCTGGTACGCGATGGCGGCACCCTGCAGATCGGCATCGGCACGCTGGCCGATGCCCTCAGCCATGCGCTGGTGCTGCGCCACACCGACAACGCGCGCTACCGCCGCGTGCTGCACGCGCTGGATCCGCAGCTGGTCAGCCACCCGCTGGTGCAGGAGATCGGCGGCGTGGATCCATTCGAGGTGGGCCTGTACGGCTGCAGCGAGATGCTCAATGAAGGCTTCCGCCGCCTGGTGCAGACCGGGGTGATCAGGCGCAAGGTGCACGACGACCTGGCGCTGATGCAGCGCATCGAGAATGGCAGCACGTTGTCGATCGACCACGCCACCCTCGCCGCGGAAGGCGAGTACCTGCATGGCGCGTTCTACCTGGGCTCGCCGGAGTTCTACGAGTGGCTGCGCACGCTGCCGGAAGACGAATGCCGTGCGATCGGCATGCGCCGCATCAGCGAGATCAACCAGCTGTATGGCGGTAACGAGGCACTGGAGCGCCTGCAGCGCCGCCATGCGCGTTTCTTCAATTCCTGCATGATGGCTACCGCGCTCGGCGCGGCGGTATCGGATGCGCTGGACGATGGACGCGTGGTGTCCGGCGTGGGCGGCCAGTACAACTTCGTGGCGATGGCACATGCGCTGCCGGAAGCGCGCAGCGTGCTGATGTTCCGTGCCGCACGCGATGACAAGGGCCGCCGGAAATCGAACGTGCGCTGGAACTACGGCCACACCACCATCCCTCGCCACCTGCGTGACATCTACCTCAACGAGTACGGCATCGCCGATCTGCGCGGGCTGACCGACGAGGACTGCGTGCATGCGATGACCGCAATTACCGAAGCGCCCTTCCAGGGCGATCTGCTGCAGCAGGCACAGGCCTCGCGCAAGCTGCTGGCGGCGTCCCAGCCCGACCCGCAGCGCCTGCAGCGCAACACGCCCCAGGCGCTGGCGGCGGCACTGGCACCATTCCGCGCCGATGGCAGCCTGCCGGACTACCCGCTGGGCAGCGATTTCAACGAGATCGAGCAGGTGCTGGTCAAAGCGCTGGCGTGGCTGAAGGCCAACACGCAGACCCGCAGCGACAAGCTGCGCACCGTCTGGGCAGCGCTGCGGCAACCGGCCGGCGACGGCGATGCCGTGTACCTGCAGCGCATGGGCCTGCAGGCACCGAAGGATTTCGCAGAGCGCCTGGACGCGCGGCTGCTGCGGCTGGCGCTGGCGCGTACCGCCTGAGAAAAAGGGGACGGAGGGAATTAAGTCGTTTGTGCACAAACGACTTAATTCCCTCCGTCCCCTTTTTCTTCCGGCAACGAGAAAGGCCGGCTTGCGCCGGCCTTTCCTTTGTTGCGCCGAGAGGCCGCTTACAGCGCCTTGGCAGACAGCTTGCTTGG
>NZ_LXXZ01000115.1 GCF_003244875.1 Stenotrophomonas sepilia
ATAAATGAAGTACTGTAGCGTTGGACGCTGCCGGCCAGCGGCCGGCACTACCCCAGTCCGCCCTCCACGGTGGTGCCGGCCGCTGGCCGGCAACCGGATCCCTCAGGCCGCGCGCGCCAACGCGTCCTGCGCTGGCGCCGTGGCCGACAGGTCGAACACATCGACCGCATCGATCAACCGGTTCGCCTGCTGTTCCAGGCTGCGCGCCGCGTCGCTGGCTTCCTCCACCAGCGCGGCGTTCTGCTGGGTGGTCTCGTCCATCTGCACCACGGTCTGGTTGACCTGCTCGATGCCCGCGCTCTGTTCCTGCGAGGCAGCGGAGATCTCGGCCATGATGTCGGTCACGCGCTGCACCGAGGCGACGATCTCGCCCATGGTGCTGCCGGCCTTGTGCACCAGCGCCGAGCCATCGTTGACCTTGCCGACCGAGTCGTCGATCAGGCCCTTGATCTCCTTGGCGGCAGCGGCCGAGCGCTGGGCGAGGGTGCGCACTTCGCTGGCGACCACGGCGAATCCGCGACCCTGTTCACCGGCACGCGCGGCTTCCACGGCGGCGTTCAGCGCCAGGATGTTGGTCTGGAAGGCGATGCCGTCGATGACCGAGATGATCTCGGCGATCTTCTTCGACGAGGCTTCGATGGCGGACATGGTGGTGACCACCTGGCCGACCACTTCACCGCCCTGCGAGGCGACACCGTGCGCGCCGATGGCGAGCTGGTTGGCCTGGCGGGCGTGTTCGGCGTTCTGGCGCACGGTGGAGGTCAGTTCCTCCATCGAGGCTGCGGTTTCTTCCAGGTTGGCGGCCTGCTGCTCGGTCCGGCGCGACAGGTCGCTGTTGCCCGAGGCGATCTCGCCGGCGGCCAGGGTGATGCTGGAGGCGCTGGCCTGGATCTGGCCGACGATCTGGGTCAGCTGCGCGACCGTGGTGTTGGCATCATCACGCATGCGGGCGAACACGCCATTGAACTGGCCTTCCATGCGCGCGGTCAGGTCGCCGGTGGCGATCGACTGCAGCAGCTGCGAGAGCTGGCCGAGGTTGCCGTCAGCCACCTGCATCATGGTGTTGAGGTGCTCGATCATCAGCTTGAAGTCGTGCTGGAACCGCTGTGCGTCGCCGCGCTGGCTGAAGTCACCGGCGGCGGCCGCCGCAGCCAGGTGCTGGATCTGCGAATTGATGGCCAGCAGGCTGGCCTTGGCCGCGTCCATGGATTCGTGCAGGATCGCGCGGCTGCCGGGCAGGCGGCGTGCATCCGGGCTCAGATTGCCGATGGCGTACTGGTTGAGTACTTCAATGGCATCGACGATCGCATCGAGGTGCTCGAAGATCACCGTGTTGATGCCGTTGGCCAGCTGGCCGTAGACACCCGGGAAATCTTCCGGGATGCGATGGCTGATGTCCGGGCCAGCGTGCATCTGTGCCATCAGCTGTGTCTGCTCGCTGAAGCGTCGCAGCATCGCCGTCATCTCGGCGGTGGCAGCGAGCATCCTGCCGGCTTCATCGTTGCTGGTGGCCTGGGTGCTGACGCTGAGATCACCGCGGGCAACGGCCTGGATGGCATGCACGGCCTTGCCGAGTGGGCCGGTCACTGCACGCGAGATGACGATGGCCAGCGCGGCAGCGACCAGCGACAGCAGCACGATGCAGCCGATGATGGCAATCATGCTGGTGCGGTGGGTGGCGTTGGCGTCGGCGATCTTGCGGTCCATCTGGCCGGCGATGTGGGTGCCCAGTGCCTTCATCGCAGCGAACACGTCGCGACGCGCCGGGCGTGACTGTTCGTCGGAGATCTGCCGCGCCAGGACGCCGTCACCGGCGGTCACGGCGTCGCGCATCGCCTTGTTGGCGGCGAAGTAGCGGTCGAGCTGTGCGCTGGCTGCGCGATACAGTTCACGCTCCTTGTCCAGCGCCGGCAGCGCCGCGTACGCCGCCAGTTCGTCATGCACGGCCTTGGCGGTGTCGTTCATGCGCTTGTTGTAGTCGGCCACCTTTTCCGGCTGGTCGAGCATGCTCAGCTGGGCCAGTTCGTAGGTGCGGAACTCGCCGAGCTGCGAGCGGGCCTCGCCCAGGTGCTGGACCGAGGGGATATCGTTGCCAGCCATGTCGCGCAACTGCGCGTTGGCCTCGCTCAGGCGCACCAGTGCGAAGGCGCCGAGGATCAGGGTCATCAAGGTGGTGAGGGTGAACCCCACGGCCAGCTTGCGGGCGATGGGCAGATCTTGGAACCACTTCATGCAGGGTGCTCCAGGTGGGCAGAGTGCCGGCGTCTGTGCGCCGGTTTGGGGGTGGTTGCAGAGCGAACGGGGGTGCCCGGTGGGGTTCGGTGACGACCGTCAAAGCGAAATAACGGCGCCGTCCGCGCGGACTTTATGGACGCAGATCACATTCGGTTGCGTAGGGATGACGGCGCGAAAGTGCTGTCCTGGCGGGGCTTGCGCTCGGATGACGTGGTTGCGCGCGAAACCATCGCCTCGACGGAGTTCACAGAAGGGATGGGGTCAGATCCCTTTTCCCTGAAAAGGGATCTGACCCCGGCTGGAATGGAGCACACAAACAAAAACCGCCGCCCCGAAGGGCGGCGGTCCATGACCCGCATGCGGCGTGGATCAGGCGGCCTGCGGCATCCGCAGTGAGCGCACCAGTCCGCCGATGTCAACGATCAACGCGACGCGGCCGTCGCCAAGGATGGTGGCACCGGACACCCCGCCGATACGGCGGTAGTTGTTCTCGATGTTCTTCACCACCACCTGCTGCTGGCCGACCAGTTCGTCCACTTCCAGCGCGATTTTCTGGCCATCGCCTTCCACCACCACCACCAGCGATTCGCTGCCCGGTGCGCGGTTGCCGTAGCCGTAGTACTCGCTCAACGACAGGATCGGCAGGTACTCGCCTCGCACGCGCAGCACGCGGCCTTCGCCGGCCATGCTGCGGATATCCTCGGGCTGCGGCTGCAATGCCTCAAGCACGTAGGCAAGCGGCAGGATCAGGGTTTCGCCGGCCACGGCCACAGTCATGCCATCGAGGATGGCCAGGGTCAGCGGCAGGCGGATCAGCGTGCGGGTGCCGGTACCGAGGCTGCTTTCGATCTGCACCTCGCCGCCTAGTGCCTGGATGTTGCGGCGGACCACGTCCATGCCGACGCCGCGCCCGGACAGGTCGGTGACCGCATCGGCGGTGGAGAAGCCAGGCTGGAAGATCAGGTCCCAGACCTGCGAATCGGTCGGGTTGTCCGGCACGGCCAGGCCGCGTTCGTGGGCCTTGGCGAGGATCTTGGCGCGGTCCAGGCCACGGCCATCGTCGCTGACTTCGATGACGATATGGCCGCCTTGATGCGAGGCCGCCAGCGTGATCGTGCCGGTCTCATCCTTGCCTCCACCGCGACGTACGTCGGGCATTTCCAGGCCGTGGTCGATCGAGTTGCGCACCAGGTGCACCAGCGGATCGGCGATCTTTTCGATCAGGCCCTTGTCCAGTTCGGTGCCTTCGCCGACGGTGCGCAGGCGCACCTGCTTGCCGAGGCGGCTGGACAGGTCGCGGACCAGGCGCGGGAAGCGGCGGAACACCGCATCAACCGGCAGCATGCGCACGCCGATCACCGCTTCCTGCAGGTCGCGGGTGTTGCGTTCAAGCTGGTCCAGCCCGGCGAACAGGCTCTCGGCGTGGACCGGGTCCAGCGCATGCGAGACCTGCTTGAGCATGGCCTGGGTGATGACCAGCTCGCCGACCAGGTTGATCAGCGCATCGACCTTGTCGACGCTGACGCGGATCGAGGTTTCCGCTTCCTGGCTGGCACCACCGCTGGCGGCAGGCGCGGCAGGTGCAGACGGTGCCGCTGCGACCGGAGCGGGAGCCGCAGCGGCCGGCGCCTGCGTGGCCAGGCTCGGCGGCGCGGCGGGACGGATGTCCAGCTCGCAATCGTCCAGCACCCAGGCGAAGGTGTCTTCGATCTTGCTGCGCGGCACCTTGCCGACCAGGCCCAGATCCCACGCAAGATGGGCTTCGAGCGGATCAAGCTGGGCGAAGCCCGGCAGGCGTTCCATGCGCGCAGCGACCTGCAGCGAACCGAGGTGTTCCAGTTCGCGGATGATGCGCAATGGATCGTTGCCGCTCATGAACAGCGACGGCGCCGGGGTGAAGCCGATCTGCCAGGCTTCCGGCGTATCGTCCACCTTGGCTGCCGCGGCCGCCGGGGCGCTCGCTGCGGCCTGGCCGGAAAGAACCGCTTCCAGGCGCGCTTTCACCGCAGCGACTGCGGCGGGATCTGCGGCTTGGCCGTGTTCGGCTTCGCGCAGCAGGGCGCGCAGCACGTCCACCGAGGACAGCATGGCGTCGACGGCTTGGCCTTCCAGGACCCGCTTGCCGGCGCGCAGCTCATCGAGCAGCGTTTCCAGCACGTGGGTCAGGCCGGCGATCGCGTCGAAGCCGAAGGTGCCGGCGCCGCCCTTGATCGAGTGGGCGGCGCGGAACACCGAATTGATGATCTCCGCGTCCTGCTGCCCCGATTCCAGGGCCAGCAGGCCAGCCTCCATCGCATCGAGGCCTTCGCGGCTCTCCTCGAAGAAGGTGGCGTGGAAGCGTTGCAGGTCCATGCTCATGGCAGTGGTGATCCGGAAGCGAGGAGGGGGAGCGGCGCCGGGCGATCAGCCCAGCACTTTCTGCACGGTGGCGACCAGCTGTTCGGGATTGAACGGCTTGACCAGCCAGCCGGTGGCACCGGCGGCCTTGCCTTCGGACTTCTTGTCGGCGGCCGATTCGGTGGTCAGCATCAGCAGCGGGGTGAACTTGTAGTCCGGCAGCTGGCGCAGTTCGCGGATCAGCGCGATGCCGTCCATGTTCGGCATGTTGACGTCGGTCACCACCGCATTGAAGCGCTGGCCCTTGGCGCGACCGAGCGCGACCGCGCCGTCTTCAGCTTCTTCGACGGCAAAACCGGCCGAGGTGAGGGCGAAGGACACCATCTGGCGCATCGACGCCGAATCGTCCACCACCAAGATACGTGCGCTCATGCAGCGTTCTCCACAGATTTCAGGTTGTCATGGGTTACGTCCAGGCCCAGGGCCTGGGTGACGCCCAGCAGGCGCGCGGCGTCACTGAAGGTTGCAGTGCAACCGTGGAAGCCGGTGCCCAGGCCTGCCTCGCGGCGGGCCTGCACGAACGCACACAGCACCTGCACGGCGGCCGTGTGGATGCGGGCGACCTGGCTGGCATCCAGGGTCAGCTCGCCAGCCTGCTCCACGAGGGGGGCGAGGCGGTTCTTGAGCTCGGTAGTGCTCTCGATGCCGAGATCCCCACCCAGTTCGACAGTGCTCATCGTTGCTCCGGACAAACGGTTCCGTGATCCATAACGGCACCCCGGTGGGGTTCTTTAGAAGAATCGACGCGGTACGTCGATGCGGTCGCTGTCCAAGAGGGGACGGAGGGGATCAAGTCGCAAGCGAGCTGGCTCTACTGCAGTCCCCTCGGCAACGGTGACCGCGCAGTGGGGACGTAAGGTGTTGATCCAACGGATCAACTCCTTGCGTCCCCGACAGGCACCGCTTCGGTGCAAAGCACCGAGCCACTTGCGACTTAATCCCCTCCGTCCCCTTTTTCTTGGCGGCTCAGCTCAACAGCCGGGTGGCGTCGAGCAGGATCATCGGCCGCTGGCTGACCCGGGCCACGCCGCGGAACAGGTCGTTTGAGATCTGGCAGATGCGCGCGGTATCGGGCGGTTCGATCTGCGAATCGGTGAGGTTGGCGACATCTTCGACCGCTGACACGCGCAGGCCGATGGTCTCGCCGTCCTCCTCCAGGACCACGATGCGGGTCTGCGCGTCGTCCTCGGCGGCGGCCGCGCCCAAGTGCAGGCCCAGGTCCATCACCGGGACCACCTGGCCGCGTAGGTTCATGATGCCGAGCATGGCCGCTGCAGTGCCACGCAGCGGCAGCAGGGGCACCGGCAGCACCACTTCCTGCACCTTCAGCAGTTCCAGCGCATAGGCCTGGGTGCCGCAGCGAAGGCGCAGCCAGCGCGAAGTGCGTTCGCCGGCGCGTCGGTTCTGCGGGTGCGGGCTGCGGGCCGGTTGGTGGGCCTGCGCCTGCAGCTCCTGCCAGGTGCCGGGACGGTTGCCTGCCGGGGCATCGACGGCGACGCGCGGCGGCGGAGTGGCGGTGCGCGCCGCCGGGGCCGGAGCTGCAGGTGCAACCGTGGGGGCGACCGGTGCTGCGACCACGGCGGGCGGTGGCGTGGCTACGTCTTCGCCACCCGCGGCCGCCTCGAACGCGGCCTGCAGGCCGGGGCTGTCGGTGTGGGCGAGGCGATGGCTGTCCGCCGGATCGGTTTCGTAGATCACCTCGTCCGGCAGGTCGTCCCAGGCAGGTTCCGGACCGGCGTTTGCAACGACGGCGGGTGCCGGCGCGGTTTCGTGGATGACCTCCTCAGGCAGGTCATCCCAGGTCGGCTCGCGTCCGGAAACCGCTTCTCCCGCCGGACCCGGCCCAGCGCTAGCGGAGGCGGCAGCGCTCTCGAAGGCCGCTTCCAGCACCGCGTCGTCCGGGCTTGGTGCGGCGGCGACGGATTCTGTTTCGTAGATCACCTCGGCGGGCAGGTCATCCCAGGTGGGTTCGCGCGTGGGTGGTGCGGCGCTCTCGAAGGCGGCTTCCAGCGCAGCGCTGTCCCCGCTGGGCGTGGCGGCGATGGTTTCGGTTTCGTAGATCACGTCGGCCGGCAGGTCGTCCCAGGTCGGTTCGCGTTCGGCGACTGCTTCGATCGCCGGGCCTGGCCCGGCGCCTGCGGGCGGCAGAACGGCAGGCGGCGGCGCGACCATCGCCTCCCCCAGCAGTTCGTCCAGGTAGTCGTCGAGGATGCCGGTACTGTTCATGCGGCCTGCTCCAGGGCGCGGGCATCCTCGCCGAGGATCCAGTTCAAGGCGCGCCGGTAGGCGGCCAGGCCACGGCCCGGGTAGTCCTCGCCAGCGCTCGGCAGGGTCAGCCCGGCGGCGTTGCTGATGCGGGTATCGATCGGAATGGCGTCTTCCCACACGCGGTTGCCGTGGCGATCCTGCATGGTGCGCAGCGATTCGTTGCCGGCGCGGGTGCGGCGGTCGAACAGGGTCGGCAGGATCGAGATCGGCAGCGGGCGGCGGCGCGAACGCTCGACCATCTCGCCGGTGCGGACCATGCCATCCAGGCCGTGCAGTGCCAGGGGCTCGGCCTGGGTCGGGATGATCAGGCGATCGGCGGCAGCCAGTGCGTTGATCATCAGCAGGCCGAGGGTGGGTGCGCAGTCCAGCAGGATGTAGTCGTGCTGGCCCTGGTGGCGCGCCAGCGCGTTCTGCAGGGCCAGGCCGAGGCCGGGCTGGTTGGCGCTGCGGCGTTCCAGCGTGGCCAGCGCCGACTGTGCGCAGACGTAGTCCAGGCCATGGATGTTGCTGGCATGGCAGAGGCCGGACAGGTCCGCTGGCGGTGTGCCGAACAGCTCCAGCACGCCGGCCGGCGGCGGGTCCACCGGCACGCCGAAGGCGCGGCTGAGCGAGGCATGCGGATCGAGGTCGATCAGCAGCACGCGATGGCCGAGTGCGGCCAGGCCGCGGCCGAGGGCGAGGGTGGTGGTGGTCTTGCCGACTCCGCCCTTCTGGTTGGCGACTGCCCAGATGCGCATCGGATTACTCCTTCATTGCCGGGGGAACGGCGGCGCCGACGCGGCTGCCAGCCGGCACCGGCGGCAACTTCACCGGTGCGATGGGGGAGGTGGGGGCGCTGGCCGGAGTTGCGGCGGCCTGTTTGGTGACGGTGCTGTCGGTGGCGCCGGTGGCTGCGTTCAGGCGCTGGCCGAGCGGATCCACCGAGTGCGACGTGTCGGCCAGGATGATGACCATCACCCGGCGGTTGCGGTTGCGGCCCTGCGCGCTGTCGTTCTCTTCGCGCGGGCGGAACTGGCCATAGCCGACCATCGCCAGCCGCGACGGCTGCACGCCCTGGTCGGCGAACAGGTGCACCACGCTGGCGGCGCGCCCGGCCGACAGTTCCCAGTTCGACGGGAAAGTCGCGGTGGCGATCGGCACGTTGTCGGTGTGGCCTTCCACGCGCACGCTGTTGGGCACGTCGCGCAGCACCTCGGCCAGGCTGGCCAGGGTCTGCCGCGCATGCACGTCCAGCGCGGCCGAGCCGGTAGGGAACAGGATATCGCTGTTGATCTCGACTTCGATCCACAGTTCGGTGCGGCGCACGCTGATCATGCCGCGGTCGATCAGCGGCGCCAGTGCGGCGGTGAGGCGATCGGCAATCGTGTTGAGCTGGCGCTCGGCACGGGCGATCTGCTCCTGGTTGTGCACTGACACCGGCATGCGCATCTGCGAGGCCATCGACGGCAGCAGGGTCGGGTCGTGCGAGGGCGCCGGCGCGGAGGGACCGATCTTGGTGCCGGACTTGATCACCGAGGGGCTGTCCCAGCCGCCGCCCTGCACCTGCTTGTTGCCCACCTGCACCGGGTTGATGGTGCGCGGTGCGCCACCGAAGGCATCGGTCAGCGCGTCGGCCATGATCCGGTACTTGCCCTCGTTCACCGAGGAGATCGCATACATGACCACGAAGAAGGCGAGCAGCAGCGTCATCAGGTCGGCATAGGGGATCGCCCATGCTTCGTGGTTGGCGTGCTCTTCGTGGTGCTTGCGGCGGGCCATGTCAGTGCAGGAAGCCGGAGAGGTTGGTTTCGATGTTGCGCGGGTTCTCGCCCTGGGCGATCGAGATCAGGCCTTCGATGACCATCTCGCGGTCGCGCGTGTTGTGCGAGATCACACTCTTGAGCTTGGCGGCGATCGGCAGGAACAGCAGGTTGGCCGAAGCGATGCCGTAGATGGTGGCGGTGAACGCGGCGGCGATGCCGTGGCCGAGCTTGCTCGGGTCGGCCAGGTTCTTCATCACTGCGATCAGGCCCAGCACGGCACCGATGATGCCCAGCGTCGGTGCATAGATGCCCATTGCTTCGAACACCTTGGCGCCGGCCTGGTCCTGGTGCTCCTGGCTGCCCAGTTCGATTTCCAGCATGTGCCGCATCGATTCGGGCTCGACGCCGTCCACCAGCAGCTGCAGGCCCTTGCGCAGGAACGGGTCCTGCTGTGCTTCCACCTGCGATTCCAGGCCCAGCAGGCCCTGGCGGCGGGCGATGTTGCTCCACTCGACGATCTGCTGGATCAGCTCGCGGCGGTCGCTGTGCGGTGGACGCACGACCCAGCGCACGATGCTGAACGCATGCTTGAACACCGCCGGCGAGGTGTGCAGCAGGATCGCAGCGACGGTGCCGACGATGACGATCACGAACGCCGCAGGCGACCACAGCGACGCCAGGCCGGCGCCCTTGAGGATGCTGCCGCCGACCAGCGAGGCCAGGGCGAGAAAGAGTCCAATGAGGCTGAGTCTATCCATGGATCCGGTATCGGCTTGTATGAATGGGACTTGAGACACCGGTACGGGCTACTGGTGCGACTTCACAGTTTTACGGGTTCAGCAAGCGGGTCAGTCGTGCGGGCTGCGCAGGCCGTCCACATCCAGGATCAGTGCCATGCGACCATCGCCGATCAGGGTTGCACCGGCGTAACCGCGCAGGCCGCGCAGGGCTTTCGGCAGTGGCTTGATGACCACTTCCTCGCGCCCGCGCACCTGGTCCACGACCAGGCCGAAGCGCGCTTCGCCGGCCTGCAGCACCACGATGGTCAGCAGGGTCGAGGCGGCCGGCGTCACATCCAGCCACTGGCGCAGATCGACCAGTGGCAGCGTATGCGAACGACGGTCGAGCACGGCGCGGCCATCGAACCAGCCCAGCGAGGTGCGCGGCGCGTGCAGCACTTCCATCACGCGCGCCAGCGGCAGTGCATAGACGTCCTCGCCGGCCTGCACCAGCAGGGTCGGCAGGATCGCCAGGGTGAGCGGCACGCGGATCAGGAAGCGGCTGCCACGGCCCAGCTCGGACTGGATCTGGATCTGGCCACTCAGTTCGCGGATGCGCGACTGCACCACATCCATGCCAACGCCACGGCCGGAGATATCCGTGACCTGCTGCTTGGTCGAGAAGCCGGGCAGGAACACCAGGTGCAGGCACTCCTCGCTGCTCAGCCGCGCGGCAGCTTCCGGATCGATCAGGCCCTTCTCACGCGCCTTCGCGCGCAGCTTCTCCGGATCGATGCCGGCACCGTCGTCCTGCACTTCAATGCTGACGTAGTCGCCTTCCTGCTGGGCCGACAGGCGTACATGGCCCATCCGCGGCTTGCCCTGTGCTTCGCGCAGGTCGGGCATTTCCACGCCATGGTCGATGGCGTTGCGGACCAGGTGCACCAGCGGGTCGGCCAGCGCTTCGACCAGGTTGCGGTCGAGCTCGGTCTCGGCACCGATCAGCTCCAGGTCCACTTCCTTCTTCAGCGAGCGGGCAACGTCTCGGGCGACCTTGGGGAAGCGCGAGAAGACCTTGCCCACCGGCTGCATGCGGGTACGCATCACCGCCGACTGCAGGCGCGCGGTGGCGATGTCCAGGGTCGACACGGCGCGGTCCAGTTCCTCGTCGCGCAGGCGCGCACGCAGGGTCTTGAGCCGGTTGCGCGACAGCACCAGTTCGCCGATCAGATTGACGATCGCGTCCAGGCGCTTGGTGTCCACGCGCACGGTATGTTCGGCTTCGGCCAGCGGCTTGGCGGCCGGCTTGGTCGCCGCTGCAGTTGCCGGTGCGGCCGGTGCGGCCAGTGGGCGTGGTGCCGCGATCGGTGCGGGCGCTACCGCAGCGATGGGCTTGGCGCCGGGTGCGGCGCCACCGTGCAGCTGGTCGAGCAGGGCTTCGAACTCGTCTTCGCTGATCAGGCCGTCGTCAGCCTTCTTTGCCGGCGCGACCGCAGTCGGCGCGTTACCACCGTGCAGCTGGTCGAGCAGGGCCTCGAATTCGTCGTCGGTGATCAGGTCGCCGCTACCGGCCGCCGCTACGGCGGTCGGGGCGGCCGGCGCGGTGGCGCCTCCGTGCATGTCGAACTGGGCGATCAGCTCCGGCGGCGCATAGCCCGGCTCGGTGCCGGAGGAAACTGCATCCAGCATCGCTTGCAGGTAGTCCAGCGATTGCTGGGCGGCATCGAAGTGATGGGCCTGCAGCACGGCCTGGCCCGCGCGCGCGATGCCCAGCGCTTCTTCGGCGGCGTGGCACAACTCGACCATGGCGGTGACGCCGAGGAAGCCGGCGCCGCCCTTGAGCGTGTGGTAGCCCCGGAACACCGCGTTGAGCTGCTCGGTGTCCTGTGGTGCCTGCTCCAGCGACACCAGCTGTTCGCCCAGGCGATCCAGGATTTCCTGCGCCTCGATGATGAAATCGGCAGTGATGTCGTCGGATACCGCGCTCATGCTTACAGCCCCAGGTCCGACAGCAGGTCGTCGGCGTCGTTCTGCGAGACCGCGTGGCGGTCCAGTCCCTTCAGTGCCGGCCCGGCCAGTTCCGGATCGGTGCGATGCTGTTCCGGCGGCAGGCCGAGCGCGCCGAAGCCCTCGTGCACGCGGCGGACGATGCCGACCACGCGACGGATGATCTGCCCGGTCAGGTCCTGGTAGCTCTGGGTCAGGGCGATCTCGGTGAGGTTGTGGCGGATGCGCTCGAGCTGTGCATCCTGGCCGGGCTGCAGGCCTTCGGCGCGCAGCTGTTCGGTCAGGCTGCGGCATTCCTCGGCCAGGTCCAGGGTGCGGTGCGTCGCCTGTTCGGTCATCGCCACCACGTGGTCCAGGCGTGCGCAGGCATCGTCCAGTTCGCCGGCCTCGCTGGGCACGGTCGGCAGTTCGCCCAGGGCCTGCCCGAGCTCGCGGGCCAGCCGCGAGAGGCCGCTCATCATCGGCTGCGTGCGCAGCGCGACCAGTCCGTCGATGCGTTGCCGCCAGGCGGTTTCGTCACCGGACTCCAGTGCGTCCAGTGCTTCCTGCAGGCGCAGGGCGAGGGCATTCTTGTCGACCGTGGTGTCCATCAGGCGCTGGCCGCCAGGCGTTCGAAGATCTTGCCGAGCTTCTCTTCCAGCGTCTGCGCGGTGAACGGCTTGATGATGTAGCCGTTCACCCCGTTCTGGGCCGCTTCGATGATCTGCTCGCGCTTGGCTTCGGCGGTGACCATCAGCACCGGCAGGGTCTTCAGCTTGGCGTCGGCACGGATCGCCTTGAGCAGCTCGATGCCGGTCATGACCGGCATGTTCCAGTCGGTGACCACGAAATCGAACGGCTGGCTCTGCAGCAGCGACAGCGCGGCATGCCCGTCCTCGGCTTCGGCGGTGTTGGTGAAGCCCAGATCGCCCAGCAGGTTCTTGACGATGCGACGCATGGTCGAGAAGTCGTCGACGATCAGGATGCGCATGTTCTTGTTCAAAGCAGAGTTCCTTTGTTGTTCATTCCGGGCGGCCGCGGGCAGCTGCCTCGGGGATGTTCATTCTTCGAGGCCGGCGTCGACGGCCTCGAATACCTTCAGCCGGCCGCGCAGGCGCAGCACCGCCTGGCCGTGGATCTGGCAGACCCGCGACTCGCTCACGCCGAGCACCGCGCCGATCTCCTTCAGATTGAGTTCCTGCTCGTAGTAGAGCGAGAGCACCAGCTGTTCGCGCTCGGGCAGATGGCCGATGGCCTTGCCCAGCTCGCGGCCGAACTCGCTGCGCTCCAGCACCTGCTGCGGGGTCGGGCCACCCTGGGCGACCGTGTCCAGCTCGCCCTGGTCCTCGATGCGCGACTCCAGGCTCAGCACCTGGCCACGCGCAGCGTCTTCCATCAGGCGCAGGTACTCGGGCAGTGGCATCTCCATCGCGGCGGCCACTTCGGTGGCGCTGGCGGCGCGGCCGCTGCTCTGTTCCAGGCGGCGGATGGTGGCCGCAGCATCGCGTGCACGGCGGTGCACCGAGCGCGGCACCCAGTCGCCACGGCGGATCTCGTCGATCATCGAGCCACGGATACGGATCGAGGCATAGGTCTCGAACGAGGCGCCCTGGTCGGCGTCGTAGCTGCGCGAAGCCTCGATCAGGCCCATCATGCCCGCCTGGATCAGGTCGTCGACTTCGACGCTGGCCGGCAGGCGCGCGGCCAGATGGTGGGCGATGCGCCGCACCAGGTCCGAGTGCTGGGCGATGACGTCGTTGGCCGCCGAGCGCTGGACTTCCCTGTACTGGGCCGCGCCTTTCATGCCGCCACCCCGCGCTGCTTGAGGATGCGTTCGAGGAAGAACTCGACGCCGCCGCGTGGTTCGGTGGGCGCCTGCCAGCGGGCCGTGCGGCGCGCGATCTCGGTGATGGCCAGTGCGGACGGGCTGGACGGGTAGGCCTTCACCACCGGCTGCTGGCGCTGCACCGACAGGCGCAGCCAGTCATCCTGCGGCACGCAGCCCAGATAGTTCAGCGAGACATCGGCGAGGAACTTCTCGCAGACGCGGGTCAGCTTCTCGTACAGTACGCGGCCCTCGTTGGGGTCGCGCACCATGTTGGCCACCACCTGGACGCGGTCCACGCCACGTTCGCGCGAGAGCACCTTGATCAGCGCGTAGGCGTCGGTGATTGAAGCCGGCTCGTCACAGACCACCACCACGGTGTCCTGCGCGGCCTGGCAGAAGGTCAGCACGCCGTCGGTGATGCCTGCGGCGGTGTCCACCACCATGATGTCCAGCTCGCGTTCCAGCTCGGAGAACACGTTGACCAGGCCGACGTGCTCGGCCGGGGCCAGCTCGGCCATGTGCCGGCGGCCGGACGCGGCCGGGACCACCAGCACGCCGTTCGGGCCTTCGACGATGACGTCGTCCAGCGAGCAGCGGCCGGCAACCAGGTCGGCCAGCGTATAGGTGGGGTTCAAGCCCAGGATCACGTCGATGTTGGCCAGGCCGAGGTCGGCGTCCAGCAGCAGCGTGCGCTTGCCCATGCCGGCCAGCGCCACGGCCAGGTTGGCCGACACGTTTGTCTTGCCCACGCCGCCCTTGCCGCCGGTCACGGCGATGGTGCGCACAGGGCCGAGCGGCTCGCTGCGGGTGGCCGACAGCGGGAAGGTCTTGGTCAGCTTGGCGTACTCACGCGACGGCATGGTTCAACTCCGGGTTGCAGGGCATATCGGCCGCTCGGCGCAAATCTTCAAGGCGAAGTACGAGATTGGCCGCACTGGCCCGGTGCAGGTCGTCCGGAACGTCCTGGCCGTCGGTCACCCAGGTGATCGGCAGGGCGTGGTCCACGGCCACCGACAGGGCGTTGCCGAAGCGGCCGGTTTCGTCCAGCTTGCTCAGCACCAGGCCCTGCAGATTGGCGGCACCGAAGCGGCGGACCACCTCGTCCATGTCGCCGAAGCTGGTGTTGGCCGGCAGCACCAGCAGGGTGCGCACCTGGCGCGCGGCGCGCAGCCACTGCAGCTGGGCGGCCAGCGCGCGGTCGCGCGGGCCCAGTCCGGCGGTGTCGATCAGTACCAGCTTGTAGTCCTTCAGGCGTTCCAGCAGCTGGTCCAGGTCGGTGCCGCTGTTGGCCTCGTGCACGGCGATGCCGAGCTGCCGGCCGTAGCCATACAGCTGCTCGCGGGCGCCGATGCGGGTGGTGTCGGTGGTGACCAGAGCCACGTCACGCGGCGCGTGCTTCTCGGCGAACCGCGAGGCCAGCTTGGCGATGGTGGTGGTCTTGCCGGCGCCGGTCGGGCCCACCAGCGCGATCACGCCGCCTTCCTCCAGCGGGTCGACCGGGGCAATCGGCAGCTTGCGCGAGATCAGCCCCAGCATCAGGCCGCGGCCTCGGTGCGCCTCGGTCTCCAGCGGAATCTGCATGGCGACGTCGCGGGCCAGGCCAGCATCGAAGCCGTACTCGTCCATCAGGTCCAGCGCGGTGGCGCGCACCGGGCAGCCGCGCAGGCGCTCGTCGGTGAAGCGGTTCATTTCGCGCTCGATCACCTGGCGCATGCCGGCCACTTCCTGGCGCAGCTGGCGGATCTCGGCGTCGTCCTGGGCGACCACGGTCAGGACAGGGGCTGGGGCGAGCGTCGGCGTCGGCGCGGCTTCGACGGTGGCATCGGCCAACGCCGGTTCGCTGACGGCGACCTCCGGCTGCGTTTCAGACGAGGCTGCGGTCGGCAGCGGTGGCGGCTGCACCGCCGGCGCCACGCTTTCGTGATGCGCCTCGTGCGGCGGATCGATCTGGAAACGGGCGCGGTTGGCCGGCGCGGCGACGGTCGGTGCCGGCGCCGGAGCAACGATGGCCTCGGCGAACGGGGCGAAGATCTGGTCCGGCAGTGCCGGTTCATTGACGGCGGCGCGTGCCAGGGTGGCGGCGAAGCCGGTGCTGCCGCGGGTTGGCACGATCTCGTCGGCGCTATCGAGGGTGCGGCCGGTAGCGCCCACTGCTGCACGGGCGAGGGCGGCCACCGCCGAGGTGGTGGCGGCAACCGGTTCCGGTGCCGGGGTGCTGCTGCGGCGGCGGGTGACGGCGGCGATCACCGCGTCGGCGGCGGTGCGCGGCTTGGGTGCCGGCGGCGGTGCGACGTCGCGGCGCGAGGCTTCCAGCGCACGCTGCACCGCGCTCTCGTCGTAGTTGGCGGCGGCGACGATCTCGATGCCTTCCTCGATCCGGCGGTTGGACAGGATCACGGCGTCAGGACCATGCTCCTTGCGCACCAGGTTCATGGCCGAGCGCATGTCGGCGGCGACGAATCGTTTGATTTTCATGCTGTGGTCACGAGGCGAAGACGGCGGGGTGGCGGTCGGGGAACTCGGGTGGTCGGTGGTCTGCACGGTGCGGGTTCCCCTTGGTGTCTGTCTGTTGCGTTGGTTCGAAAGTGGTGTCTGTTTTCTGGCGCATCGGCGGGCGGCGTCAGCTGATCGTTCCGACCAGCTTCAGGCGCTTGTCCTCCGGCACCTCGCTGTAGGCCAGGACCGACAGCGAAGGAACGCTGTGGCGGACCAGGCGGGCCAGCGCGGCGCGCACCGGGCCAGGTACCAGCACGACCGCGGGCTCGTTGCGGGCTTCCTGCTTGCTGACACATTCGGCCAGGCTCTGGTGCAGTCGCTCAGCGAGTCCGGGTTCCAGCGCGGCGCCGTTGCCCTGCGTGGACTCCTGCAAGACACGTTCCAATTGCGGGTTGAGGGTGAACACCGGCAGCTCCGCCGACATTCCGGCGATCTCCTGCACGATGAAGCGGCCCAGTGCGGTGCGCACCGCGGCGGTCAGCACGGCCGGGTCCTGGCTGCTGGGCGCATGTTCGACCAGTGCCTCGGCGATCTTGCGCAGCTGGCGGATCGGAATGCGCTCGACCAGCAGGTTCTGCAGCACGCGCACCACCGCCGACAGCGGCAGCGCCTTCGGCGTCAGATCTTCGACGAGCTTGGGTGCGCTCTTGGCCAGGTTGGCCAGCAGGTGCTGCACTTCCTCATGGCCGAGCAGCTCGGGTGCGTGTTCGCGGATCAGGTGCGACAGATGGGTGGCGACCACGGTGGCCGGGTCGACCACCGTGTAGCCCAGCGTTTCGGCCTGGGCGCGCTGGTGCGGCTGGATCCAGGTGGCATCCAGGCCGAACGCGGGATCCTTGCCGGCAATGCCCTCCAGTGCGCCGAGCGCGCTGCCCGGATCCAGGGCCAGCTCGCGGTCGGGGTGGATCTCGGCGGTGGCCACCGGCACGCCATGCACCAGCACGCGGTAGCCGTTGGCCGGCAGTTCCAGGTTGTCGCGGATGTGCACCGAGGGAATCAGGAAGCCGACATCCTGGGTCAGCTTGCGGCGCACGCCCTTGATGCGCGCCATCAGTTCGCCGCCCTGGTTGCTGTCCACCAGCGGAATCAGCCGGTAGCCGACCTCCAGGCCCAGCGGATCGACCGGGCGCAGCTCGTCCCAGCTCAGTTCGGCGGTCGGTGCCGGCGCGGCGGGGCGGCCCAGCGCATTGAGCGCGGCGGCGTCATTGCCTCCCGCTGCCGGATCGGTGGCGGCGGTCTTGCCCTTGCGGTAGACCTTCCAGGCGATGAAGCCGAGGATCGCGGCCAGCGTCAGGAAAGCGACGTTGGGCATGCCCGGCACCAGGCCAACGACGCCGATGATGCCGGCGGTGATCGCCAGCGCGCGGTACTGGCCGAACACCTGCCCGGTCATGGCCTGGGCCATGTCCTGCGAGCGCGAGGCGCGGGTGACCAGCATCGCCACCGCGCTGGACACCAGCAGTGCCGGCAGCTGCGCCACCAGGCCGTCACCGATGGAGAGCAGGGTGTAGGTGGCAGCGGCGTCGCCGAACGGCATGCCATGCTGCAGCACGCCCACGGCCAGGCCGCCGAGCATGTTGATGAACAGGATCAGGATGCCGGCGATGGCGTCGCCGCGGATGAACTTGCTGGCACCGTCCATTGCACCGTAGAAGTCGGCTTCCTCGCGGACTTCCTCGCGGCGCAGCTTGGCTTCCTCGCGCGTCAGCAAACCGGCGTTGAGGTCGGCGTCGATCGCCATCTGCTTGCCGGGCATCGCGTCCAGGATGAAGCGCGCGGTCACTTCCGAGACGCGGCCGGCGCCCTTGGTGATGACCACGAAATTGATGATGGTCAGGATCGCGAACACCACGATGCCGACCGCATAGTTGCCGCCGATCACGAATTCACCGAAGGCGGCGATGACCTTGCCCGCAGCGTCGTGGCCGTTCTGGCCGTTGAGCAGGATCACGCGGGTGGAGGCCACGTTCAGCGCCAGCCGCAGCATGGTCGTGATCAACAGCACGATCGGGAAGATGGTGAAGTCCAGCGGGCGCTTCACGTAGACCACCGCCAGCAGCACCATCAGCGAGATGGCGATGTTGAAGGTGAACAGCGCATCAAGGACTGGCGCGGCCAGCGGCACCACGACCATGGCCAGCAGGGCCAGCACGATCAGCGGCGCGCCAAGGCCCTGGCGGATCATTTCCAGGGCACGGCGGGTGTTGAATCCGGTGGCGGGCTGGGCGCTCACGGGCGGCCTCCCTTGCCGAATTCATCCACCTGGATGTGCGGGGCGTCCGGCATCGGGCCAGTGCGCCAGGCGCGCAGCTGGTAGACGTAGGACAGGACCTGGGCGACGGCCGAATACAGTCTCACGGGGATTTCCTTTCCGAGTTGGCCTTCCCGATACAAGGCGCGTGCCAAAGGCGGGGCAGAGACGATCGCGACCTTGTTGCCGTCGGCCACTTCACGGATGCGCAGGGCGGTCTCGTCCACGCCCAGCGCGACCACGGTGGGGGCGTTCATGGCGCCGCCTTCGTACTTCAGGGCCACCGCGTAATGGGTGGGATTGACCACCACCACGTCGGCGGTGGGTACCGCTTCCATCATCCGGCGGTTGGCCATCTGCTGCTGCAGCTGGCGGATGCGGCCCTTCACCTCGGGGCTGCCTTCGCTTTCCTTCATTTCCCGGCGCAGTTCTTCACGGGTCATCTTCAGCTTGCGCATCCAGTTCCAGCGCTGGTACGGGGCATCGATGGCGGCCAGCACCAGCATGGCGCCGGCGGTGGCCAGCAGCAGGCGCAGGGTGAAGCCGAGGCCGTCGGTGATGGCGGTCTCCAGCGGGTGGTGGATCAGGCCGCGCAGGGTGTCGAAGCCGGACCACACCACCAGCCCGGCAGCGACACCGACGAAGGCCACGCGCAGCAGCGATTTGGTGAACTCGGCGATGGCTTCCGGGCCATACAGGCGCTTGAACCCGCTCATCGGGTTCATGCGGTTGATGTCGGGCAGCAACGCCTTCTGCGACCAGCGCAGGCCGCCCATCACCAGCGGGGCGACGAAGCTGGCCAGCAGGCAGACCAGCACCAGCGGTGCGATCACCAGCATGAACTGCAGCAGCAGATCACCGAAGTGGCCGAACAGTTCCTTCGGGTTCTGCCGCAGGCTCTGCTCGGGGCTGAGCGCCTGCTTCATCCAGGCGCTGGCGCCGCGTCCGATCGAGCCGCTCATGGCCATTACCGCCAGCACGCCGGCGCCGAACACGGCGGCGGTGCCCAGTTCGCGCGAGCGCGGCAGGTTGCCCTGTTCACGGGCGTCGCGCAGGCGTTTTTCGGTCGGTTGTTCGGTCTTTTCGCCGGCGGATTCGTTCTCGGACATCACGGGTACTGCGGCAGGGGTTGCCGGAGGGCGTGCAAGAACTGTTCCACGCATGGCGTGGATCAACCGACGACCCTTTTGTAGAGCCGGGCCTATGCTCGGCTGCGGTTGGGTCCAGGCGCGAAGCGCAGCCGAGCGTGGGCTCGGCTCTACAGGAGGGTGCCGCAGGAATCGTTCCGTGATGGCAGGTGGTCGCGCTGCCCGGCGCTATCCGGGCGGGTGTTGTTGCGGCGGGCTCTGCGCCAGCTCCACCCGCGGCCGCGGCAGGTCGTGCAGCTGCATGAAGCGCGCCGCGTCGACCGGGCGGCCGAGCAGGTAGCCCTGCAGGAAGTCGCAGCCCAGGCGCTCCAGGTAGGCGCGCTGCGCGGCGGTTTCCACGCCTTCGGCGACGATGTCCATGTCCAGTGCATGGCCCAGCGCCACGATCGCCGAGACGATCACCACGTCCTCCGCACTGTGTTCCAGGTCACGCACGAACGCGTGGTCGATCTTGATCTCCGTGGCGGGCAGCCGCTTCAGGTACAGCAGGCTGGAATAGCCGGTTCCGAAATCATCGATGGAGATGCCCACGCCCAGCGCCGACAGCGCCTGCAGCAGGCGAAGGCTGGCATCGGTATCGCGCATGACCGTGCTTTCGGTGATCTCCAGCACCAGGTGGCGCGGGGCAATGTCGTAGCGTTCGATCACTTCACGCACATCCTGCAGCAGGTGTGGCGAACTGAACTGCACCGGCGACAGGTTCACCGACATCGACCAGCCTTCATGCCCGGCGTCGCGCCAGCGCCGCAGTTGCTGGCAGGCCTGGTCCAGTGCCCAGCGACCGATCTCGTTGATCGCGCCGCTGCGTTCGGCCAGGCGGATGAAGCGGTCCGGTGGGATCAGTCCGTGCTCCGGGTGTTTCCAGCGGATCAGCGCTTCGGCACCGGCCACCTTCTGGGTGGCCACGCGGATCTTCGGCTGATAGTGCAGGAACAGCTGCTCGCTGCCGATCGCACGGCGCAGGTCGGCCAGCAGCCGGAACTGCTGCTCGGCACTGTCGTTCATCCAGTCGGCGAACAGCACGAAGGCGTTGCGTCCGGATTCCTTGGCCTGGTACATCGCCGCGTCGGCGAAGGCCATCAACTGGCGCTCGCTGGCAGCGTGGTCGGGGCAGATCGCCACGCCGATGCTGGCAGTCACCTGCAGTTCGTTGTCCGGCAGCAACGGGCCGCTGCCCACCGCCTGCAGGATGCGCCGGGCGAGGGTGGGCAGGTCCTCGTCGTGCTCGATGCGCACCACCAGCACGAATTCGTCGCCGCCCAGACGGGCCAGCATATCGTTGGGCCGGAGCAGCTGGCGGGTACGCTCGGCCACCGCCACCAGCAGTGCGTCGCCGGCCTGATGGCCGTAGGCATCATTGACCTGCTTGAATCCGTCCAGGTCCATGAACATTACCGCGAAACGGCTGCCGCCCTGTTCGGCTTCTGCCAGCGCCTGCACGATACGCCGCTGCAGCAGCAGGCGGTTCGGCAGGCGGGTCAGCGGGTCGTGCAGCGCGGCTTGGGTCAATTCCTGCTGGGCATCGGTCAACGAGGTGCTCAGCATCGAGTTGCGCAGCCGCAGCAGCTGCGCCTCCACACGCTGGTCCAGCCACGAGACCACCAGCACCACCGCCAGGATCGCAACCGTCAACACCACCACCAGCATCGCCAGCCACTCGCTCTGCAGGCCGTCACCGACCGCCGCGCCGCAGATGCTGCCTTCGGGGAAACGCGCGGCCGCCATGCCGGTGTAGTGCATGCCGACGATGGCCAGGCCGAGCAGGCCGGCGGCCGCCAACCGGTCACCGACGCGGGTGCGCTGCGCGCGCAGGCGGAACGCAACGTACAGCGCGGTCCATGAGGCGGCCACCGCCACCACCAGGGAGAGCAGCAGCCAGCCCGGGTCGTAGTCGATCCCGGGCTGCATGCGCATCGCTGCCATGCCGACGTAGTGCATGCCGGCAATGCCGGTGCCCATCAGCAGGGCGCCGACCGCCAATCGCGGGTGGGGCAGGGTGCGCAGCGAGACCAGCCACAGTGCGAACACCGACGAGGCGATCGCCAGGGCCAGCGAGAGCAGGGTGATGGGAAGGTCGTAGCCCAGTGCAATGGGCAGATCGAAGGCCAGCATGCCGATGAAGTGCATCGACCAGATGCCCAGGCCCATGGCGAATCCGCCCCCCAGGCGCCACCACCAGGCGGCTGCCCGGCCCGGGGCGGTGACCGTGCGCCCGGCCATGGCCAGCGCTGTGTACGACGCCATCACGGCGACCAGCAGTGAGATCGCCACCAGCCACGGGTTGTACGTGCCTACCAGCATTCGTCAGTCTCCCGGACCTGCCTGTCGACGGAAACCACGGTGGGGCATGCATGAGGCAGGCCAACGCGAACGGGCGTCGGCCAGGTGCGGCATCCCCCCGGTTGCCGCGCATTCACTCTAACGCGCAGACCCGGGGGGACTTCAAGCGGCAATCCGTGAAATTGCGCCCCTGTAGAGCCGAGCCCATGCTCGGCTGCCACTCCTGCCGAAGGCAGCCGAGCATGGGCTCGGCTCTACAGAAACAAATGCATGGCAAGCAGTAGAACGTGACGACCGGGTCAGCGTGTGACCGCGTCCGCGGCCTGGAAGGCGGCGTCGAACAGGCGCTGTACCGGCGGCCCCATTTCCCCGGCCAGCAGCGCCAGGAGGAACAGGCCCAGCAGCAGCGAAACCGGCAGGCCCAGCTGGATCGGGTTCAGCGCAGGCGCGGCACGCGCCAGGACACCGAAGGCCAGATTCACCGCCAACATCGCCACGGTCAGCGGGATGGCCAGGCTCAGCGCGCCGCGCAGCACGGTCAGCAGGAAGGTCGGGGCGATGCTGAAGAAGGCATGGGGATCCGGCAGCGGGGCGCCAATCGGCAGCGCGCGATAGCTGTCCACCAGCAGCGAGATCAAAGCCAGGTGGCCGTTGGCGGTGAAGAACAGCAGCCCGAACAGCAGGTAGAACCACTGTCCGATCACGCCGGAGGTACCACCGCGCAGCGGATCGCTCATCTGCGCGAAGGCCAGGCCGGTGCCCTGCGCGATCAGTTCGCCGGCCATCGCGCCGGCTTCGAACACCAACCGCAGCATGAAGCCGATGGATACGCCAATGGCCAGTTCACGGGCAATGGTCAGCACCGTAGCCGCGTCGAAGCCGGTCCAGTCCGGTACCGGGGGGAGCAGCGGGGCCAGTGCGATGGCCAGGGTGCCGGCCAGCACCACGCGCACCCGCGATGGCACCGCACGCGTGCCGACCATGGGCATGGCCATGGCCACTGCGCCGATGCGCAGCATGGTCCACAGCACCGTGCCGATCATGCCGAAGGCCTGCAGGCCGTCGGCCGCCATCTGTGTCGCGGCGTCCATCGAAGCGCGTGCCCTAGCCGATCAGGTGTGGGATGCGCTGGAACAGCAGCGTGGTGAATTCAACCAGGTGGCCGATCAGCAGGCTGCCCAGCGCGAACAGCACTGCGGTCAGCGCTGCCGCCTTGGCAACGAAGGCGATGGTCGGTTCGTTGAGCTGGGTCGCGGCCTGCACGACACCAACCACCACGCCCACCACCAGTACGGTGAGCAGCAGCGGGCCGGCCACCCACAACACGGTGATCAGGCCGCCACGCAGTTCAGTCAAGGCAAGTTCGGGAGACATTCGGATTCCATCTGCTCATGTAGAGTCGAGCCCTGCTCGACTGCGCGTTACGGGGGATATCAGGCCGGATTGAAGCTCGCCGCCAACGTACCCACGGTCAGCACCCAGCCATCGACCAGCACGAACAGCAGGATCTTGAAGGGCGCCGATACCAGCATCGGCGACAGCATCATCATGCCCATCGACATCAGCACGCTGGCAACGACCAGGTCGATGATCACGAACGGGATGAAGATCAGGAATCCGATCTCGAAGGCGGTCTTCAGTTCACTGGTGACGAACGAAGCGACCAGCACCGGGAACGGGATCGCGTCGGGGCTGGCGTAGGTGCCATGCCCGGCGATGCCGGCAAAGGTCATCAGGTCGGTCTCGCGGATCTGCGCCAGCATGAAGCCGCGCAGTGGCTGCGTGGTCAGCGTCCATGCGGTCTGGAAGTCGATGTCGCCGTTGAGGTAGGGCGCCATGCCCGCGCTCCACGCCTTGTCCCAGGTCGGCATCATCACCATTGCGGTGAGGAACAGGGCCAGGCCCAGCAGCACCTGGTTGGACGGCGTCTGGCCGGTGCCCAGCGCCTGGCGCAGCAGGCCCAGCACGATGATGATGCGGGTGAACGAGGTCAGCACCAGCAGCATCGACGGGATCAGGGTGATCGCGGTCATCAGCAGCAGGGTCTGCAGCGGCAGGCTGACCGGCTGGCCACCGATCTTGCCGACGTTGACGTCCGGCAGCGGGGTAGCCGGCGCGCCGGGTGCGGCCAACGCCAGCGCCGGCAACAGGCACAGGGCAAGCAACAGCAGCCACGGCGTCAGGGTGGCGAGACGGGTACGGGGGACACGCATGTCAGGGGTCCTTGCGCAGCCGCTGCTGCAGCAGCTGGGCGAAATTCGGCAGGTTCTTGAAGTCCGGCACGCGCACCGGTGCCGGCGGCGGCAGCGGTTCGGGCAGGGTATGCAGGGTGTTGATGCCGCCGGCGGTGACGCCCAGCAGCAGTTGCTGGCCATTGACCTCGACCACCACCACGCGTTCCTTGGCGCCGACACTGAGGCTGGCCACCAGCTTCATGCCTTCGGCCGGGCGGAAGCCGCTGCCAGGCATGCGCTTGAGCAGCCAGCCCAGGCCGATCACCAGTGCCAGTACCGCCAGCAGCGCCAGCACCGCACCGAACAGGCTGGGTGCGGCGGCCGCATGCTGGCCGACCTGCGGACCGATCGGCGCGGCGGCCTTGCCGACCGCCAGCAGGGTGGAGGCCAGCAGGCTCAACGCAGTCTCCGGATACGCTCGCTGGGGCTGACCACGTCGGTCAGGCGCACGCCGAAGCGGTCATTGATCACTACTACTTCGCCGTGGGCGATCAGGGTGCCGTTGACGAACACGTCCAGCGACTCGCCAGCACCGCGCTCCAGTTCCACCACCGACCCCTGGTTGAGCTGCAGCAGGTTGCGGATCGGCAGGCGGGCACGACCGACTTCCAGCGACAGGGTCACCGGCACATCGAGGATCACGTCCAGGTTCAGGTCCGGACCATTCGCCTCATCGGCCTGCAGGCTGCTGAACTGGGCCGGGGTCGGTTCGAGGGCGTCGATATCGTTCATTGCGGGTCTTCCTGGATGACGGGTACGCGCGGGCGGGTGCCCGGCGGATGGGTAGCGGTGATCTTCACGGCGTTCATGCCGTTGGCGATGCCGAACTCGCCGGTGAACACGGGGATGTTCTCCACGCACAGCGGCACCTGCGGGCTCAGCTCGATCGGCAGGATGTCGCCGACCTTCAACTGGGTCAGGTCGCGCAGGGTCATGCGCTTGCTGGCCAGTACGCTGGACAGGGTGACTTCGGCGACGTTGAGCTGCTCACGCAGGGTCTTGCCCCAGCTCTCGTCGCGGTCGTTGCGGTCGCTCTGGATGCCGGCGTCGAGCAGTTCGCGGATCGGTTCCAGCATCGAGTAGGGCAGGGTGACGTGGATGTCGCCGCCGCCACCGTCGAGCTCGACGTGCAGGCGGCACACCACCACGTACTCGCGCGGGGTCACGATGTTGGCGAAATGCGGGTTGATCTCCGAGTTGATGTACTCGAAGTCGACATCCATCACCGGTGCCCACGCTTCGCGCAGATCGGCGAAGGTCTGCTTCAGCAGCAGGTGGATCACCCGCATTTCAGTAGCTGTGAACTCGCGGCCCTCGATGCGGGTGGGGTAGCGCCCGTCGCCACCGAAGAAATTGTCGACGATGGCGAACACCAGGGTCGGCTCGAACACGATCAGGCCGGTGCCGCGCAGCGGCTTGAAGCGGATCAGGTTCAGGTTGGTCGGTACATACAGCGAGTGCATGTAGTCGTTGAACTTGATCAGCTCGATGCCGCGCACCGACAGTTCGGCCGAGCGGCGGATCAGGTTGAACAGGCCGATCCGCCACAGGCGCGCGAAGCGCTCATGGACCATTTCCAGGGTCGGCATGCGACCACGGATGATGCGGTCCTGGCTGGCGAAGTCGTACGAGCGCGCTTCGCCTGACGGGGGTTCCGCATCGGTCTCGACCGCGCCACTGTCCACGCCGTGGAGCAGGGCATCGATCTCGTCCTGGGACAGCAGATCATTCATCGGTGGGCCCTTACTGGGTCACGAAGCTGGTGAACAGCAGATCGTCGGCGCCGTTGCTGCCGGTCTCGGCCTTGAGCACCTTCTGCACCTCGGCCAATGAGGCGGCCTGCAGCTTCTGCTTGCCGGCGACATCGGCGATCTGGTCCGGGCTGACCTGCGAGAACAGCATCAGCAGGCGCGCACGGATGGCCGGGGCGTGGGTCTTGATCGCTTCCAGCGCGGCCGGGTCGCGGGTCATCAGCTGAACCTCCAGCTGCAGGTAACGTGGGCCGTCGACCGGGCCATTGAGGTTGACCACGAAGGCCGGATCCAGTGCGAAGTACTGGGCCGGGGCTGGAGTCGCGCTCTTCTTCGGCGCCTGTGCGGTCTTCTCTTCGTGCTTGGACTGGGTGAAGAACCACACGCCGCCACCGGCAGCAGCGGCGGCCAATACGGCTACCAGCGCGGTGATCAGGATCGGACTACGCGGCTTGGCGGCCTTGTCCTTCTCGGCGGTCTTCTTGGTTTTGTCAGCGGCTGCGGCCACGGGGTGAAGCTCCTGAGGGTTGCTTCACCGGGATATGCAAGGGGTGTGCCGAAGGCCGGGCAGCGGGTGCGACGGAATTCCGTCGGAAACCTGTGCCGGTAGGTGCCAACCTTGGTCGGCACGCCTGTCAGGCGTAAGCGTCCAGCAGTCCGCGCTGGCGGATCAACTGCGCCGACGACACGCTGGCGTCGCCCGGCGTCGGTTCTCCGTCGCCGATGATGCCGCTGCCACCGGGCTGGCCCGGCGCATTGCCGCCACCGCCCGGTGCCTGGTGGCTGACATCGGCGTGGGCCAGCTGGAAGCCCTGTTCGCCCAGCAGCTCGCGCAGGCGCGGCAGGCTGCTTTCCAGCGCTTGCCGAACGTCCACGTGCGGGCTGCTGAAGCTGGCATGCACCTTGTCGCCGTTCAACTGCAGGCGCACGTCGACCGGGCCCAGGTCGTCCGGGCTCAGGCGGATGTGGGCGTGGCCGATCTTCTGGTCGGCCAGCCAGCCCAGCCGTGCGCCGATGGCCTGGTCGAAGCCATCGTCACCCAGCACGGGCTTCGGCGTCGGTTCGCCATTGAAGATCGCGTTGCCGGTGGCGAGCGCCGCCTTGAGGTCCTGTACGGCGGCCGCTGGCGGTGAGTGCAGCAGGGGTACGCTGGTGCGGTCGCCAAGTGCAGCCACGTCGCTGCCTTCGCCACGCTCGGCGCGCTTGCCGGGCAGGATCATCTCCGGCAGTGGCAGCGCGGTGGCATCCTCCGGGCTGGTCGCCGCCGGTTTGCCGTCGGCCGCCACTGGGGCTGCGGTTGCCGCTGCCGGCGCGGCTGCAGGCAGTGTCGCGTTCATGGCGGGGGCAGCAGCAGGCAGCGCGCTACCGTCGCTGGCCACCGCCGGTGCAGCGGTGGTTGGCAGAGCAGCAGCGGAATCGGCAGGCATCGGCATCGCCAGCACCAGGCCGGCCAGGCCGGGCGGTGGCCACGGGGCGTCCTCGGTCGCGGCGGGCTTGTCCTTTTCGGTGCCGGGTCCAGCCGGGGTCACGGCAACCGGCGGCAGCGACGGCGTTTCAGCAGTTGCCGCTTCGGCGTCCGCGGTGCGTTCACCCGGTGCCTGGCCATTGCTGTCGGCGGTCGATGGCGGGCTCGGCGTGGATGGCATCGGTGTCGTGGCGCTGCCGGCTGGCGTGGGTGCAGACGGTGCGCCGCCCTGCAGCAGCTGGCTGAAGTCCTTTCCGCCTTCGCTGCGCGAGGCGCGTGCGGCACTGTTGCTGGTGGCGGGCGTGGCCGTGTTGGCGCTGCTGGCGAGCGGGGCGGGCATCACGAGCGGCCTCCCTGCTCGGCGCCGTCCTGGTCTTCGGCCTGCACCAGGCGTGCACGCCGTGCACCAATGTCGTCCATCTCGCGCTGGTCGCGGCGGTCGGTCACCACCTTTTCCTGCGCCCGGTAGCTGGCGGCCAGCTGCTCCAGCACCGCCTTGTCACGGCTGGCGAGGATCAGGCGTGCGCGCTCGGCCTCCACTTTTTCGCGGTTGCCATTGACCGTGGCCTGCTGCTGCTCGACCGCGCTGTCCAGTCGATCGAGGAAGGCGCGGCGGTTGAGCAACTGTGCCGGGCTGGTCGCCGCCATCTGTGCGTTGGCGTACTCCTCGGCATAGCGGCGCAGTTCGTCCAGTCGCGAGAGATGGGTGTCGAGCACGCGCTGGCGTTCGGCCAGGTCGCGGGCGACCGCGTCCTCATGTTCCTGGGCCCGCTTGAGCAGGGGATCGATGCGCTTGGACTGGTTCATGGCTTAACTCTCTTGTTCCACCAGGCGCTGCAGCGCCGCCTGGCTGTGCGGGAGATCTGCGGCCTTGGCAACGTCCTGGCCGAGGAACTCCATGATTTCCGGCCAGCGTTCCAGGGCTTCGTCGGTGGCCGCGTCGTTGCCGCGCTGGTAGGCACCGATCGCGATCAGGTCCCGGTTGGCCGAGTAGGCCGAGACCAGTCGCTTCAACTTGCGGATGCGCAGGCGCCACGGTTCGTCGGCGATTTCCGTGACCACGCGGCTGACTGACGATTCGACGTCGATGGCCGGGTACAGCCCGCTGTCGGCCACGCGGCGCGAGAGCAGGATGTGGCCATCGAGGATCGCGCGCGCGGCATCGGCGATCGGATCCTGCGGATCATCGCCTTCGGTCAGCACCGTGTAGAACGCGGTGATCGAGCCACGGCCCTTGGCGCCATTGCCGGCGCGTTCGACCAGTGCCGGCAGCTTGGCAAACACCGACGGCGGATAGCCGCGGGTGGTCGGCGGTTCGCCGACCGACAGCCCGATCTCGCGCTGCGCCTGGGCGAAGCGGGTCAGCGAGTCCATCAGCAACAGCACGTTCAGGCCCTGGTCGCGGAACCACTCGGCAATGGCGGTGGCGCGGTAGGCACCATGCAGTCGCGCCAGCGGCGGCCGGTCGGCGGGGCTGGCGACCACCACGGCGCGGCGCAGGCCTTCCTCGCCCAGCGTCGTCTCGACGAAATCGCGCACTTCGCGGCCACGTTCACCGATCAGGCCGACCACGATCACGTCGGCGGCGGTGTAGCGGGTCATCATGCCCAGCAGCGTCGACTTGCCGACGCCGGAGCCGGCGAACAGGCCGACGCGCTGGCCGCGGCCGATCGGCAGCAGCGCGTTGATCGCGCGCACGCCCACGTCCAGCGGCTGGGTGATCGGTTCACGCGCCAGCGGATTGATCGACACGCCGGCCATGCCAACATGGCCTTCGGCGCGGATCGGGCCCTTGCCATCCAGCGGCACGCCGTCGCTGTCGATGACGCGGCCGAGCAGGCCTTCGCCCACTTCCACGCCGCCCCGGCGCGCCGATGGCACCACCCGGGCGTTGGGCAGCAGGCCATGCAGTTCGGCGCTGGGCATCAGGTAGGTGCGTTCGCCGGCGAAGCCGACCACTTCGGCGTCGACCCAGCCACCGTCGACCACTTCCACCTTGCAGCTGGCGCCCAGCGGCGCTTCGCAGCCGACCGCTTCCAGGGTCAGCCCGACCGCACGGCGCAACACGCCCTCGCGGATCAGGCCACGACCATGCGCGGTGTCCACGCGCAGGCCATCCAGGCGCCGGGCCAGGCGCAGGTTGCGGGCCACGGCCCAGTCGGCCGGCGGCGGAGTGGTTTGTGGTCCGGCACTCATGCCGTGGCTCCGGTCTGGCGGATCACCGCATCCAGCGCACCGCGCAGGCGGGCTTCCAGGGTGCCGTCGATGCGCACGGCTTCGGCGTGCACGCGCAGGTCGCCACGGCTGAGGCTGGTATCCGGTACGAGGCGCTGCGCCGGTGAAAGGTTCAGCAGCGGGGCGAGCGCAGCGATGTCATCCGGGTGCAGCCGCACTTCCACCTCGCGGGTGCTGCCCCCCACGGCGTCGATCGCTTCGCCGACCAGCTGCGCCAGCAGTGCCGGCTCGGCTTCGTAGGCGCGGCCGACCAGTGCGCCGGCGATGCGCACCGCCAGTTCGCCGAGGGCGCCGACCACTTCGTTCTCCAGCCGCACCAGCGGCCGGCTGAAGTTGTCCAGGATCCCTTCGATCTGTGCGGCGAGGCGACGTACTTCGGCCTGGCCCTGGCCGTAGCCGTCGGCATGGCCCTGTTCGAACCCTTCCTTCTCGGCGCTGTCCTGGATTGCCTGGATCTCTTCAAGGGTCGGCAGCTGCAGCGGCGGCTCCGGATCGTGTTCCGGATCCGGCTCGGTGAGTTCGAACGCACCCTCCTGCTCCAGCACCGGTTCGGGCTGGGCCAGCAGGTCCGGGGCAAGCCAGCGCACGACGTTGCTCACAGCATGGCCTCCGCGCTGCCACCGATGGTGACGGTGCCTTCATCGGCCATGCGCTTGACGATGGCCAGGATCTCGCGCTGCGCGCCTTCCACGTCGGACAGGCGCACCGGACCGCGGGCCTCCATGTCTTCGAGCAGGATTTCGGCCGCGCGCTGCGACATGTTGCGGGTGATCTTGTCGCGCACCTTGATGTCGGCACCGCGCAGGGCCAGGCCCAGGCGCTCGCCGCTCACCTCGCGCAGCACCAGCTGCATCTCGCGGTCGTCCAGGTCGACCAGGTCGTCGAACACGAACATCAGGTCCTGGATGCGGTTGCTCAACGGCGCATCGATGCGCGCGATTTCGCCCAGGATTGCCTGGTCCTGGCCGCTGTCCATGAAGTTCAGGATGTTGGCCGCGCACTGCACGCCGCCGATGTTCGACGACTTCAGGTTCTGGTTGCCGGCGAACTGGCGCTCCATGATCTCGTTGAGTTCATTGAGCGCGTTCGGCGGAATACCGTCGAGGGTGGCAATGCGCAGCAGCACATCCACGCGGGTACGGTCCGGCAGCAGCTTCAGCGCGTCGGCGGCCTGGTCGGTTTCCAGGTGCGCCATCACGATGGCGATGATCTGCGGGTGCTCGTTGCGCACCAGGTCGGCCACTGCACGCGGGTCCATCCACTTCAGCGCGTCCAGGCCGGTGGTGTTGCGGCCGAGCAGGATGCGGTCGATCAGGTTGCCGGCCTTCTCGCTGCCCAGCGCCTGCACCAGCATGTTGCGGATGTAGTCGTCCGAGCCCACGAGAC
>NZ_LXXZ01000116.1 GCF_003244875.1 Stenotrophomonas sepilia
CCCCCGAACACCCCGCACCGGTCCCCACCCGGTGCGGGCGGATGACCATGTTCCCTGACGCCGTACCCGCCCCCGACCTGATGCACGCGCAGGCCTGCCTGATCGATGCCCTCTCGATGTCGCTGCAGATGCGCGACGCCTACACCCGCCACCACTGCGACCGCGTTGGCCTGCTCGCGCAGCGCCTGGCCACGCACTGCGATCTTGATGACGAGGCCCGTGCGCAGATCGGCCTGGCCGCGCGCTTCCATGACATCGGCAAGATCGGCATACCCGATGACGTGCTGCTGGCACCCCGCCGGCATACCGACGAGGAGCGCGCGATCATGCGCGAGCATCCGGTACGCGGCGAACACATCTTCCTGGCCACCGGCCGCAGCGACGCCTTGCCGGTGGCGCGGCTGATCCGCGCCCATCACGAGGCCTTCGATGGCAGCGGCTACCCCGATGGGCTGCGCGGCGAATCCATCCCGTTGGGCGCGCGCATCGTCACCATCGCCGATGCCTACGATGCGATGACCAGCGTGCGCCCGTATCGCGACGCGATGGAGCATGAGGCCGCATTGCGGATCATCGACGAGCAGGCCGGCGGGCTGGTGGATCCGTACGTGCTGCAACGCTTCCATCGCATGCTGGAGCGGGAACCGGCGCTGGCCTGAGATCGGCCGGGCAAACGAAAGGCCCGGCGTTCGCCGGGCCTTTCGCTCCACGCGTCACGGGTGATCGATTACCAGATCACCACACGCTTGTCGTCGGCGCGCACCATCGCATCACCCGCCTTGCACTGGAACGCCGCAGCGAAGGACGGCATGTTCGACGGCGCACCGTTGGCACGGAAGTTGGCCGGCGCGTGCGGATCGGTGTTCAGGCGCACGCGCAGCTCACCATCGGTGAAGTTGCGGCGCCACACGGTGGCCCAGTTCATGAAGAAACGCTGATCCTGGCTATAGCCGTCAACTTCGACATTGGCCTTCGGGTCTTCCTTCAGCGCCATCTGCAGCGCGTCATAGGCCACGGTCAGGCCGCCCAGGTCGCCGATGTTCTCGCCCAGGGTCAGCTTGCCCTTCACGAACACGCCCGGCACCGACTCGTAGCCGTCGAACTGCGCGACCAGCTGGTCGGTACGCTCGGTGAAGGCCTTGCGGTCGGCGTCCGTCCACCAGTTGTCGAAGTTGCCGTTGGCGGCGAACTGGCTGCCCGAGTCGTCGTAGCCGTGCATCATCTCGTGGCCGATGACTGCGCCGATGCCGCCGTAGTTCAGCGCCGGATCGGCCTTGGCGTCGAAGAACGGCGCCTGCAGGATCGCCGCCGGGAACACGATCTCGTTCTTGGTGGCGTTGTAGTACGCATTGACGGTCTGCGGCGTCATGCCCCACTCGGTCTTGTCCACCGGCTTGCCGATCTTGTCCAGCATGTGGCGGTAGTTGAACGCGCGTGCTGCCTGCATGTTGCCCAGGTAGCTGTCGCCGTTGGTCTGCAGGCCCGACCAGTCACGCCACTTGTCCGGGTAACCGATCTTCGGGGTGAAGCTGGCCCACTTTTCCAGTGCCTTCTTCCTGGTTTCCTCGCCCATCCACGGCAGCTGCTCCAGCCGCGCCTTCAATGCCTGCGACAGGTTCTCCACCAGGTGCTGCATGGCCACCTTCGACTCGGCCGGGAACACGGCGTCGACGTACAGCTGGCCCAGGGCTTCACCCATGCCACCATTGACCGACTCCAGCACGCGCTTCCAGCGCGGCTGCATTTCCTTCTGGCCACGCAGGGTGGTGCCGTAGAAATCGAAGTTGGCCTTCTCGAACTGGCTGCTCAGGTACGGCGCGGCATCATCGATGGTGTGGAAGCGCAGGTAGGCCTGCCAGGTGCTGGCGGGCACGTCGGCGAGCATTTTGTCCATTTCACCGAAGAAGCCCGGCTGGGCCAGCGAGAACTTCTGCGCGGCCGGTACCTTCAGGGTGTCGAACAGCGCGGTCCAGCTGAAGTTCGGGGTCAGCCTGTCGGCGTCGGCGGCGCTGAGCGGGTTGTAGCGCTTGGCCGGGTCACGCATTTCGATGCGCGACATCGAGGCCTTGGCCAGGCGGGTTTCGAAGGCCATCACGGCCTTGGCCTGCTCGGCGGCCTGCGCCGCGTCCACACCGGACAGGGTCAGCACCTGTGCGATGTAGGCCACGTAGGCGTCGCGGATCTTGGCCTGCGCATCGTCGAAGTAATAGCCCTTCTCCGGCAGGCCCAGGCCGCCCTGGCCGACATAGGCGATGACGTTGGCCGAATCCTTGTAGTCGGCATTGGCGAACAGCGAGAACAACACGCCCTTGCCTTCGGCCTGGCTGTCGCGCAGGTACTGGGTGATGGCGGCGGTGTCGTTCAGCGCGGTGATCTTGTCCAGCTGCGGCTGCAGCGGCGCCAGGCCGGCGGCTTCGATCTTGGCCTCGTCGTTGCCGGTCTTCCAGATGTCACCGATCTTGGCTTCCACCGAGCCGGCCTTGGCCTGGCTGGCGGCGGCCTGCTGCACCAGCGCGTGCTGCACTTCCAGCGAGCGCTCGCGCAGGATCTCGAAGCTGCCCCAGGTGGTCTGGTCGCCCGGCACCGGGTTGGCCTTCAGCCACTTGCTGTTGACGAAGCCATTGAGGTCGGTACAGGCCGAAATGGCCGGATCGAGGTCGGCGCTGTTGAGCGAGATCAGCGGCGTCTTGATCTGCGACAGGTCGAAGGCCGGCTTGGCGTCGGCACTGGCCGCCGGCGCGGTTTCGTTCTTGCCACAGGCGGCCAGCGAGGCAGCGATGGCGATGGTCAGGCCCAGCGGGACCAGGTTGCGGACGTTCATGAGGCTCTCCTGCGGGTAATTTCACAGGGTAGCCGGGGGCGTGAGGTTGGGGACCGGCCAAAGGTCACAGAGCGTCCTTCTGTAGAGTCGAGCCATGCTCGACTGCTCTCCGTTCCGGGTTCATGCTTCCTGCGGCAAAGGCCCAAAGCAGCCGAGCGTGGGCTCGGCTCTACAAAAAGAAGGGCCGGCTTGCGCCGGCCTTCTGTTTCTTATTTCGCCTTGCCCTGGTTGGCTACGGCTTCGGCGGCCTTGCGCGCCGCTTCCGGGTCGCCCAGGTAGCGGAACGACTGCACGGTCAGGTCATCGTTCAGTTCGAACAGCAGCGGGATGCCGGTCGGGATGTTCAGCTCGAGGATTTCCTCGCGCGAGACGTTGTTGAGGTACTTGTACAACGCACGCAGCGAGTTGCCGTGGGCGGTGACCAGCACGGTCTTGCCGTCCTTCAGCTGCGGCGCGATGGCGTCGTGCCAGTACGGCAGCACGCGGTCCAGGGTGGTGGCCAGCGATTCGGTGCCCGGCAGCGCGTTGCGGTCCAGGCCGGCGTAACGGCGGTCATGGATCGGGTGGCCCGGATCTTCCAGGTCCATCGGCGGCGGCGGGATGTCGTACGAACGACGCCACACCTTGACCTGCTCTTCGCCGTGCTTGGCAGCGGTCTCGGCCTTGTCCAGGCCCTGCAGGCCGCCGTAGTGGCGCTCGTTGAGGCGCCAGGACTTGTTCACCGGCAGCCAGTCCTGCTCCAGCTCGGCCAGCGCACCCTGCAGGGTGTGGATGGCGCGCTTCAGCACGGAGGTATGGGCGACGTCGAACTGCAGGCCTTCCTCGCGCATCAGGCGGCCGGCGGCGGCCGCTTCCCGGCGCCCCTGCTCGGTCAGGTCGACATCGACCCAGCCGGTGAAGCGGTTGTCCAGGTTCCACTGGCTCTGGCCATGGCGCAACAGTACGAGTCTACGGGTCACTGCAGGGTCTCCAACGCGAGGAAAGGCAGGCCGCCATTGTAGCCCCGGCGGCCGCTCACCGTGCCGTGGCGCCACGCATGCGATGCTGCAGCCAATGAATACGGTGATCGACCCCGGGCGCTGGGAAGGCAGCGTCACCGCCGCTCGAGCGCAACAGCTGCAGCTGGCCGGCCGCGTGGAACGCCAGGACCGCCTGCCACGCAAGGTGCGCTGGCTGGCCGGGCTGGACGTCGGATTCGAGGACAACGGTGCCATTACCCGCGCCGCGGCGGTGCTGCTGGATCCAAGGACGCTGCAGCCCGTGGCGCAGGAGATCGCGCGCATCCCCACGGTGATGCCCTATATCCCCGGCCTGCTCAGCTTCCGCGAGCTGCCGGCACTGCTGGCCGCACTGGCACTGCTGCCACGAACGCCGGACCTGGTGTTCGTCGATGGCCACGGCATCAGCCATCCACGCCGGCTGGGCGTCGCCGCGCATCTGGGCGTGGTCACCGATCTGCCGAGCATCGGCGTGGCGAAATCGAAACTGGTGGGAAGGTTCGTCGAACCGGGCGCCGAAGCTGGTGCGCATACACCGCTGCTGGATGGCGACGAGCAACTGGGCTGGGTGCTGCGCAGCAAGGTGCGCTGCAAGCCGCTGTTCGTGGCCGGTGGCCATCGGGTCAGTGCCGATACCGCGCTGGGCTGGGTGCAGCGCACCCTGCGCGGCTACCGGTTGCCGGAGCCAACCCGGCTGGCGGATCGGCTGGCCTCGCGGCGGGACGAATAGCTGCGCCGGCCATCTCCCGGCGCGCGCGTCAATCGTCGATCAACGATGCACGTGGCCACGATGGCCCTGCGCGTCCTCGCCGTGGTCGTGGCCCTCATGGCCCTTGTGTCCGCCGCCGTTGGCCGGCGCCGGTTCGCCACAGGCTTCGCCGCAGTGGTCCGCCTCGATCTGCAGCGTCACGTGCTCGATACCGAAGTCATCATGCAGGCGACCGCCCAGCTCGCGGCGCAACGCATCGGCGTCGGTGCCGTCGCGCATCACAATGTGCGCGGTCAGCGCCGGCGTGCTGGAAGCCAGCGCCCACACGTGCAGGTCATGCACGTCCAGGACTGCGGCGTGGCCGGACAGGCTGTCGCGCACCTTGGCCACGTCCATGCCCTTGGGCACGCCTTCCAGCAGCACGTTGATCGCCTCGCGCATCAGCACGTAGGTACGCGGTAGCACCCACAGGCCGATCAGCACGGCCAGGATCGGGTCGATCGGTTTCCATCCGGTCCACTTGATCAACAATGCGCCCGCAATCACAGCCACCGAGCCGAGCATGTCGGCCCACACTTCCAGGTAGGCGCCCTTCACGTTGAGGCTCTCGCCACTGCCCGCCCGCAGCAGGCGCATCGAGATCAGGTTGATGACCAGGCCCGCAGCCGCGATCACCAGCATGCCGGAGGAGGCGATCTCCTGCGGCTGGCGGAAGCGGCCGACCGCCTCCCACAGGATGTAGGCGGCGACCACGAACAGCATGGCACCGTTGATCATCGCGCCCAACGCTTCCAGCCGTGCATAGCCGTAGGTGCGGCGCGCATCCGGCGGGCGCCGGCTCAACCGTACCGCGACCAGCGCGATCATCAGCGCCAGCGCATCGGTGGCCATGTGCGCGGCGTCGGACAACAGCGCCAGGCTGTTGGTCCAGAACGCGCCCACCACTTCGACGACGAGGAAGGTGGTGGTCAGGCCGAGTGCCCACCACAAGGGATTCTCGTGGCGGATCTGGGATGGCAGGTGATCGTGGTCGTGGCCCATGGCAACAGCTCCTTTGCGATGCGGTGCAGGCTACGCGGTGCCGGCGGAGGAGACTATTACGATGTTTATAACATTGCAGGCCACACGAGCCCTCGTCGGGCATGGCCCGGCGAGGGCTGCAGATCGACGCCGGCCTGCGGTCAGAAGCCGAAGCGCAGGCTGGCCCAGTACGCGCGGCCCGGCTCGTTGTAGGTCGCCGCCCCGGCATCACTGCTGTTGGCCTCGCGGAACAGGCGCTTGTCGGCCAGGTTGTTCACGCCGAAGCCGAAGCTGACCGTCTCGGTCACCTTGTAGCGCGCGCTCACGCCCCAGATGTTGTACGCGCCACGATCCTGCAGCGCGATCGATGCATCGCAGCTGCCGGTGCAGCGCGGGTCGTTGTTGATGTTGGTCGTGGCCGGTTCCTGCTTGCCGTAGAAGGTGCCGGTCAGCAGCACGGACAGCCTGTCGGTGGCCTGCCAGTCCAGCATGGTGTTGATCGTGTACTTCGGGATCACCGACAACGGCTGGTGCGTGGTCTTGTTCTCGTTTTCCACCATGTAGGTGAAGTTGTTGCTCCACTTCAGGCGGTTGCCCTGCTCGCCCAGCAGCGGAATGACCAGGTTGCCTTCCAGCCCCTGCACGATCGCCTTCGGCGCGTTCTCCCAGCGGAAGATGCGGCCCTTGGTGTCGGCGGTCAGCCCGATCTGGGTGTAGCCGGCCTGGATCTTGTCCTTGTAATCGTTGTGGAAGTAGGTCAACGACGCCTGCCAGCCGCTCTGCGGTGCCCACTCGATGCCCAGTTCCTTGTTCAGGCTGGTTTCCGCCTTCAGGTCTGCGTTGCCGCGCATGTAGCAACCGGCGCCCAGGCTCGGCAGCGCATTCGGGCAGCCGTTGCCACGGGTGTAGTACAGATAGTCCGGATTCGACTGGTACAGGTTCGGCGCCTTGAACGCGCGGGCGATGCCGCCCTTCACCACCCAGTCGCTGTTGATGCGGAACTGCGCATTGAGGCTGGGGCTGGTGTTGTTGCCGAACTGGCTGTGGTGGTCAAAGCGCAGGCCCGGGGTAACGATCCAGCGCTCACCCAGGTAGATGTTGTCTTCCACGAACACCGCCGTGGTCTGCGCATCGGCCTTGCCGCGCGCACGATCGGCCGACAGCCCCGGGATGCCACCGCCGCTGCTGCTGGACTGGCTCATCGAATAAGGGTCGGTCAGCCGGCTGTCCAGGTATTCAAAGCCCAACGTCCAGATGTTCTCGGCGCCGCCCAGCGTGGTCGGGAAGCTCACTTCGCCATCCAGCTGGTAGTTGCGCAGGCGCGAGGTCGACCAGTCGGTGCCGTTGAAGCTGCCCTCCGGGCCACCGGCCAGGCCTTCGTTGATGCGTGAGTTGTTCACCGCCTCCACCGCCGCGGTCACCCGCGAGGTGACATCGCCCCAGCGGCCACGATGGGTGATCGCGCCGGTGTTGCGGTACATGCGGTTGGTTTCCGCCTTGCCGTCGGCCAGGGCGGCCAGATCGATGCCGGTCGAAGTGCCGGTGGTGCTGACCGCGCGGTCACCAGCATAGATGTTGCCCTGGCGGCTGGTGCCGGCCTCGAACTCGACCACCTGGTCGGCGGTCACGTCCCAGCGCAGCAGCGCGTTGATGTCGCGGTTCTTGACGCCCTCGCGGCCAGCCGGTGGCACTGCGTTCGGCTGGGTGGCGTACTGGCGGTTGAGATCGAGTGAATCGGCGTCGGTCTTGTTGAGGTTGCCGTACAGGCGGAACGACAGCGTGTCGGTCATCGGCCCACTCAGCTGCAGGCCGACGCGCTCGCTGCCACCTTCGGCGCTGTGTTCGGGCACCAGCCCGTACAGGTCGACCGCACCGGTCAGGTCGCCGGTCGGGCGCTTGGTGATGATGTTGACCACGCCACCGGAAGCACCGGAGCCATAGCGTGCCGCCGCCGGTCCGCGCAGCACTTCGATGCGCTCGATCATCTCCGCCGGCACCCAGTTGGTGTCGCCGCGCGTGTTGCGCTCGCCACTGCGGCCCATGCGCACGGCATCGCGCGCACCGATGCGCTTGCCGTCGACCAGGATCAGGGTGTTTTCCGGGCCCATGCCGCGCAGGTCGATCTGGCGGTTGTTGCCATACTGGCCCGAGGCGCTGTTGCCGGTGAGGTTGACGCCCGGCATGGTGCGCAGCAGTTCGGCGATGTCGTTGGCCGGTGGGCGCTTGGCGATGTCCTCGGCGGTGATGGTCGAGGTACCCAACGCCTGGCGGGCAATCTGCGAGGCGGTGACGTGCACCGTGTCGATATCGGTGGCGTCGGCTTCAGCCTGGGCGGTCAGGGCGCTGCCCGCCAGCAGGGCGGCAACGGCGAGCGCCAGCGGGCGCGGCGAGAGGACAACGGCAGGAGACATGATCTGGACCTTCTGGCAGGGCAACGGGGCCTCTGGCAAAGGGCTTGAGGCAACGACGAGGGGGAGGCGGAGCGTCGCTGCAGTCGCCTGCGGCCCGATCCGTGCGCGCATTCTCCCATCAATGCGAGTGATTCTCAAATGCGTTCGCTCATTGCTACCGCAGGCGTGATGTGGCCTGCGTGCCGGACGACCCTGCATCGCGCTTAAACTGGCCGGCTTGCCCACCATCAACCGCACGCCACCGCGGCCGATACCCGTGGTTTGCCGTACGCAGTCAGAGATCGACGTGGAACCACCCCAACTGGACGATGCCAGCCAGCCGCTGGCCGAGGCCTGGCAGCACTGCCTGCAACAGGCCGGCCCTGCCGCCACCGCGCTGCTGCACGCCGCCGCAACCGATGCCCCGCCGGCGTTGGCCCAACGCTTCTACGAAGTGCTGTTGCAGGACGGGCGTGCACGCCGCTTCCTGTCCCACGATCAGGTCAAGCAACGCCTGCAACCGGCCATGCAGCGCTGGCTGGTGCAGCTGCTGACCACCGATGCCGACGGCATTGCCGCCACCGTTGCCTCGCAACGGGTGATCGGCGATGTGCATGCCCGGGTCGGCATTCCGGTCGACCTGGTCACCCGCGGCGCGCGCGTACTCAAGCACGAGCTGTTCGTGCGCCTGCGCGACGACGCGCCCGACAGCGCCACCGCGTTCGCCGCCATCGACTGCCTCAGCGCGATCATGGACATCGCCATGGAAGGCATGACCCTGGCCTACACCCATGCACGTGAGCGCTCCACCCGCGCCGATGCTGCCTACCGGTTGTTCTCGCTGGTGCAGAATGTCGGTACTGAACGCGAGCGTCAGCGTGCACTGCTGCTGGACTGGGAGAACGCCCTGCTGTACGCACTCGCCGGCCACGTGCAGGCCAGCGAAAGCGCCAGCCTGGCGACCTCGGAATTCGGCCTGTGGTTCACCCACAAGGGCATCCCCAGCTTCGGCGAGAGCAGCGAAACCCAGCAGGTCGGCCAACTGATGGCCCGCATCGACGGCAACCTGCAGCGGGCAAGCCATGACACCCCGGCGCAACGACTGGCGGTGCTGCCGGCCATCCGCGAGGACCTGGCCGCCATCCGTACCCTGATGACGCTGTTGTTCGAACGCATCGGTGAACTGGATGCCGGCAGCGATGCCCTGACCAACCTGCTCAACCGCCGCTTCCTGCCTACCGTGCTGCGCAGGGAGATCGAGCTGGCCACGCGCAACCGCACGCCGTTCTCGCTGCTGCTGCTCGACCTGGATCACTTCAAGGCGATCAACGACGGCCACGGCCACGATGCCGGCGACCGCGCGTTGCAGCACGTGGCCGGCCTGCTCGGCCAGCTGACCCGCGGCAGCGACTACCTGTTCCGCTACGGCGGCGAGGAGTTCGTGGTGGTGCTGGTTGCCGCCAGTGAGTCACAGGCCTCGGTGATCGCCGAGAGCCTGCGCCGGCAGATCGCGCAGTCGCCAGTGGCACTGGCCAACGGCCAGGTTCTGTGGCTGACTGCCAGCATCGGCGTGGCCGGCCATGATGGCCACCCGGACTACGAACGCTTGATGGCACGTGCCGACGCGGCGATGTACGAGGCCAAGCGCAGCGGCCGCAACCGCGTGGTGGTGGCCAGCGCCGACCTGCAGGAAGCGCCGGGGCGGCGCGCGTTGCAGCGCTGAACTGGCGGAAATGAAGAATCCCGGTGGCGGATAGAGTCGACTGTTAGTACTACCGCGCGCAGCGCGGAGCTTTTTGCCGTCGGAACGAGGAGCAGTCGACTAACAGTCGACTCTACC
>NZ_LXXZ01000117.1 GCF_003244875.1 Stenotrophomonas sepilia
GTGGCGTTCGGCGCCGTGCCAACCCTGTTCCAGACCGCCTTGGCACGGCGCCGAACGCCACGCCCCACAGGATCGTCGCCAGCAGCAGTGCGCTCGCCATGCCGGGCCACACCAGCAAGGCCAGCACCGGCACGATGAAGCCGATCACCGCCGCCCACACCAGCGCATGCAGGTGGCGATCCACGCCCCAGCCGGCAATCGCGATGCCGGCAATCGCCGCCATGCCGAAGGCCAGCAGCAGCCGGTCCAGCCATGCACCGGCACCCGCATCGACCGCCAGCGGCTCGATGTAGGTGTAGAGCACGTTGTGCGCCAGCACGTACAGCGCCATCACCAGCAGCGCACTGCGTACACCGGGCAGGCGCCACACGGTCGCCAGCGAAGTGCGTTGCCCGGCCCCAGCGGCCGGCAGCGCAGGCAACGCCCAGCGCGCGTAGGCCAGCAGCAGCAGACCCAGCACGCTCATCAGCGCGAACGCCCAGCGCCAGCCGATCTGCTGGCCCAGCAGCGTCCCTGCCGGCACCCCCAGCGACAGCGCCAGCGGCGAACCGACCATCGCGACCGCGATGGCCCGTCCCTGCAGCGACGGCACCACCATGCGCGCGGCATAACCGGCCACCAGCGACCACAGCAGGCCACCGCTCACGCCGGCCAGGAAGCGCGCAGCCAGGATCAGCGCGTAACTGCTGCTCAACGCCGTCAGCGTATTGACCACCACGAAGCCAGCGATGGCCGCCAGCAGCAGCGGACGCCGTGGCAGGCGCTGGGTCAGCGCGGTCATCGGCAGTGCGGCCATCACCGAACCCAGCGCATACACGCTCACCAGCTGGCCGACCGCCGCATCACTCACGCCCAGGCTTTCGCCCATCGGCCGCAGCACACCCGCCGGCAGGGTCTCGGTCAACAGGGTGATGAAGCCGCCGCCGGCCAAGGCAAGCAGGCCCGCCCACGGCAGGCGCGTGGCCTCGCCGGCCGGACTGGCGGCATCGATGGCATGGCCGCTCATCGCGTGGTCTCCAGGTCGGCATAGACCGCGTCGCGCAGTTCATCGACAAAGGCGCCATCCATGCCTTCGTACAGCGTGTTGGTCAGCGCCACCACGCTCAGCCCACGCGACGGGTCGACGAACCAGCTGTGCCCGTAGGCACCGCCCCAGCGCCAGGTGCCTTCGCGCTGTGGTGTGCCGCTGGCGGCGGCGTCGCGCAGTACCGCAAAGCCCAGCCCGAAGCCCCAGCCGGCCGGTTCCGGCGGCCCCTGTTCGCCCACCTGCGGGCTGGCCATCTCCTCCGCCAGCGCGGGTGGCAACAGGCCAGAGCGCTGCACGTCACGCAGCGCCTCCAACACCGCCATCACTTCATCGGCAGTACCCACCAGGCCGGCGCCGGCCGAAGCGAAACGGCTTGCATCGAGGGCACGCGCAAGGCTGTACTCGATGCCCACCGTGCCCTCGAACGGCGCGACCACCTCCCCTTCCTGCAGGCGATGCGGCCGCGGCGTGTCGCTCACATACGGCGTGGCCAGTCGTGCGGCATCGCGCGTGGCGAACGCGGTATCGCGCAGGCGCAACGGGGCAGCCAGCAGACGCTGGAACAGCGCCTGCAGCGTTTCACCGGTCGCGGCTTCGGCCACCGCACCGGCCACGTCCACGCCCGACGAGTACAGCCACTGGCTGCCCGGCTCGAACAGCAGTGCCGCCTGCGCGATCCGGCGTACGTTCTCGGCCAGGGAAAGCGGGTTGGCGTCCATGCCATCGCTGACGCCAGCGCGCGCGTAGGGCCCCACCGCATCCGCCTCCAGGAAGCGATAGCCCAGCCCGCTGCTGTGGCTGAGCAGCTGGCGCAGGCTGATCGGCGGCGTGCGGCCATCGGCCAGCGCCGGGCGGAAGTCCGGCAGCCAGCGCTGCACCGGTGTGTCGAGGTCGAGCACGCCTTCGGCCACCAGGCGCAGGATCACCGTGGCCAGCAACGGCTTGCTGACCGATGCCAGCCGGAACAGCTGATCGCGCTGCATCGGCCTGGCCGACTCGCGATCGGCCAGCCCGGTCGCGCTGGCATGGCGCAGCACGCCGTGCTCGCGCACCAGCACCACCGCACCGACCAGGCGCAGCGGGTGGACCTGCTGCAGCAGCCGCTGCACCGAAGGCAGCGTCGGTGCAGGTTCAAGGGAAAGAGCGGCATTCATCGCGGTATCCGTGGGGAGAGGCCCGCCACGTTAGGCAGCACGACGCGGCGCAAAAAGCCGGTTGCCGCTCCGGGCATCATGGACCGTGCAGTCCGCAATCGGCATGATGCCCGGAACTGGAACGCCGCAAGGGCTGCCCGAGGCCCCGCACCACAGTGTTGCGACGGCCGCGCCGCGTGTCGCGATCACCCGCCCCTACCCTGCCGTTTTCATTGCCGGTACGCCCATGTCAGTCCTGGACAACCTCGCCAACCTGCAGACCTTCGTCCACGCCGCCGACACCCGCAGCTTCGTCGAGACCGGGCGCCTGCAGGGCATCTCGGCCTCGGCCGCCGGCAAGTGCGTTGCGCGGCTGGAGCACGCACTGGGCGTGCGCCTGTTCCACCGCAGCACGCGCAGCATCACCCTCACCGCCGAGGGCCAGCTGTTCCTGGTGCGCTGCCGGCGCATCCTCGACGAACGCGATGCCGCGCGCACCGAACTGGCGCAACCGCACGCTGCACCGAGCGGCACGCTGCGGATCAGCCTGCCGCTGGTAGGTGACCTCACCCTGCCGTTGATGGCCGAATTCATGGCCGCGTATCCGGACATCCGCCTCGACCTGGATTTCAGCGACCGGCTGGTCGATGTCATCGAGGAAGGTTTCGATGCGGTGCTGCGCGTTGGCGAACCCAGCGACTCGCGGATGAACGCGCGCCGGCTGGGGGTGTTCCCGCGGCGTGTCGTCGCCTCGCCGGGCTACCTGCAGCGTCGCGGCGTTCCACGCACGCCGGCCGACCTGTTGCAGCACACGTTGCTGCACTACCGCTTCCCCAGCACCGGCAAGCTGGAGCCGTGGCCGATCCACTGGCCCGACCACGAAACACCGCAGGAGCTGCCGGTGCACATGGTGGCCAACACCATCGAGGCGCGGGTGGCGCTGGCGCTGCGCGGTACCGGCCTGGCCTTCGTGCCGGTGCACTCGGTGCGCGAAGCGCTGGCCGACGGCCGCCTGGTCACCGTGCTGGAGGATCATGTGCACTCCTGCGGCACCTTCCACCTGCTGTGGCCGTCGGGCCGACACGTACTGCCGAAGCTGCGGGTGTTCATCGACTTCGTCGGCGCCCGCCTGGACACCGTGCCGTAGCCGCGAGAAATCCACCCATGCCCGGCCCACAGTAGATCCACGCCATGCGTGGATGCTCTTGTAGTGCAGAGCCATCAAACCATTCAGCCAACCCCGCTATACTGGCCGCTCATTCCTCCCAGAGGCTCGCGACCAATGCGCCATTGATGCCGCCGTCTTCCCAACAGACGGCCTGACTCTTCCCGCCCCTGCGCGCAGGGGAGAACCCGGCATCCATGGAGGTCGCATGACCACACATTCCCTCACGCTCGATCGCGTGTCGTATCGGCTGGCCGACGGCCGCCCGCTGTTTTCCGATCTTTCGTTTTCCTTCGATCCGGTCGCCACCGGCCTGGTCGGTGCCAATGGCACCGGCAAGAGCGTGCTCGCACGCCTGCTGGCCGGTCGGGTGCGGCCAGAGAACGGGCAGGTGCGCAGCAGCGGCCGCGTGTTCCTGTTGCCGACGCCCGGCTATCCACCCGCCGGCACGGTCGGTGAACTGGCCGGCGTCGGCGCGGAACTCGCCGCACTGCAACGCATCGAAGCCGGCAGCGTGGATGAGGCCGACTTCGCCTGCGTCGGCGACCATTGGGATCTGCGCGAGCGCCTGCAGCAGCAATGGCAGGCGCTCCGCCTGCCCGACGATCTCGATCCCGCCCAACCCGCCGCGCGGCTCAGTGGCGGCCAGGCCATGCAGGTGGCGCTGTCCGGCGCCTGGGCCAGCGGCGCCGATTGGCTGATCCTGGACGAACCCAGCAACCACCTCGATGGCCGCCATCGCCAGCAGTTGTACGAACGGTTGCAGCAGTGGCGCGGCGGCCTGCTGGTGATCAGCCATGATCGCGAGCTGCTGGCGCAGATGCAGCAGATCGTCGAGCTCGACGCGCGCGGGCTGCATCGCTATGGCGGGCCATGGCAGCACTACGCCGACGCGCGGGCCGCCGAACGCGAAGCGGCCGCCGCACAGCTCGACCACGCCCGCGCCCAGCACCGGCAGCAACAGCGCAGCGCGCGCGAGCAGCACGAACGCCAGCTGCAGCGCCAGGCACGTGGCAATCGCGATGCGAAGCAGGCCAACCAGGCACCGATTCTGCTTGGCCGGCAGAAACAGCGTGCAGAGGCCAGCCGCGGGCGCGCGCAACAGGTACAGGCCGATCGTCTGCAAGCCAGCGCCGACCAGCTGCGCGCAGCGGCTTCGGCAGTTCACGCCGCGCCGGAGCTGGCGCTGTTCGCCGGTGACGGTGAACGCGGCAACGCACGTCTGCTGCAGGCGGAGTCGCTGGTGCTGCCGCAGGGTTGCAGTGCACCGTTGCGATTGGAGATCCGCCGCGGCCAGCGCATCGCCGTGGTCGGTGACAACGGCAGTGGCAAGTCCACGCTCCTGCGCGTGCTGGCCGGCCAGCTGCCTGCACGCAGCGGCATCGTGCAGCGTCATGCACCACTGGCGCTGCTCGACCAGCAGCTGCTGGGATTGTCCGGCGAACGCAGCATTCTCGACACCTTGCAGGCCGCCAACCCGGTGGCGGATGCGGGTGAACTGCGCACACGGCTGGCCCTGCTCGGGCTGGACGCACAGCGCATCCAGCGTGCAGCCCACAGCCTCAGCGATGGTGAACGGGTGAAAGGCGCGCTGGCCAGCGTGCTGTATGCCGATCCCGCACCGCAGCTGTTGCTGCTGGACGAGCCGGGCAACGCGCTGGATCTGAGCGCGTTGCAGGCACTGGAAGAACTGCTGGCGGCATGGCCGGGCGCGCTGCTGATGGTCAGCCACGACCGGCACCTGCTGCAGGCGTTGCGGCCGACCCACGTGCTGCAGGTGGGCACCGGGGGGTGGCAGTGGCGTGACGCCTTGTAGATCCACGCCATGCGTGGACCTACTGCAGCAGCCGAGCGTCGGCTCGGCTCTACAGGATAGGCCATGCGTGGATGCATGCATGGCCTACCGACCAGGGGTAGTGCCGGCCGCTGGCCGGCAATCCGTAGATCCTCAGTGCACCGTCACCGCTTCCACACCGGGAATGCCTGCGGCAACTGTTGCCACAGCAGCGGCCCCGCACGCAGTTCCTGGTCGTTGAGCAGGCACGCGTCCAGCTCCGCACGCACCGCGCGCTCATCCATGTGCACGCCAATCACCACCAGCTCCTGGCGGCGGTCGCCCCACAGCGGGTGCCACACGCGCTGCATCGCCGAATGCGCGGCCGCATCCGGGAAGTCTTCCAGACCCGGCAACGGTGCGCTCCAGCAGTCGGCCTGCTGCCGCGCCCAGCCCAGGTCGCTGTACGGCAGCGGCGTGGGCGGCAGCAATGGCGCGGTGTCCTCCAGCCCAGCCCGCACGCGATCACGCGCGGCGTACCAGAACCCCGCCGCCTGCGTCCGCGTCGCGGCACCCACGGTGTTCAGCTCACCCACCCAGTCCATGCGATTGGCCAGCCAGAACCAGCCCTTGCTGCGGATCACGCCGGGCATCCCCGACTGCAGCGCGCGGGCGAAGCGCGCGGGATGGAACGGTCGCCGCGAGCGGTAGACGAAACTGGCGATGCCGTACTCCTCGGTTTCGGGCGTGTGTTCGCCACGCAGTTCCTTCACCCAACCCGGCGCACGTTGCGCACGCTCGTAGTCGAAGCGGCCGGTGTCCAGCAGCTCGGCCAGTGGCACGGCACCGAAGCGGGACAGCAGCAGCTTCGCGTCGCGGTTCAGGCCGCGCAGCACGGCCAGCGTGTCCTGCAGCACTTCGTCATCCACCTGGTCGACCTTGCTGACCACGATCACGTCGGCGAACTCGACCTGCTCGCACAGCAGGTCGACCACGCCGCGATCATCATCCGGCCCGGCCTGTTGCCCGCGCTCGGCCAGGCGCAGCGTCGAGCCGAAGTCGGCAAGGAATGCGCTGCCATCCACCACCGTCACCATCGTGTCCAGGCGCGCGATGTCACTCAGGCTGAAGCCCTGCTCGTCGCGTACCGCGAACGTGGCCGCCACCGGCATCGGTTCACCGATGCCGGTCGACTCGATCAACAGGTAGTCATAGCGACCGGCGTCGGCCAGGCGCCGCACTTCCTGCAGCAGGTCATCGCGCAGCGTGCAGCAGATGCAGCCATTGCTGAATTCCACCAGCGTCTCTTCGGTTCGGCGCAGTTCGGCGCCGCCCTCGCGCACCAGCTGCGCATCGATGTTGACCTCGCTCATGTCGTTGACGATGACGGCCACACGCAGGCCCGCGCGGTTGCGCAGGATCTGGTTGAGCAGGGTGGTCTTGCCGGCCCCGAGGAAGCCGGACAGCACGGTGACCGGAAGGCGACGGTCGGCGCGGGAAACAGTGTTCATGTCGGAGCAGATTGGCTGCGGAACGGAAATGTTACTGTATAACATTCTCTTCGCAAGGAACGTCCCCGATGAAGTCGCCGTCTGCCGCCCTGCTCGATGCCGGCGCGGTCGCGCTGTCCAGCCTGTGCCTGCTGCACTGCCTGGCGCTGCCCCTGCTTGCCGCCGCACTGCCGCTGTTCGGCAGCTGGGCCGAAGCGGAATGGGTCCACCTGCTGTTCGTGGCCATCGCCCTGCCGCTGACCGGGTATGCACTATGGCGGGCGGAGCGCCGCCATCCGTTGCCGGTGCTGGCCTGGGCCACCGCCGGCTCCGGGCTTGGCCTGCTGCTGGCCGGCGCGCTGGCGTTGCCCTCGCACGACTGGGAAACACCGATGACCGTCACCGGCAGCCTGCTGCTGGCCGCCACGCATATCTGGAACGCGCGGCACCGGCAC
>NZ_LXXZ01000118.1 GCF_003244875.1 Stenotrophomonas sepilia
CCCCGGGGGGGGGTGTTTCAGTGGTTGGGTTCTGTTTTGGTCCAAAAGGGGGGGAGGAAGAAACGCCCCTTTTTTTTTTTTTTTTTTTTTTCTGCGGGGGGGGACCCCAAAGAAAAGTGGGGGGGGGGGGGGGGGGGGGCGGGGGGGGGGGGCCCGGCGCAAGGGGCACCCGCCAAAGCCCCGGGGGGGGATTTGCGGGCCCCCCCCGCGACCCCACCCCGCCCCGCCAAGCGCGGCTATTGCTCCAAGCAGCCAACCACGAGGGGCTCAGCCGTTGGCCGCCGCAAACGCCGGCCGCGTCAGGTTGTCCGCTTCGCCGTCGGTGCACAGCACTTCGTCTTCGATGCGGATGCCGCCATACGGACGGAAGAAGTCCACGCGGTCCCAGTTGATCGCATCACCGTGGCCAGCGTCCTTCACTTCATTCAACAGCATGTCGATGAAGTACAGGCCCGGTTCGATGGTCACCACCATGCCCGGCTCCAGCACGCGGGTCAGGCGCAGGTACGGGTGGCCCGCCGGGCGTTCGATGCGGCCGCCTTCGTCGCTGGCCGCGAAACCCGCCACGTCGTGCACCTGCAGGCCGATCAGGTGGCCGATGCCGTGCGGGAAGAATGCGGCGCTGACGCCGGTCTCCAGCGCGGTCTGCGGCGATACCTTGATCACGCCGAAGTCCTTCAGCACGCCCATCAGCGAAAGATGCGCGTCCACGTGCAGCTGCTTGTAGTCGAAGCCCGGGCGCACCGCCGCGCACATCTGCTGCTGGGCCGCGTCGACGGCGGCGATCATCGCAGCAAACTCGTCGTGGCCCTGCGCGGCGTAGGTGCGGGTGATGTCGCTGGCGTAGCCGTAGGCGCTGGCACCGGCATCGATCAGGAAGCTGCGCAGCGGCTGCGGCGCCTTGCGGCCCAGCTCGGTGTAGTGCAGCACCGCAGCGTGCTCGTTCAGGGCCACGATGTTGCCGTACGGCAGCTCGTTGGCGTCCTGGCCGACGGCCTGGCAATAGGCCATGTGGATGCTGAACTCGTCGGCGCCGTTGCGGAACGCGGCTTCGGCGGCACGGTGACCACGCACGCCCAGCACCTGCGCCTGACGCATCAGCGCGATCTCATACGGCGTCTTGCTGCCGCGGTGCCATTCCAGGTAATTCACCACCGGCGCCGGGTTGTTCGGCACGTAGTTGCCCAGCGCGCTCTGCGGTTCGCCGAGGATCGCGCAGCGCGATGGATCGGCCGGCAGCAGCGCCAGCGCGTCTTCCGGCTTGCGGATGATGTGGATGTCGAAGTGCTCCACCCACCAGCCGCTGGGGGCATCCGGCACCACGTGCCAGTAGTCGAAGGGCTGGTGGAAGATCACCGCCGGGCGCTTGCCGGGGGTGAACACGATCCAGCTGTTGGGCACGCGGGTCAGCGGCAGCCAGGCCTTGAACTGCGGATTGACCGCGTACGGGTAGTCGCGATCGTCGAACACCTGGTAGTGCAGGGTGCCGCTGGGCACCACCAGGTGATCGAAGCCGCCGCGGGCCAGCGCCTGTTCGGCACGTCGGCACAGCACGGCCAGGTGGTCGGAATACAGGGCGCCGGGGTCTTGCTGGATCATTGCGGTGGCTCGACACGGAAAACGGCCCTAGATTCTGCCGCATACCGGGAAAAACCGCTGTGCTGGAACCGGCACTCAGGCCGTCGAAACCGGCCCCTCGTCGCTGTCTTCGCCCACCCACTGGCGCAGCAGCTGCCGATGCTCGCGCGACAGGGTGAGGAACCGGAAGCCGGTCCAGCTCTGTCCGGGGGCGTGTGCAGGTTCGCTCCACAGCAGGTGCACGCCCACGTCGATGTCCTGGTGGCGGCCGTCGCCCAGCGGCAAGGGGAAGCGCAACTGGTACAGCGCATCCTCGCGCAACGGTGCGCTGGCCAGCATCAGCATGCCGGTTTCGGAGATATTGCCGAGCCGGCCCACCACGCTTTCGCGCATCTGGTCGGTGACCGGTACCAGGTCCGAGACCTGGCGGCGCGGTGCGCGGCGGGTGTCCTGCGGCGGTTGGGTGATCATGCGGAGGTCTCCTGCGTATGGCCGGCCGCCAGTGCACGCAAGGCGCCAAGGCTGGCCTCCCAGGCACGGTCAACCAGCCGGGCCTTGTCCTCAGTGACCAGCTGCGCCTGGCCGGCGCTGATCTGCCGGGCCAGCGTATCCAGGTCGGTATCGGCGATCTTCTGCCCGCGTGGATTGACCAGCAGGGCGTGGCCGGTCAGCAGGCTGTACCAGGACAGGCGCTGGCGGCGCAGTGTGCCATCGCCAGTGTCGATGTCGAACCAGCTGCCGAAGGGCAGGGAGGACAGCTGCTGGTAAGCGGCTTCCTCGGCACTGCTGCGCGGTGTGGCGGGCGTCGTGCCGGCGGCCGTACCGGCGTGCTCGCCCAGGCGCGCGCGTGCCTTCAGGCGGGCACTGAGTTCGGTACGCGAGGTGCTCTCGTCCTCGCCGCCAGGCGTGGCCAGCCTGCGTGCGACGGCGGCGGCTTCCTCGGCGTGGTAGCCGACCTGCAGCAGGGCGGCCTCGACCTCGGCAGCAAGCGTTGCATCGGTGCCGCCGGGTGCATCAACGGGTTGCGCGGTGATGGCGGCGATGCGTTGGGTCTGCTGCAGGCGTTCCTGCCACTGCGATGAATCGTCGCCGTGGCGCAGGCGGGTCAGGGTGAGGGCATCGGCCCAGGCCTGACGCAGCAGGGTCTGCACGAAGCGGGGCGGCTGCTGCGCGTCGCAGCACTGGTCGATCTGTGCACTGGCCTGTCGCCGCGCGAGTTCCAGCCGCTCCTTGCCGCGTGCAGCTTCGACATGGCGGCGTTCGGCCAACTCGGCGCGATGCGCTGCGGCGCGCTGATGCTGCTGCACGTCCTCGTTCGCGCTGGCGAAGGCCTCCGGCGCCCGCGCATCCTGACCCAGCAGGCCCTGCACGCTCTGTGCCATGCGCTGCAGCAACTGCGGGTCGACATCATCGTCGCCCAGCCAGTTGGCGCCGACTTCGGCAATCTGGTTGAGCAGTTCGCGCGCGGGGTGCTCGTCGCGCACGAAGAAGCCGGGGTCGGCCATTGCCGCACGTGCCAGCGGTACCTGCAGGCGCGCCAGCAGGGCGGCCGGCACCGGGTCCGGACGCTGCTGCTGCTGCACCTGCTGCATCAGCATGCGCAGCAGGTCGAGGCTGTCGCGGTCGTGGCTGCCCAGCTGGGCCTGCATGCCATGCTCGCTGCGCAGTTGCGCCACCACGGCCGCCTGCAGGTCGGCTACGCCGGTGGCGGCGCTGGACTGCGCCTGCAGGCGTGCGAGGACCGCATCCACGGCTGCGCTCGGCACTGCATCGCGATCCGCAGGTGCTGCGCTGGCATGGCGTGCCTGCTGCAGCAGCGCATGCAGCGCGCTGCCCGTAGAGGTGGTCAGGCCCGGCAAGGCCGCGCCGGCCGTGCTGTCATCCTGGAAAGCGTCCTGCACCAGGCTCGACCAGGAGCCGGCCGGTGCCGATCCGTTCCAGCCGGTCAGTGGCGCGGCGGCACGCTTTGCCGGCTGCGTGGTGCGACCACCGCCCACCGACTGGGTGATGATCCGCCGGGTGCTCGATGAACGCGCCAGGTAGGGGGTGTAGACCAGGCCGGGCAGCACGCCGTGCTGGGCCAGCAGGGCATTGGCACGGTCGAGGATGTCGCCCAGGCGCTCCAGCACCTGGCGTTCGAAGCTGCGGTACAGCGCCAGCTGAACGTCGACAGCGAGCGAATCCTGTTCGGCAATCCGGCGCAGCATGGCGCACAGTGCCTGCGGTGCCAGCGGCAGGGTGTCGGCCTCGAAGGCCGGTGCTGCCGCCAGTACGCCCAGGCGTTGGCCCAGCAGGTTCAGCGTGTTGGTCGAACGCAGCGTCTCCCGCCGCACCATCTCGGTCAGCAGCAGGTCGCGGTCCACTTCATGCTCATCGACCAGCGACAGCCCGAGCATGCCGGGCAGCGGCGGCGGCGTGGAACCGGGGCTGAAGTGGGCCGTGGGTTCGCGCAGCCGTATCAGCGCATCGGCCACGGCATCAAGCATGCGGTCAGCGAAATGACCGGAGAAGGCATGCAACTGGCCGCGCTGGGCCATCAGCTCCGCCTGCAGCTGCGGATTGCGCGCGCGATCCGCGTCGTGCAGCAGCGTCTGCTCCAACGCTTCGACGGTCAGGATCAGCGGCGCGGCCAGCGTCTGCCGGCACAGGCCGATCAACGCGCCCAGCAGCTCACGCACCCGCGGTGGCAGGTCGCTGGCGGCCAGGCGGGTTTTGTCGGCAGAGGTAATGGAAAAGACAGCTGACATCGGCGAGCGGTACCCGGATTCCCGCGGATCGATCTTGTGAATCTACCGTGTCGGCCGCAGTCGGCGCTACTTTAGGGTGAACGTGTCTCACGTCCGCTGGGGGGGACGACGGATGAGCGGTGGTGCAGGTCACTGGCCGGCAGCGCTGTCTCCACCGGAGTGCGGGCCAGCGCCCGGCACTACCCGCTAACGGCGGGAAGGTCTATTCCTCCAGGAACAGGCTCACCACATCGTTGGTGAATCGGCGGCCCAGCTCGGTTGGCTGTACGTGGCCATCCGCCACGTCCAGCCAGCCGCGCTGCACGGCCTCGCCCAGGGGCGCGTCCAGCACGCTGCGCGGCAGCCCGGTGCGCGACTCGAAATCGCGCAGGCCGAAACCTTCGTGCAGGCGCAGCAGGTTGAGCATGTACTCAAACGGCAGGCGCTCGGGTGCGACCACATCGTCGCCACCGAACGAGGCCGGGGTGCCTGCGCTGTCCAGGTAGGCCTGCGGGTGCTTCAGTTTCCAGCGGCGCAGCACGTGTTCTTCGGCACCCGAGCTGATCTTGCCGTGCGCGCCAGCACCGATGCCAAGATAGTCACCGAAGCGCCAGTAGTTCAGGTTGTGCGCACTCTGCCGACCGGGGCGTGCGTAGGCGCTGACTTCGTACTGGCTGAAACCAGCCTGCGCCAGCAGCAACTGGCAGTGCTCCTGCATGTCCCAGGCATTGTCTTCATCGGGAATGCCCTGCGGCGGACGCGCGAAGAACACCGTGTTCGGTTCCAGGGTCAGCTGGTAGTGCGAGATATGGGCCGGTTGCAGTGCAAATGCACGTTCCAGATCGGCCTCGGCACCGGCCAGGGTCTGTTCCGGCAGCGCGTACATCAGGTCGATGTTGAAGTTGTCGTAGCCCGCGTCCTGCGCCATCTTCACCGCGCGCTCGGCTTCGCTACTGTCGTGGATGCGGCCCAGGCGCTTGAGCATGGCATCGTCGAAACTCTGGATGCCGAAGCTGAGGCGGTTCACCCCGGCCGCGCGGTAGCGGTCGAAACGGCCATGCTCGGCGGTGCCCGGGTTGGTTTCCAGGGTGATTTCGGCATTGGGCGCGAAGCGCAGGCGTGCGCTGGCCTGCTGCAGGAAACGGTCGATCGCTTCCGGCGGGAACAGGCTGGGCGTACCGCCGCCGAAGAACACGCTGTGCACCACCCGGCCCCAGACCAGCGGCAGGTCCTGGTCGAGATCGCGCAGCAGCGCATCGATGTAGCCATCGAACGGCAGCTCACCCTTGGCCTGGTGCGAGTTGAAATCGCAGTACGGGCACTTGCGCACGCACCACGGCAGGTGCACGTACAGCGACAGCGGTGGCGGCACCAGCCGCGGCGGGCTGTCGTGGGCAGCGGAGCAGGCTTCGCCGGGCAGGTGGTTGCAGTGGTCGTGGGCGTGCGGCATGGGCTTCATCGGTAGTGCCGGCCACTGGCCGGCTTCCCTGGTTCGATCAGGCGGCGTCAGTACAGCGTCGCCAGCTGCTGCTTGAGCTGCTGCAGGGCGATGGCACGGTGGCTGATGGCATTCTTCAGTGCCGGCTCCATTTCCGCGGCGGTCAGGCCGTGGGTGGTGTCCAGGAATACCGGGTTGTAGCCAAAACCATTCGTGCCACGCAGCTCGCGGATGATCTGTCCTTCCCAGCGCCCTTCGCAGATCAACGGCTGCGGGTCGGTGGCGTGGCGCAGCAGCACGATCACCGCATAGAAGCGGGCGCTGCGCTGGCCGTCGGGAATGTCGGCCATCGCGTCCAGCAGCTTGGCGTTGTTGGCCGCCGCGTTGGTCGGGTGGCCGGCATAGCGCGCGCTGTACAGGCCGGGCGCGCCGCCGAGTGCATCGACGATCAGGCCCGAATCATCGGCCAGTGCCGGCAGGCCGGTCGCTTCGCAGGCCGCGCGTGCCTTCAGCAGCGCATTCTCGACGAAGGTCAGGCCGGTCTCTTCCACGTCGCCCAGGCCCAGTTCGGCGGCCGAGGTGATCTGCAGCGGCAGGTCGGCGAGGATCTCCTGCATCTCCACCAGCTTGCCGGCGTTGTGGCTGGCCAGTACCAGTTTCTTCATTGACGGGGCTCCAGCAGGTCCCAGGTGTTGCCATACAGATCGCGGAACACCGCGACCGTTGCATAGGGTTCTTCGCGCGGCGCTTCCAGGAACTCGACGCCCGCGGCAAGCATCGCTGCGTGGTCGCGGTGGAAGTCGTCGGTGTTGAGGAAGAAGGCGACGCGGCCACCGGTCTGGTTGCCGATGCGGCTGCGCTGCGCCTCGTCGCTGGCACGGGCCAGCAACAGAGCGGCGGCGCTGCCGTCGGTCGGGCCGACCACCACCCAGCGCTTGTGGCCCTGGTCGATGTCTTCCAGCAGCGTGAAGCCGAGCTTGCCGGTGTACCAGGCAATGGCTTCGTCATAGTCGGCCACCACCAGGGTGGTCAGGGCAAGGCGCCGGTTCATGCCGACAGCGCCGCCTGCTGCGCGGCCAGCAGCTCGGCCACGCCCTTTTCGGCCAGGCCCAGCAGCGCGTCCAGTTCATCGCGACGGAAGGCGTGGCCTTCGGCGGTGCCCTGCAGTTCGATGAAGCCGCCACCGTCGTTCATCACCACGTTCATGTCGGTGTCGCAGTCGCTGTCTTCGGCGTAGTCCAGGTCCAGCACCGGGGTGCCGCGGTACACGCCCACCGACACCGCCGCCACTGCGCCCAGGATCGGGTTGCGCTTGATGTCGCCACGCTTCATCAGCACGTTCACCGCATCGACCAGGGCCACGTAGGCGCCGGTGATGGCGGCGGTGCGGGTGCCACCGTCGGCCTGCAGCACGTCGCAGTCCAGGGTGATGGTGCGCTCGCCCAGCGCGTTGCGGTCCACGCAGGCACGCAGGCTGCGGCCGATCAGGCGCTGGATCTCCAGCGTGCGACCGCCCTGCTTGCCACGGGCCGCTTCGCGGTCGCTGCGGCTGTGGGTGGCGCGCGGCAGCATGCCGTACTCGGCGGTGACCCAGCCTTCGCCCTTGCCGCGCAGGAAGCCCGGCACGCGGTTCTCGACGCTGGCGGTGCACAGCACACGGGTTTCACCGAAGCACACCAGTACCGACCCTTCGGCGTGGCGGGTGAAGCCGCGTTGGATGACGACCGGGCGGAGCTGGTCGGGCTGGCGGCCGCTGGGGCGGGAATCGGACATGGTGCGGGTTCCGTAATGGCGAGGGAGTACGCCGCCACGCCCGCGGCCTTCACGGGGCGGGCAAGGGGGCTCTGGTGAGGGCGCTAGGGTACCATTCCCCCTTTGCACGCACCGGACACATTCCATGATTCGAAGCATGACCGCCTATGCCGGCGGCGAGCGGGTCACCCCGTGGGGCACGCTGGGCTGCGAGCTGCGCTCGGTCAACCACCGCTTCCTGGAGGTCGGCACCCGCCTGCCCGAGGAACTGCGGGCGCTGGAGCCGCAGCTGCGCGAGCGCATCGCCGCGCGCCTGAGCCGTGGCAAGCTGGATCTGGTGATGCGCCTGCGTGCACCGGAGGCATCGGCCAACCTGCAGGTGGACGAGGCCCTGCTGGGCCAGCTGGGCCGCCTGGCGCACCGGCTGACCTCGGATTTCCCCAATCTGCAGGTCAGCTTCACCGAGCTGCTGCAGCTGCCCGGCGTGACCCGCGGCGAGGCCACCGATGCCGCCGCCCTGCAGGCCGAGGCACTGGCCCTGCTGGACCAGGTGCTGGACGGCTTCGTCGAGGCCCGTGAGCGCGAAGGCGGCAAGTTGTCGGCCGCCATCAGCGAGCGCGTGGACGGCATCGAACGCATCGCGACTGAAGTGCGCACGCTGATTCCGGCCATTCGCGACGGCCAGCGCGCCAAGCTGGCTGCACGCCTGGCCGACCTGCCGCACCCGGTCGATCCCGGCCGCGCCGAGCAGGAACTGGTGCTCTGGCTGCAGAAGCTGGACGTGGATGAGGAGCTGGATCGCCTTGGCAGCCACATTGTCGAGATCCGCCGCGTGCTCAAGCAGCGCGAGCCGGTCGGTCGTCGCCTGGACTTCCTGCTGCAGGAGTTCAACCGCGAAGCCAATACGCTGGGCTCGAAGTCGGTGGACAGCCGTACGTCCAATGCCGCGGTGGAGCTGAAGGTGCTGATCGACCAGATCCGCGAACAGGTGCAGAACATCGAGTGATGTTGCATTCAGCATTACAGCCGGGGCGCCTTCGGGCGCCCGTCTCATTACAGCGTCTCAGCGGACGCTGACACCCGGCAGGCCCGCGCTCAATCGCCCCACGACGGCTGCCTGGCCGAACCCTGCGTCGTGGAAGCAGGCCAGCACCGCGTCCACCGCTTCCGGGGCGCAGGACACCAGCAGCCCACCGCTGGTCTGTGGGTCGGTCAGCAGCGGCTGCCAGTGTGCCGGCAACCCATCGGCGAAGCGCACCTCGGCGCCATACGAGGCCCAGTTGCGATTGGAGGCGCCGGTTACGCAGCCGCGTTGAAGCAGGTCCAGGGCCTGCGGCAGCAGCGGGATCTGCGCGCTGTCCACTTCGGCGGCAACGCCACTGGCCCGGCACACTTCCAGCAGGTGGCCGAGCAGGCCGAAACCGGTGACGTCGGTCATCGCGTGCACACCGTCCAGCGCGGCCAGCGGTACGCCCACGGTATTCAGGCGGGTGGTCGACGCGATCATCTGCTGGTAGCCCTCGGCATCCAGCACTTCTTTCTTCAGCGCCGACGAATACACGCCCACGCCCAACGGCTTGCCCAGCACCAGTACATCGCCGGCGCGGGCATCAGCATTGCGCTTGAGCCGCTGCGGGTCGAGCACGCCGATCGCGGCCAGGCCATAGATGGGTTCCACCGAATCGATGCTGTGGCCTCCAGCGACCACGATGCCGGCATCGGCGCAGGCACGCTCGCCGCCCCGCAGGATGCCGCGGATGGTCTCCTGCGGCAGCGTGTTGATCGGCATGCCGACAATGGCCAGCGCGAACAATGGTCGTGCCCCCATCGCGTACAGGTCCGACAGCGCGTTGGTGGCGGCGATGCGGCCGAAGTCGAACGGGTCGTCGACAATCGGCATGAAGAAATCGGTGGTGGCGACGATTGCCTTGCGGTCATCGAGGCGGTACACCGCGGCGTCGTCGCTGGTCTCGCGGCCGACCAGCAGTTCGGCCGGTGCCGGAAGCGCTGGCACGCCACGCAGCAGTTCGGACAGCGCGCCCGGCGCGATCTTGCAGCCGCAGCCGCCGCCGTGTGCCAGCGAAGTCAGTCGTTGCGGAGCATCGGCCGTTGAAGGGGCGGGGGACTGCGCGTGCGTGGCCATGCCGACATCTCCTGCGGAAACACCAATGGCGGAAGGCAGCAGGAGTCGAACCTACCAGGGAACGATCGACGCCCCCTACTGGGTTTGAAGCCCAGCCGCATGCCCGGATGCGCATGCCTTCCGAAAGTACGGCGGCACCGGTGGGCTCAGTCGCGGGCTGCGTTCCACTGCAGGTCGCCGCGCGGCCGATGCTGGTCACCGACGCGTCGAGTGTAGCCAACGCGGTTGAAGAACTCCAAGATCTGGATGCTGCGCTTGCGGCCCAGGCCGATGGCATCGCGGAAGGTGGCCGCATCCACCGTGCCGGTGGCCTGCGACAGCTGCGCGACGATCGCGGCCAGCTCGGCAATGCGGGCCGGTGCATAGAACAGGTCCGGCACTACCTGGAACAGTTCGCCACGCGCGGTGGCGCGGCGCAGGACGGCGCGGACCTCGTCTTCGGCCAGACCGGCGTCGGTGGCCAGCGTGCGCACCCACGGTGGATCGAAGCGACCGGCGTGCAGTTGCGGCAGCACGCGTTCGAGCAGAAGTCGTTCGCGTTCCGGTGGCGCATGGTCATGGCCGGGCAGGCGCCACCAGGCGCCCACGCGCTGCACGCTGCCGTCGTCCAGCAGGCCCTGCAGCAGGGCATTCCACAGGCTCGCTGCAAGCGCGGGCAGCGTACTGCGCTGCAGGCGCCTGCTATCAACACCGGGCTCGTCCGGACGTAGCTCGTGCCAGCTGCGCAGCGACGTGATCACCTGTTCGCGAAGCGCCTGCCAGTGCGAAGCAAGGATGACCACCGTGTCTTCGCGGGTGACGATGCGCCGCGTGCCCGCAGGAAGATCGATCCGGTCGGCCGCGCGCCGGCAGTAGCGTTGCAGGGCGGCCATGGCTATGCCGAAGGAAGCCTGCTGCAACAGTGGGCCGATTCCCGCACCTGTGGCCAGCTGCTCCAGTGCGCCCAGCCAGGCGAGCCGTGCCGGGCTGCGCCGGCGCCGCTGTGGTGGGTCCGGATCGAGCACGATGCCACCACCCAGCGTGCGGATGGCCGCTGAATCACGGGCGATGAATCGATCACCGCACATCGCGCAGACCGGTGCATCGAACACCAGTTGCACCAACTGTCCGTCGCCATGATCGACATCCTCCAGCAGCACCACATGGGCCTGCCGGTGCATCGTGCCCCAGTGGATGTGCAGCGGCGCCCAGTCGTGCAACGGTGTGGCCAGTGCGGAAAGCCGCAGGCGCACGTCGACGCGACGGGTCGCCAGCAGGGCGCGCGGGTCGGCGATCCAGTCGCCACGGTGGATGTCGTCGCGGGCGATGGCAGCCAGGTTCAACGCGCAGCGCTGCCCGGCCATGGCGTGTTCGCTGGCCTGGTTCTGCGCGTGGATGCTGCGTACGCGCACGTCCGTGGCGGCCGGCATCAGCTGCAGATGCTCACCCACGGCAGCGATGCCGCCGTGCACTGCGCCGGTCACCAGCGTGCCGTGGCCGGCCAGCGAGAACACGCGGTCCACCGGCATGCGGAACAGCTCGCCGCGCAGTTCGGCCTGGCGCGTGTTGGCGTCGTCCGACGCCCACGCGTGCAGCTGGGTACGCAGCGCGTTGATGCCAGCATCGTCGGGTACGGTGCTGTTGCAGGCGAATACGGGGGAATCCTGCAGCGGCGTTCCGGCCAGCAGCGCGGCGATCTCGATCTCGACCCGGGCGATGCGCGCGGCGTCCACGCGGTCGATCTTGGTCAGGGCGACTGCACCGCGATCCACGCCCAGCAACTGCAGGATCGCCAGGTGCTCGCGGGTCTGCGGCATTACACCGTCGTCGGCGGCGATCACCAGCAGGGCGACATCGATGCCGGTGGCGCCGGCCACCATCGTATGCACGAAGCGCTCGTGGCCCGGCACATCGACGAAGCCCAGCGTCGCCTCGGCATTGCCGCCGCCTGTGTTCTCCACCGGGACATAGGCATAGCCCAGCTCGATGGAGATGCCGCGCGTGCGTTCTTCCTGCAGGCGATCGGTTTCGATGCCAGTCAGCGCGCGCACCAGGCTGGTCTTGCCATGGTCGATATGCCCGGCGGTGCCGACGATCATGCCTGCAGCGTGCTCCATTGCGCGAGGAAGGTGGCTTCGTCGGTGGGTTCCAGGCAGCGCAGGTCCAGCCAAAGCGCGTCATCGGCAATGCGGCCCAGCACCGGCCGCGGCAGCTGGCGCAAGCGCTTGGCCAAGCGATCCAGCCCGCCGCGGCGCGCGCTGGTAACGCGCAGTCCGGCGCTGGCCAGCTGCGCCTGTGGCTGCGCGCCGCTGCCGATCTGGCTGTACATCGAAGCCCGTTCAAGCGCATAGTCGGCGGCCAGCGACGCGCGCATCGGCTGCAGCAGGCGGTGTGCCTGCTCGTCGATGGCATCCCGCAGGCGCGAAAGGCTGCGCAGGGTCGGCAGCCGCAGTGCCAGCAGTTCCGGTTCGCGGTACAGGGCCAGCACGGCTTCCAGTGCGGCCAGGCCCATCTTGTCCATGCGCAGCGCCCGCTTGAGCGGATTGCGGTTGATCCGCGCGATCAGGTCGGCGCGGCCGGCGATGATCCCGGCCTGGGGGCCGCCCAGCAGTTTGTCGCCACTGAACGAAACCAGATCGGCGCCGGCCGCCAGTGCTTCCTGCACGGTGGGCTCGTGGGGCAGGCCGAAGGCCGCCAGGTCGCACAGGCTGCCACTGCCCAGGTCCACCACCAGCGGCAGGCCGTGCTCGTGCGCGATCGCAGCCATTGCCGCAGTGTCGACCTTGGCGGTGAAACCGGTGATCGCGTAGTTGCTGGCATGCACTTCCATCAGCAACGCGGTACGGGCGCCGATGGCATGGGCGAAGTCGGCCGGGTGGGTACGGTTGGTGGTGCCCACTTCCAGCAGTCGCGCGCCGGCGCTGCGCATCACATCGGGAATGCGGAAGGCGCCGCCGATCTCCACCAGTTCGCCGCGCGAGACGACCACCTCGCGGCGGTTGGCCAGGCTGTTGAGCAGCAGCAGGACCGCCGCCGCATTGTTGTTGACCACGGTGGCGGCTTCGGCGCCCGTCAGTTCGCAGACCAGCGCCTGCACCCGTGCATCGCGGTCGCCGCGGCGGCCGCGGGTGATGTCGAATTCCAGATCGACCGGCGCTGTCATTGCGCGGGTGACCGCCTGCACGGCGGCATCGGGCAACAGCGCGCGGCCCAGGTTGGTGTGCAGCACGGTGCCGGTCAGGTTGAAGATCGGCTGCAGGTCCAGCCGTGCATCGGCCGCCAGTGCGGCGTCGAGCGCCGCGACCAGCGACGGGCCGTTGATGGCCTGTTCGAGGCGTTCGGCCGAGAGCTGCGCGGCGCTGATACGGTCGCGTAGTTCCTGCAGGTGTGCGCGCAGCAGTTGGGTGATGCGGCTGCGGCCGTGGCGTTCGATCATGGCCGACAACGCAGGCAGGCGCAGCAGCCGGTCCAGCGAAGGCAGGGCGGCGGCCGATGCCGGTGTGGCGTGCGCGCGTGGCATAGGTCAGTCGCCGTCGGATTGCCACAGCAGCGGGTTCTGGCTGGCGCGCGCATAGCCTTCCTCGGCCAGCAGCAGGTCCAGCGCCAGCGTGCCGAGGTCATCGGCCACCGGCTCCAGTGACGGATCTTTCTCCAGGTACAGGATCTTGCGATAGCTGTGGCAGTGGTCGCAGGTCTCGGCGCGCACCGCACTCTCGCGCACCGCCTCGCCGCGGTCACCGTCCACATCGGCCAGGGCGCGATAGGCAATGTCCTTGCCTGCGGCGCCGCACTGGCTGCACTGCACGCGCACGTAATGCCACTGGCAGGCACACAGCGAGCACGACAGGTAGCGATAGGCGGCGTAGGGCGGGCGCGCCTGCACCACGCTGGCCACCGGCAGCGTGCCACAGAGCGGGCACAGCCCTGGTGCATCGGCCAGCGGCTTCAGGTCGGTCGGATGGAAGCTGGCGGCGAGCACCGCCCAGTACACCTGCAGCGCGTTCATCACCAGCAGCGCAGCGACGGCGTCGACCGAGGGCGCGTCATCGCGTTCCAGCACCGCATGCGCCTGTGCATCCAGCCACGCATCATCAGCAGCCGCGACGCGTTGCAGCTCCCGCCGGGTTTCCAGCGGTAGGCCCGTTTCGTCGGCACAGTGCTGGCACAGCGTGCGCAGCCAGTCGCGCCAGCGCCCATCCAGTTGCAGCGAGTTGGCCGGCCGCAATGGCATGCCGGCGCCGGCCGCCGCGCTCGGCTGCTGTGCACGCGCCTGTGCCTGCAGGTCCTCGCGTTGCTGCGGTGTCAGATCCTCCAGCAGCGCCTGCTGTGCATCGGCCAGCGCCGCCAGCAGCTGCAGGTAGCCGCCGATGGCACTGTGCGCGGCGAGGCTGCGCAGGCGTGCCGCGCGCGTAGCAAACAGTGACTCGGTATCAGGCAGGATGATGCGCGGCACATCGCGCGAGGCGAGCGTCTCGATCTCACCGGGTTCAAGGATGCGTTGCGCCATGCAGGGCCAGCCAGAAGAACCAGGCTCCATCGTCGCTGTTGTCGGCGCTGGCGTCCAGCGTGTTGCCGGCCATCTGAAATGGTTGGGGTCAGATCCGTTTTCCAAAGAAAAACGGATCTGACCCCATCGGTTGTTGAAAGTGGATCCCGAGCGTTGGTCGGGATTCGATCAGTGCCGACCAACGGTCGGCACCCACCGACAGATCGCGGCCAACTGTCGAAGGCGGGGTGGGGTCGGTTGCGGGGGCGTGAGCCGCATGCGGCGACCGAGCTTACA
>NZ_LXXZ01000119.1 GCF_003244875.1 Stenotrophomonas sepilia
TCGCTCCGCCCTCCGAGACTCTACGCCTCTGATTCGTCGGCAGCTTCAGATGTGTAAAAGAGAAAGGTGCTGGCCTGGGCCACCGCCGGCTCCGGGCTTGGCCTGCTGCTGGCCGGCGCGCTGGCGTTGCCCTCGCACGACTGGGAAACACCGATGACCGTCACCGGCAGCCTGCTGCTGGCCGCCACGCATATCTGGAACGCGCGGCACCGGCACGGGTAGTGCCGGCCGCTGGCCGGCATCCCCAGGAACACCGCGCGCAGCCCGCAGGTGCCGGCCAGCGGCCGGCACTACCCTTGCTATTTGCCGTAGCGGCGCAGCAGTTCGACCAGCACCTCGGCCTCGGCCGCCCGCTGCTGCGGGTCTTCGGCGCCGACCACATGTTCCTGCAGATGCTCGTGCAGCAGCTCCATCAGCAGGCTGTGGGCGGCACCGCGCACGGCGGCAACCTGAACCAGCACGTCCGCACAGTCGCCGGCCTCACCCTCCGGCCTGTCCAGCGCCTGCTCCAACGCCGCCACCTGGCCGCCGATGCGGCGTACCCGGGTCAGCAGCTGCTTTCGATTCGTGTGTACATGGGCCATGGGCGCATCGTATACCCTATGAGGGTATCCTTCCACCCTCTGGTCTTTCCATGCACCTGGATGCCCTCGCCGCCGCCCGTCGCCACGAACACCGCTTCGACGACGGCAACCCGCTGGCCGAACGCAATACCCGCCGCGCCCTGTGGCTCACCGTCGGCATGATGCTGGTGGAAATTGTCGGCGGCTGGTGGTTCAACTCCATGGCCGTGCTCGCCGACGGCTGGCACATGAGTTCGCACGCACTCGCGCTGGGCCTGGCAGTGTTCGCCTACCGCTGCGCACGCCGCTACGCGCACGACCCGCGCTTCGCCTTCGGCACCTGGAAGATCGAGATCCTGGCCGGCTATACCAGCGCCATCGCCCTGCTTGGCGTCGCCGCGCTGATGGCGGTGCAATCGCTGGAGCGGCTGTGGGTACCGGCACCGATCCACTACAACGAAGCCATCGCCATCGCTGCGGTCGGGCTGGGCGTAAACCTGCTGTGCGCCTGGTGGCTGCACGACAGCCCGGGCCACGCGCATCACCACCACGGGCATGACCATGGCCATCACCACGGCCACAACCACGATCACACCCATGCGCACGGTCACGACCTCAACCTGCGCTCGGCCTATGTGCACGTGCTGGCCGACGCCGCCACCTCGGTGCTGGCCATCATCGCCCTGCTCGGCGGCAAGCTGCTGGGCCTGACCTGGCTGGACCCGGTGATGGGCCTGGTCGGCGCCGTGATGGTCACGGTGTGGGCGATCGGCCTGCTGCGCGACAGCGGCCGCATCCTGCTCGACGCGCAGATGGACGCGCCGGTGGTGGCCGAAGTACGCGAAGTGATCGAACAGGGCCCGTGGCCGGCGCGCCTGGCCGACCTGCACGTCTGGCAGGTGGGTCGCGGCAAGTACGCGGTCAGCGCCAGCGTGGTCACCAGTGACGCCACGCTGGATGCCGATACCGTGCGCAACGCGCTGGCCATCCATGAAGAGCTGGTGCACGTAACGGTGGAGATCCACCGCAGCTGATCCTGCGCGACTGCGGTCGAATCTGTAGAGCCGAGCCATGCTCGGCTGTCGCAGGCCATCAGCCGAGCACGGGCTCGGCTCTACAGTCAGAGCTTCAGCATCATCCGCAGCAGGTACATCAGCAGCGGCAGCGCACTCAGCACTGCACCGCCGATGCCGATCCACGGCCAGCGCTCACCGCGCACGCGCGAGGCTACGGCCAGGCCGCCGCCCACCAGCGCCGCACCCAGCACGCCCACGCCCAGCCCTGCGGCCATGCCATTGCCGCCCGCAGCGACCGCTGCCTGTGCCGCCACGGTGCCTGCCCCCCACCCCACTGCAATACCCAGCCAACTGGCCACGCCGCACCACGGTGCCTTGCCCTGCGCCATCCGAAAACCCCTGTGTCCTTGCCGAATTTCTGTACGGGCCACGCCCGCATGCCGCCTACACTAGCCGCACCTGCCCTGTAGGGACATCCCATGCGCACGCTCCGCCTGCTGCTGCCCGGTGCCCTCCTCCTGCTCACCGCCTGCAGTAGTGACGCCGGGCTTCCGTTTTCCGCCGACCCGCTGCAGGGCTGCTTCGCCACCGGCGCGCGCAAGCCGGCCGACTTCCGCATCGACAAGGAAGGCGGCCAGTACTTCGTCTCCTTCAGCCGTGGCGACCAGTGGCAGCGCGAACCCAATGCCCTGCACAAGGCCACTTCCAGCGAGATCAGCCGCTACTTCCGCGACGACGCCGAGCAGATCGACAGTGCGTTGATCCGCATGGCCGGCGGTTTCGGCATCTTCCACTTCAACAAGGGCGCGACGCTGAAGGGCAAGGCCAGCGACAGCGACTACATGGCGTTGATGCTGATCGGGGCCGGGCCGGTGTATGCGGTGAAGTGCGATTAGCGACACAGACTTTTGAGAAATGTTTGAAATCCAAAGAACTGCGTAATGCAACCAAAAGCACCATTGGGCAAGTAGCGAAGATGAAGCCTCACCCAGATTTTGAGAGGCCCAAGTGAAATTGCAGCTAGCCATCATCATGTTCATCGCCTCTGCATCCGTGCAGGCAGGAGACGGGAATCCAGCTGTCGGACAAACCGCAGACGAAGCAAAGATCCCGGAAAAAATCGTTCGCAGCGCAGAATGGCCCGACTTCATTGGGGGGACGATCAGTGTGGAGCAGTCCCTCACCCGCAACTCGAAGGGACAATATGTATATCGCTACGACGATCAAACGGAAGCGACGAAGCAGTATCACGAGGCTTCCTGCGCAGATCTTGGAATGAACCCTGCCAAGGGCGAGTCCATCACAGTGGGGCCAGGAAGCGCTGCATGGCATTGCTCAAGCATCGATTCGAACAGTGCTAGCGACGCAAAGAGTACTGACTATGTAATCGCCTATGCACCAAATGGACAGGTATCAGCTGGCCAGAACTTCGTTTCCTACGGAACCGTAAGATTCAACAGCTCAGTCAGTGGGAACATCCAGGGTAGCGCGCAAATAGACAACGGAAGGTGCCGGACCTTCTATAGCGAGTATTACCCGCCAAACACGGTGGGAAATCACACTGCACGAGTCCTCTGCTTTGCTCATTCCCCGCAGACGATGAATACGCTGATGGAAGGTTGTGTACCGCGCGCCTGCGCCAGTGATCGTGGTTCCATCAGAGCCAACTGATACCAAAACCTTTTGACCTAGCAGTGAGGGTGACCAAGCCACCCTCACTGCTTAGGTACATGACCCGATTCCCAATGATCGCTACGATCGCTCAATCCCTGATTTGCGTATCAGGCTCGTGCATCCCAGGCCAACTGAGCGCGGACTACAGCCTCCAAGGGACACCAGTGGTCATCCGCAGCACATTGGCCCCTGACAGTTCTGGGAACATGATATGCATCCAGCAACTTTTGATCAGAAATGAAGAGGGAGTACTGACCTATCATTACGATCTTCAACCGTCAGCGTCACGCGACTTCCACAGAGAATTCTGTGCCGCTATGGGCATGACGCCCTCAGTGGGAACTGCATCTCTACCAACGCCCTCCACCGGTTGGGTCTGCACTACGGAATCTCAGTATCCTGGCAAAGGTCCTGCGGTACCATGCCCTCCCCCGAACCGCCCCGGTACCCGCCGTGCCCCATTACACCGGCCCCCTGCTGACCCGCGACAGCGCCGATACCCTGCGCCGTGCCCATGACAAGGGCGCCGCCGACTGGCAGGGATCGCTTGACCTCGGCCGCAGCCAGGACAGCGTGGCGCTGGATGCGGACGGCTTCCACTTCCGGGGCCAGCCCTACCCTTGGCCGGGCAAGCTGAAGGACCGCACGCTGTACTACTGGGATGGCGAGGAATTCGCGCCGATCTCGCGCTACAGCGGCTCGCTGATCAAGCTGGTGCCCACCGAATGGGGCGCACCGACCTTCGAGATCGACGGCATCAAGATGCTGCCGACCTCGAAGCTGTCGCCGTTCGAGGATGCACGCCGCAAGGTGGAGCTGGTCGCCCCGGCCGGCAAGGTCATCCTCGATACCTGCGGTGGCCTGGGCTACTTCGCCGCCTGCGCGCTGGAGGCCGGTGTCGGCCAGATCCGTTCATTCGAAAAGAACGCCGATGTGATGTGGCTGCGCACGCTCAACCCGTGGTCGCCGGATCCAGACTCGGCTGCCGCCGGTGGTCGCCTGCAGTTCAGCCACGGTGACGTTTCGCAGCAGATCGAACGGGTGGCCAGCAACAGTGTCGACGCAATCCTGCACGACCCGCCGCGCTTCGGCATCGCCGGCGAGCTGTACTCGCAGGTGTTCTACGACCACCTCGCCCGCGTCATCCGCAAGGGCGGTCGCCTGTTCCATTACACGGGCGCGCCGAACAAGCTGACCAGCGGCCGCGACGTGCCGCGTGAAGTGGCCAAACGCCTGGAAAAGGCCGGTTTCAAGGCCGAACTGGCGTTGGACGGCGTGCTGGCCGTCAAGCGCTGAGCCTCACTCCGAGTCGACCTTGGCCAGCTTCATCACCCATGCCGGCACCTCGGGTTCGCTGGCGTAGAAGTCCTTCGGCTTGTTCTCCGCCATCGCCCAGCGATGCAGCCAGCTCGGGCCATAGCGGCCGTTGTAGCCTTCCGCACCCCGCGCATACGCCGGGTCACGCATCGCTTCGTCCAGTGAAATGAAGCGATAGCCGCGGCGCTTCGTGGCCGCCACCAGTTCGGCAAGGGTGGCCGCATTGAGCTCGTTGGCGTGCATCAGCCACACCTGCGGCAGCGCGTACCCCAGCAGCGCCTGCGACTGCTTCTCGTAGTAATCCAGCTTGTTCAGCATGTACGGCACGTAGCCCTTGCGCAGCTGCGCCAGCGTCGCGTCGCTCGCCGGCGAATCCGCCTGCTCGTTCATCACGTTGGCATAGGCGAACGCCCACACCCATTCCCCGTTGTCCACCGTCACCGGTGCCACGCGATAGCCATGCTGCTTGAAGAACGCCTCCATCTGCACGCGCTCATCCGCGGTGCGCCCGGCCCGCAGGTAGGGGTGGCGCATCCACTGTGGCGCCTGCCCCTTCTCGGCCAGCAGCGGCCGCAGCACCGTTTCGCCGCGCAGGAAATCCTTCTGGAACGCCGCCACGCCTTTCGCATTCAGATCCATGTGCGAGTACGTGTGGTTGCCCAGCACATAGCCAGCATCGCGCCAGTCGCGCAGCATCTGCACCCGCGCCGGCTGCACCTGTCCATTCACCTCAAGCTTGTTCTCATTGACGAAGCCCACCACCGGCACGCCGGCCTCGCGCAGCTGGGCCATCAACGCTTCGTGCCGCGCCTGCAGATCCGGCGGCACGATCTGGTCCAGCCGTGCCCATGGCAGATCGTCGATGGTCACCGCGATACGACGGTCCACCTCGGCGGCGTGTACCGCCAGCGAACACAGCAACAACGGCAACGCACGCAGCAACAAGCGCATCGGGTCTTCCCTGGAGTGGCGAGGCGTCGACTGTAGCGCGATTACCGCGCGCCGCCGAGCGTGCTCAGCCCGCCCGGGCCCACGCGATCGCGCGCCACAGGGCAACGCCGCCGGCCATCGCGGCCAACAACAGCACCGTCAACACCAGCGCCAGATCATCCGGATTGCGCAGCAGTGGCGCGTTCACCCGCGTCAGGATGTGGAACACCACGCGCTGCGCCTGCTCCAGCGGTACATCACCCTCCGGCACCAGCTCCACCAGGCACGCCGTGGGTGACAGCCGCGCCACATTGCTCCACGCATTCTCGTACAGGTGCAGGACCCATCCGGCCAAAGCCAGTGCACCACCGTGCAGCACCATAAGCGCCACGTTCGCCGTGCGCAGCCGATCGCGCAGCCACAGCGCACGGCTTGCGCACACCGCCATGGCCCCCAGCAACGCCAGCACCACGCCTACCCATGGAATCCAGCCCAGGGGTTGCCAGTCATCCAGTGCGCCCACACGCGCCATCACCTGTTCGGCAACCTTCAATCGCGCCTGCGCGTCCGGGCCGCCACAGGCCACCGTCACCGGCTCCAGCAACAGCTCCACACGGTAATGGAAGAAGCCGGCAGCCAGCACCACAGACAGCAGCGCCACCCACTGCAGCATCAACAGGATCGGCCCCTGCCCACAGATGCGGCGGATTCGGGAGGTGGCGGCGCTCATCGGTTCATCCATGACAGCAAAGAGCCATCCTAACCAAGCGCTTCGCACGTGTCGGCTGGCGGATGCGACAACGATGCCCATCGCAGCGTAGCAGCGCCGACCGTAAGCGATGCTACGGAGGGCGCGGAACGCTTCTTCACGGACGATGCCATGACCCTTCCGCTAAAGATGCCCTGCTTTGGGCCGATGTTTCGGTGGAGCTGCAAGCGCGGCAGCAGTTACCCACGGCATCAATACCGAAAAGGACTTCCCGATGAGCACGTCGGAATCACCCGCAAAGACCATTGGATTCATACTCAAGCTCATCAGGAAGCACGGCTGGATCGTAGGCATAGGCAGCCTTTTGCTTCTCATCCTTCAGTTCGTGAGAATGAACTACGTGCCGCAACTAGCGATTACCGACCTCGGTGTCGTCGGTGCCTCCATGCTGGCCGTCAGCGTGATCGGTGCGGTTTATTTCTTGGTCCCGCTATTCATCCCGGGCTATGCATTCCATCTGCTGAGCGAGGCCAGGGTCATCCGCAGACCTCAGCGTCCCGAGCTCCGGCGTCAGTACGCAACACGCCGGATAGCCGTAATGAGCGAGTGCGGTTGCTGCGGCTCGTCACTACCAGTGCAGTCGTTGACCAAACGCAGGAGGTACGTCTGGTCGCTCTCGCTGCTGGCCATCTGTGCAGGCTTCCTGCTCGCCTTCCTGACCCACGCAGTGCTTCTGTTCGGCCTGTCGGACCATCTGGTATTCGAACTTGTCTACGTCGTGGTCGCGCTGGTGCTGGCGGCGGTTCTGCTGGCAAGTGCCCAGACCCTGAAGGGGCGACGCTTCCTCAGCCACTGCGGACTCTCATGGACAATGATTCTCACCATTGCCGCGTGGTGCATCTACGCGGTCGTGATTCCGACCGCAACGTTGCTCTACGAATTTCTGGCTCCGCCGGAGGCGCAGATCAAGCCACTGGGCATTTCAGCACTGCTTCTGCTGGTGCCCATCATCAACTGGGTGATCTATCAGTCAGGCCGAAAGAAGACGTGGAACCGGGTCGGAGGCCTCACCGTAGTCGCGATCAGCCTGCTCTTGGGGCTGGGTGCCTTCAACCATATCGCCGATCTCAGCTTTGCCGCACTCAAGCTGGGCCGCATGGAAGGCCAAACCGTCATCCTCTCCGCCAGAGGATGCGGCGTCCTCCGGGAGGCCGGCATCATCGACCAATGCTGGGTCACGACGTACGACAACGGCCTTTACAGCGCAGGGCCGGTAAGTGTGATCTCAAGGATTGGCGCGGAGGTCCTGATTGGCTGTCGGATCGCCGATACGCCGACGGAGATGCGCAGCGTCCCCATCCGCCGGGAGGACTTTGCTGGCTTCCGGCCTGCGGCATGGAGTGGCAGCTCCCAGCGGCGATCGGCACTTCCCCGAGTTGCAACTCGTGCTTGCTCGGCAGCAGTCGCTACGCCGGAAGAGGCTAGCGACTTAAGTCAGCGCCCACTGACGGCAGATAAAGCACAGACTCACAGTTAATATAGAACTGAAACAAGCCTGTCGCCGGGCCATGCTCGGCGACAACGCTCACGACCCACGCGGCAGCTTCGCCGCCCACATGTTGTCCACCAGGTTCGGATACCGCCGCCCGTTCTCCTCCGCCCGTTGCCGTGCCGCCGCCTTCTGCGCATCCGACAGCGGTTGCGACGTCTGCCCTTTGGGCCTGGGCTTCTTCCACGGGGGTGTCTTTGGCTCGCGCATCGCCGCAGCTTACCGCTTCAGGAAGTTCAGCAGCGCCAGATTGAAGCGGTCGGCATGGCTGGTATTGCAGCCGTGCGGCGCCCCCTCCAGGATCACCACTTCGCTGCCCTTGATGGCCTTGTGGGTACGCTGGCCGGAGCCCTCGAACGGCACGATGGCGTCACTGTCGCCGTGCAGGATCAAGGTCGGCACCGTGATCTTCTTCAGGTCATCCCGGAAATCGGTTGTAGCAAACGCCTTCATGCAGCCCAGCGCCGCCGCCTGGTCGGATTGATGGCACAGCGCGATCGCCGCCTGGCGCGTCTCCTCGGTGACCATCAACTGGCCGTTGGCGCTGAAGAAGTCGCGGGTGAAGCCGTCGAAGAACGCTTCGCGGTCCTTCTCCAACCCGCTGCGCATTTCATCGGCCTTGGCCTGCGTCAGTGGACCTTCCGGATTGTCGTCGCTGCGCAGCAGGAACGGTGGCACAGCGGCCGCGAATACCACACTGTGCACGCGATCCTGGCCATGGTTGGACACGTAGCGCGCCACCTCGCCGCCGCCCATCGAGAAACCGACCAGAGTGACGTCGCGCAGGTCATGCTCCTCGATCAGCCCCGCCAGGTCCGCCGCCAGCGTGTCGTAGTCATAAGCTTCGGCCGGCTTGTCAGAGCGGCCAAAGCCACGCCGGTCGTAGCTGATCACCCGATACTGGGCGTCGCGCAGGATCGCCACCTGTGTCTTCCAGGCATCGGCGGACAGCGGCCAGCCGTGGATCAGGATGACCGGGCGGCCATCGCCACCGTGTCTTCAACGTGCAGGCGGATGCGGGAAGCAGGCATGGGCGCTCCTGTGGAAGGGAAGGAGTGCAGGCTAGTGGCCGTCACCTGTGGCGGCTGTGAGGGAATCCCGGTCGCTCATGACATCCCCTGCACAGGCAACGGCCTCAAAGCTGGAACCGGGCCGCCAATATGGGCATTCATTCCGTGGCAGGGCCGTTTCGTCGGAAGCCGGCTGCAGTGGCCCAAACGCCATGCGAGCCTGCGTGAACCCTCCCTGGAGCCTCACCATGCTGCTGCTCACCCTGCCCTTGCTGGCCACCGGCCTCGTTGCCACGCCAGCGCCCGCCGACACCCTGCGCGTGCAGATCCGCCACGCCGATACCCAGCTCTTCGCTGCGGCCTTCGAGGCCTGCGATGCCGACAAGGCCGCCGCGATGACGACCGACGACATGGAGTTCTTCCATGACAAGGATGGCAAGTCGGCCAGCAGCCGCGAGGACTTCCGCCACAGCGTGGCCAACCTGTGCAGCAGCGCGCGCGAGGGTGGCTGGCAGCTGCGCCGCGAGCTGGTGGAATCTTCGCTGCAGGTGTTTCCGCTGCACGATGAGCGGGCGCTCGAAATCGGCGACCACCGCTTTTACGAGCGCGGCAAGGACGGCGTGGAACGCTGGACCGGCCAGGCCCGCTTCATCCAGGTCTGGCGCCGCGTGGACGGGAACTGGCTGGCCGAACGGGTGATCAGCTATGACCATCGGCCGGCGAACTGACCTTTCCGGCGCCCTTCACCGGCCGGATCTATACTGGCGGGGTTCACCCCGACCCACCGCTACCGTTTGATCGCCATGGCAGAGATCACCCCCAACCACCCCGACTACGGCCTCAACCAGCAGATCCGTCAGGGCGTGGCCGCACTAGACGCCCAGCATGGCCGTGCGTTCGACCAGACCAGCGAACGCCTGACCGCCAGCCTGACCGTGCTCGCCCGCGAGCAGGGCCTGCAACAGGTCGACCACGTGCTGGTCAGCAACGCCACGGCCCAGCACCCGGCCGGACACAACATCTTCGTGGTGCAGGGCGACCCGGCCAATCCAGCGCACCTGCGCGCGATGATGCCGACCGCGGTGGCGGCGCAGACGCCGGTGGAGCAGTCGATGCAGAAGTTGGGGTTGGGTGTGCAGCAGCAGGCCGTTGGGGTGGTGCCCGAACAGCAGGCCCGTGAGCAGGAGCAGCAGCAGAACCCGGCACACCGTCTGGGCTGAGCCGCCGCCACTGTTGTTGGCGACCCAGCGCGCGGACGCCGGCTCGCCGTGGTACTTGCCACCTTAGACCATGCGCGGCCCGGACTGCTCCTGCACCTGGCGCTGCTGCAACGCGTCCTGCGTGCGCGCCTGCGCAGACTGGGACAACTGCTCGGCGCGCTCGAACGAAGTTTCTGCCGGTGTCTGCGCAGCCACCGCCGTAGGCATGCCGGCGCGCAGCTGTGCCGGATCATTGCGCTCGCCCTGCACGATGAAGATGTTCTGCGCCACATCCGCCTGCGCAGTACGATCGCTCAACAGCACGTGGTCGACCCGGGTCAGTCCGTTTGCCTTGGCCAGGGCGTACAGGCTGGCGCTGATGTTCTCGCTGGTGGCATCGAAGCTGCGGCCCCGCTCTGCATCAAGCCGGGCCACGCCCTGGTGGATCTGCGAGAGCAGCGGATCGTTACCGTGCCGGGCCAGAAGATCACCGCTTCGTTCGCCCATGCCCTCAGCGTCACTCAGCATGTGTTGCTTGAAACTGCGCTCCGGCATGGGATTGGTTTTCCTCTGATTGAGCTCGCTGTCCGGAAACGGCGGATCAATGCTGTCCACGCCATGGATGTTGCGCAGCGGTCGGAATCCATCCTTGCCTGCCCCCTTGATTTCCAGGGGAATGCGGACATCCGGAAGAAGCTGCCCAGCAGGACCTCCCAGCGCGTTCACGTCGATACTTCTTTTCCGCTCGATGCCTGCGTGGTTCAAGGCTTCCCAGGTGAAGTCCACGCAGTTGTTGCGAACATCCTGATAGTGCTTGCTGAAGACGAATTTCTCCGGGTCCGGTGGTGAGGTTGATTACTTCCCTGGTAGTCGGGCGGCGTGTACCCGCAACTGAGCCGAGTAATGCTGCAATTCCGGCGTCGCCTGTACCGTGCGAACCTGTACGCGATAGCGGGTATCAGGCTCCACTGGCAGAGCAACCAGGCTCAGCGTGTACTGGCCGTCACTGCCCATGTGCGGCGACGTATACCGCCATTCGCTGGACGCATGCCATTCCGGAAGCGGCTCTCCCGCGTTGAGTGCCCCCGCCTGGTAGCTGTCGTAGGTGGGAACATCTTTCCAGGCATCAGCGCCCCATTGCTGCAGGGTTACCTCGAACGGGATCCTCATTGTGCCCACGTCAGGCTCGTCGGGCTTGCGCGCCTCTTGGCGCTGCAATTCCAGCTCCACGGCGTAGGTGCGATGTGGGATGTAATTTCGCGCGTTCATCTCGAACTCGAAACTCACCCCTTGACCTGGCTGATCCACGGCGATCGGCTGGGCCAGGTCCAGTGGCTCGGGTGGGACAGGATCACGGGCGGAGCAGGCGCCCAGCCCAGCGCTCAACATGATCAACAGGCCGGCGCGCAACCAGCGGTGATTACCCAGCATGATTCAGATCCTTTGGCTCCCTGCCCTAGTGTTCAACCCTAGCGGGTTGGCGCTCGGCACTGCAACCCGGCAAAGAAAAAGGCAGGGTCGGCACCCTGCCTTCTTCATGCGGCACGCTGCCGGGCGAGCCCGGCGTCAGCGCCTTACAGCTGGATGCGCGCCACGCTCTCGTCAGCGCCCTTGTCATCCTTCTCGCCGTTCTTGATGCTCACGAACAGCACGTTGTTCTTCGCATCCAGCGCCAGGCTGTTCGGGTGGGTCGGCACCGTGTAGGTGGCCACCTTCTGGTAGCTGTCACTGTTGTACGCCGTCACCGTGCCCGCTTCGCGGTTGGTCACGTACAGGCGCTTGCGCGGTGCATCCAGCAGGATGCCCAGCGGGCCGGCGTCGGTCGGGATGCTGGTCAGCTCCTTGCCGGTGCTGCGGTCGAGCACCAGTACGCGCTGGCCCGGATGCTTGCTGACCAGGCCGCTGCTCTTGGCCTGGTAGCCACGCAGGAATTCCGAGCCCTGGTCGGTCACGAACAGGCGCTTGCCCGCCGGGTCCAGCGCGATGTTCATCGGCTGCTCGGCGGCGATCCTGTGCTGCGCCACCACCTTGTTCGAATCGGTGCCCACCACCACCAGGTCGGCCAGCAGGTTGCTGGTGTAGACGCGCTTGTTGGCCGCATCCAGCGCCAGGCCCGGTGCCTTGGCATTGCCCAGGCCATCAATGGTGTTGATCACCTTCAGCGTGGTGGTATCGATCACGAACAGCACGCTGCTCACGTCCGGCTGGCTGCTGTGGCCGGTCACGTACAGGCGGTTGGCCGCGCTGTCGACCACCAGCTCGCGCAGGTCGTGGGTGTAGGCGGCCTTGCCGTCCTTGCCGGCTTTCTTCTCCATCAGCTGGATGGTGCCCACGGCCTTGTTCTGCGCGGTGTCGACCACGGTCACCGACAGGTCCACGGTGTTGCCCACGTACAGGCGGTCGTGGGCGTCATCCAGCACCACGCCGAACGCCTTGCGCTCCAGCGGGATGCGGGTTTCCACGGCCAGCGTGGCCGGGTTCAGGCGCAGCACCTGGGCCGGGCCGGCGTCATCGCCGAAACCGCCAGAGGAGGCCACGAACACGGCGTTCTGCTTCGGGCTGTAGGCCAGCTCGTACAGGCCCTTGGCCACGGCCTGGCGCTGCACGGCGGTGGTGGCACTGGTGGCGGGCGCGTTGTCGGCGAACGCGGAGGGCACGCCGAGGCTGAGCGAAACGGCAACGGCCAGGGCGGCCGAGCGGAAGAGAGGAGTACGGAACATGCGAGCGTCCTTGAATGGGCACGGGAAGGTGTCCTGGCTCGCTGGGCCGTACTTCGACGGCCCGCCCCGCATCTGTCTGCGCGGGGTGGGCTGTCGAAG